>DAOUJS010000024.1:0-11612 GCA_034422355.1 Dehalococcoidia bacterium | reverse complement strand
AGGAGGTTTGGGTGAGGCCCTCGAAAAGATAACCCAGGACCTCGGACGACGAGGAGTCGGTGGCGATAGCCAGGTTGAAGGTGAGGGGACCGCCGATGGTCGTGTAGGTCAGGTTGCCGCCGTGCTTGCCGATGGCATACTCGAACTCAGCAGCGTTTGCCTTCAACTGGGCGAGGATTGCATCCGGGTCGGAGGGCGCCGGCGCTGGGCTGGGAGCAGGAGGGGGTATCGGTTCACGAAAGAGATAAGCGTTGATCACATTTATGAGCTCGGCTTTATCTATGATTCCGTTCCCGTTCTGGTCCACACAGGTGAGGCTGCAATCGCTGGTGGCAGTCACAGTATTCACGGAGAGAAGACCAATAGCCACCAGGCCCAGGACCGAGCAAGCAATAACCAATCCGGCACAAGCCAGTATAAAGCCGATCAGCCTGCGGTTTCTTCGTTTCTTCGCTTCTTCGCTCATGGGACCTCCGCTCATTTGAATTCCTCGTTATTACAATGGCATTCTGTTGGAGGTCGTGGATGAAGTCGTCGGCGACCCGTTCCAATAAAGGTTGATTTTGGTAACAACCTATTCCGTATCCCTTACCGGTTAGACCGGCAATGCTGGGATTGCTCCGGCCGGTGACGCTCCTCCCTCGGGACTCCGGCCGGGCTTCGCGCTTCTCAGCTCCGCCGCCCCCTCACGGGGGTCTGATGCAGGCTCCATGCCGCCAATGGGCCCCAACTGGGCCCAACTGCTCTCGGGATAATGAGCCAGGTTGACAGAGGCACTGCCGTCCCTCTGCTGCCGGGTCAGGCAGTGCTGACAGGTCCAGTCCTCCGGCCAGCCCGGGTTGCCAATTTCTCCGCAGACTGAGCACAGCTTGGACGACGGGTAGAACGGGTTCGCCTCTATCAGCTTGCCGCCGTACCAAACGGTCTTGTAGCGAAGCTGCCTTCTGGCTTCCGCAGGCCCCGCCGCCTCTTCCTCACGCCGGGAGTGCCTTTCTGCCTCGCCAGGTTGGAGAGGCGTTGCATCAAAACGCCTCAAAATTAGGGAGTTTTGAATCAAATCGATGTTTTCATGCAATGCCCCATTGCAATGGTCAAGCAAGGGATCCGCCAATATCGATGGCAGCTTTTACTCCGGCTATTATTATCAACGCAAAGAGTAGTATATGCATCAAGAACGCGAAGGGATTGCCGGGATGCCATAGCACGATACGAATGCCAAGCCACGCAGGGAGGTTTCCGAAAACCATAATGATGAAATACAGAGTGACTGGCTCTCGCAATATCCAGAATAGGCCATAGCCAATGAAGTATATCAATGCTCCTGCAACGAACCAATAGAGCCCGGCTTTGCGGTTCCTTTTACCATCGATAGCTTTCACGTGGTCATAGAACGCAATAGCCGCCTGCGGTTGCACTCCGCTCCGGATAATGTATTCCACTATATCCTGTTGGTTTATGTCATCGTCCATCATCTCCAGGACGCGGTCAACGAGTGGCTGGTCCGGGTGGGGATGGTTATGAATATCGCGGTTGTGCATCGAGGAACCCCCTTGTCAGCGATGGATGAGGCACTTGCTAGGGTTCCTCTCCAGGTTGAGCAGGCAAGGGGGCATGGAGATGCCCGTCCATGCGAATCTGCTCAACCAATTCTCGGTGTGATCAAGGATGAGCATCAGAATTTCGTACGGGCCAGGAACGGAGCTTACGTAGGTGCGGTGGTATTGGACAGTGACCTACTGCCGAACCGTGACATCGAATGGGTGAATGCGAACCTGACAATCCATGCCATTCCATAACGCGGGGTGGGATGTACGCTGCTGACAAGACACCTTACCCTATTCCCCTTCTCCGCATGGGACGTCCCACTCGTGGGCCATGCGATTAACCTGGCAAATGTTGTGGCAGAGAATCTTGGCCAGCACCTCGTTGACCTGCCCCACCGGGTGGCGGGAGCGGACGTGTTCCTGGAACCGGGTCTTGATCATCGACACCGTGGTCTCGACATTGGAACGCTGATGGTACAGGCTCAGGAAATCCTCCCGGTGGGAGCCGAAGAAATGGAAGAGCTTATTCCAAAGGATGGTGCCTGTATCGTCACCGTTGTAACAAAGGTTGACTTTAGTCGCATGACTGCCGTCGTCCTTTCCTGAAGGCTCGGCTGGGGCCAAAGCCCCTGCTTTGCCGCCGCCCCAACGGTTCAGGGCAGCTCCGCCCGGGAATCCCGCCCGGGAGCACCGAACTGGTCTCAGCTCAAGCCCCACCCGCGGGTTCACCCCGCGGGCCAGCCTGAACCGGATTGGGTTGACGTTTCCGTCTTCCCAGCCGGTGCTGCGCTGCAAGCGCCGGTGTCAGCTGCTTCGAGATGGCTCCCCAGTACGTCCACACGTGCTTCCTCACGGGTACGGTGAAGGTGACATGTCCGCCTCTGCCGTCGGGGCATTCCCTCCGGCGGGGGATGCGCTCGGAGCAGCCGAGCAAACGCCGGGCCAGTACCAAGGTTGCTGCCTGGTGGACACTGAGCCCGTAACGTTCCATGAACTTGACCCGGCCGATGACCGAACTGAAGGCCGGGTTGACCTGGAATACCTGCACTCCCTGCCGGTGGCCCGGGAGAGAAAATAGGCTTTGGTCTTTCCGTATGCGAAGCTGGACAGCATCCTGGCACACTTTGTGGACTCGCCCTCCAGGGCGTCCCTCTTCTGCCGGAAGTCCAGCCTCTCGATGACGATGGGTTTGCCTGCGTCCCGGGCGTAGCTGACCACCCGGCCTACGGCGTTGCCGATGAGGGCTTCCGCTTGGTGACTGTTCTTGCCGTAGGTGACCAGGGGCACACTGAAGGCGTGGAGGTAATTGCCGGAGGAATCGGTCTCGCAGACCGCCAGGTGGTCCGAGTTCAGGTCGACGCCGATTGCGCCCTTTCTTTTGTCCGTGACCACGTGCGTGTCAATCATCCGGGTGGTGGCGAAGACCCGCCACCCTTTCTGGTCCCGCTTGAAGCGGTAGCTGATGGCCTGTCCCAGGCTGGAAGCCCGGGCGTCCTTCTCACCGTGAAGACGCCTACGCTGAGCATAATCGGCATTGTTCTGGAGAGCCGCCAGGATCTGGTCGTGGCCATAGGCGAACTGGACGTCCCTAATGATGAGGTACTTGCCGTATTTCCCTGCCAGTCCGTCCGGTATCCGGAGCCTCAGGGTGAGGGTGCCGTCGCCGGCCACTGTCGCGACGCAGAGCTGGCAGCCTGCGGTCTCGTCCCGGCTGCCCATCAGGAAGAACTCAGAGCTGCGGGCGTTCTTCCAGTCCTGGAGCCATTCCTCATGACTTGAGTAGCCGTTGGCCTTCAGGTGGTGCTGCTTTCTCCAGAGCTTCTTGGAGCCGAAGCACAGCCTGATCCGCCTTGCTGAGATGTCCGCTTCCAGCGAGGCCAGCCGGTGCTTCAGGTTGGCCAGCCGTCTCCGTTTCTGGTGAACCTGGCCCCATAGCTCGCCCCCGGCAGCATCCGCTATCTGCCGCTCCGCTTGGGCTATCCTCCGCAGCAGGCTGTCAACCCGGAGCTTCTGCTGTTCCCTGACGGAGTCCACCTTTCCTTCCAGCGAGACCCTGATGGAATTGAAAAACCTGGCGGGTATTTCGTACTGCTCCAAGTAGGCACCTTTTAGCGACGATGCGTTCTGTCCCTTTGACATCTGGACGAACAGCCTCCGCTCGACCTGTCCGTACAGGCGGGCATAGGACGACAGGGCGGCGTCCCCTTCGGCCCTTTCCACACCCTCGTATTCGCAGATACGAGTCTGGCAGGTAGCAGAGGGCGTCCGCCGGGGGCGCTTTCTTCGTGGGACTGTTGTCGTTTCTGTCATCAACTGTTACTCACCAAACTCTACTGAATTGGCAACTGTTGCCAACTCTGCTTTCCCGGATCCGGTCCTCCGCCAGGACAACGTGTTCCACATCTTCCAAGAGATCCCGCACGTCTATCCTCGATGGAACGTAGTGCGCCCGGCCGGTTCGGGATGCTGGCGGTGACACCGTCGGGCTGGCACCTGGACGAGTCTTGGGCCCTGATGGAACGGGGCTGCGCGGACGTCGATGTGGTATGCCAGTTACGGGTGCTGCGGGACGAGGAGAGGCGTGCTGCTGCGGTCGCTCGGGTTCAGCGGCGCTGTTGTGGCGGTCCGCTCCCGCTCCTCTGGCGGTCATCTCCGTCCGTCTGGTCTGGGGGTGCGGCGTCAGCAGGGGTGTTCCCGGCCCGGCGCACTGGCTTTCCGGGGCATAGGGAGTATGCACCAGTGGCGGGTTTCAGGGGTCTGGAGAGGGGCATGGATGGTTTCTCCGCCCTAGGGTTCCTGGCGGCGTTCCTGCGGGTCTGGAGGAGTTTTCGTGCAGACAGACTCGGGCTCGGCCGGTGACCGCGCTACTTGTCCTTGGACCTGTCGGCAGGGGTTGTCCCGTTCCTCGGAGGGGTCCATGTCTCGCGTTTTCCTGACGGGGTCCTCGGCTTGGGCTGGCCTCCGCCTCTGCCCTTCTTTATTTCTAGGTTCTGACGCTCATTGCCTTCGGCCATTACATTTCCTCTCGGGGGTGCCGGTGCAGCGTTCTCCGGTACCACCCATCGGTGAGAGTTGGCTCGGAACTGTTTGTGCCATATGCCGATGTGATGGTGGACCCTACCTCTGATTTTATCACGAACTCCTGTGTCAGCTGCTCTGTTTCCCCGGGTTCGATGAGCAGATCAACTCTGGCTGTCCGCTGGGCGACTTCGTGCCAGGGGAACTCCTCCTCCTGGGTCCGTCCGATGTCGCCCTCGAATTCTTCCTCCATCTGTTCCATGGTCTCGTCATCGTAGGGGGACACTGCCACCACCATCCAGTTCACTTCATTCACTGTGCACAGGCCGCTGCCGGTGTTCCAGGCCTCCAGCGATGCTGCCATGACGTCGTACGTCATGCTTGCGGGCACTCTATCCACGGACAGAGTCATTGTGAGGTGTGGCATGTGTTCCCTGCCCCTCAGGTAGTTCCTCTGTGCGACATACAAGGTCGCGAGAAACGCCGTTGCGGTTCCTGCTGTTCCTACCACCATTCCGGTTTTCCAGACGTCTATGGAGGCTATGCCGCCAGGGGGCCTTTCCCCGTCCAACTGTAGATATTCTTTGTCAGCCCCAGTGCCGCGGTCGCCAGCAGAAATGTTGCGAACAGGATCCAGGCTGTTCTTGGCAGCCAGTGGCTGGCTGCAGCCTCGAGTACTGATCTCAGTCTCGATTCCATATATCAGTGCCTGTGCCTCCGTCGCGTCTCAGGCGGGTTTCCCCGGGCCCTGGTGTCCGTCCTCGCGGGTGAACTCCAGCTCCTTGGTCCCGCTGTCCTGGGCTACTACCTTGCGTTTTCGTCCAACAGGGCTCCTTCTCCCAGCACGGGACGTTTCTCGTCACGATGGTATCACCGGCTTATCTGATGTACTTCCGCTCCGCCTTCTCCGTCAGCCGGAAACGCCGTGAACCGCACTGTCCTGTACTCACGCGGCTCCGGTTGCACACGGGCCAGCACGTCGACTTAGCCCTGCCCCCAGCGCATCCGGACGGTGCGCGGGCGGTCGAATTTTTCCAACGACCTGTCGGGGTCGCGGTCCGCTTCTTCCAGGTACAGCCGGTAGGCCCGTTGCCAGAAATGTTCTGTGAAGCCGGCCTCCCGTGCGGCGGCGTTGCTGAAGAAGTCTCTAGGGGCGATTTCGTTCCGGTTGTCCACGGACCGTTCTCTTTTCCCAGTTCGGAGGGTCCACCTACAGGATTTTCGACAGGAAACGTTTCACCCTCTCCTGACGGATGTTGCGGAAGAACTGCTCCGGCGGCTGGTCCTCGACCACCTGGCCCTCGTCGATCATCACCACCCGGTCGGCCACGTCCCGGGCGAACTCCATCTCGTGGGTGACGGCCAGGATGGTCATTTGGGACTCGGCCAGCTCGCGCATCACCGCCAGTACCTCCCGGGTCATCTCGGGGTCGACGGCCGAGGTGGGCTCGTCGAATAGCATGACCTTGGGCCTCATGGCCAGGGCCCTGGCGATGGCGACCCGCTGCTGCTGCCCGGAGGATAGCTGGTCCGGGTACTTCGGGGCCTGCTCCGGGATGCCGACCCGTTCCAGCAGCTCCATAGCTGTCTCCTCGGCCTCGTCCGCCGGGATTCCTCTGACCCTGGTGGGCGCCAGGGTGATGTTGCGCAGCACCGTCATGTTGGGGAACAGGTTGAAGGACTGGAAGACCATGCCGACGTTCCTCCGCACGGAGTCGATGTCCCGGAGGTCGTCGGTGAGCTGGACGCCGTCCACGATGATCTCCCCCCTCTGGGGCCGCTCCAGCCCGTTGATGGTCCGGATGAAGGTGGACTTGCCGGACCCGGAAGGGCCGATGATCACCACAACCTCTCCCCGCCGGACCCTCATGGAGATGCCGCAGACGGCGTGGAAGCTGCCGTACCACTTGTGGACGTCCCGGCAGATGATCATGTCCCGCTCTGCGGCCTCTCCCGGGGGGCCGGTCATGTGCCTGCTCATGAGGTCTCTCTTGCGGTTTTCTCAGGCTGTGCGGCGGGCTCCGCCGGTATGAGCACGGAAAACTCGGCATACTCGCCCTCCCGGGAGTCGCATTGGATGACTCCTCCGTGCTCCCGGACGATGTCGTTGGACAGGCTGAGGCCCAGCCCGGTGCCCTGTCCGGCGGCCTTGGTGGTGAAGAAGGGGTTGAAGACCTTCTCCGCGACGTCCTTCGGCATGCCGGTGCCGTTGTCCCGGACGGTGATCTCGACTCCCTCTCCCAGCCGTCCGGTTCCGACCCGTAGTACGGGCTCATGTTCCGGCTCCGCCTGGGTCCGCTGGGCCAGGGCGTGGCAGGCATTGGAGACCAGGTTGAGCACCACCCGGCCTATGTCCTCCGGCACCACGGTGGCCTCCCCGGCGTCCGGGCTGAACTCCTTGATGATCTGGGCGTTGAACTCCGGGTTCTGCCCCCGGACCGAGTGGTAGGCCAGCATGAGGTGGTCGTCGACCAGCACGTTCACGTCGACGTTGGAATACCGGCCCCGGGCGTTCCGGCCCATGGCCAGCATGTCAGAGATGATGCGGTTGGCCCGTTTGCCGTGCTCCTGGATGCGGTCCATGTTCTGGGAGAGGTCGGTGAGTATTTCGCGGGTCAGCTCCGGGTCCCGGTCCGCCGTCTCCTCCAGGTTTTCCTGGAGCTCCCGCATGAGGTCCTGGGACGAGGCGGCGAAGTTGAGGACGAACTGGAGGGGGTTGCGTATCTCGTGGGCGACGCCGGCGGTCAGCTCTCCCATCTCGGCCAGCTTCTGGCGGCTGATGACCTGGTCCTGCGTCCGGTGCAGCTCGGCCAGGGTTTCCTCCAGTTGTTCGTTCTTGGCCTGCAGCTCGCCGGACAGCTCCTGGATCAGGTCGAGCTGCTGGGCCCGCATGGACTGGCGTCTGAGCACCTCCAGGTCGTAAGCCAGCTCGGTGATCTCGTCGTTGCCGGTGGGCCTGACCACGTGGGCCAGGTCCCCCGCGCCCATGCGGCGGATCCAGAACTCCAGGGCGATTATCCTGGGCCCGGCCCGGGCGATGATTAACAGCACGGCCGCCAGGGAAAGGGTGGACCCGGCGGCGAACAGCGCGGACCTGACGCGGCCGTCCCGGACTGCCTCCGGCATCATGCCATGGGAGGCCTGGGTCTCTGTCTCCAGCCCGGCCTCCAGCCGGTTGAAGACTGAGTTGGCAGTGACCGCCCCGGCCAGGGTGAAGAAGATGGCGGCCGCCAGGCTGAGCCCGATGAGGGTGGTCTTGCGCCTGAGGCTGAAGCGGTGCAGGAACACCTCCCGCTGGGGCAGGTCGCTCCTGCTGTAGTACTGCGGGGGTGCCTCCGGGGTTTCGCTCCGCTCGTTCATGTCCCTCGCGCCTGGGCGTCTGCCGGGATTGTATCACCGGTGTCCGGTTGCCGGTCTCTCCCGGGTGCCGGGCCCGCGGGCGGCCCGCTTCTCCCGGCCGTCACCCGGCGTGGGGCGGCAGGTTCAGCCAGTATCCCACTCCCTTGACAGTTGTGATGTAGGTGGGGTCCCTGGCCCGCTCGCCCAGCTTCCGGCGCAGGCCCTTGACACAGATCCGGGCCAGGGGCGTGCTCGCCGGCGGACTCTCCCCACTCCCATTCTCCCAGTTGACCGTAGGAGATCACCCTTCCGGGGTTCACTGCCAGCCGCCACAGGGCAGTGAACTCGTTGGGCGTGAGGCGGACCTCTTAGTACTACAGTCGCAGATCAGAAGAGGGTAGAATTTCAGGTAATTGAGGAGTGTTGAGGTGAGGCGATGGTTGTTGGGAGAGACGAGGTGGCGGAGGTCGCCCGGTGGGCCGAGGGCATTGGCGGGTACACCAGTGCATCGCAGGCAGGTTCCAGCGGCCGGAGCCGCGCAGTCGGGCCCTGGAGTATCTGAAAGGGTTGCTCAGCCCGGTAGAACGCAAGAACGGCTGGCAGTTGGCGGAGCAAGCGGGCGACGCCACTCCCTACGGTGTGCAGCGCCTGCTGTCGGGTTACATCTGGGACGCGGACCTGGTCCGGCATGATCTGAAACAGTATGTGGCCGGGCATCTGGGCGACGGAGATGCGGTCCTGGTGGTGGACGAGACCGGATTCATCAAGAAAGGGGAGAAATCGGCTGGGGTGCAGCGCCAGTACAGCGGCACGGCGGGGCGGACCGGGAACTGTCAGATTGGGGTATTCCTGGCCTATGCCTCGGCCAATGGCAGGACACTGCTGGACCGGGAGTTGTACCTGCCCCAGGTGTGGGCTGATGACCGGGACCGGCGGCGCGAGGCCAGGGTGCCTGAGAGCGTTGGCTTTCAGACCAAGGGGCAACTGGTCCGGCGGATGTTGGAGCGGGTGCTTGAGTCAGGAGTGCCTTTCGCCTGGTTCACCGGGGACGAGGTCTACGGCAGCGACCGCAAGTTGCGGCTGTGGCTGGAGCGTCAGGGGATTCCCCACGTGCTGGCCATCAAGCGCAACGGGAAGCTGTGGGCTTTGACGGACAAGGGTCCCAGACAGGTGAGGGCTGACCGGTTGACGGCGCAGGTTGACGAGGCCGGCTGGATCAGATGCAGCGCCGGCGATGGAGCCAAAGGCCCCCGGGTCTACGGCTGGGCCGCCGTGGAAATACGTCCCCTGAGAGAACCGGGCAAGGGCTACTGGCTGCTAGCCCGCCGCAGTTTGGCCAACCCGGAGGAACTGGCCTGCTACGTCTGCTATGGCCCGTCGGGAACGGCCTTGGAGAAACTGGTGAGAGTCGACGGGAGGCGCTGGACCATAGAGGAATGTTTTGAGGAGGCCAAGGGGCAGGTGGGACTGGACCGGTACGAGGTGCGGCGCTGGGATGGCTGGTACCGGCACATCACGCTGGCCATGCTGGCCCACGCCTACCTGACGGTGATCAGGCATCAAGATATGGAAGGGGGAGAAAAAGGGGCCACTACGGCCCCGGTGAGGAGCTGATTCCCATCACAGTGCCGGAGGTGCGGCGGCTGCTGACACGCCTGGTATGGACAGAAAGCCAACAACCCGATTTCATCCTGTACTGGTCGTGGTGGAGACGCCGCCATCAAGCCCAAGCCATGCAATGCCACTACAAAACGCGCCTATCACATCTGCAACTGTAGTACTTAATGGACTGGAGTAGGCCCCAGGGCTACCGCATTCTAATTTGGGACGTTCATCGCAAGCACTTCAGGGAGAAAAAATGTCACCCTGAGCTTGCCGGGGGGTCTGGAATTCTCGTTCAACACCCTGGTTGGACACCGGGAGTATCTCAAAAGGGATGATTTCAGACTCTTCGGCTTCGCCTCAGAATGACAGGAAGTTAGAATGCGTTTGCCCTGCTCCCAACCATAAGACATGATTACGTCGTAATAAGCGTGTGTTACACTCTCTCGTATGGGAGAGCAGGAAAGATGGCAACGCAACCACGCCGAAATAGCTACGATAGGGGCGGCTTTCTGGTGCTTTGTTCTGGCGGTAAGTCGCGGCATGTCTACTAAAGAGTTATAGGCATCTTCAATCGTGGCGTGGGGACTTCTAATCCATTGCGCACTAGTCGGACTCCTTGAGGTGGGGTGGATGTTCTATGGAATAGCTGTACAGGCTAGGCGGAGGCGAGAGAACGCTGAATGACTGGACCAAGCAATCAATGAGGCACGTGCGGAGGTCCAGACCGCATGGATTAACTGGATGCAAGAACTTGAGGCGTGGGAACAGAGAAGAATCGAAGCCACTGAGTGCGGTGCGAACTTTGTTGAAGAGAGACCAATGCCCCCTAGATTGGTGGTTCGTATTTCATTGGAAGGCAACACATACCAAATTCGACGCAGAGGCTAAATGTTTCCTCCTGTAATCTGATTATGAACAATGATAAGGAATTGACATTCGGAGAGTTGACGAGAACGGAGAGACATTTCGCAATTACCACCTTTGCGAAAGCCATAGGCGCTCATAATCATCTGAAGACTTTGGGGAATTCTAGGAAATTGGTTGAGCTTCTAACGATCTTGGAAACATTAAACATTCACGAGTGGCCGGATTCGGATCGTAGCTCAATGGAACACGCCTGGTGTTCTGCTTCCCTATATCACCCCAGATATCTAAGGCTAAATGCATACTCGGTGTTTTGGACGCAGTCGTCTGATGATACATCGCGGAGAATTGAGTTGTGGATCGGCAGGACGCTCCACAAACCCGCAGAAGAATCGAACCTCTTGGTTGATAGTTCTTTGGTTTGGACAATAAGCCAAGTCTACAATATCAGAATAACAGAGGTTAGGGAGTATTATTCATTATTTAGTAGCGTCTGGCGGAACAAATGGTATTTGGTATTTCGGGTCGTTGCACCCATCACACTGGCGAGTGTAATTGTAACAATCAGCATCCTACAGTTAGGATTTACTATTTACGCACTCAGCTTAGGTCTCACTCTTCTAGTTACAAATATATATGCTTTCGTAATAGCGCGTCGTTGGGGTCAAGCCGGGAATTTATTTGGGTATTTCGTGCCTTTATTCTTCATCAGCCCTTATGTCGTCGGGCTGTCGGAGGATAGCCTTGCAGGGCGGACGATGGCTACCTCGGTTAATACAGTTGGTTTGTTCTTCGCACTACTATTGGGTATATTGCTCGCCCTCATTAGGGCGGTTCGAGAAGACGAGACTTGGGATGACTTAAAGAGAACCAATTTCAGAAGTACAATTCGGCTGCTTGTTATTATATGTATAACAACCACAACCGGGTTCGGTATACATGTAGGACATACCTTCGCACTCCAGCAAGTACTGGTGGAAGGCAATAGATTCTTCGTGCTTCTGATAGTCTGTGGGATAGTCGCCTACTATGCCTTCTTAGTCAATCTACTAAGCCAGAACAATGATTAGCAGAAATATTGGATTCGCTGCATCATCGACTCTGAGCATCCGAAAAATCTAATCTGGTTTCTTAGCTGGACTTTGTACAATTGAGCGCTGGATGCCAGAAAGTCATGAAATCTATCATGAAATGCAGCAGAGACTTTTTCAATGTCGGGGTGCGGCAAGGACATTGAAAAAC
>DAOUJS010000023.1:0-31940 GCA_034422355.1 Dehalococcoidia bacterium | reverse complement strand
GGGCCTGGAGTGCGAGACAATAAAATGGTTTTCAGGCTTTTCCAGTGTTTCCCGCCATAGAAACCTGGGGGCGTCTCCCTTGAGCCCGGGTATGACCTGACGGATGATTCGCTCTCTGGAAGGGTCGCCCAAGAGGGAATGCTGCCGCTGCGGATTTGACGTAGCTCTCCGCAAGCAGCGCGGGCCGGATTGACGGGGTGTTAAGTCCCTCGTTCCCGGTCCAGTCCGGCGGTTGGAGTGTTTAAGTCCTTCTCCCGCCGGGCACCGTTCAGCGGTTCGGAGTTGATCCCTCCGGTCGCTGGGCACCCGTTCGATGCCTGGAGATGACTACTCCTTGCACCGGACGTCCGCCAGGTGGTGGAGGTTGATCGCCTCTTCTGCCAGGCGTCGGAGACGGAGCGTTTAGCGGCGCTTTGTTCTCACCCAGGCTGAGGCGTTGGCGGGAATTTCTCGCGGCATCCCAGCCGGAACCACAACCCTGGAGCGCACGTTGCGCTTCACCTGGAACCCAACTCAAGGCGTGGAATCCCTATCCAACGGCGCATCACAAGTGCAAGCGAGGTAGCCTAGAGAAACAGCACGGCATCCCGGATTTACTCACCCATCCGGTTTATCAGCGGAGCGGTCCAACCTGCTTCGCGTTCCTCGCCATTGCGGCTGGAGCGAGCAGCATAGCTCCGGTTGCTCCCCTGCGGCTGCGGCCAGGCTGCCAGTTAACTACAACGGCGCCGTAGCTTCAACTTGCTCCGGCAGTCCGTCGGCAACGGCGGCAGGCCGGGCGCTTTAGCATGCAACGCGGTTGCCACCAGGCCGGTAGTTGAATACCTGGCCGCTGGCCGGACCGCGTCACTCTCATTGCTCCCCGTCTCCCTCACGTAGCGGCAGCCCCGGAACGACACCCTGGGCGACCTGCGTCTTTCGACAATCCCCACCCCTGCTTTTCCCGTTGCGCTGCCCGGCCCTGGGCGCAGTGCGTCTCGCGCCGGGGTTGGATTGCCCCGCTTAACCCGACCCTGGGCGACGTGCGCCCTGCGTCACCCCACATTGCCCAGCTGGCAAACAAAAAATTCGCCCCGGCGCAACAACAAACACCGGGACGAACGACACAGGAGACACCAAGAGTACCCATCTCTTGATACCGGTTGCAATCCTACAGTGGCCCACTTGCACTGTCAACGCGCTCGGACGGGACGATGGCGAGTTCAGGGAGAATCCCCCGGTGGCGAACCGGTCTAACCATCACGAGAGTGGCCCAACTCGTCCTTCGGCAGGCGTGGGACCAACGGCCCGGGCAACGGCATCGTCTCCAGGGTGGCGCTGGTAGCGGCAGGAATCGGGAGAAAGCGGCGTGCCGTCGCGCCAATCACCGGCGCCGTTGCCGCCGTCAGCAACCGGGTCAGCAGCGGGCAGCACGTCAGCGACAGAGGCGATAACCACGACCACAACCACATCGAGGAGGTGAATCACAGCAACAACGATCAGCATGATTTCCCGGTCATCACGGACCGGTTGGAGCAAGCGGTGAACCGGCGGTAACTCAGGGCCCGCTGCCCAAGTAGCGGCGAGGCGGCAACCGGGGCGGCTCAATGGGCTGCCCCTGACACGACAATCGAATAGGCGCCAACGAGCGGGGTCGTCTCTCCCAACTGCGGGGGAGGCGGCCCCGCTCTTCGTGTTTCGCCACCGGCGGACACCACAGCGGCTGAATGGACCGCACCAAAAGACCTGCATCTTGAACCAGAGAGCGGGGTCGGTCCATTCGGGCCGGCCTCGCTTTCTGCCTTTCGGAGGAAGCGAAATGAAGGCGACTACCAGCATCAACAAGACGGAGATCACCCACAACTTGGCGGCCACCCTCGACTGCCAGGGCGACACCAACACTTTACAGGACAAGGCCGATAAGGCCGGAAGGGGCCAGGGCAAGCTGGAGAGCGAACTGCGGGCCGCCGCCCGGCGCAAGGGCCTCACGCTCAAGGAACTGGCCGACAAGATGGGCATAAGCTACGGCTACTTGTCCCAGGTGTCCGCAGGCAGCAGGCCCTGGACTCCCATGCTGCGGGAACGGGCCATGGCCATCCTGGGCGAGGTGCCGGGCCAGGGAGTGGTCTACCGCCAGGGTGGACTGGTAACCAGCGAAAGCACCTGCATCCGGGAGCGGGCCAGGGAGGTGGGCCTGAGCATGGGAGCGCTGGCCGACCTGGTGGGCGTGTCCCGCAGCTACCTGTCGATGGCGTCGCGGGGCAAGCGAAACATGAGCCCCGGGGTCCAGGCCAAGGTGGAGGCGGTGCTGGAGGCCCCGGCCACGGTGGAGGCTGCGCAATGCCCGACCGTGGACCCGAGGGCACTGTGGGACCGGATGGATGCACATGGCTACTCGCAGAACCTGGTGGCCCGGCTGGCGGGCATCAGCACCGGGCACCTCTCCCTGATCATGAGCGGCCAGCGCACCCCGTCGGGAGACGTGCTGCGGCGGCTCCACGAGGTCCTGTTCGCGCCGACCCAGGCGGAACTGGTGGCTCCCGTGAAGCTGAAGGTGATGGCCTGGAAGAAGGACGACCGCAAGGGCGTGGTGGTCAAGGGCGCCGGCGGGCCAGGGACTGGCGGCGACAACCCCGGCGGCGGCACGGTGCGCATCGGCGGGTGGGTTCCCTGGGGCGCCGAGGTCGAGTATGCCTACACGAGCGGCTACGACAGCCGGGGGCAGCTCTCGGTCAACCACATCGTGGACGAGCGGGGCTATGGCGCTATGTTGAAGCAGGATGAACCGAAGGGGGCCTGGCGCACCGCGCCCCTTGCCAGCAAACTGTCTCCTGCCGGATGAGTGAAGGTAGCCGCGACCAGTGTGCGGCGGTACTGAGGGTGCCCTTCGGGTCTAGCGGGTACGGACCGCCGGGCCTGATGAGCAGGGGTGGGGCTGTTATTTCAAACGTCCCACCCGGGTCTATCTTGCCTTGGGCTCGCCAAATAGAGGGCCCACGCCTAGAGCACGATATCGACGTTTAGGCTATCGTTGATACACCGGCTGGCCTGGCTCGGAAGGAGCAAAGATCATCCGTCGATGCGACGTCCCAGACCCTGACGTTTGGTTATTCCACCTGCTCTCTCCCAAGTCCACTCACTCCCCGGTCTGGACGCTCTCCCCTTAGCATTTCCGCTTTGCCGCGACCTCGGAGCTTGACCATATAACGAGCTTGGCAAAATGTATGAGTACTTACATAGAACAGGACCAAAAAATACACTGGTAATACACCTATTGGTGTATCTTATATCCAGCTTTTCGCGTCCCAAGGGGCAAAAGTGAGCCGCCATGATGCGGCAGGCACGGCGGTGGGGGGCCAGTGGCGCTATTAGCGTAATTCCATAACGACGCCGGCCTTTGCATCCCGTATCCAATGCAGGACTGGCGAGCCGGAATTGAAATGGTCGAGGGTCTCTTACACCGGGGATTGCGGTAATGGGAACGATGGAAAAGGGGCAAACCAAATTGGGGACATGATCATGCGTAAAATCGGTACTGTAATATTGCGCGCCAAACGACTCTTGACTCTGGTCGCCATGGCCCCCATGGCGCTTTTTGTGCTGGTTGGCTGCACCGGCGACACAGACATCTACCCAACGGTTGAGCCGGATATTCCGTCCGCCGTGGGGCTGGATACCTCCATGATTAACAGTTCTGAAACTGAGGTGGCCCAACCCCCATCCACATCTTCTGTCATCTACCCAACGGTTACGCCGGGTCTTCCGGCCGCCGCGAGTCTGGATGCCTCCATGACTGACAGTTCCTCAACTGAGGCTGACCAACCATCATCTACATCATCCGTTGTTCAGGTGCCAGGCAATCCTGATACTCGGGTTTCAGGGGTTTCAGGGGTTTCAGAGGTTTCGCCGGGAACGGCCGGCTCTGCAACATTAGCCGATCCCGACGCGCCGCCACCGACCCTCGCTCCGTCCTCAATGCAGGCATGTCCGCCTCCGGTGGGAGAGCCAGGCACCGAAACCTCGGCCGCCACCGACCGGGAGGCGCTGGTGGCCCTCTATTGTGCTACCGCCGGCCCCGAATGGAATAACAGCGAGAATTGGCTGAGCGACCGGCCTTTGGGGGAGTGGTATGGGGTTACTACCGACGACACGGGGCGTGTAACCGAGTTGTACTTGCCGCTCAATAACCTGGCAGGCCTTATCCCGCCGGAGTTGGGTAGCCTTTCCAGCCTTTTCTTACTGGACTTATCTAACAATGACCTGGTCGGCCCCGTCCCTCCGGAATGGGGCAACCTTTCCAGCCTCTTTTTTCTGGACTTGTCTGCCAATTACCTGGTCGGCCCCATACCGCCAGAATGGGGCAACCTTTCCAGCCTGGGATTTCTGTTCCTGTCGTTCAGCGGTTTGACGGGAGAAATTCCGCCGGAGTTGGGGAACCTTTCTAAGCTCATCTCCTTGGACCTGGGAAGCAATGACCTGGTCGGCCCCATACCGCCGGAATGGGGCAACCTTTCCAGCCTGAGATTTCTCAACTTAAGCGAGAACCGGTTGACCGGGCATATCCCCCCGGAACTGGGCAACCTACCCAACCTTAACGACTTGTGGCTCGGACACAATGACCTGACTGGCCCCATTCCACCGGAACTGGCCAATCTGGCCTGGCTCAATGACCGTGGCCTAATGGAGCGACTGCCCGATGAAGAGCCCGAACTTGGGAAGTGTGAGGGGTTGATTGTTTTCCAGGAATATCGGATGACCGGACAATCTCGCCCGGAATGTTTGCGTCCTCTGATAGGTTCATCTACCCTGGATCTGAGCCACAATAACCTGACCGGGGAGATACCGCCGGATCTGGGCAACCTGGTGAATCTCGGCCTATTGCTGGACTTTAGTAACAATAACCTGAGTGGACCCGTCCCGGCGGAACTGGGTAACCTGAGCGAGCTTAAGGTCCTGAACTTGAAAGGCAACAATCTGACCGGCGCAATTCCGCCGGAGTTGGCCAGTTTGTCAAACCTTACCACAATGGACCTGAGCCAAAATAATCTGACCGGCGCAATTTCGCCGGAGTTAGCCGGTTTGCCAAACCTTACAACAATGGACCTGAGCCAAAATAGTCTGACGGGATCCATTCCCGTTGAGTTAGGTAACATGCCTGACCTTGCTTTCTTGAGGGTTGGCCAGAATAACCTGTCCGGAGAGGTCCCCAATAGCCTGGTCAAGCTAACCCAGTTGGAGGCTTTCGACTTTTCTGACAACCCGGGCGTCTGCGCATCTACAGAGTTGCTGGACAGGCTTCGAGAGAACGGGTACGCATCCGGGTCAGCTTGCGAGGCGCTTGCCAATGCCGACACAGAACGGGATGCCCTGATTGCTCTGTTCTCTGCCACCAATGGCGCTCAGTGGACTGAAAACGAGAATTGGCTCTCCGATGAACCCGTTGATACTTGGCACGGGGTGAGCACCGACGTCAATGGAAGGGTGTCCCATATTTTCCTCTCAAGCAACCGCCTGATCGGAACAGTTCCCCCGGAATTGGGCAACCTTTCCAAGCTGACCCATCTGGACTTGGGCTGGAACGTCTTAACCGGCCCTATACCCCGGGAATTGGGGGAATTAACAGACTTGTACGAATTGGACTTGCACGGGATAAACCTCATCAGCGAAAACCTGACCGGCCCAATTCCGCCGGAATTGGGCAACCTTTCCAACCTGGCCTATCTGGACTTGAGCAACAACGACCTGACCGGACCAATACCTTTGGAACTGGCCGATCTTTCCCGCCTAATCCATTTATCGCTTTACGGAAACGAACTGGAGGGCGTTATTCCGCCAGAACTCACCGGGCTGTCTAACCTGGAATACTTGAGCCTGCCCTTCTATGACCTGTCCCTTTGTGTAACTCCAGCGATTGAGGGCTGGTTCCACGACATCGACAGGGCTTCCGGACCCGACTGTCCGGCCTCCCCGCTTTCCCCTGGCGTAGGCGCCGGCTGGGAAAGCCTGGCCGCCCTATACAATTCTACGGATGGCCCGGAGTGGCAGGTACCCCAGACCTGGTTCACCAAGAAACCCATGGGGGAATGGTCCGGCGTAACTACCGACCAGGAAGGCAGGGTTGTACAGTTGAACCGCCAAAGGGCACGATTGTCCGGAGTTCTACCGCCCGAACTGGGCCAATTAGCCAGGCTGGAAACCCTGGACTTGAGCGGCAACAATCTCTGGGGACCGATTCCGCCGGAATTCGAGAACCTGTCCAATCTCGAAGTGCTGGACCTTGCTGGGAACAAGCTGTCCGGCCGTGTGCCGCCGGAGTTGGGTAACCTTTCCAAACTGTCGGACTTGGACCTTTCCCACAACGACCTGCAGGGAGAGATTCCCTTGAGCCTCACCAACCTCCAACGTCTGAATGTTTTTGATTTCCGGTCTAACGGCAGCGGCCTGTGCGCTCCCCCTTCGCTGCAAGATTGGCTGTGGGTATTTCAAGACATGGGCCCCATCTGCATGCAACCTTCTCCCGCCGCCGACTCTGACCGGGCGGCGCTGGTCGCTTTCTATAATGCCACCGGAGGCCCCCATTGGTGGGACAACAAGAACTGGCTGACCGCTGTTCCAATTGGAAATTGGTATGGAGTTACTGTCGATGGTACCGGACGGGTCATCGAACTGGAACTCTATCGCAATAGACTGACGGGGGCGATTCCGCCGGAACTGGGCAACCTTTCCAACCTGATCAGCTTGATCTTGATTGACAACGACCTGACCGGGGACATTCCGCCGGAACTGGGCAACTTGTCCCGGCTTATATACTTGGGCCTTGAAGACAATGAATTGACTGGGAACATTCCACCCGAACTGGGCAACCTATCTGATTTACAAGGCCTATGGTTCGATAGAAACGCAGGCCTGTGCTCCCCTCCTTCCCTGCAGGAATGGCGTAGTGATATAGCGGATGGTTCCGGCCCCACTTGCCCGGAACAGTAAACTCAGGAGCCCAAGTGACCTTCCCCGACATACGCACCGGCATTGGCTTTGATTCCCACGCCTTGGGGACTGACCGCCGCTTGGTCCTGGGCAGCGTGGAAGTGCTCCATGACATGGCACTGTCTCAACGAAGTACAAGTGACCGACGCCAGCATGGGAGGCTGGAAACACCTCCATGTGCAAGTTAAAGGCCAGAGCGGCACAACCTACTTCACCTTCCTGGCCGAAGCTGGACTAACGTGACGGATGGACTTAAACCCCTTCCCGTATCCTGAACTTTATCCGGATTCGTCCTCACGGCTGGCACCTAACGATTCATCCGGGAGGGTACTGACGAGTAATGACCAGTCAATGGACTGGAAAGCCCCGAACTCCATGTATTTTCCCTGGCACTGGCAACAAACCATACCGACTTTCTTGAACTGCTCGTTTGTCCAGTTTGCCTAGTGAGCAAGACAGAGCAGGAATGGGCTATCCAGGACTCCTGTTACGGCGCGGACTTGGAACTAAACCAAAGCCAAGGTGGGATGTGCATTTGGGAGAGGGCGGGACTCGGGCTGGGAAGTTCGCCGGAGTGCCTCGGCCCTTGATTGCAACACTGTCCGGCAGCGGCGTTTCACCTCATCTTGTCGGTGGGCCAGTCCTTTGAGGAAGTTGCTGACCCGTTCCTGCACTGCCTCCCTGGTCCCCAGGCACAGGTTGCCGGTGGCCTCCTCTCTGGCCCAGCCCCAGATGGCTTCGTCCGCATTGAAGTCCGGACTGTAGCCCGGCAGGTTCACCAGCCTCCAGTCCAGATCAGGCGTCCGCAGGTATTCCCGCAGCGCCTCTCCTCGATGGGCTGGCGCGTTGTCCCAGATCACCTTTAGCGGGCCAAGGCGCTTGTCCTTCAGCTGCTTCAGGAAGGCAACTGAGGTCTCACTGTTGCTGTTGCCCTCCAGTCCCATCCATTCCACCTCGCCGGTCTCAAGGCACACCGCTGAATAATAGCTGGCCTCCTGCCCGTCCTGAGCCCTGTCCTTTGGCCGAGACGCCAAGGCAACTCCTATCCGGGCATTTTGGCAAAGGGCAGGCGTTGACGAGGCAGGGCTATCGCTTATCAAATTTGGGGATTCGCCGTCGTTCCTGCGCAGGCGAGAACCTCGAACCTGGGCCGGTTACGTTCTATCATCGGATTAAAGAGAGACAGGGTTGAATAAATCCGTATGCGATAGCCCCGGCGGGGTGACATGCCGTCTCGTTCTGCCCGCGTCGGGCGGTGCCGGCATCTTGGGCAACGGCGGGAAATCGACATCAAGCCACCTTCAGAATCCTAAACGCCCGTAGCAAAAGTCCTG
Organism: Dehalococcoidia bacterium; assembly: GCA_034422355.1. Classification (GTDB taxonomy): domain Bacteria; phylum Chloroflexota; class Dehalococcoidia; order Lucifugimonadales; family UBA3495; genus CATOSP01. The sequence continues at coordinate 23,643 of DAOUJS010000023.1, read as the reverse complement.
ATTACATGGATGGCTCATCGGGATGCCCAAAACGGGACGTCCATACTGCACACAGTCCGGGTACTCGTTAAGCATTGAGGGTTGGCAATTGAAAATGGTCATTAGCGCTATGCCGGCAATAAGGGCGCAGGTCAAGGCGGAACAGATCACTACAAGCCACCCCTTCAACCTGAATGGTCGCGAGTTAACTGCCAAGAGGAAATTGTCGACACCCACACCTGCCCCCACTATCATCACTCCAATTGATACCAGGCGACCGTTTTGGGCAATAACGGGGACTCCAATCCTATCAAAATCGGCCAAGCCAAGGACGTATCCGTACACGAAGATCGCCCCGGCCAGTAAGAACAACACAGTGTGGCCCGCAAGCGAAAGAGCATTGACCAACATATTGGGCCTCCCGAGGCGTGTTGTCTCAACAGTCTTACCCATTTTAGCTTGGCCCTAATTTGGCAGGCCATCAGGAACACGACCTCATTCTTGGATATCTGGTGGCTACTCCTGCGCCAACAGGAACTCCACCAAGGCTTCTACATCGGCAGGGGTGAGTTCGACAAACATGCTGCTCAGCATTAGCCCCGGTATGGCTCGGTCCACGTCTTCAGGAATGAAGACCTCCGGGTCTGAGATAGCCTCCTCAAGGTACTCCCTGGCCGACATGCCAGGTCTGCGAGTGGCTGCTTCGGTACCAATGTGAGTCAAGTCCGGCCCCAGCAATCCGCCGGCCTCAGGTATCTCATGGATTGTATGGCATGTGTAGCAAGCCATCGTGTTGCCTTTTTCCCCGACACCGGTTAGGAATATCTCCCTACCCCGGTAGTACTCTTCCGGCAATGGCTCAGGGGTCTGCGGGTCAGGGGTCGGCGGGTCGGGTGGCGGGTCAGGGATGATTTGGCACAGGTCGTAGGAAGTACAATTGAAGCAACACGGAGGAGAAGTCCACGGCATTCTCTTCTGAGGTGAGTCAAAGGCCCCGAGCATTCCCATAATCGCTACACTCACAGCTACACTCAACCCCAATCCGCCCAGGAATACCCACGCCAGCAGCCGCTTGTCGAACTTTAAGTGCATGTAAAAGAGAATCACGGCGACGAACTTAAAGGCGGAGAGAACAATCAGAGGAAAGTATGTCCAGCGCTGGCCTCCAAATCCATCAGGCAGGATGATCAAGAACTCAAGCAGAGTGACCAGGAACAGAAGGAAGGCAATAAGAGCGTATAGTCTTAGTGTGGGGTGGGCAGGCGAAAGCCGTTGGGGAGTAGCATTCATTGTCGGTCCTCAGTCGTCAGCTTTTTCGGCATTTCTGACCGGTTGCGGCGGATGGTGAAAATGAGCTAGAAATACCAAGATACGACGCCTCTTGGACAATAGGCAGGGGGTTCTAGTCGCAAGCTTTAATCCCATGGTAAAGCCGGCACATATTGTCTATGTAATCGACGTTATCCAAGTCCTTCAATGTGACCAGCAAATTCGCCGGAACAATGGCCCACACGATCGCGCCGTCGCCCCTATATTCCGCGTAGTCTTCATCGTAATAGTCGTACACACCGATCAATTTGTTGGCGAAGGCCATTTCGGTTGCCTCCGACAATGGGTCGCCTATGGCGTAAATCCCGTTGTCTGCCAGCCACTCCAGGGTTTCGCTGGCATCGTCCACAGCCAGTCTTATGTGCACGTAGGCGGTGGGAACGGCAATTGGTTCAGACTGGCCGCCTGCCTCTTCGTTCTTGCGCACTATTTCTTCGGCCTCTTCCACGATCTCACTCAGACCGGGCAGGTCCTTATACTTCTGCCTTTTCTCGTAGGGCAAGATAAAGCAAAGCTCTTCCTGGGGATTGGTGGGGATGGGCAGACACCTCTCGCGAGGATGGGGGGTCGGCGTCTCGGTGGAGTCTTTCCGTTGAGCCTGCGGCAGGACCTCAGTACCGGACGGCTCCGGCGCAACATTGGCCGGAGCTTCGGTGGGCACGATTTCATCGAAATTTACTACACCGGCGAGGGGTGAATCGCTTTCCTCTGTCGTTCCGGGTTCGATCTGCTGTGCAGGTTCCGGTGCCGACACGGGCGGCGGCTGCTGATTCATCAAAGATTCACCAATGCGGGTGTGCCCGCTCTCAGGGCCGTAACTATGGGTAGGGATCTCCTCGGCAGACAGCGATGTGTTGCCCCGTGGGACGATTATTGGGGGAATCTCCTGGTACTCCTGCTGCCCGCCGCTAATGCTCCAAAAACCCTCCATCTCGGCTATTGCTGGCAAAGCTGTAGCTGGCAACACGGCGTCTATCTGACAGCAGGGATAGATCTTGAATTTCTCGTCGTTGTCCCCACCTTTCACCCGGTTGTCCTTAAACCATTGCACCTGCGCCTCAACATCTTCCGGGCCGTCGAATTTGACGACTACCCAATAGCTCTTAACCTCGGTGGTTGTACCCTCGCTTGGGGAACTCTCCTCACCATCCCCGGACTCCTGGGCCTCTTTCGTGGCCTCGGCAATTTGTGCATATTGGCTGAACTGGCCCAGAGCCGGATATTTGGGTGTGGGGGTGGCTTCGTAGGTGAAGCACTGGACCTTGACGCCGTCCCGCCACTCCTGGTTTTCCGCCAGTTCCTTGGTTTCCTGTAAATTCTCGGGCAGTATGAGACATTCCACTACCGGCTCAGGAGTGGGGGTGGGGTTTTCTGCCTCGTCTTCCTGTTGTGGTTCGGCAAAGGGCATATTGCCTATCTGACGCTGCGCGCTCTCGTCTGCCGGACCGCAGGTCACAAGTACCAGGGCCAGAGAGGCCAACAGAAAGGCTATAAGGAAGCGGCCGGACTGATTCTTCAGGTTTTGGATGCCAAGCATCGGTTTACTCCTGAGCGTAATTGCCTATTGTCTTCATGAGGTTTAATCCGGCGGCCCCGGGTAAATTCTGTAGACACTATCGACCCCTTCGTGGTGGGCCAACACCGGCAGCAAATCCACAGTGATTTTAGTATTGATGCTGTCGTGGCCGTAGGCGTTGTAGCTGATAATGTCGGCGGCCCCTTGCTCCTTGAGCCAATCTCTAACGGTTTCCAGCTCCCCTGGCAACACCTTCACTCGTATGTAAACCACTTTGTTCAGGGAACGGGCATTAGCGCCTAACGCGCCACTGCCCTTCTTCCCCTGGGCCTCCGCCAGTTCTTGTAACGTGTTGTCCTCCAGTTTCGGGTACCTGGACGTGGGCAGGGGCTCATCCACAAAGCATTCTTCAAATGGGCCTTGGTCGTTTTCGCCCCGAAGGCAAACGTTGGGGTAGGGGTTGGTTCCGGCATGGCGGTTGGGCCGGTTTCTCCGTCGGAGGCCTGGGGGGCGATCCGCGCAAACGTGGGAGTAGGCGCTTCAGCGGACTCGGGCTTTGGAACATCCTCCAATTCTTCCTGTATAGCTATACCTTCCGGGCCGCAGGCCACAAGCACCACAGCCAGCATTAGCACAATAACCATCAGCAATGTTCTCCAACTCATATGGGTTAGTTCCCAACTCCTGCTCTGATCGCTGCCTCCAGGTCCGCGAGAGGCAAACTCTCCCCGTTGGCCTTGGCCGCCTCCAGAACCGGCGTAAATGTGATGGCCGTTGCCATATGATCTTCGGCTATTCTCCATGCCCTGTCGCCGTCAATGACCCAGTTCGTGTCTAACCAAGCCAGACCTCCCGACCCGCCAAGAGCAGCCAACTGCTCATCGTTGAAGCGTTGTATTTTGTTTACTTCGGGTAGTTCATCCTTTGCCACGTGATAACGGACCACGTATAGAATATATTCGTTGCCCACCTCCAACGCTTCATTGGGGGCAAACTCCGGGGCGATTATCTCGTAACCCTGGGGTAAGGTGTTGTGGTAGCTTTCGTTAATCTTGAGTTCCGAGCGCCGCCAAGCAGCATACTCATCCTCGTTCTCCAGCTTGGTGTAGTAAGGAGGGCTGAACAACCGGTCCGGCCAGGTTATGTCCAAGTTAGGTTCCACGACTCGGTGGGCGGTAATCTCGGCGCGGACGATGGCACCATCGTCGGGATAACCCTGGCTGAAATCACTGGCCTGCTGCTTGACTTGAGCCGCCAAAGGGGGGTCAGGCGTCTGGGCTATTGCAGCCATTGTCGCTCGGTGTCTCGCCTCCTCTTCAGCCACTCCTGGAGGTTCAGGTGCCAACGTGGGCCAAGGGGTGTTGGTGGGGACATAGGCTATGAAGGGCTCCTCGGTGGGCCACCCAGGGGGAAGCGTAAGATCGTCGTCGGGCGTAGGAACTGTCGGCGCGTCCTCGGGGGAGATTGTAGGTGAGGCCGTAAGCCCTGCCGGGTCATCGGTTGGGGACGGCGCCGTTGGGCCGCAGGCTACCAATCCTAGCGTGATTAAGAGAGCATATATCCCCACGGGACGGGCGAAACAAAGCAGGAGCCTAAAGGATAGCATCATTGTTTCCTCTCTGACTGTCTCGGGATGAACGACCTAACAAGCAGTTAGGTATGGGCCAGGGGCAGTAGTCAACGCCGTATAGGGCCGGGAGGATCCCAGGCTCCTTGAGGGCAGCCAGCAGCCCATAAAACTCTAAACCAGCTATTTTCGTTGGGTCGGCAGTTTGCAGACGCTCAAGTTCAGTGATCATGGCGGTTTCCTGCGCGGCAAAGAAACTTTCCTGGTCGCCGCGCTGTTGCGACGGCTCGCGCAGGCTCTCCATCTGTGCGGCTTCCGAAGTGGAGAGGTTCTCGATAAAGGTCTCATAGAGGTCGGGGCGGCCAACGTAGTCCTGCCTGTAGTACAGCAACTTGTCTGGCGCACTTGTGGTCCCCTTAGTGGAAAGGAATTGCTTTACTCGTTGCAATGCTCCCGCCACGTTTGTATCCGTGTTTACCGTGGCTAGCACAGCGGCCCACTCCTTCCCATGTCCATCCAGAGCAATAAAGGCCGCTTTAACCTCATCATCCAGGCATTCCCCCAAAAGCGGCTGGTTGGAACTGGGGTGTATGACACATTCGGCGGACCGGTAATACTCTGGGGCTATCCAATCCGAGAAATAGTCACGGGCGCAGGCTGCTTTATCCTCCTTCGATTCGCACAGGGTATAAATTGCTATTTCGGCTTCTCGCTCGCACCACAGTGTATAGTCCATGTCGGCCATGAAATAGCCGCTCTTCTTGCACCCCGCTATCCCTTTCGGGTGCGACGGGTCTGTATAAAACTCCGACGGGTCCAGGGATCTAATGTCGTCAACTTCCCCCACATTAGGGGGGTCCACGATCTCGGCCACCTGCACCAAGGGCAGCGCCCCGTCCAGGGTGAGCATGTGAACGGTACCCGGTAGCCAGAGAAGGAAATGAATATGGCTGATTACCAGCGCGTCAACCAGCTCATGCTCAGTGTCTGCCGCCACTATTGGATTTACCAATTGCCTCCACGCGTCGCTCTGCGCCAGGTAGTAGCCGTGATCGAGCGCGCAGTCGTCCGTGGGCCGGGCAACGAGCCGCATTTGGCGGTGCTCCTCTGCTGTGAGGTCCGCCAGGCGCATTCTGAGTGTTTCAGGTTTCGCGAAGTACTGCCAGTAGAATAGCAACTTCTCCGGCACGTTCGTATGCCCCTTTTCAGCCAGGCAAGAAACGACTCTCCTGTGCGCCGAAGCCACTACGGGGTCGTCGTCGGTGGCCTGCCGCAGAGTTGGCCATGCCTTCCAGATCGGGGGGAGGATGTCGCCATAAGGCCATTCGAACCGGTCCTGGAGCATCTCTTCGTAACAGAACATGAACTGGTCTATGTCTTCCGGCCCGGTGTATTCTTCGTTGCCGGTGTAGAGGTTGCCCCCAGTCGGATAACAGAAGTCGCCGTGATTGGCATTTTCCCGAGAAGCAACATGTATGTCCTTCGGCGGTATAGGATTGCCATCCGCGTCTGGTTTGACTTCCGGCTCGTTCCACTGATCGTTGTTATATTGTTTGTGGGCGTCGTCAACACTCTCCAGCCCCTCAAGCGCAGAAAACGACAGCAAAAGTTCGACATCTATATCGGCATCTACCCACCCATACTTATCGCTGTGATTCATCCAGTGTACTTTCCCGTTCTCTTTCTGTTGGTATACCCAATCCGCCGCTGCCTCCGTGGATTCTGGAGATTCAAAGTAGCCCCTTATGAAGACGCTATCCTTGCTCAGCTCGACGTCTGCCGAGTTGTCGGATGCTTCCGCTGCTGCGGCTTCCTCGGCCTCCTGGGCGAATTGCGAATAGTAGCCCAGGAGTTCATACTTGGGCGTGGGTTCGGGCCATTCGTGGCAGAAGAAAATCACCCCGTCTTTCTTCACGTCTCCTTCGTCGAGATCAGTCTTGTCCTGCTCGTCGATTCTGACGCACACCGTTGGCGCTGGTTCCGGCGCGGGAGTATATTGGGGCGAAGATTCTGGCCCGCTGTCTTCTTGTTGTGGCATTGGGACGCCGGTTGGCGTGGGAACTTCCCTTAAGGCGGCGGGTGGACTCTGAGTGCTGGCCGACCCGTCCTCAGGGGAAGGCGCTGCTGTTCCGCAGGCAAGAAGCCCCAGCATGGTCAAGAGGGCAAGCATTGCTACAGGTGCGTTCCGATATTTCATCGCATACCTCTGCGGATTGGTGTTGCGGGAGTGATACAGACGGAAAAAGCGGTCGCCTGTTTTGGCAAGACGGGTGCCCTTCAATTTGCTTTTCTTCAACGCCACCCAATCAACGATGGGAATCTTAAAACATCATCCGTGTGGTTGGCGTATTTTATGAGGCTTATTATGTACTAATTTGGGGGAAATCGTATGAACAGCTACGCAGGTAAGCCAATAAGGATAAACCCGGTTGGGGCTTGAAAGCGGTTCGAAGACCGGTGGGGGAAGAACGTGGCCGGCAAGCGACTAGCAGCGTCTTATTGAACCCACTAACTCAACAAAACCTCTTCGTCTCATCTGCCAAGGGCGAACCTGGCTAAAGGAAAAGCCCCCACGTTGTCGGCAGGGGCTTGGTACCTAAACCATTCGGGTATAGGCGGATAGATGGCCGATTAAGCCACCATCGACAACCTGATGTGAAAGGTCTTTGCTCTTAACCGGTTTGGTGTAAAGCTGTACAGTAATTGCTCACCTCATTTTGAGCTTATATTAGCCCACTATAGCAACGTGAGGCTCCCGAATGTCCGACACAGCAAAGTGCTACTCGGGATCTAATCACCCCGCTAGAGTCCGAACCCCGGATTTTTTGCATCTACAGATTTCGGAAGGCATCATGTCGCTCAAAATCTCCCGTCGTGCGTATCCTCTGAGAGGCTACCGCCTCCGTGACCTGCTTATGCAATTCGACAATAAACCTTCCAAAGATGAACGTGAACTTGTCTGGACCGAGGGTATAGAGCAGCCTCACCCCTGAGTCGATGATGAATTGTTCCCAATTGGACTCGTAGCCCAACTTGGTAATGTCTACATCGGCCAGGTTTATGCTAGAGGGAACAAGTGCGAAACCTACTCCGTTCCGCCAGTAAGCGGGCTTTCTGTCTATGATGTGAGAGCCGTCTTTGCCAGCAATATCCTCTATGATGACCCCGTTGCCCCTGATTGTGCCGTTGTTGTCACGCACCGAACATTCTGACAGCCAGTCACGAAGCAGAACCAAGTTTTCTGTCTTGTGAGCGTCCACAAGGATATACTCGGAAGACACTCGCCTTGATGGGCCAGAGTTACGCCATCCATCAGATTCCGAGTCTTCCAGGCCTCCCCCTTTTGGGAGGAAGGACCGCAAATAGACCTTGTTCCCGTATGCAAGCTCTATGAGGTTGCTGGGTGCCCGGGTGTTCTTCCTCCCCACGAAGGACGCGACCGCATTCTTATCCAACAACAGCTTCCTAAGCTCCACAGCCACGTTTCGATATGCGGCGGGCCGTCCCCCGTAGATGTAGTCGAAAATTCCATCACGTATTATCGCTACGGAGTCCGCCAGAGAAGGCAGAAGTCTCTCCCTCATTGCGGCGGCGTCCATGCTCATGTCTTTGGATCTCATGCTTGGGGCTTCTCCATTCATTCGTGCAGTGCCTCGCAAGCCTTCTCGCAGTCGGAGGCGTAGAGACATCAGTCATTTTAGACCACGCTCTATTCGGGACAAGGGAACTTCTTTGCTAATAGCTGAATCGTGGCCTTGTCGGCGTCTGGGTACACGCCAGCCAGGTCTTGCTCTGTAACGTCTCCAAGTGAGCCAAATCTCGCTCGAATTGCCTTAGCATCATCCAGCCGGGAATCAGTGGCTATTTCGTCCAGAGCATCCAAGGCTCTTCGATATTCTAGGCCGTGCCCTGATTGGGATGTGTGGGAAAATCGAGTGTTTTCCAAGACTCCGCCGCGCGGAAAATCCAACATGTGAAGTACGAAGGCTTCCGCGACAGCCTCCTCAAGGTAATTTGAGGTTCCGCACTCACTTGGCCCGTCGATAATGTGGACTGTTTCGTGGGACATTTCATCCAGCATTTTGGTTCGGTCTTCCCTGGACGAGGCGTCCAACAGAATAATCCAGCCGTAATTTGAATCGCTAGTGGTAGGGCTACTCAGTCCGGGCTGGAGCAAAGGGGGGATCGAGAGGTCTTTGTCGTAATCGGATGGTCCCAGCTTGAGTTCGGCTTCTCGATAGGCACGATACTGCATACACAAAGCTTCAAGGTTCCCTACCGCATCTGGCGGAAATATCCAGCGATGCAGGAGCCCGGCCCAGTAGTTCCTGCCGCTGGGTTCGTCTGGGTAAAGGCGACCACAATTTGCCTCCAGTTCAAATACAGGCACCCGGGCCGCCTCGTACATCTTCGCCGACTGGTCGGATGGCGCAGCATTGCTGCCACAACCAAACAATACCAACGCCGCGAAAGATACCACAACTAATTCCTTCCTTCCTCCCATTAGCTGCTGATTACTTCATCCACGCTGCTATTCCATGCTGCCCTAAGCGCAGCAGGTACGGTGTCGCCTTGAAGGAGGACGATCAAATTGTTTATGAAGTGTCTTCTGCCCTGAGTGCCTATCGTCGCGAGTAGCGCCTGCACCCACTCGGCCACAACCAAGAAATTGATCTCGTGGCCCTGAGCGAAATACTGCCGGACACGTCCCAATGTCTCGGCGTCGTTCACCTCAGCCCCCACGAAGAAGAAATAGTCATCGAGAGCGTTTGGCCCGATCTTGTTGTTGAAGGTAGTAACAATGCGGGTCTGATCGACCCGCCGCTCGGTAACCTCAGCCACCAATAACTGCTGGCCGTCGCGGGTCACCTCGATATCACCGCCCAAACCTGAGGCGGAATCTGCGACATTTATGTCTCGCCAGTCAATTTCCCAATCCAGGTCAAAAGTTGCCTTGATTGCCTGGAGGGTGGCGATGACTATGAACATGGGCAAACGTCCACCGCTGGGGGTCTCAAGTAAGAGTGTAACGAGGTGCGAAATCTGCTCCAAGCTCATGCGTTGAATGCGGTTCAGGGGGACGTTGCTCTTCTCCCTCAGTAAGACGAAGCGGTAAGCTACCTCTTCGAGAAGGGAAGTAAGGCCTTCGCACTCAGAGGCAACGTAATCTAGGATACGTAGGAAAGCATCATAGGCTCCCTTATGTAATACCCCGCTCCTTGTGGCAGGCACGAACTCGACTGAGCGCCGGAAGACATTAAGATAGGGGCCACCTGACGACGGAATGCGCCTTTGTTTTAGCGCAGGATTTACTACTTGCTGATCCAACGACCTTCCGTTGAAGGCGTCGTCGCCCTGGCTAGCGTAGGGCTTGGTAATGTCGATGGACTGGTCAGAAATGAGGGCTAAGACGCAACCTACCAGCACTTCTCGGAAGGCCTGGGTCCCAGAGGCGAAGACGGTATCTAGATCCTCGTTTACCGTCGCCCCCTGAGTGTTTTCGTGCCTGTCCTCTAGGAATGCTCCCTCGGCATAAGTGAATGCGGCCTCCAGAGCCTCCGAACAGACGCCGTAATCAACAGGCATGTTGCTCGTCTCCGTAATTGGTCCAGAGGGCTTCTTGACGCAGTTGCTTGTTGGACGGCGATTGCTTTTCGGGACCCAAGTGAAGTGTCCAATCGGCATAGAGGTTGTCCATCAATTCGCAGCGGTAGCCCGAAACCGCTACTTTTCCTAGCACGAGATGCAGGCGGTCGGCAAGTTCCTCGTGTTCGTGGTCGCTCATCTCGTAGGAGTACGCCTTGCTGTCTGAACGTGAACTGTGCGAGTACGGAGGGTCGCAGTAGAACAGCGTGTCTTCGCTGTCGTAGAGGTTGATCACGTCTATAGCAGGTCTGTTTTCAATCTGCACCCGAAGTAAACGGGCCGCTACTTCCGGCAAACTCTCGCCACTGCCCAGCCACCGAGAGACCACGCCAGACATTCCTGCCCTGCTGGTCTTCTTGCAATTTGCCCATCTGCCGAGCGAAGCGCTCTGGGCCAGTCCGGTACGGGTTTGCCTGGCCCTCACGAAGAATCTGCGGGCCCTTTCGAGTGGTGTTATTTCGTCGTCCGTTTCCGCTAAGGCCAAACAGAACTCTTCGCGGGAGAAAGGAGTCAGTTGTATGTGTTCAATAAGCTGCTCTCTTTGCTCTCTCAAGACCCGGAAGAAATTAACAACTTCTCCATCAAGGTCGTTATAGGTTTCCACGGGAGAGGGCGACCGATTGATCAGCACTGCTCCAGAACCTCCGAACGGCTCGCAGTAATGGTGGGCCTCCGGCAACAAGGGAAGCAGCCAGTCAAGGTGGCTATATTTGCCGCCGTACCAGCCAAAAGGTATCAACTTCTTCTTCCGGGCACTTGCGATTGTGGTGTCGGGTAGGGACTCGATGTCGTCCTCATCCAAATAAATCACAGAGGGTGCTCGCACCATTTTCTCTCCTCGTTAATCCTCGGTTGCTGGGTTCGATGCCAAGCTTATACCAGAATTTCTTATATGCGCCGATTGTTACCTTGTCAAGGATAAAACTCGTCAACCCAGGGCGCAACTCTGAAACCGCGTTCTGGCCCTTCCTGAACCTTGCCTCATTTGCTAAAATCCTTGTGCCAAGTCATCCGGAAAGCTGAATTCCCTTCACAACACGCGCCTAAAGGTCGGCCACTCTGCACTCCTCGTGCAGAGCACGTGCCCCCTTACAGGTGCGTGTGGGCCGGATGACTTGGCAATCAACCGACCTTGTCTGTGAGGGGGTCCCCATGTTGTTTCTCAAAACAACGATGCCGTTTGCCAGGACTAATCAGCTCAGACTCCCGCTCTTCCTCTTGCTCCTGGCATACACAAACGCCGGAGCCAGCCAAGTCTTGGATCATTCAGTGTCTGCCCAAGCAGGACAATCTTCCGCTGATTGCCGTGGCCTTGATCTCGTTCGGGAAAGGGACGCGGCCTTCGAAGCTAACCCCTACCGGGCGGGACTTCAACCAGAATATGCCGAAGACGTCCACATCTGCCTGGAAGGCGAGATCATCGACTTCTGTGAATTTCCCGCAACTTTGACCCACCCCATGCAGGAAATTTCCTGCTACATTGACCCACCCTTTGGGAGCCAATCGGCGACCATTGCTGCACTTCAGTTTTGGAGGTGCAGGGATGGCGTACCGGGAGCAACCGTCTTTGATGTCAAGAGGAAGGGTTCGGGAATCTCGAACTCATGCCGCCCCAAGATGAGCGATGCTTGAGCATTGCGTTGAGGATAACGAGCAGTTTACGCATACAGGCGACCAAGGCCACCTTCTTGGGTTTACCGGCCGCCACCAGCTTCTGGGAGAAATCCCGGATGACCGGATTGTGGCGGCTGCCCACCAACGCTCCCATATAGAGGACGGCCCGTACCCGTGTGCGTCCGCCCCAAACGGCACGTTTGCCTCGCAGGGTGCCGCTGTCCCGTGTGGCGAGAAAAGGATGACCTGCTGCGCACGGTTCCCGGCGTGGGAGAGCAGCTCTCTCTGACGCTGCTGGCCCACCTGCCGGAGTTGGGAACGCTGAACCGCCGGGAGATCGCTGCCCTGGTGGGAGTCGCTCCCTTCAATCGGGACAGCGGGACTCTGAGGGGCAAACGCGCCGTATGGGGCGGACGTTCCCGAGTGCGAGGCGCCCTCTACATGGGAACGCTGAGCGCGACCCGCTGCAACCCGGTGATCCGGGACTTCTACCAGAGGCTGCTGGCGGCTGGCAAGCCCAAGAAGGTGGCCCTGGTCGCGTGTATGCGCAAGATGCTCGTGATCCTCAACGCCATGGTGAAAACCGGCCAGCCTTGGGGTTTACCGGTCGTAACCTCTTGACATCCATCACAGTTGCTGGAACGGCGAGCCTTACGAGATCGCCGACTGGCGCCACGCCAAGGTCCACCAGGACCATCATATCCAGTGCCTGCAGGCGCTCTATTCGGTTCCTGCCTCCCTCTGGCCTCCTGGCCAGAAGGTGGAGGTGCGGGTGGACAGCAAGCTGGTGCACATCTACCACCGGGGCCGCCTACTCAAGACCCACGTCCGCCAACCCCGGGGCAGCCGGTCCACCGACCCCGGCGACTACCCTGCCGAGTTGTCGGCCTACACCACCAGGGCCCCCGACCGGATCAAGGCCAGCGCCAGGGAGCTGGGCCCAGCGGTCGGTGAGTTCGCCGACCGGTTGTTGGCAGGCCCGCTCCCCTGGGCCAAGCTCCGACAGGGCCACAAGCTCCTCCGGCTGGGCGAACGCTACACGGCGCAGCGGCTGGACGCCGCGTGCCATAAGGCCCTGGAGGTGGACCTCATCGACGTAAGGCGCGTGGAGCGCATCCTCGTACAGGCCCTGGAACAGGAAGCTTGCCCATCGGCGCCCCAACCGCTGCCAGCCGGCCGGTTCGCCCGTCCCGGCGCCGTCTTTGCCCAGGCCAAGAGCGACTACCTCTATTCCAACCACCACAAGGAGAGTGTGTCATGACCAGACCCGTTGACCTGGTGCCCTTGCTCAAGAAGCTCAGGCTGGGCCCCATAGCCGATACCCTGCCCGAACGTATCGCCCTGGCCCGCAGGGAGCAGTTGGACTATGCGTCCTTCCTGGAGATCATCCTCAGCGATGAGGTGAACCGCCGGGACAACCGGCGGCTGCAATTGCGCATGCGGGCTGCCGGCTTCGAGGACCCCTGTGCCCTGGAAGACTTCGATTGGTCCGCCTCGGTCACTCTGGACCGCAGGCTCCTCGACGCCGCCTTCTCCCTGGAATTCCTGGATAAGCATGAGCACGTGCTCCTGGTGGGTCCCGCGGGCGTGGGCAAGACCTTCCTGGCCCAGGCCCTGGGCCACGCCGCCGTCCGGGCCGGCCACAGCGTCCGCTTTCTCCATGCCGACCAATTCTTTCGCAGTATGAACCAGGCCCGGGTGGACAATTCCCTGGAGCGGACCTTTCGCTCCTTCCTCTCTCCCGACTTGTTGATCCTGGACGACCTGAGCCTGCACCGGTTCAGTCCCCAGGAGTCCGCCGACCTTTACGAACTCATCATCAACCGGCATCGGGTCTCCAGCTTCATCGTAACCAGCAATCGGGCCGTCGAGGAATGGCTGAGCCTCTTTGAGGACCCCATCCTGGGGAACAGCGCCCTGGACCGGCTGGCCAATGCCTCTTATCAGATCGTGATCGAGGGAACCAGCTATCGGGAAAAACTCTCTCCCCACCAGGCTCTTCTGGGCACGGTGCCCAGGATTTTCACGAATAAAGGGGATTGATTCGCCAATCACAAGGTGATACTAATTTATTGAACAGGCTCCCAAAGGGGGGGCAATGCTTGGGGAAAGCCCTGGGTCAATGTTGCCGGAAATTCACAATCGGTTACGGGGACACATCGAACCTGATGCGAGAAGTTCTTGATTTTATCCAGCTTGTTGACGCTTGCTTCGTCAATGTCCATCCACGCGGCAGTTCGGGGATAATTGTAGCAAGGCAAGGCTAACGCCTGCACTGAGTGAATCCAGAAGATACTTGAAACGTAGAGGACTCCGGCTTTGACCTTCGACGTATCGGCGTCACAGCCTTCGCCGGGTGTCAGATTAAATCTAGACTATCACATGTGAGTTGATGCCCTGTTGTTCCGCAAGGAGCGGGGCCCGGTGGATTCCCGACCACCGGGCCCCGGCTGATGCCTTAAGGGTTGCGTTTCTACGCGTCCGCTGCTGGAGTCGCGGTCACCTCCGCTGACGGGCCGCTCTGTCCTGAAGAGTTTGCGGCCCTGATTTGCAGGCTGTAGGCGGTCCCGTTCGTGAGACCCGTTATGGTGGCGGTGGTTGAGGTTGCGCTCGTGCCGGAAAGACCAGTCCACGCGCCCCATTCCGAGGTGCTCGCCGCCTTGATCCGCATCTCGTAAGAATCAATCCCGGGGTCATTCGGGTTGGTCCAATTGAGCGTTATGCTCCCGTCCCCCGCCGTGGCCGTCAGCCCCGTGGGAGCGTTCGGCATCGGGTAGGGAACAGCTACGCTGACATCGTCGCTAGCTTCCCCTATGCCTGAGACGTTGCCCGCCCTCAGCTCGACTTTGTAGGTGACGCCGGCCTTAAGGCCGGTTACCGTGTGCGTCGTCGTGCCCACCTGACTGCCCTGAATGTGTGTCCAGGGCTGCCAGTCCGTCTCGTCGCTCGGATAAACGCGGTACTCATACCTCACGATTGAGGCGTCGTTTGACTCCGTCCAGGACAGGGCTATCTTGCCGGGGGTAGCTGTACCCGAGAGTCCTGTGGGGGCGTCGGGCAGGGGCGGGAGGCGCACCGAGACCTCGTCGCTGGCTTCCCCGTCGCGGTCATCAGCCACGGCCCGGACCTCGATCCGGTAGGTGAAACCGATGGCCAGGTTCTCAATCGTGTGCCCGTCCGTGGAAGCGTTGCTGCCCGGGATCTCCGTCCAGCCATTCCATTCGGTGCGGTCGCTCCTTAGCCACTGGTACTGGTAGCCGGTGACCTGGGGATCGCTCACCTTGATCCACCTCAGGTAGATGGACCCCGGGCCATTTGGTCCCGCGAGAACGCGCTGAGGCGCGGGCGGCGGCGCGGGCCTCACGAAGGCAGCCACCATCGCGCTGTGAGGTCCTGGACCGGCCACGTTCACGGCCCGGATCTGGATACCGTAGGCGTGGCCGGAGTCCAGGTTGGCGACGGTGTAGGCGACGGTGGTGGCATCGCTCTCCGGCATGTCCTGCCACTCGCCCCAGGCTCCTCCCTGGGTTATGGCATTCACCCGGTGTTGGTACTTGGTTATGCCCGGGTCGTTCGGGTCATCCCAGGTAATGTCGATGAACCGGTAGCCTGCCTCTTGCTTAAGTCCCGTGGGTTGGGCGGGCGGTTGGAGACAGAGGGTATCCGCGGATACGGTGCTTGGGCTGCCCCACGCGGCCCGCGTATCGGTTCCGTCACCATGAGCGCCTACCCGGAACTGATATTTGTTGTCGCAAACAAGGCCGGAGACCTGATGGCTGGTGGCTATAACCTCGTCGCTTGAGACGGACCATGCGCCCGAAGCTCCCAAGCGGTATTCAACCCGGTATTTCGCTGCGCCAGCTACCGGGTCCCAGCTTACATCGGCGGTGGTGCGGCTGGCGCTAACAGCAACTCCGGTGGGCGCGCCCACTTTGGGCAGGGCAACAACCGTTATCTGAAGGGTTTGAGTTGCAGTTCCGGCAGTGTTCCGGGCTGTGACCGTGATGGTTGTGGTGCCCGCCGAGACACCGGTCACGCTCGCGGTGCTGCCTGATATGGAAACCGTGGCCACCCCTGGATTTGAGGACCGCCCACTGTAGCTATCCACTACACCGGAGAACGCAATCGAAAGTTCCACGTCCTGGGATTGGCTTATATTGAGTTCCAGGCCATCCAGACTGCCCACCCTAGTTGGTGGCGGGATAGGCTCCCGCACGGTGACCTGGAAGGTCTGACTGGCGCTCCCAGCAGAGTTATGGGCGGTCACCGTTACCGTGGCTGTTCCGGTATCCACTCCCCGAACCGTGACCGTATTCCCACGTACTGAGACCGTTGCTACAGACGTTCTTGACGAAATGGCGCTGTACCGATCAACATTCCCCGTAAAGTACGGAGACGCATCGACTGGGACTGAATTGCCTTCTTCGACTGCTTGGCTGTTAATGGTGCCGGTGGCAACGGGCGCTTCGATTCTCTCAACCACGTTGATTGCCACCTTGGCCGTAGCTGCGTCGCTTGGGTCATCCGCATTTCTCTCGACAGCAGTGATGGTCAACAGGTATCGCGGCCTTACGTCAGGATCAAGGGCCTTGGCCAGGCTGATCCATCCGGTTGTGTCACCGATGGCAAAGGCTTCATCCACGTTCCCATCTGTGATGGAATGAGAAACGTCCTCCCCGCTCGCCCGCACCTGGACAAGCCCCGTACCTACCGCTGTGTCTTCCTCCACCGAATGGCTGACCGAGGTACGCGAGAAAGATGGGGGGCAGGGGGAAGTCCGGTTGCTGCCGGGCAACACCGACATGCTGATCGTGTTGGTGTAGGCTATGCCGTCACCATGAGCGCCGACTCGCACCTCGTACTCCCGACCACACTTTATGCCGCTGGTAATCCGGTACCCACGCAGGTGTGCGGGCAAATCAGTCCGGGCATTATTCCAGCTCGTGAAACCCTTGAGCCGGTACTGTACCCAATGTTGCTTGATCCCCGGGGTGATCCCTTGCCAAGAAACGGATAAGCATTCTTTGCCACAACCATGAATCGTTACGTTTGTTGGAGCAGGGGCCTGCTCAATATTGGAGACTTCGATGTTCTGGATGCCCAGCAAACGGCCATCCCTGAAGAAATGGAGCTGGGTCTTTCCCGTCTCGCAACCAAATACAAAGATCGTAGCGCCGTGCGCCTTGTTGTTAGATTCACTGAGTCCTCTACCGGAGGAGGGACAGTTTCCAAAATAAACCTTGCCGGGGGAGTCAAGAGAATTCGCTACGATTTTCACTCTGCTGCTGCTGCCGACTGAATTTAGAGTATAAGAGTTCGAAGTATTGCGTCCCACTTGTGTGGGCAATCCAGTCAAAAAGACTTCATGGCCTGGCGGCGGGAGAACCACTCGTCCGTGTCCCCAGATGTTCCCCGGGCTGGGGGAGCCAGCCGTGTTTTCTTTCAAATAGTACGCCAACTGGCGGGCATTCATGTGGTTGAATCTCTGCTTAACCAACGCAGCTGCGCCGGCCACATGGGGTGCGGCCTGGCTGGTACCGCCGAAACCGCAGCTAGCCGTGCGGTATGTCAGCCCGCTGGTGCTGGCGCAGTCGTAACCCACCACGTCAGGCTTGATGCGCCCATCGGTGGTTGGACCACGGGCGCTGTAGTCCTGGATTGTCCGGGGAGTCGCAAAATGAGCCGCACCCACAGACAGCAACCCTTCGCTTTGGCTGGTGGAGGGCTCAGTGATGGACCCCAATCCCGAGGATGTGCGGAGGTCGAGTTGAAGCTGTTGGGTCGCCATTACCTGAATGTAGGACGGGAGGTTGCTGTTGGAGCAACTTACTCTCGCCAGCTCCAAGTAGTATCTGCCCGGCAGGGCTCTATCAACCCAAGCAACCTCGTAGGGCTTGTGCGTACTCCTTCCGGACTGATGATGGTCCCCTTGGAAGCGATTCGCCAAGCGGGTAGTTCTGCCGTTACCGTCCAGATGGTAGATATTAAGGTTCAGGTCGCAGTCTGCGCCATTCCAAGTATCATCCCAGCGAACGTATATTACCGCCGTATTTATCCCCACGTTTCTGTGAGGGAAGTAGGTCCCGTCTGGATTCCTGATGAACATTCGGGTTTCCTGGTTGAGCCACTGGTGGCGCGGCAATCGGAGGGTTGTGCCAGCGTCGAATTCGGGCGCGTCTCGCCAGACGCTCTTGCGGGAATTTCCCGCCGCATTTACCCATAAAGCGCCGTCGTATCCTGAGTTGTAACCGGTGGCGTCTTTTACGGCTTTGTGTATATCCGAACTTCCCCACACCGTACGCCCGTCACCGGGGCCTTCCGTGTAGGACCAAGATATGGAGTGGACGATGACGTCCACATCCGCTTTTATTAGTTCAGCAACAGCATTGGTTAGTCTCTCTCTTGAGTTGACGGAGTTCGTATCAAGCCCGCCATTGCTGAGGTAGAGCTTGGCTCCAGGGGCCACGTCCATCACGCTTTCAGCAACGTTCAGGCCGTGGCTATACATCAACTCACATTCCTGTTTCTGCCTTGCCCTGGTTTGGTGCGGACGTACATCAGTATCGAAGGCACCGTTGAAACAGTAGTAGGCCTCAGGCCTTGGCAACTCCCCTGCCCGTATCTTGGCGTCTATCCCCTTGAAGCCATCGTCGATGACGCCTATCTTTATGCCCGCGCCGGTAAAAGGAGATCTCGTAAAGTCTTGCCAGTCGTCGGCTCCTATGACAGCTACAGCCTCACTCTCTACGGGACCAAACGCACTGGCGAAGGTGTCCGCATCCATAGGATTACCCTCATGGATCTGGTTTACGCCCCCGCAGTGTCCCTGATCGACCTTGACCAGGTCGGGGAGAGTTGCGATTCCTATCAACTGCGAGGGCAGCGCCCTAATCGAAAATATCCGGAATTCGCCTTCCTCTAGGACGTCTTCGCTCCACTCGACACCAGCCGTTGAGAGGGATTTCTGTAAGCGCACCACGGCAGCATCGTCCGGGGCGTAGAGGTAGCCTACTACCTTGTCCCCCTCAATGTAACAGCCAAAAATGGAATTTTCGGCATATTCTTTTAGGTCGAGGGTCCCTGCGGTGTATTCCTCCTGTATCGAACCCAATACGCCCTTGAGCTTTGGGTAATACCCAGGAGAGGGCACGTCCCCTTGCAGCCAAGTAGGGAATGATGGCTTAGGATCCTCTGCTGCCTGGCCCAGCACGCCCGCAGGAACAGGGGCGGTGATATCCTTCGTCCCCTCTGGCCGCAGAACTGCCTCAACCTTTATCGCGCTTTCTTGATTTGATAACGCCCCAAGTTGGGAAACCTGGACAAATGCGTAGATTGCTGGGATCTCCCACTCAGCGAGAACATGGCGCGGCTCGATGAATTGCTGTCCCATCCACGCGTCCAGGGCTTTAACACCTGCTCTGGTCCCGCCGTCTATTTCCGCAAGTACGGTATTTCCGTAGTGGGCCGGAGCTGCTGCTGCAGCCTCTTCCTCAGACAACTCACACCGCTCGTACTTGCCAACCAGGTCGGCCAGAATATCATCAAGCTTTGGGTAAGTCCCCTCTACATGTGGGCAAGGTTCAGGTGTTGACTCATGCTGGCTGACCGACAGTGCTTCCGGCTCCGCGTGATATTCCGCAGTAGGACCACATGCAAGTACCGCAGCCAACGTAAGTACAATTACAATCAATGAAGGGGTTCTGTTGTGTAAAGCCATGCCTTACCTCCGGGGTTTGGTATGAGGCAAAGGCACAGGCAGGTGGACACTGGAGGGGAATCTTGGTGGGCCAACCCCCGTCTGTCCCCAGCCCTGCACCCAGGCCCGTCGCCGAAGCGACAATCCCGGACTGTACAGCAATTTGGATTACACGTGGGTAAAGGTCAACCCCAAAACAGTTACATACTGGTTACGTTTGGCTGATTTGGGTATAATTGCCCCAATCTCGACCCAAATGGCTTTCCAGCACGCAGGCGGTGACCCCGCGCGACGAGTTGCATGGGTGAAGTGGGTACCCCTGGGCCGGCAAGATGGAGAAGTGATGAACGACCAGCCGAGTGAACATGACGGTGAACCCGACATGGAAGTAGTCAGAAAGGACCGCCTTTCCAGCCTGAGCGCCGCCAGCCTTCGCATCAACGAGAGCCTGGACTTCGAGACAGTGCTCCAGGGGGTGCTGGACTCCGCCCGCTCCCTGACCTCAGCCCGCTACGGCGTGATGACCCTGCTGGACGACCAGGGTCGAGTGCAGGACTTCCTGTCCTCGGGATTGACGGATGAGGAATCGGGGCAGCTCTGGCTGATGCCCGAGGGCTTGCGCATCTTCCAGGCCCTGATCGGCGTCTCCGAACCCGTGCGCCTGCCCGACCTGGCGGAGCACGTCCGGTCCCTGGGCTTCCCAGACTTCACCATCCCCCTGCCGGTGGGGGTCTTCCGGTTCATGGCGGCGCCCATGTTCCACCGGGACCAGCGGGTGGGCCATGTCTTCGTGGGCGACAGGGAGGACGGGGAAGAGTTCAACGGGGAGGACCAGGAAATGTTGGTGATGTTCGCCGCCCAGGCCGCCCTGGTGATCGCCAACGCTAGAGCCTATCGGGAGGAGCGGCGGGCCCGGGCCGACCTGGAGACGCTGATCGACACCTCTCCCGTGGGGGTGGTGGTCTTTGACGCCCTGACGGGGACGCCGGTGTCGGTCAACCGGGAAGCGAGGCGGATAGTTGACGGCCTGTGGAGTCCGGGCCAGTCGCCAGGACAACTGCTGGAGGTGGTCAGCTTCAAACGCGCCGACGGGAGGGAAGTGTCTCTGGAAGAGTTCCCGCTGGCCCAGGTCCTGAGCACCGGAGAGACGGTGCGGGCCGAGGAGATAGTCATCCAAGTGCCCGACGGACGCAGCGTAACCACCCTGGTCAACGCCACCCCCGTCCTCTCAGAACTCGGAGCAGTGGAGACGGTGATCGTCACCATTCAGGACATGACGCCGCTGGAAGAACTGGAACGGCTGAGGGCGGAGTTCCTGGGGATGGTGAGCCACGAACTCCGGGTCCCTCTGACCTCGATAAAGGGGTCCGTCGCCGCGCTCCTGAATGCGGACTCCGCCTTGGACCCCGTTGAGGCGCGCCAGTTCCACCGGATCATCGAACAGCAGGCCGACAGCATTCAGGACCTGATCGGCGACCTTCTTGACGTGGCCCGGGTCGAGACGGGCACCCTGCCGGTCTTTCCCGAACCGGCGGAAGTGGTCTTGCTGCTGGAACGGGCCAGGAGCGCCTTCCAAGGCGGCGGAGCCCGTCATAACTTAGTCATAGATCTTGAACCCGACCTGCCCCTGGTGATGGCGGACCGAAGACGGATCGTGCAGGTTATCGGCAACCTGCTCTCCAACGCGGCAAGGCACTCACCGGACTGGTCCACCGTCCGGGTGTCGGCGGTGCGAGAGGATCCCTACGTCGCGTTCTCCGTGGCCGACGAGGGAAGGGGGTTCGCCGCCGACATCCTTCCTTACCTGTTCAGCAAGTTCACTCGCACCGGCGACGACGGAGGGCCACAGACCACCGGGCCGGGCCTGGGCTTGGCCATCTGCAAGGGTATAGTGGAGGCCCACGGGGGCCGCATCCGGGCCGAGAGCGCTGGGCCAGGCACGGGGGCTCGCTTCACCTTCACCGTGCCGGTGGTTCATGAGGCTCTGGTCGAACCCTCTCGGCAACTCCCTGTCCCCGCCAGTAGGAGGGAGCAGGTTCCCATTCTGGTGGTAGACGATGATCCCCAGACGCTCCGGTACGCCCGCGACACGCTCACCGAGGCGGGCTACTTTCCGTTGCTAACTGCGGACCCGGCGGAGGCTCTTGCTCTGATGAAGGAAAACCGGCCTGGCCTGGTCCTGCTGGACCTGGTGCTGCCGGATTCCGACGGCATCGAACTGATGCGGGACATCCTGGCCATTGGCGACGTTCCGGTCATTTTCCTGTCCGTGTACGGCAAGGACCAGGTCATCGCCCGGGCCTTCGAGATGGGGGCGGCCGACTACATCGTCAAACCATTCACACCGACAGAGTTGGTGGCCAGAATCAAGGCGGCCATGAGGCGGCGGGATCTGCCGTACCGGTCGGGGCTTGCCGAACCTTATACCCTGGGTGACCTGACCATAGACTACGCTGAGCGTCGCGTGACAATAGCTGGTCGACCGGTAGAATTGACGCCCACGGAATATGATCTGCTGGTCGAACTGTCGATCCACGGTGGGCGGGTTGTGCCCCACGAGCATCTGCTGCTGCGGGTCTGGGGCCCCCAGAATTCCGGTAGCCTGCGGACCCTGCGCACCCACCTGGTGCGGCTGCGCCGCAAGCTGGGCGACGACGCCGAGAAACCCAAGTACATCCTTGCCGAGCCGCGGGTCGGCTACCGGATGCCGAGGAGCGAAAGGGAAAGCCCGTAGACGAGTTTACGCGGAAAGCCAGGGGTTAGTCCCATGCCTGAGACTAAGGGTAAACCTACCACAAGGAGTGCTCGCTGAACGGCTTGGGGTTCCTTTTCCACAGCTTCCACCTCCTCCTCTTGCCTCGGTCCCCACTTCTCCGTGCTGGCGCCATTTCAGTTGTACCGGTGCGTCCCGTGCATGTCGGAGGCCCCTTCCTCCTTTCGCCGATTCTTCGATACGGAGTGCATTGAGCCGCGTTCCTCATCCATCCACTCGTTCTCAATCTAGCGGAGCTGCTCGCGCTCCCAGTTGTCAATGGCGTCGCGGCGACTAGCGTAGAGAGCATAACGCTCGGACGGGTCGCAGGCGCGAGGATCTGACGCGCCGGGCTTGCCAATGGTGGGCCATCGCCAGCGAGTACGAAAAGAGTGGAAGGACTGCAGCCAGCGCGGCTGGTTTGCTGCGAGGGCTCAACTCTCCGTCCTCTACACACGGGGCGGCCGATGACTCAACGGGACTGGAGAGCCAGGAAAACCCTACACTATCGGCGGTGTTTTGGGACCGATTCCAGGATCTCGCTTCTGTATAAATCAGCTGGTACAGCTACAGGCCTCGAGCGGGTGGGCGAGGGATGGTTGCTGCGGAACGTAGTGAAGAAGCTGGGCGACGACGCCGCTGACCCTAGGAATATCATCACTGAGTCCAGGGTGGGGTATAGGATGGCGGCAGAGGGGGCAGAAAGCGAGCAATCCGTGGTTGAATAAGCGCTGCTCAAAACTGGAACCTGGCAGTCCCTTTTGAGAAGGGCTGACCACCCAAAGGAAAAGCCCCCTCCTTGTCAGCAGGGGCTTGGCAACTTCTTCGCTGGATGCAGTCGGAAAGACGGCCGATTAGACCGCCACCGAGAATGTGATCCGAAAGGTTCTTGATTTTATCCAGTTTGGTGGTATCTTTTCTTCCCGAAGACAACGCAGATGGGGATTAGTGCTTGTTGACCCGCATCCCAGGTTGGCATTGGTGGTCGTCGCATCGTCTTGAGACCAGGACTCAGGCACCGTTTCGCCGCCGGGCACGGAACTTCAATCCGCCTATCAGAGCCAGCGGGGCCAACAACAGGAACATGCTGACCGTGGCCGCACCTGGCGGCAAATCCCTGTCCAGGTAACTGCAAGCGCCCCCTGACTCCGCGGCAGGGATTGGTTCCTGTGCCGGCATTGGGCTTGCAGTGGGCGCAGGAGTGCTAACGGGTCCCGCCGAAGTGGATGTTGACGGCTGGACGAGAGTGGGCGTTGGCACTGGCGTAAGAATCGCCCTTGGGATTGGCGCGGGAGTAGGGGAAGGTGCAGGCGTGTTCATTGGCGGGGGCGGGGGAGTCGCCAGCCCGTTGATTGTTAGGATGAAGTCGCCTGCCTGCGCGCCACTGTAGGTTGTGACCTCAACGGTGTAGGTCCCGGCGTCCAGCACATGCTCTATCCTGGTGTTTCTGCTGCTGGAGCCCTGGCTTCCCAGGGCCGTTCCTGCCCGCCCTTCACCCTGGAGCAGGTAGAGGTAGGTATTGGCATCTGCGGATTCCAGGTCGA
>DAOUJS010000022.1:0-11131 GCA_034422355.1 Dehalococcoidia bacterium | reverse complement strand
GGGCGATTTAATATGACGGAACGAACTCCATCAAAGCTGGAATGGGCAGGTGCTTGCCCATTTGAGAGAGGATCACCCTGCCCTTTTCCATAAACCGTCGTTGTAATACTAGGCATATACCGCATCATGTGTATTATGTGTTGAGTGCTCAAATGGTAAACTGCTCACAACGCTGTATGGATACCGCCAATACTGGTATGCACCATTCCCGGAGGCTTCTAGTCCCATAGACCCTTCAGGCTTCATTCCAGTTCTTGCAGTTGGCAGCGGAGATAACGGGCTGATCCGCGACCTGGCCATCATCATGGCTGTCGCGGGGGTTGCCTTGGTCGTCTTCCGTCTCATCCGTATGCCTTCCGTGCTGGGCTACCTGGCCGCGGGCGTCCTCATCGGCCCCTTCACCTTGAAGCTGGTGGAGAACCTGGACACCATACGCGTGCTGGCCGATCTCGGATTGGTCCTTCTTCTATTCGGCGTTGGCCTCGGTGTTGGGTGGCAGCGGATCCGCAGCGTCGGATTGCGAGTGATCATGATCGGAATCGTGGAGATGACGATCATGTTCGCCCTCGGCATTGCATTGGCCACCCTTTTTGGGTGGACTCAAACCGAAGGAGTGTTCCTGGGAGCAGCCCTGGCCATAAGCAGTTCCGCAATCCTGATGACCATGCTGCGGGAGTCGGGCGAACTCCAGCAAACGCGAGGACAGCTGATAGTCGGCATCCTGGTAATCGAGGACATCGCCGCCGTAATCCTGCTCACAGTCTTGAGCGGAGTCGCCGCCGAAGGCGCAACCGAACCCGGAGCCGTCGGCCTATTAGCCGCCAAGCTGGCAACTTTCGGAGTCGTCGTGCTAGGTCTCGGCGGGTTGGTAGCGCCTCGTGTCACCGCCTTCATCAACGGGTTCCAGTCCCAGGAGGCCATGCTGGTCACCGGCTTGGCTCTGTGTTTCGGACTGGCCCTGGTTGCTGAACAACTGGGCCTGTCCGCCGCGGCCGGGGCGTTCCTCATTGGAGCCGTGCTCGGCGACACCCGCCACGCCGAGGACATGGACCGGATCATGGGTCCCGTGCGGGATATGTTCGCCGCCATCTTCTTCGTCTCCATCGGGATGCTTATGGACCTTTCGGTCGCGGTCCACTTCATACTTCCCACCCTGGCCGTTGCCGGCGTATTCATTGCCGGGAAAGTTGTGGCTGACACCGTCGGGACAGTGCTCTCGGGCCACAGCGGCAGAGAGTCCCTGGACGTCGGTCTTGGAATGCCCCAGGTCGGAGAATTTTCGCTCGCCATGGTTAGAGTCGGAGTTGAGCATGGGGCCGTCGGCGCATTCATGTACCCGGTCTTGACCGGAGTGACGGTAATCACGGCGCTGGTCTATCCCTTCCTGTTTCGCTCCACCAATGCCGTTGCCGGGTTCCTGGACCGGAGGACTCCGCGCATTCTCAAGGCATACGGCGGCGGGTTGGTCCTCGCCATGTCGGCCATGTACAGCGCGTTCCGCTTCAGAGGTCCCCGGGCCCAGAGAATCCGGCACAGCAGCCGCATGGTGGTCCTCAACATGGGCATTGTCAGCCTCCTCATTGCCATCGGCACAGGGAGCCTGCACTTCACGCCGCAATTGTCCCGAACGTTCAATACCCAGGAAAGCGTGGTGGCGTTGGTCATCGCAGGCATGGTCCTGGCTTTGACCATTCCTCCGGCGTTCCAGGTCTGGAGGTCACTGCGAAGCCTGAGCGACGCCATCATACAGTTCATCCTGCCGGAGGGGCTCTGGTCATCGGAGTTCCTGCACGGACGGAACATCCAGGGAATTCTGCTGGACACTATGACCATCCCTCTGGCCGCCCCTCTCCTCATTGTGTGTGTCATCTGGAGTTTCCCGCTCATTTCTCAATTGGCTTCCATAGGTGGTCTGCTCCCGCCGTTGGCCATCGCCATCGCGGTGACGGCAATCATAGTGTTGGCCATTGTTGCTTTTCGACTTCACCGGGTGCTGGAACCTGAGTTCATGCATACTTTCCTCGGCCTGGATGAACACGAGGAGGATTTCCCCTCCGGAGACCAGCCAAGCCCCAGGTTCGCGGATGACGACAAGTACGTGTACGAGGACGACCACCTGGACGACGAGTACACCCGGATCCTTGACCAGGGGACGGCGAGAGACGGTGATGATGGTTGACCTCGGGCCGGAATTGGTGCGTCCGCCGGCCCCGGTTATAATAGAATGACCCAACGGTAGAGGAGGCCCGGAATGCGCATCTGCTCCTTCCTTCCCAGCGCGACCGAAATAGTCTACGAGCTTGGTCTGCAAGACCAGCTCTTTGGCGTTACCCACGAATGCGACTACCCGCCCGAGGCCAAGCTGAAACCCCACGTCGTCCGCAGCGTGTTCGACGGCATGGAACCCACCAGCGCCGAAATCAACCGCGTAATCTCCGAGCGTTTGCAGCAGGGGCTTGGCATATACGACATCGACCAGGAGGTAATGAACGCCGCCGAGCCGGACCTGCTCCTGACCCAGGCAATTTGCGAGGTTTGAGCTATCTCCACTCGGCAGGTCGCCGAGGCCAGCGTCAACCTCCCCAGGGAACCCCAGGTCCTCTCCCTCGACCCCCAGTACCTGAGCGACGTTCTGGCGGACATCCGCGGCGTGGGCCATGCCACAGGGGCCGACGATAAGGCCGGTGAGATCACGGCCCGGATGCAGCAACGCATCGATTCAGTCGCCAACCGCGCCGCGCTGTCCGACACCCGGCCCAGGGTGCTGCACGTGGAATGGGTCGATCCCATATTCTGCGGCGGCCACTGGGTGCCTGAAATGGTGGAAATCGCAGGCGGGGAAAACTGCTTCGGCGACAAGGAAACCGGCTCATTCCAGATGGAATGGGACGCGGTGGTGGAGAGCCAGCCCGAGGTGATTATCTTCATGCCCTGCGGCTTCGACGTGAAGCGGGCCCTGCAGGACGTTCCCATACTGGCCGCCCGCGAGGGTTGGGACTCCCTCCCCGCGGTGCGGGACCAGCGGGTCTACGTCATCGACGCCAGCGCCTACACCAGCCGCTCCGGGCCTCGCCTCGTCACCGGGCTGGAGATCATGGCGGAGATGATTCACCCCGAGCTGTTCTCGGGTATGGTCCCGGAATCGGGAGCGGCCAGGATGTACGGCTCCCTGGTCAAGGCATAAGCAACATCACCCGCCCCGGAGCAGCTCAGGGTCTCTGTATCCTCCCTCTCCCTCCAGGGAGAGGGCCGGGGTTAGGGGGGACTGCCGGGTCAACACGCCTGGAAGGGAAAGACGGGACCGGCAACCCGGCCTAGTTCAGCCGCGGCCCCCGGAACGGGTTGCGCTTGGCCACCTCTTCCCGCAGGGCTTCGTTGCCGCGCTTTACCAGGGGAAGCAGCCGCTCCAGCCGCTCCTTGGCCGTGCCAGTCTCCAGAAGCTGCTGCTTGATGTCGGTCGGCAGCGGAATGCTGGTCACCAGGGCCGAGGCCACCGCGTAGGACAGGGCCACAGGCTCGTCCGGGAAGTCGGGGGCGGCAGTCCAGCCGCCGGAAAGGGCGGTCAGCATTCTCAGGAACTCGGCGTACTCAGGACTGATCTCGGAAATCACCCCTGAAGCGTCGTCCCCCGCCGCCTCTTCGATGTACCGTATCTCGGCGGCCACGTGGGGAACCGTCTGGTAAATGTCCACTACCTCGAACCTGCGCTCCCCACGGGTCATTATGTTCATTCGGCCCTCTTCCAGGCGCTCCGACTGGACTATCCGGGCCGTGGTGCCGGTCCTGACCGGCTCCGCCGGGCTGCCGACTTCCTGCCCCTCCTTGATGAGCACAATCCCGAAGGGCGCGTCGCGCTCCAGGCAGTCCCCGATCATCGCCTTGTACCGCTCCTCGAAGATGTGGAGAGGCATGGGCATCCCCGGGAACAGGACCACGTTCAGCGGAAAAAGTGGAAGTCTCAAAAGGCCATCGTCAGACATGTCATCACTCGTTGCCATAACAAGGCCGAGTATATTCCCCGGTGGCCCCCAGCACAAGCGCAAGCCGCCATCCATTGATTTGCCATGCCCGCCGGTCCCCGGTTAAGCTTGTGGCCGATTGATGGGGAGCATAACGACATGAACTCGACGTACACGGCGTTGATCAAAAAGGATGCGGGTTGGTGGATAGGTTGGGTGCAGGAAATACCAGGGGTAAACTCCCAGGCTGCCACCAGGGAAGAGTTGCTGGAAGATTTGAAATCGGCCCTCACCGAAGCGCTGGAAATGAACCGTGCGGATGCCCTGCGTTCGGCCGCTGGCGACTATGAAGAGGTCATCCTGCAAGTGTGAGGCGATGCAGGCTATTGTCATATCTTGGTTCTCAAGGATGTGTGTTTATCCGCGAAGGACGCAGACATTCCTGGTGGGAAAACCCGGCAAACCGCCGTCGCACGGCCGTACCGAGGCACACTGAAATCCACGACCTGCTCGTCAGAAAGATATGTCGTGATCTCGGAATACCCTGGCCTGGTTAGTAGACACTCTCGGACAAAAATAGGATCGGCGCTCCTTTGGCATGGTAGTTTAGTCCAGTGAACACTCCACCCGTAGAAATTTCCATAGGCCCCTGGAAGCTGCGCCCCTGGCAGCCGGGGGATGAGGCCGCGCTGGTCAAGTATGGCAACAACCGGGCAATCTGGAGAAACCTGGGCGACAGGTTCCCCCATCCCTACACGGCAAAGGACGCCGCAGACTGGGTCAGGTCATCCAACGCCGGCTCCCCGGCAACATTCCTGGCGATTGCATCCGCAGACGAGGCCATCGGCAGCATCGGGTTGATTCCCCAGGACGACGTACACTTCCGGTCTGCCGAGTTGGGCTACTGGCTGGGCGAGCCTTTCTGGGGGCAGGGTATCGGCACCAGGGCAGTGCGGGCATTTTCCCGGTACGCCTTCGACAACTTCGACATCATCCGTCTCTTCGCCATCGTCTTCGAGTGGAACCCCGCGTCGGCCCGGGTCCTGGAGAAAGCCGGGTTCACCCTTGAGGCCCGGATGCGCAGGAGCGCCGTCAAGGACGGCCACATCGTCGACGAACTCCTCTACGCCCTGGTGCGGGACTGATGCCGCAGGCCCACCGCGTCCGCGGCCTCTCCCCATCCCGCCGCTCCTCCGCCGGCCTGCCGTCATCGCGGCCCGTCCGTGGTATCATACTGACGCTCAAACGACACCCAATCCCGCTACAGGACATGCCGCCGTGACGCAACCGGACATCAACGCCGACCGCCTCAACCGCACCCTGCAGGAACTGGGACAAATCGGCGATTCACCCCTCGGAATGCAGCGCATCGCCTTCTCCCCCGAGGACATCGCCGGGCGCGAATACACCATCAACCTGATGCGCAGCGCCGGGCTTGAGACCCGCATCGACCCGGCGGGCAACATCATCGGACGACGGGAAGGCTCCGTCCCCGGACTCCCGGCCATCGCCCTCGGCTCCCACACTGACACCGTACCCAGCGGCGGCAAGTACGACGGCGCACTGGGCGTCCTGGCCGGTGTGGAATGCGCCCAGTCCCTTGCCGACACCGGTCAATCCCTCCGCCATCCATTGGAAATAGTGGTGTTCACCAACGAGGAAGGCACCCGTTTCCACCGCTGGCTCATCGGCAGCCGGGCGATGGCGGGACAACTGATGGACGAGGACCTGTCCGCAGTCGACGATGAGGGCGTAACCCTGGCCACCCGCATGGCCGACATCGGCGGCGACCTATCCCGCGTGGCGGAGGCCGTTCGCTCTCCGGGCGAGCTTGCCGCCTACTTCGAGCTGCACATCGAGCAGGGTCCCGAGCTATACCAGTCCGGCGTCCCCATCGGCGTTGTCACCGGCATCACCGGCAGGGGCATGTTCGAGGTGGAGTTCAAGGGCATGTCCAACCACGCCGGCACCACGCCCATGCCCGCCCGCCGCGACGCCCTCGTCAGCGCCTCCCGCCTCGTGCTGGAGGTCCAGCGCATCGCCGCCGGCTCCGAGGTCTGCCGCGTCGCCACCGCCGGGGCCATCCACGCCCACCCCAACGCCGTCAACGTCATCCCCGGCCACGTCCGCGTCGGCGTGGAGTTCCGCGACCTGGAGATTTCAGCCCTGGACGACGCCGAATCGGAGCTGCGCCGCGCCGCCAACGCCATCGCCGCCAACGACGGAATATCCGTGGAGATACACCGCCAGCGTCACACCCAGGGCGTACCAGTCGCCCCGGGAATGCAGGCGATGGTGGAAGAGGCGGCGCGCATATCCGGATTCCCCGCCCAGCGCGTGCCCTCCGGGGCCGGTCACGACGCCCAGGCCATAGCCGCGATCACCGACATGGCCATGATATTCGTCCCCAGCGTAGACGGCATCAGCCACTCCCCCGAGGAGTATTCCACCCCCCAGGACTGCGCCAACGGCGCGCAGGTCCTGATGAACCTGCTGCTTCTGGCCGACCGCCGGTAGCGGCAACCACAGGGAGCACGACCATGAAGGTCTCCGGCAGCTACACCTTCGACCTGCCCGCCCGGAAAGTCTGGGATGCCCTCACCGACCCCTCGGTACTGGCAAGTTGCATCCCCGGCTGCTCGGGGCTGGAAGCCGTGGGCGAAAACCAGTACCAGGCATCACTGGCGGTAGGCGTGGGCCCCGTCAGGGGCAACTACAACGCCAGGGTGTCCATCCTGGACATGGTCCCCCCCGAGTCCTACCGCCTGGTGGTCGAGGGCAACGGCCCCACCGGGTTCGCCAGCGGCGAGGCCACCATCAAACTCGTCGACCAGGGAGACCGGACCACGGTGGAAGTTGACAGCGACGCCCAGGTCGGCGGCACCGTAGCCCGCGTCGGCCAGCGCCTCATGGGCAGCGTCGCCAAGATGATGTTGGACCAACTGTTCACTTGCCTGAGGGAAAAGGCTGTATAACCGGCGTTCAGGCCGGGGTGCTCATGCATTCCAGGCTGGCTAAGCGAACTACTCGAGTGTCTACCCTATGACGTAGAGGGGTCTTATGGCAACTCAACACTTGGCTACCATCAAGAGCGTCAATATACGCGAAGTCTGGCCAGACGAGGCACAGAACTTCACACCATGGCTGGCGGAGCACATATCTTTACTAGGCGATGCGCTAGGTTTGAACCTTGACGAAACTTCAACAGAGGCGGCGGTAGGCAGCTACAGGCTGGACGTCCTAGCGCGCGATGCCGACCGTGACGTGCCAGTGGCCATTGAAAATCAGTTGGGAGAGACGGACCATAACCACCTGGGCCAACTGCTCACTTACACAGCCGGTCACGACGCGAAAGTAGCCATTTGGGTCGCAGGGAAATTCAGGGACGAACACAGAGAAACCCTAGACATGCTCAACCATCGCACCGATGATGACAGCGAGTTCTATGGAGTGGTGATGGAACTGTGGAGGATAGGCGATTCTCCGCCTGCACCACATTTCCGAGTAGTATCCGCACCCAATCAGTGGGGAAAGCAACAAAGGCAGGTGCGTCCTCCCGGTGAGACAGAACAAAGTAAACGGTACCGTGACTTCTTCCAGAGTCTTGTTGACAAATTGGGAGATGGCCCCGATATCCCCAGCCCATACAAAGTGACGGGGAAAAGCTGGCAGAGCTTCAAGACGGGTTACAGTGGTTTCGGATATGGAGCCTCATTTGCGTCGTCGGACGGTGGCCGAGCTCGAATAGAACTCTACATTGACTGTGGCGAACAGGAGACAAACAAAGAACGCTTCGACCAATTGGCGGATAACAGTGAAGAGATTGAATCTGCGATTGGAGAAAAATTCAATTGGGAACGATTGGACCACCGGAGGGCTTGCCGCATATCTGCGTTCCGCAAGGGTTCCATCCGTGACGGCCAGAGGGAATTAGATGATATACGGTCATGGATGATATCGACCCTTCCTAAGTTCAAGAGAACCTTCGACTCCAAACTCGCTGAATTACTGATACGAGAATGAATAACTAAGGTAGCCTCTGTCGATCTGAGACCATCAAGGAGCAAAGGCATGGAACGAAGAATCCCCACCAAGGAAGAAGTCCTGTCATACCTCAAGGAAGACAACAACTGGGGGCGTTGGGGCAGCGACGACCAGGTCGGCGCGGTCAACATGGTCACCGACGAAAAGCGGGCTGCGGCGGCAAAGCTGGTCGTGAAGGGCCGGGCCGTGTCCCTCAGCCGGGAGTTCCCCAAGACCCCCGCGGCCAATAACCCGACTCCCGCCCTTCACTACATGCGCCGCGGCGTCCGCCCCAACAACGGCGGCTCCGCCACCGACTTCTACGGCATCTCCTACCACGGCCAGGCCACCACCCACCTCGACGCCCTCTGCCACGTCTGGGACGGCAACGGCATGTGGAACGGCCGCAACCCCGACGACGTCATCAGCTTCGACGGCGCGGAGTGGGGTTCCATCGAGCACTGGAAGGAGGGCATCATCACCCGCGGCGTCCTCCTCGACGTGCCCAGGCACCGGGGAACGGACTTTGTGACCCATGAGGAACCCATCCACGGCTGGGAACTGGAAGACGTGGCCAGGGCCGAGGGCATCACCCTCTCCCCCGGCGACGCCATCTGCGTCTACGGGGGCCGCGAGGCCTGGAACCGGGTCAACCCCCTCTGGGGCTCGCACCCCGAGGGCCACCGCGCCGGGCTGCACGCCTCATGCCTCAAGTTCCTGCGCGAGTCCGACTGCTGCCTGCTGGTCTGGGACATGATGGACTACCAGCCCAACGGCTACGACCTCCCCTGGTCGGTCCACGGCTCCATCTTCGCCTACGGCATCGGCCTGCTGGACAACGCCCTGCTGGAGCCGGTGGCCCAGGTCTGCGCCGAGGAAAATCGCTGGGAGTTCATGTTGACGGTGAACCCCCTCCGCGTCGTCGGCGGCACCGGCTCCCCCGTCAACCCCATAGCCCTGTTCTAGCCGGGATTCTTCGATTCTCCCCTCTCCCGGCGGGAGGGGGGTTGGCGATGAGGGAAGAACTTCCCATGGCAAAGCCCCTCCCTGCGTCTTCGGCAGTAAAGGACGGAAAGCAGACCATCAGGGGGTTTCGGCTAAATTCTCGGCGTCTTCGATGTATTGAATCGTTTCCCGGATGATGTTCCCGGTGGACTCCACCGGCTCGCATTGATTGTTGTAGAAGCAATCGTTGTGCAGGTAACGCGCCCGTTCCGCCAGCCGCGCCGGGAACGTCCGGAACATCTCATCTCGCAACGCCAGCCCCCTTAATTCGGCTGAGACCTGGATGCTCGTATTCACCGAGGCGGAAGGACGTCTCGCAACGACCAGACTCTCGGTTGCCCGCCTGGCAGCGCACCAGGCCCTCTCCGCGGCATCCCGGATGTCTCCAGCCTCCAACCGCTCCAGCGCACTTGCGTAAAGGGAGCGAGCGTCGGCAAAAATCTCCCGGACCTCATCAGTAGCTACCATCATGCTGCTCCCTGGGATTGACGCTGTTATGAATGCCAAATACACATAACCGGACCCCAGGACAGTTGACATGTTGTCAACCGTAACGTAGCTTTGCGCTAACCCTATACAAGGGGGACTGTATGGGACCGGGGAATACGGCAACCGTTGACATTACCACCGTGCTTGAAAATCGGGGAGATTATTGGGCCGGTTACATCGAACAGTTGGGAACGACTGTTTACGGGGACACTCCGGGAGACACCATCAACGAAGTGCATTTGATGGTTGACTTCTTCTTCAAGCATCATCCGCTTGATGAGAACGGAGTCTACCATGAAGAGTGGCTGAAAGAGTACTTCGACTACCACAATATAGGTGATCAGCCGGAAAATCAGCGGCGGCACCCGTTCGGAAGCAGGAACTGAGAGCAAAATGACCCTGGCGTCCCTCTTCGGGACCTGGCGGGCCAAGGGCCTGAACCCCTTCCTGGAATGCCGCAAGCTGTTGATGTCACCTCAAGTCTAAACAGTTACTGCCATATTCGTGTCTATCGGCACACGAATGCGTAATTGGCGATGCTCATGGTGGGGGATAAAGTCCTTTACATCCGGCAAAGCGGTATGGTCTAATTGGCACCGTGCTATACTGTTAGCATCGATATGTAGTTGAGTAATGCCGACAGCAAGACGCTTTCGCGCATTCCTAATTGTTTTCGCTGTCTTGTGCATTGCGTCTGTAGTGGTGGTGTTATTGGATGAGATAGGAAACTACGGATGGGCCGACCGGCTCGTGGCTATCGGGAATAGCCTGGGCCGTTTGTTTTTCACTTCCGTAGCATTCACGTTCATACTTGTAGAAGGAGTGGACATGATTTCATCCTGGATACGCAAGAAAGAAATCGAGGAGGCGAGACAGGAAGAGCGGGATTTGGCCTTAGCGGCAGACAGGACTCGTAAGGAGGGAGAGACGCTTGAGCAAGCTATCGAGCGGGTAAGGGCTGAGAGAGCTTCCAGACGCTAATGTGCGAGGCATCCAATTAACAAATTACATTAAGAAATAAACCTTGTTCAAGGCCCAGCGTTGACTTGTCCGCTGGGCCTTTATTATTGATACTCCCGGATTTCGTTTCCATCTTTGACTGAATCTGTCGCCCGGTCTACCCGGTGGGGATTTTCGCAATTTTCTCTGGGATATAGTCCCATAGCAGAAGAAGACAGAATAGCATAATACAGGGACCCGGCCGCTCCGGTTTGGTCGCTACAGTCCAGTCTCAGGCATTGAAATAGCCTTCCCCTTGATGATGTGATCAGAGAATTGGAGTACGAAGGCGTTAACCCGGACTTGTTCCTGGGAGAGTATGACGCCCTTTAGAGCGAGTCCCAAATCCGCTCGGTCACATCCCCCCGCTTGTACAGCGGGGGGATGCATTTTCCTCGGACTGTCACTCCCCGCCCCCACACCGTCATTGCCGTGAAAGCGGGGCCGGATTGGAATGGGCGCAAGCGACAGGCTGCCCCCTACTGCTCCTGTATGGACGGACTCACCGTCACCTCGAACTCATCGCTGACCCGTCTGCCGTCCGGGTCCTCCGCCGTCACGGTAATCGTCGCCGTGCCCGTGCCAGTTCCCAGCACGGTCAGGGTGGAGCCGCTCACCCACATGGTTGCCACGCCGTAGTCCGACGTTACCGCGCT
>DAOUJS010000021.1:0-7161 GCA_034422355.1 Dehalococcoidia bacterium | reverse complement strand
CCAGGTGAGCGCAGAGACGTTGAATCTTGCCGAACGCTCCGGGAGCGATGTGGCCTGCATCCGTCTCCGAAAACCAGGTCAGGAACGAGCGGATCCCGGGGTCCAGCGCAACGGCGCGGGCTTGGGTCTCGCTTACGTGCCGTTGCGCCGGCGTGGTGATGACCAGATGATACTGGCCATTGTGCAGAGTGAGACGGCAGTCGCCGTGGTCTTCGGGCAGCCGCTCCGCCATGCGCAGCTTGCCCAGCAGGGTGTGATACGTTCCATGCTCCGACACGGCGGTTGCCGGCACGAAGCAACCCTGCCTGGGGTTCTTGCGGCTGCGGAACTTCAATTCATGGTACTGGTCTGCAGGAAGGCCCGGGCCCAGTTCCCTGTTCCGGCGCTTGACCCCGGACATTGCCCGGCAGGCGTCGCGGACCCCGATGCTCTTGACCTGGTAGGGAGTTTCCTTCAGCCGCTCGGGCACGGCGTGGATGATGCCGGTCTTGAGCGCCCTCCAGTTGGCCTTGAGTTCTTTGTCCGCCTTCAGCCTGGCAACGGTCTCGTTGTAGCACCACCGGGCCGCGTCAAACCACAGGCGGAGTATCCGTCGCTGTTCCCTTGCCGGATAGACCCGGATTCTCCTTGATTGCGTTGCGGTAGCGGCGCAAGCCGTGAAGCCGGCAAGAGAAGGTCTGGAGGATGGCGGGAATATCCCCGGTGAGTTCCTGTTCGGGGCTATGTTCCAGGTTGTCGAGAACCACGACCCCGCCGCCGTTCTGTTCGGCAAGCCACTGGACAAGCTCGAACCCGAACCGGGCAAGCCGGTCTCTATGGGCAACCACAATGCGGAGTTTATCTCCGCGGTGAAGTCGCTCCAGTATGGAGACAAGTCCTTTGCGCTTGAAGTTGAGACAGACGCCAGCGGATTCGCGCAGGAAGGCGTCACCGCCATAGCGGCGTTGTCCCGGGTTCGTCCTGATGGTCCGTATCTGTCATTCATCAGCGTATCGCCTGAGTGTGCTCTGGTGTATTCCAAGCTGCGCCGCAGCATTGCGGCCTGGAATGTACGGTATGGCCGGTATTGGAGCATTGGTCAGCGATTGTTAACAAATCAATGTCCAGTCGTCAGCAGCCGGCGGGTACACTGCCCGCTGGCGGGACGGGTGCCGCGTCAGGAACCGAGGCGCCACTGGGGATCGATCCACTCCGAGGTCCAGTCCAACGGCTCACTCAGGGCGGCGATCTGCGCCCACTCCCTGATATGGGCATCAGCAAGAACGGGGTCGCGGAATATGTACGCGGTCTCGAGGGACCGCAGGGACAACCGGCTCAGGTTGCAGGACCCGCTCCAGAGCACCCTGCCCTTCCACTCCGGGACCTGGTACGAGTCCTCATCGCCGGAGCCGGGTACAGTCTTGAGGACCATCTCGGCAAAGACCAGGAACTTGTTGTGCATCAGGGGGCGGCTGCGAGGGGATTTGCCGCTCCGGTCATTACGGATACCAAAGCAACGGACTCCGGCGATGCCGGGGTCGGCACAGTGGGACATCTCTCCCAGGGGGAAGCGCATGTGGTAGCGCTGAAAGTAGCTACCCGGGACGTTGGCCCGCTCCGATTTCCCGATGGCTTCGTACTGCCTGCGGAGGCGGGCCCGCCACGCCTCGCGGTCCTCCTCGTCACCGTCCGGGTCGGGCCGGAGGAAGTCTTCTTTTTGCACGACGATTGAGGCGGGGATTTGGGCCAGAGCATCGAGGACCAGGGAGTCCGTGAGCCAGGCCACGGCCCCGAAGCAGACCCATCCCTGTGCCCTGGCCTCTTCGACCACGTCAAGGAGCCGGCGCCGGTAGTTGCGGAATACCACCTCAACGGCGCCGCTCACGCAGCCGTTGTTCCGGTCCTCCGGGAACTCCCAGCCCTCCAGGTTATTGAAGTCTATGGGTTCCATGGTCCACCTCCAGGTCAGTATGGGATCCCACTCGCCTGACCTGAAGGACCAACTCGCCCCACCCTCGGGTGGGGCGCCCCCGCTCTCTGCGGAGGCAGGCTTCCGGGTAATACCAGAAGACCCGCCCCTGACAGGAGCGGGTCTGCAAGTGTACAATGCCACTGCATCACCTGTGTCCATCAGGTGGCGCCACGGCCTGGGGTGCTGTAACACCGCCGGGCCACTTTATGTGGGTCACTTTGATCATATCTTCGGCCCGGCCCGTATGTCAAGGGGATCCGTCGGGACACATCCGAAATGCGTGGAAATCGTGCCCTGGCGTATCCGGACAAGGGCCGGAACGGGGGACGGGGTTTCGGAAAGCCATCCGCTATCTAAAACCTAACCTAATCTGCATAATCTGACCTAATTCAGGCCAGCCGCAGCAGGCAGTCTCTTTGACGCTTCATTGGCCACTGCCGGCGCAGCCGGACTTACACGGTCTCCACGTCCTGACACCGGGAAGCTCGAACCCGGCCAGTTGCTCAGATTCACCGCAGCGTTGTGGTCCCGCTCATTCAGAGCGCCACAGCCGCCGCACCACCAACGGCGGTCTCCGAGGCTCAGGTCCTCATTGCGCCAGCCGCAATGGGCGCACAGCCGCGAGGACGGGAACCAGCGGTCCGCCTTCACCAACTCCGCGCCGTACCAGAGGCACTTGTATTCCAGCTTCGCCAGGAAGCCGGACATTCCGGCGTCGGCTATCGCCCGGGACAGCCTCCGGTTGCGGACCATTCCGGCCACGTTCAGAGTCTCAATCACCACTCGGCCCGCAGACTTGGCTATCGCCGTCGCCGCCTTGTGGTGGCCGTCGTTCCTCACGTTGACCGTCCGGGCATGGAGTTTCCGCCGCCTGGCGTACAGGCGCTCACGCCGGTTGCTGTGATTCGTCCTGCCGTGGACGTTCCTCGACCGGGCAATGGCCTTGTCCACCTGCCGCAGCCGCCTCAGTCCTGATTGCAGCGCCTTGGGATTCTCGACCGTCAGACCGTTGGAGCATACCGCCAGCGTCCCAACTCCAACGTCCACGCCCACGTTCCCGCCGTCCTTGACCGGCGGGAACGCCTGGCCGTCCTCGACACAGAAGCAGGCGAACCATGTCCCGGCGGTCCGGTTGACCGTCACTTCGCGGACCGAGCCGGAGAAGCGCAGCCGTTCCACCATCGCCACCTGGCCTATTTTCGGCAAGACCACGGCCTTGCCGTCCACCCGCACCGTGTCCGTCCGTTGTCGGCGCGGAAGCCTTGTCCATGCTTCCTGCGCTTGAACCTGGGGAATCCCACCCGGCGGCCCGGCTTCTGTCCGGCCTTCAGCCGCTTGCGGTAAGCCCCCCACGCCCCGGCCGCGTGGCCGAAGTCGATGATCGCGTACTTGGCCGCGTTCTGGGACAGGGCAGCCGCCCAGGGAGCGATCATGTGCTTGACCGTGTTCCAGCGAGGCCGCAGGGTCTTCTCGCTCAACCACTCTCCCACGTCCAGACCGGCCTTGAACTCGCCCAGCGCGCAGTTGTAGGCGAAGCGGGCATAACCAGCGTGCTAGCCGAACAAGACCTCCTGTTCCGCCGTGGGCTTGAGCGCAATGCGGTGGGACCTCTTCATAACTGCCACCATAACCAAGCCGCCCATCGGGCGTCCCGGCCGTAACGTCACCAAATTGAGTTTGACTGCCGGCCCCGCCAGCCATCAGATAGCATCATGAACTGTCAGATAACAACAGATTCCAGCCAACAGTTACACACCCTATCTCGCTGGTGTCGGCGGCCATCGTGATGGTCTCCCGTCCTGGGTGTTGGATCCTATTCGGCGGCTTCCCTGGCCGGTTTTCTGCCCGGAAACCTCACTCTTCTCATGTGCTCCACCAGTGCCTGGTTGATATTCCGGTGGGCTTCTTCAGGAGTCTGGGCCTGCTCCTCGAACCAGTCCACGACGTTCCGGTCCAGCCGTAAGGTGACGTCCTGCCAGTCGGGCTGGTAGAACATTCCGCGTTTTGCCTTGGACCATTCCGCCTCGGTCATTTCGGGGATGTCCAAGTAGTCGATCTGGTCGTCGGGCATGGCCTCCAGTGCTTCGAGTTCTGCTTTCTGCTCCTTGGTCAATTTAACCATTCGCTTCCTCGTAGCGCCCTTTATTCTTTCAGAACGCACCGGTCCCGGTGCTCACGTGGACCGTGGGACAATCGCTCGTTCTGGAGAGGGAGCAAACATCCGGTCCTTCTGGGTAGGGGGAGCATCCATGTACCAACTGAACGTACCAACTGGACAGGCTGGACGCCGCGACAATCGCCGTCATAGTGGCCGTCGTGCTGGCGCTAAATGAAGGTCACGCCAGGTCGAACCGGTCCAGGTTCATCACCTTGTCCCACGCGGCCACGAAGTCGCGCACCAGCGCCTGCTGCCCGTCGTCGCACCCGTAGACCTCCGAGAGGGCGCGCAGTTCCGGGTTGGAGCCGAATGCCAGGTCCACCCTGGTGCCGGTCCATCGGATCTCGCCGGTACGGCGGTCCCGCCCTTCGAACACCTCCTCGTCCGTGGCGCACGCCCGCCACTCGGTGCTCATGTCCAGCAGGTTCACGAAGAAGTCATTGGTCAAGACACCCGGCCGGTGGGTGAATACCCCGTGCCGGGACTGCCCGGTGTTGGCGTCCAGGACCCGCATCCCGCCAACCAGCGCCGTCATCTCCGGCGGGGTCAGCGTCAGCAGGGACGCCCGCTCCACCAGCAGTTCCTCCGCCGGTTCCCGGCGTCCGGCCCGCAGGTAGTTGCGGAACCCGTCCGCGGCGGGCTGGAGGACGGAGAAAGACTCGGCGTCGGTCCAATCCTGGGATGCGTCGGTACGCCCCGGCGTAAAGGGCGCCGCCACGTCATGCCCGGCGTTCCTGGCCGCCTGTTCGACGCCGGCGCACCCGGCCAGAACGATCAGGTCGGCCAGGGAAACTCTCTTCCCGCCGGTCTGGTCGCCGTTGAACTCCCGCCGGACCTGCTCCAGCGCCCGCAGCACGTTTTCCAACCGGGCCGGGTCGTTCACCTCCCAGTCCCGCTGCGGCGCAAGGCGGATGCGCGCCCCGTTGGCCCCGCCCCGCTTGTCGGTGCCGCGGAACGTCGCCGCCGAAGCCCATGCGGTGGACACCAACTGGGAAACGGACAGGCCCGTGGCCAGTACCCTGGCCTTGAGGCCGGCGATGTCCCCCTCATCGATCAGCCGGTGATCGACGCCGGGGACCGGGTCCTGCCACAGCATCGGCTCCGGCGGGACCAGCGGCCCCAGGTACCGGCTCCTGGGTCCCATGTCCCGGTGGGTCAGCTTGAACCACGCCCTGGCGAAGGCGGCTTCCAGGTCCGCCGGGTTCTCCAGGAAGCGCCTGGCAATGGCCCCATAGGCGGGGTCCATCCGCAGCGAGAGGTCCGTGGTGAGCATCATTGGGGAGTGCCTCGTGGACCTATCGTGGGCGTCCGGGACGGTGGTCGCGCCCAGGCCGTTCTCTGGAGCATACTGCCACTTGCCGGCCGCGCTTTTCGTCAGTTCCCAGTCATAGGCGTGCAGGTTCTCGACGAACTCGTTGTCCCACTGCACCGGGTTGCTGGTCCAGGCACCTTCCAGGCCGCTGGTGAAGGTGTCCCCGCCCCGGCCGCTGCCGAAGGCGCTCTTCCAGCCGAGACCCTGCTCCTCCATGCCGGCGGCCTCCGGCTCGGGTCCGACCAACTCCTCAGAGCCGGCGCCGTGGGCCTTGCCGA
This sequence comes from Dehalococcoidia bacterium, assembly GCA_034422355.1. Lineage (GTDB taxonomy): Bacteria > Chloroflexota > Dehalococcoidia > Lucifugimonadales > UBA3495 > CATOSP01. Next base: position 1,462 of record DAOUJS010000021.1, on the reverse strand, counting down.
AGGTGTGTCCGCCGGCAATCAGCGCCACCGTCTCCTCGTCGTTCATGCCCATGCGGCGGAAGGTCTGGCGAATATGCCGCGCCGCCGCAACCGGGTCCGGGTTGCCGTCGGGTCCCTCCGGGTTCACGTAGATCAGGCCCATCTGGTCGGCGCCGTAGGGTTCCTCCAGTTCTCCGCCGTAGCCGTGGCGGCCGTCTCCCAGCCAGGTGTCCTCGGGACCCCAGCAGGCCCCGTCCGACTCCCAGGTGTCCGGGCGGCCGAAGCCGAAGCCCAGGGTCCTGAAGCCCATGTCCTCCAGGGCGCAGTTGCCGGCGAAGATGATCAGGTCGGCCCAGGATACCTGCCGGCCATACTTCCGCTTGACCGGCCAGAGCAGGCGGCGGGCCTTGTCCAGGTTGGCGTTGTCGGGCCAGCTGTTGAGGGGCGCAAAGCGCATCTGGCCGGAGCCTCCGCCGCCCCGCCCGTCGCCGGTGCGGTAGGTGCCTGCGGCGTGCCACGCCATGCGGATGAAGAGAGGCCCATAGTGGCCGTAATCGGCTGGCCACCAGTCCTGGGACGCCTTCATCACCTCTTCGATGTCCTTCCTCAGCGCGTCGGCGTCCAGGGTCTCCAGGGCTTGGGCATAGTCGAAGTCCCGGCCCATGGGGTCCGACGCGGGCGAGTTCCGGCGAAGGGCCTTCAGGTCCAGTTGCTGCGGCCCCCAGTGCCGGGGCGGGGCCGCTTCGCCGCTGGGTAGCGCCTGGTCTTGAGCATGATTTTCCGATAGTGGGCAGTGGGTCAACGTCGCTGTAGCCAAAGGGAGAAGCCTCCTCTGTTTATAATGTATATATTATTACATTATAATGATTATAAAGCAATACCTATTATAATATGCCTTGCCACTCCCGGCCTGGAGTCGGCGCTGCTGGCAAGATTGGGAGCACAGTGCCCCGTCCGGCATGGTGATGTTCCGGCTGCTGTCGGAGGCAGGGCCGATACCGCCCTATCCGACGGCCCTCTGCCGGACGTGCTGGACACCCTCGTTGGCGCGCAAGGCCGGGTTGCTACCGTGTCCTCGCCCGAATTGCCTCCCGCCGGTCGGCTCAGACGCGCTCGGTCGCCGAGTCTGTCCCTAGTCGATGCGGTAGAGGTAGCGGGTGTCCCAGAGGCCGTAGATCGTGGCGGTGGTGTTGCCGAACACGTTGCGGACCGCTGAGATCCGTTCGGGGTGGACAGTGTAGATGACCGGGACGTTTTCGGCGGCGATTGCCTGGGCTTCGTGGTAAAGCTCCACCCGCCGGTCGTGGTCCAGTTCCTGGCTGCCCCGGGTGTAGAGGTAGTCGATTGCGGATTCCCAGTCCGTGGCCGGCTCCGTCTGGTTGGGATGCCACAGGTGCAGGTTACCGCTGCTGTGCCACAAGTTGATGCTGAAGTGGGGTTCGGAGCCGCCGCCGAAGCCGATGACCATCGATTCCCAGTCGTA
>DAOUJS010000020.1:0-38786 GCA_034422355.1 Dehalococcoidia bacterium | reverse complement strand
AAATGCCTGGTACACCTGCTCGAAAGCCGCCGCATCCACTCCCCTGCCTCACTTGCTCAAACCTTCCCAAACTACCGGCCATCCTATCACATCAAACGTCGTTGTAATACTAGCGATCCAGGTGGGAGTCCAGATGCCGGGTTGGTTGTTGGCGTTGGTGGGTCAAGCTGCGATGTCGGTGCGGCCCCGGCTATTTGCCGGCGCCGCTTCTGGGTCCTCTGTCGATTTCGTCTCCCGTAAGTGGGGGAGCTTTACATTCAACCGCATCCCAGACGCTTTCTGGCGATGGGCGGGTGACTTTGGGATGGTTGTCGATTTGTTCTTGGGTGCATACTGGAAGTAACTCCGGGTTTTTCTCCTTGATGGCTCTCTGTCGTTGTCTTTCCCTTTCCTGCTCCTCCGGGTCATCGGGAGTTGGAGCCTCGGCGGACGACTCTTGTGGCCTTGCAGTTGGAGGCTGGGCCGTGCTGGTCTCGTGGCCTTGGGTCGGAGGTTCTTCTTTCCGGGTATCGCCTGATGTTGTGGCCACGAGGATGCTCGTAATCCCTATGGCTATGATCCCGGATATAATCAGCACGGCCCGTATCACCCTTCACCTCGCCGTGATTAATCGTCCACATAAATTCTTTATATGCGATAGCCCTGATGTGTGAGAAGATTGCGACACGCTCTGGCCTTGAAGAAAGGAGACGATTACCGCAACATTTGTTGCGATAGTCGCTGCACATTCCAGCAGGAGGTGAGTTGCGCAATTTTCTCAGGTCGGCGGCGGGGTGAAGACGTTGACTCACTCCCGGTCCCAAGACCAACCCCGAACCCGCGACCGCCACGGGTCTGGCCGGGCTGGAAAATCACTATCTCCGCCCCGGATAACGGTAGTCCCTGGCCATCCCCATCTCCGGCAATGGAGGCTGCTCCTTGGCCCGGTAACGATAGTCCGGGTCCGCCTCCACCTTCGGCCCTATCGTATTGCGCAACACCCCGATGCCCTCAGCCTCATGCTCCACCACGTCACCGGGCCGGAGGAACCTGGCCTTCTCATAACCCTTGCGGATAGCCTCAGCGATGGAGCCTCCTCCGACGGTCCCGCTCCCCAGAACGTCGCCCACGGCGATGCGGCTGTCCCGGGACGCCCGCTCGACAAGCGACCCCCAGGTATGCCAGGACTCTCCGCCCTCGGCTTCGGTCAGCCAGTCGTCCCCGTTGACCCTGACGCTGCACTTGATGTGCAATCGCCCGTCCCGCAGGAAGGGGGCCATTTCATCGGGTGTAACCAGCCACGGCCCCAGGGAGGATCCGGAGTCCTTCCCCTTGGCGGGTCCCAGTCCTACCGCACTCTCGTCCCGCTGCAAGTCCCGGCAACTCCAGTCGTTGAAGAGGAGGAACCCCGCGATGTAGTCCATCGCATCCGATTCAGTAACGTTCGTGCCCTCCTTGCCGATTACGCAGCCAAGCTCCAGTTCATAGTCCAGCATCTCCGCCGCCGAGGGATACGGGACCTGGTCATCCGGCCCGTAGATGCACAATGGGTTGGAGAAATAGAAGATGGGCATCCTGTACCATGCCTCTTCCCTCTCCCTGGTGCCCTGGGCGGTGGCGTGTTCTTCGTAAATCATAAAGTCCCGCACCGTAGGCGGACGGAGCACCGGCGCCCTCAATCTCACTTGGGACAACGACACACCGGGTGCGCCTCCAGTCCCGGCTTTGGCCAGCGACTCGCGCACCCTGTCAACGGCGTCCCCATCCAACTCCAGCAGGTCGCGCACGTCCCGCAGGGTCTGTCCCTCACCCAATAGGGATGTAACGTCCACAACCTGCTCGCCGTCCAGCACGCCGCACCGTGGACCCGACCCGGTATCATACGTTAATAGCTTCATATCGCGTCTCCCGTGACATCTTTCCGAATTGGAAACCCAGGATATCCTGGTTCAACTTCATCACGCCCGTTGTTGCGGGCCTAGCGTATGCCGCTGCAAAAACCGTTGTCAAGGACAAGTAGCAACCCCCGAAACGGCGGTATGGACGGTCAACCCGCCAGGAACGAATCCTGGGCTGCTCCCCGGCTGCCAAGTGCCATAAGGCGGCGCTCCCAGAGGCTCGCCTTGACTGTGAAACCCTCCGGGGCTAACATTCCACCCACTGAACGGGCTGGCGCCACCCCTCTCGGCCCGCCGGAGCCGGTTGAGCACCGGAGATATACCATAGCTGCGCGAGGGAATAATGTCCTACCAGACCCTGCTGCTGGACCAGGACCAGGCGGTCCTCAAGGTCACCGTCAACCGCCCGGAGGTCCTTAACGCCCAGAGCCGTGTTATGCGGGAGGAGCTAGACATCGCCCTGGCTGAGGCGGCGGAGGACGAGTCCGTCCGCGTGGTAATCATCGCCGGAGCCGGCAAACACTTCTCCGCAGGCCACGACCTGGGCAGCCCCGAGGAACTGGAAGACCGCCAGCGCCGCCCCTATGCGCCCGGCATGTCGGGCCAGTTCAAGCGCAGTTGGGACCAGAACCTGGCCAATACCCTCCGCTGGCGGGACTTCCCCAAACCCACCATCGCCGAGGTGCAGGGCTACTGCATCATGGGCGGCCTGATCCTGGCCACATCATGCGATCTCATCGTTGCCGCCGACAACGCCAGGTTCTCCGACCGCACCGTCCGCTGGGGCGGCCCTCACGTCCAATACTCCAGCCTGCCCTGGGAGATTGGAGTACGCAAGGCCAAGGAATATCTCTTCACCGGAGACTGGATCGACGCCATAGAGGCGGAGCGCATCGGACTGATCAACCGCGTCGTTCCCGCTGACAGACTTGAAGAGGAGACGATGGCCCTGGCCCAGCGAATCGCGCTGCAGGACCCCTTCGCCCTGCGCCTGGCCAAGTTCTCCATCAATCAGATTCAGGACGAAATGGGCTACCGCACCGCCATCACCGGCGCGTTTCAAGCCCATGCCATATCCCTGGCCTACCGGCGGGAACAGCACGGCGATGACTTTGAGCGCAGCATGGGCACTGACCGGGCCAGGCGCAGGGACGAAGCCTTCGGCGACCACCGCTAGTCCGGCTGTGCCGCGACCGAACACCTTGAAGCACAAAGCATGAGCGCCCTTTCCGATCTTCGGGTTATAGACCTGTCCACCGCCGTTGCCGGGCCGTTTTGCGCCAAGCTTTTCGCCGACTTCGGGGCCGACGTAATCAAGGTCGAGCACCCCCAGGGCGGCGACGAGGCCCGGTCAATTGGCCCATTCGCAGACCGGTCCAACCCCGCCAAGAGCAGTGCTTTCTTCCTCTACCTCAACACCAACAAGCGGGGCGTAACCCTCAATCCCGACACACAGCAGGGGCTGTTCGTCCTGCGGCAGCTTGTCAGCGCCGCCGACGTCGTGGTGGAGAGCTTCCAACCCGGCACGATGGAGCGCCTCCGCCTGGGGTTCGACGAGCTCCAGCAGCTTAAGCCCGGAATAGTCCTGACCTCCATCACTCCTTTCGGCCAGAACGGACCGTGGAGCGGATTCCAGGCTACCGATCTGGTGGAATTCGCAGCGTCCGGCCTGAGCTCCGTCAACGGCCTGGCATCCCGCGAGCCTCTGAAAGTGCCGGGCTTCGAGACCTATTACCAGGCAGGTGTCAGCGCCTTCTCCGGGGCCATGACCGCCATTTGCCGCCGCGACTCCGGAGGCCCCGGCGAGCACGTGGACGTATCTATCCTTGAGGCCGCCGCCACCATCTTCGGCCCGCAGATTCTCGCCGCCCAGCACTCGGGGCGCTCTCCGGGCCGCCGCAATGCCCTCAGGCCCACCGGGTTATTCCCTTGCAAAGACGGCTTCATCTCTCTGAACGTCCGCCACGAACCCACCTGGCGCTTCATGTGGCTCTTCTTCGACGAACCCGAAATGGCCGACGACCCGCGCTTCGCCACCCAGAACGACCGCCGCGAACGCAACCAGGAGCTTGAGGAACTCCTGATGCCCCGCCTTGCCCAGTACACGATGGAAGAGTTGTTCCACGGCCTCGCTCCCATCCGCATCATGGTGGGGATGTCCCTCGACGCGGGCCAGATAGCCAACGACCCTCACCTGAGCGAGCGGGGCCTGTTCGTCGAGTCCGGGCATCCGGTTGCCGGAAACGTGCGCCATCCCGGCGCCCCATTCCTCATGGACGAGACGCCGTGGGAAATGCGACGGCCCGCCCCGGTTCTGGGACAGCACAACCGGGAAATCTTCACCGGGATGCTGGGCTATAGCCCAAGGGAGCTGGACCGCTGGCGCGCCCAGGAGGTTATCTAGCATGGCCGGGAGCGAATCGGCGGGAAGATCCCTCCCATTGGCTAACCTGCGGGCCGTTGTTCTGACCCAGGCATGGGCCGGCGCGGTCACATCCATGCTGCTGGGCGACATGGGCGCGGACGTAATCCAGATTGAGGCCCTGGAACGCCCCGACCCCTGGCGCGGCGGCTACGCGCCACGGCTTTCAGGCACCTACGCCAACAATGACCCTGGAGCGCGCCCCTTCGACCGCAACGCCAACTTCAACTCGGTGAACACCAACAAACAGGGTATCACCATCGACCTCAACCATCAGGAGGGGAAGGACCTCTTCCTGGACCTGGTGCGAATCTCGGACTTGGTCGCCGAAAACTTCTCTGCGCGGGTGATCCCCAACTTCCGGCTGGAATACCCGGTATTGAGGCAGATAAATCCCAGCATCATAATGTTGCGTATGCCGTCTTATGGCATATTCGGCCCTTACGCCATGTATATGGGAAATGGCGGCACCACCGAACCCATGTCCGGCATATCGTCCCTGCTGGGATACCAGGACGGGCCGCCGATGAACTCCGGCGTCATGCACACCGACCCGGTGGCCGGCATGTTCGGCTACGCCTCGTTGATGATTGCCCTCCACCACCGGAACCGCACCGGGCGCGGCCAGTTGATCGACCTGTCCCAGCAGGAGACCTCGGTACACCTCATTGCCCGGCAGGTAATGGAGCATACCCTTACCGGCATCACTCCGGGACGGCAAGGCAACCGCGACGACCTGATGGCCCCTCACGGCAACTTCCCGTGTCAGGGCGACGACTCCTGGGTAGCCATAGCCGTCCGTTCCGATTCCGAATGGGTCCGTCTGTGCGAAGTAATGGACCGCCCCGACTTGGCCGCCGACCCATGCTACGCTGACCTCGCGGGCCGGCAAGGGCATGTTGCCGACATCGAGCGAGCCGTCTCGGAATGGACTTTCGGGCAGGAAGCATACGCGGTAGCGGTCCGGCTCCAGGCCATTGGCATCCCTTCTGCCCCGGTGCTCAAGGCCACCGAGGTGCTGGAGAACCCGCAGCTAAAGGCTCGCGGCTTCTTCGATGAAGTGACCCATCCAGACACCGGGGCCTATCGTCATGCCGGGACACCTTGGCGGCTGGTCAACTCTCCGCGCAGACCCCGCTCTCCCGCACCAACCCTCGGCCAGCACAGCGTCGAGGTCTTCCGCAACCTCCTGGGCATGTCGCACGAAGAGATCGCCGCCCTCATTGAGAGCGGCATCACCGGGGAAACGCCCGCCCCCGAAGAGTAGCCGGCAGAATCATGATTCGGCGACGCTTCAGCCGAGAGTTTCCGTCTCCCCTATGACGGGCGGTTGAACTGCACCAGTATCCCGTCCGGGTCACGCACGTAGATGCTCCGTATCTCCCCATCGGCATTGGTGAACGACTCAATCGGCCCCGCCAGCTCGAAGCCCTTGGCGATAAGCTCGTGGGCCAGACCCGCCACGTCGTCAACACCGAAGGAAATGTGGCTTATCCCCACCTGGTCCAGCAGGATAGCGTCTCCGTCCGGCTCCTCGCCGGGGTGGCTCGTCAGGGTCAGCGTCGGCGTAGCCCCTTCTCCGTAGGCCAGGCTCACCCAGCGGCGGGTCTTCCGTGCGTGCCTGTAATTGTGCTGGCGCCCGCCTTCCGTCGGGTCTGTTGGCCTGTCCCCCAGAACCTTCATCCCCAGCGCGTCCCGGTAGAACGCCAGTGACCTGTCCATATCCCGGACGCAGATGCCGATGTGGGTCACGCAAGATGCTTCCATGCGAATATCATCCTCCTCCGGCCTGCTCCCCGGAATCTGTTCTGTACCTGGCGTACTTTACCAGGAAGTCCCGGATGCCCCGGAAGTATTGGGTGGTGCCGACGTACATCAGGTCGTTATGTCCTGCGCCTGGGATGATTTCCAGGTGCTTGTTCCTTGTTTGAAGATTGTTGTGCATTTCCACCGCGTCCCGGAGCGGCGCACCCTCGTCCCATTGTCCATGAATCACCAGCGCGGGGATGTTGATGGAATGCACCTTGGCCACATACGCCTCTTCCAGAGCATTGGCGACGGTTGGGGTCAGGCCGCGCGTGAAGTTTCCAATGGTGGGGCGCCCGCTCTCTATTATCACGCCGTTCAGGCGCTCGGACGCATTGACCGCTAACTCGAAGGCCGAGTGTCGGCCCATAGAACGCCCCATTACATATAGGGGACCCGTGAATTGGCGCACGTGCAGCGTTTCCAGCAGGGACTCCAGCACCTTGTGGCAGTCCGAAAGCATCTTTGAGAAGGCAGGCGAGCCGCCCGACGCGCCATAACCCCGGTAGTCGGCGATGAAGAAATTCACCCCGATCTCGTTGTAGAGCGGCGCAATCGAGTCGTACCCTGCCGCCGTTTCGCCATTTCCGTAGAAGAAAAGAATGGTCGGGTTTCCCAGTCCGACCGGGAAAAACCTCGACGACAGCGCAATGCCGTCCTCGACGTCGATTGCGTAGTCAACGGCCCCTTCCGGGGTCTTGGTCCAGTGGGGTTGCGGGTAAAAGGACCGGGCGGACGCCTCCTGGCTGTCCAGCACGGAATAATCTAACGCAGTCATGTTCATCCCTCCCCGGAACCAATCTCCGGCATTATACTACGCGCTGTGGTAAGGTGGTCCCACGACGATAATGCGCCGACTATAACCGGAGGTGTACCGGAATGGCGAAAATGGAGATCGGACTTTACGACGTTCTGGACCAGGCACAGATGGAGTCCCATGCGCTTGCCGCCGACGTTTATGACGAGCATATACGCGGCGCACAGGAAGCCGAACAGATGGGGTACAGGTATTACTTCTCCATCGAACACCAGACCTCCGACGTCAGTTTCCTGAGCGCACCCAACGTCTACCTGACCGCCCTGGCCCGCGGCACAAGCGTCATGCGCTTTGGCGTTATGATTTACCAGTTGCCCTTCCACCACCCCATACGTCTCGCCGAAGAGGTGGCGATGCTGGACCACCTCTCAAAGGGCCGGATCGAGTTCGGAGCCGGCACCGGCGTCACCAGCCACGAGTTCCTTCGCTGGAATGTGGACTTCGACCGCAGGCGCGACATCAGCGAGGAAGCCCTGGACATCATCCTCCAGGCATGGACTGAGGAAAGCGTCAACTATGATGGCGAGTTCTTCAAGTTCGACGAGGTGCTGACCAGCCCCAAGCCCTTCCAGCAGCCCCATCCGCCAGTATGGTTCGGCTGCCACAGCGCGGCCAGTTTCGAGTACGCCGCCCGGATGAACTTCCACGTCTCCCAGAACATCGACACCGATCCGGTGATTGCCGCGAAGTTCGACGCATGGCGCGACCTGTGGCGCAAGGAAGGTCATGCAACGCCGATGCCCAAGACCTTCCTGACCCGTCACGTCCATGTCGCCGAAACGGACGAGAAAGCCCGCGCCCAGGCCGAACCGCACCTGGCGACCGCCGTCCATCCCGAGGCGGTGCCCGCGGGCAAGGGACGCGACATCATCGGCGCAACGAGGCTCCGATATGGCCCGGACGGTATGCGAGGCGGAGACCCCGGAACGCCGGAACGAGCTGAACTACGCCGCACCTTCGCCGAGCGCGCCCGCTCCTATGATTTCTGGGTGGACAACGGAATTGCCCTGGTGGGCAGCCCGGAAACCGTGGCAAGGAAGATGAAGGAGCAGCACGACCTCATAGGACACGACATCTTCTGCGCCCGCCACCTATTCGGCTACATCTCCCCCGAAGCCGCAAAGAACTCCATCCGTCTCTTCGCCGAGGAAGTCATGCCTGCCCTCGTGTAGGGCAGGCTCCCTGACCTCTATAGCAGAGTCTTGAGGCTCGGTGTAATACCCTTGCGAGGAAAGTCCCTACACCCGCCTCAGCAATTCCTCTTCCAGCCGGTCCACGTCAAAGTTCTCGCTGGTTTCGGCCACGCGGGTATCTCCCTCCCGGACCATCCGCTCGGCCTCAGTCTCCTCGAAGGACTCCGGCAGTTCTTCCTCACGTTCCCGTCGGCGTTGCACGTCCCGCGCGTGTTCCACGAAGAGGCGGCGCATGGCCACCACCACCGAGTCAGTGGAGGACAGGTACTCTGGCATCGCGTACTGGGTGTACTTCTCCGCGTCGTAGTCCTGGTTGCGGAAGTTGAAGTTAAGCTCCCAGTTCCGGTAGGGCCACGTGACGCCGCTGACCAACCGGCGCAGGAACCCCGGACGGTTCTCGTTCCGCTCCACGTTCAGGTACACCATCCGGGTCAGGTTTTCCTCTACCGGCACCGGCCAGCGGGTGCTGCGGAAATAGCGGTTGTTCCCCCCGGTGCGCGACATCCCCGGCAGCCGCGTCCCGTTCCACTCGTTCACGTCCGGCGTGTCCGCCGCCGCGGCTCGGCGCATGGAAGGGTCCTGCCCCTTGCGCCGCGCCTTCCACTCGAAGAACCATGTCCAGGCGAGCCGCCAGCGGTGCAGCGGCCACACCCCGTCAACACCCGGATAGTACATCTGGTACGGAATCTTGCCGTTCTCGTCGTAGTAATACTTCTCGGTCGATGACTTCCCGCTGCCGGGCCGGTAGTGGACGTTCTTGTTGCTCACCAGGTTGACCCGGTAGCCCAGCGGAGTCCGGGGCCGGCCCCCGACCCTGCTGCCCAGGATTCTCAGGGCGTTGCGATGGACCATGAAAGCGTTGTGCGCGTCCATCGTGTTTTCCAGCACCAGCACCCAGTTGCAGTCGAACATGCAGAAAGACGGACGGCAGACGTTGTGTTCCTCGAACATCTCCGGCGGGATGTCCTCTTCGGGCGGGACGGGTTCGCCCTCGCCCATCCAGACAAACACCATCCCTTTCAGGGTGACGGTGGGGAACTTCCGGGCCTTCATCCCCGGCGCGCCGACCATCTTCGAGTCCGGCCCCTCGGTGAGGAACGCCACGCAGTTGCCATCCCCGTCAAACGTGGCCCCGTGGTAAGGACAGGTCAGGAATCCCTCGAAGTAGCACCGGCCCATCGACAGATACACCGCCCGGTGGGGACACCAGTCCAGCAGCGCCTGCACCTCTCCCTGCTTGTCCTTGAAGAAAACCACGTCCGTGCCCAGCATCCGCAGCATCTGGGGTTTATTCTTCTTCACGTCCTTCGCCGGAAGCGCCGGGTACCAATACTCCCGGAACCCTGTCGGCGGAATACGGCTGCGCCGGTCTGCAGGGTCGTCGGGCACCTTGAACGGCGGTGTGGAATCGAAAGCCTGGAAGCCCCGACGCATCTTCTTGTAGCCGCCGGGATAGCCTGAAAGTGGTTTCAGCAAGAGCCGCTTCAGTCCCATAGTGCCGCGTCCTATCCGGTTGACTTTTGAAACCCGTACGCCTCGTCCGAACCCGCCCGGCCCGCCCCAGCGCAACAGCCCTCGGGCTGCCATCATAGTAGCAGAAGTGTCAACAAAAGACTGCCGGGAAAGGACTACTGGCAGGGCAATCGCGTTTTAATTTGTAACGGTAAAATCCTTCATGGTTGGGACGGCTTGGTTGGTCAAAAGCCTTGGTATCACCGTCAAGTGAGTGCTATTGGCCCCAGTGAATGACAAAACGCACGCGGGAAAAGGCACCGCTCAGGGGAAACCACACCGCCGTAATACCATGTCATCGGATTCTTTGATGTCCCTTCCGTCCCAGACGTTAAAGCGCGATTGCCCTGGACTGATTTCTCCGGATACCTTTCTCCGGATACCATAGAAGTAGTGTATGCAAGTATATTGGAAGTAAAATAAATGAGGCTCCGGCAATGAATGCCGGAGCCTTTATTGATTCCTATCAAGAGGTGGCTAACGAAAGTTTCGTAGCCGACTCTTAACGGACTCTAGGGTAACAAAGTATCCGTCTCTCACTTCGGGGTCAGATATTTCCACGCGCCCTATGCCGTCCAGTATTCTCTGGAAATCTTGCTCGCTAACCTGGTGTGCAAGTTTTACCAGGCGAGCAGCTTGGAGAATTGCAGGGGTGGATTACCCTGCTCCTGATTTAGGGCGAAGGCCAAGGTATGACTGAGCGCCTTGCGCAGCAACCGGGCGTGCAGATGCCAGGTGTCCTTTACCTGGACCCGCCTGGCCTGAAAGCGTTCCACCAGTTGACTGAATACGGTTTCGATGCGGTAACGCGGCTGGCTGATTTGATAGCTCCGCTGTGGCCAGGGGTCCTTTTTCTTCGACTTGAAAGGGGCCAGCAAGGTCAAACCCCGGCCGCTCAACTCCTCCGTCAGGAGGGGAGACCAGTAGTTGCGGTCGCCCAGCAGCACACCTCGCGTGCCTTCAGTCAGTTCCGGGACCACCGCCAGGTCATGCACGTTGGCTGGGGTGATGCTGAACCCGGTGATCAGTCCGGGCCAGCAAAGGCGCAGATGCACCCTGAAGCCATAGAAAGTCTGCCGTGCCACGTCATCCCACCCGAAAGCGGCCTCCCCCCGGAACCGCTGGCAGCGGTAGGCCCGGGCGAACCGGCAGACTGGCAGGGGGAAGCTATCCACGATGGCGAAGCCCGGGTCATGACGGATGGAGCTCAGGAGCATTTGCCAGACCTGCTCCTTGACCCGCCAGAGGTTGGCCGCCTGGCGCACGAAGGTGGTGCGGCACACACGCGCCATTCCCGGAAAGAAGTGGCGGTAGTGCTGGCGGAAGTAACGGTAGAGAGCGATGTCCTGGCTCAGACCCAGGAAGTCTCCCACGGCCTCCATCGTCAACACTTCGGCGTCAGACAACAGGGGTTCGGGTCCGCTCTGACGGAGCCGTTGTTCTTGAAAAAGGCGTTTCAACACATCATCTATGCGGCAAAAGGCTGTTATTATGTGGGTGTCCAGGTCCATCAAGCACCTCTTCTGGGAGTTAGCTATCTCCAGTAGAAGTGGTTGGACCTGGATTTTCAACCCCTCTTACAACTTGCACACCAGGTTCGCTAACTACATCCTTAGCGATAACTATGTGAGCAAGATGGACCAGGATATTTTCGTAGACTAACATTGACCCAGCCATATCGTTAATTTCCTGGCCGAAATCTCGTTGCGGCACAACAGAGTCTCTACTTTTCGTCACGGACTCTTGTTTCCTTTTGCTTTGTTCGTATGCCCTCTGTACTCTTTTCCTATTTTTCTCGAATTCCAACAAGACGGGTGCCCCCTTCCAGCAAGGTTTTGGCACTCGCCAGTCACCAATACCGTATGAGCGGGAAATGGGCATGAGGAAATAAGGGGTAGATTGCATCTATGCCGCCCTTGCGACGCTCATACGATACTGGTTGCGGATGGTGGCTGGCGAGCCAACGCCAGCGTAACAAGGGGGATTATCTGGAGTCAAGGAAGAAGGACTACTTTTGGTGTTGCAACGGCCTTTTGATGCAAGGCCCTGCCGGGGCACACATCGTAAGGCACTGGGAGATAGCAGCAGCCGGTTTCGGGTACGCGTGAACCGGGCGTATAATGACTCTATGGGGAACCAGGGTTACCGGAAACCGGGACGATAGACTGGACACGTCAAAGGAAGCGCGATTTTCTGGCATACAGGTATCGCATGAGCCGCATCGAGGAGAGTGATCTGTGACACAGCAGACCGTTACCGACCGGGACAGGACCGCGGTACTGATCATGGACTTTCAGCAGCGGATAGTGAACAACGTCGCCAGCGAACCGGAGTCGGTGGTCCGGAACGCTGCGCGAGTGCTGGAAGGGGCCAGGGGAGCGGGCATCCCCGTAATATACGTGGTGCATCGCGGCGGGGCTTTTGCCGAATATGCGCCCGACGTGGAGGTCCACGAGGGAGTGACGCCAGCGGCAGGGGAGATGGTGATTACCAAGACGCGGCCAGGACCATTCTCTACCACCGCGCTGGACGTTGACCTTCGTGAAATGGGAAGAGATACACTGGTGGTCATGGGCGTGGCCACATCGGGCTGTGTGCTGTCGGCGGTGCGCTGGGCCACGGACATCAATTACAGGTTCATCGTGGTATCAGACGCCTGCTCCGATGCAGACCCGGAAGTCCACCGGGTCCTGACGGAGAAGGTGTACCCACGCCAGGGTACCGTGATGACCGCTGACGAGTTTTTGGCGGCCCTTTAGTCATCGAAGACCCGGCTTGATCCGATTACCTCAAGGCCGGATAGTTTGGAGCACACAGGACAACATTTCGAGCGGTTGCACCGTCTGGGTGTTGCCGGATTGTCTAGGAGGGCGTCTTGAAGTACGACGTGATCGTCATAGGAGCAGGGTCTGCCGGGGGAACGCTGGCTACCCGATTGTCGGAAGACCCCAGCCGGTCTGTGCTGTTGCTGGAGGCGGGGCCGGACTATCCTGATCTGGAACAGACACCTGATGACCTCAAGTACGGCTACGCTCCCACGGCATCCGAGATGGGCGCGCCCCACAACTGGTCCTTCGTGGGCAGCGGCTCTCGCAGCCAACCGGAGCCGGTCGCCGTGCCCCGAGGGAGGGTGGTCGGAGGCACCAGCGCAATCAACGGACAGGTGTTTCTGAGGGGCGTTCCCGAGGACTATGACCGTTGGGCGTCCTGGGGCAACGACCAATGGAGCTACGTCAACGTATTGCCCTTCTTCCGTGCGGCCGAGTCGGACATGGACATTCGAGACGACTTCCACGGTTTCGACGGGCCAGTCCCGGTGCGACGGCATCGCCGGGAGGCCTGGTCGAGGATTCAGGAAGCGTTCTACGCCGCCTGCGTGGACGCGGGATACGCTGAAACCTACGACCACAACCATCCCGATTCGTGGGGCGTCGGGCCGTTCCCGATGAACAACCCCAACGGCGTCAGGATGAGCACGGCCCTCAGCTACATCAACCCGAACCGACACCGCCTCAACCTGACCATCCGGGCCAACATCCACGTCAACCGCATCCTGTTTGAGGGGCAGCGGGCCACCGGAGTCGAGGTCGAAAGCGGCGGCGAGGTGTTCACCGTGGAAGGGGAGCAAATCGTCCTGAGCGCGGGAGCCATCGCTTCGCCCCAGATATTGATGCTATCAGGCGTCGGCCCGGGGGAGCATTTGCAGAGCCTGAATATCCCGGTGGTCAAGGACCTTCCCGGCGTGGGACAGAACCTGCGCGACCATCCGCTGGTGCCCATCCGCATGGCGGCCAAGCCCGACTTTCCCCAAGACCCGAACGGGCCGAGAATTCAGACCGTGCTGCGCTACACGTCAGGAGGCTCCGATGCCCGGAACGACATGCAGATATTCCCGTCGTCCTTTGCCACTCCCCTGGGAGGCGACCCCTTCGCCAACGAGGGGGTGCGGATGACGTGCATGTTGGAGCTGGCGGTCGGCTCCGGCGAAGTGCGGCTTACCTCCACAGACCCGAAGGTACAGCCCTTCATCGACTGCCGATACCTTGAGGAAGAGTGGGACAGAGAGCGGCTGCGGGAGGGTGTGCGCATCGCGCTGAGACTGGTGGAGCACGAGGCGTTCAACGACATCGTTGACGGCCTGGTGTCGCCCACGGAAGAAGACCTGGCATCCGACGAAACGCTGGACTCGTGGATGCTGGAGAACGTTTGGATTGGTCAGCACCTCTCCGGCACGTGCAAGATGGGAGCAGACAGCGACGCAATGGCAGTGGTTGACCAGCATTGCCGTGTCCACGGCATCGAGGGACTCCGTGTGGCCGACGCCTCGGTGATGCCCGACGTTATCCGCGCCAACACCAACTGCACTACCATTATGATCGGGGAAAGGGTAGCCCACTGGATTGCGTCGGAAGTCCAGTAGGAAGATTGGGACTGGCATTTGGAGTCTATTCGTAAAGCTGGAGCCCGCCCTCGGGGGAGGGGAAGTCGGGAAATTCATGGAACGCCCAGAGGAAGGCGTTGCTGAGGATACGGCTGTTGGTCGCGCCGCTGAAACGATGGTTGCAGTCCGGCACCTCGCGGATGTGCAGAGACCGGGCGGACAACGGCCCCGATTGCAGCACGTAGGCGAGAAGCCCCGCCATCGGGTCCTGGCCGCCGAAAGCGATGTAAATGTCGCCAGGGAACTCTTCAATCCCGATGTAAAAGGGGTCGCCCACGCTGTCGTAGGTCGAGAGCAGCAGGATGCGCTTGACCTGGGGGTAGCGCCAGGCCACCGCCCCTACGGCGGAACCGCCGGAGGAAAACCCGGCCATGTAGATGGCCGGAGCGGCGGTCCCGCAGAGTTCCGGAGAACGCTCAAGGCAAAAATCCGTCACGTGGGACAGGCTGTCAATCAGCAACTGGTTCCAACTCGCTCCCCGGTGGGAATATGGTTCCCAAGGCAGTTGGACCTGGAAGTCGGGCCGGGGCGCGTTGTAGGTAACGAGGGTGGCGATGCCCTGCTCCTGGAGGTGCCGGCCCAGCTTCATCCAACGGCCCTCCCGCCCATCCTTCAGTTCCCCGGAGCCGGGAGAGTTGATGATCATAATGCCGGATGACGTCGGGTAGGCGGTGATGGGCACTTCGTAGGTGACTGACTCGCCGCGATAGTCCGGGATTTCCCTGACCAGAGTTTCGTCCACAGTGTTCATTGGCCTATACTGCCAAGGGCATTGGAATAACGCAAGGACGCCAGGGCCAAACGAGGCAGCGAAAATGGGAACGTTCAGCGTGATGCTCGACGTGAGAAACGCCAACGGCGGAGAGTGGGCCAGCGCCGCGGCGTCGGTTGATACGGGGGCTTCCTACACTGTCATTGGCGAGGACTTCCTGGCCAGCCTGGGGATTCAGCCGGACGAAAAGGAACAATTCCAGTTGGGCGACGATAGCGTCGTCGAATGGAACATGGGAGAGGCGCGGCTGCGTTTGGGAAACTCAGAACGGACTTCCCCTGTCGTGTTCGGGCCGCCCGGTGTTAGCCCTTTGCTTGGGGCCTTGACGCTGCAAATCTTCAGGCTGACGGTTGATCCGGTGAATGAGCGGCTGGTCCGGCTGCCGCCGGTTAAGGCACGGCTCATCTAGGTCAAGCTCGCATCGGGCGTTTGGAAGGAACGTGTAAGGAACAAAATGGGGACCTATGCCGTAGCCGTCGATGTCGGCGGCACTTTTACTGACATCGTTTTGTGCGACCTGGAGACCAATGAGCAGCGGGTGTTCAAGACACCCTCGACGCCGGAGGACCCGGCCGTTGGGTTTATGACCGGGCTGGCACGGATTCTGGAGGACAACAGTGTCCAGCCTTCGGAGGTAGTCCACATCTTCCACGGCACGACCATCGCCACCAACTCGGTGCTGGAGAACAAGGGCGCGCCGGTGGGCCTGCTGGTTACGGAGGGGTTCAAGTACGTGCTGGAGATAGCGCGGCACGGTATGCCCCGGCTGGCCAATCCCCACTCCTGGGTGAAGCCGGACCGCCCGGTGCGGCCAAGGGACTGCCTGGAGGTGCGGGAACGTACCGGGTACGACGGAAACCCGCTGCTGCCGATGGACGAAGAGGCGGTGCGCGACGCGGCAGACCATTTCGGCCAGGCCGGAATCTCATCCGTTGCGGTGTCTTTCCTGCACTCCTACGCCAACCCTGAGAACGAGCGGCGGGCCCGGGAGATACTGGGGGAGGCTCTCCCCGGCGCGGCGGTGTCGTTGTCTTCGGAAGTGCTGCCCGTGTACCGGGAGTATGAGCGGACGATCACGACGGTCCTGAACGCCTATGTGACTCCCCGGGTCAGCGTGTACATAGAGAACCTGAAGAACAGCCTGGATGATTTCGGCACCGGCGCGGCCTTCTCGATAATGAAGTCCAACGGCGGGACCATCGGGGCGGACATGGCGGCCAAGCAGCCGGTCTACACCGCGCTTTCCGGTCCAGCGGCCGGGGTCATGGCCACGGCGCAGATAGCGGAGACCACGGGAATCGAGAACTGCATTTCCTTCGATATGGGGGGCACCAGTACCGACGTTTCGCTGCTGCGCAACCGGGAGCCGGGGATGACCCTGAACGGCAAACTGGGGGACTGGCCGATACAACTGCCGATGCTGGACATCGCCACCATTGGATGCGGCGGAGGCAGCATTGCCGAGGTCTCCCCCTACGGCAGTCTGACCGTTGGGCCCGCCAGCGCGGGCGCAGACCCCGGCCCTGTTTGCTACGGCAAGGGTGCAACCCGGCCAACGGTCACCGACGCGAACCTGTCACTGGGACGGGTGAATACGCGGATTGCCGGTGGACAGCTTGTGCTCGACCAGGACGCGGCAGCGAGAGCTATCGACGACAGGATTGCGTCCCGGCTGGGGTTGGACGTTCCGGAGGCGGCCAGCGGGATCCTGAAAATCGCCAACAACGCGATGGTGGGGGCCATACGCAACATCAGCGTCGAGCGAGGCCACGACCCAAGGGACTTTGCCCTGGTGGCCTACGGCGGGGCGGGGCCGATGCACGCCATAGACGTTGCCAACCTGCTGGGAATCGGGGTGGTCGTAGTGCCGCCCCATCCCGGAATCGCCTCGGCCTACGGTCTGCTGGTCGCCGAGTTCAAGAACGACTATGCGCGGACGTTCCTGCAGAGGCCCCCGGACTACGACCTGGACGGGATTGCCGCGGTCTATTCCGAGCTGGAACGGGAGGGCCGTGCCTGGCTCAGAGAGGAGGGCGTTCCCGTCGCCAGTCACGGCCTGACACGGTCGGCAGACCTGCGGTACGCCCACCAGGGTTCCGAGCTGACTGTCCAGTACACTGGGGCCATAGGTGTTTCCAGTTCCAATGGCTCTCGGGTGGACCAGGCCGGCCTGGAGGCGATGGTAGCGGAGTTTCACCGGCGTCACGAACAACTGTACGGATTCTCCCTGGAGCAGCCGGTGGAGATAGTTACGCTGAGGGTCACAGCATCGGGCCAGATGGGCCATGTTCAGATGCCCAGTATCCCGGGCGGCGACGGCAGAGCGAACGGGGCGATCATCGAGCGGCGGCAGGTCTTTTTCGAAGAGGCTGGCGGATACGTCTCATGTCCGGTATACCGCCGAGATGGACTGAGGCCGGGGCAGACGCTACAAGGGCATGCCATATTGGAGGGGATGGACTCGACCGTGGTCATAAATCCCGGTTGGGGTGCTCGGATCGATGGATACGGGAACTGCATCATGCGAGCGTCGTGACGCGGGATTCCAGCCATTGGATCCCTTCCCAAGACTGGAAATATCCCGATTGCGAGGAGCAGGGAATGACGGTATATCAGACTCACCCTCACCAGACTCCAGCGGACACGCACCAGCCTTCACACCCGGTGGACCCGGTGACTCGGCAGCTAATCAGAGGGTCGCTGCGGGCGGCACGGCTGGAATGCGAGTTGATCATCGAGCGGACGGCGATGTCGGCGTTCATCCGGGAGAAGAAGGACTACACCGTGAGTTTCCTGGACGGCAAAGGACAGGAAATATACGGCGAGACGATGGGCAGCGACATAATGGGCTGCGTCTGGGAGTATTACCCCGCCGAGTCGATGGCTTCAGAGGACCTGTACTGGTACAACGACCCCTACATCTCCCATGGAAGCATCACTCACACGCCGGACATGGTCTTCATCGCGCCGGTTTTCTACGAGGGTGAGATTGTTGCCTACTGTCATTCTTTCGCCCACTTCTGGGACCTGGGGGGAGCTCGTCCGGGCAGCATCGGCCCGGCAAACACCGAGATTTTCCACGACGGCACGCTTGTGCCGCCCATCAAGATTATTGACCGGGGCAAGCTGAATGACGAGGCGTACCGGATCATTCTCCGCAACTCCAGGTATCCCGACCTGCTGGAAGGGGACTCCAGGGCGTTGATGGCTGCGGCCCAGCGGGCACAGGAGCGACTGCTGGAGATGTTCGACCGTTTCGGCAAGGAGACCATGCTGGCAGCAATCGAGCAGGACCAAGCCGACACGGCGTTGATGGTAAGAGAGAAGACTCTGGAAGCTATACCGGAGGGTGACTACCCGGTAAGGGACTACATGGACCACGGCGGATTAGGCGACCATTGGCATTCGTTCCATCTGAAACTCAGCCGCCGGGGAGACAACATCCGGCTGGATGCGACGGCAAGCGATGACCAGTCGGACGGATCGATCAATTTCATCGCCAGCGACGGGGCCCTCAAGGCTTACTTCGGGCAGTACTTCCACCAATTCGACCCATCGTTGCTGGCAAACCACGGCCTGCTGGCCGGGGTGGACGATGTTCAACTGCGTCCGGGCAGCATCCTGCAACCGGAATGGCCCGCGGCCCTGGGATGCCGCGCCCACACCTTCACCAAGTTGAAGGGCGCGGTCCGGGCGGTGCTGGCAGGCGCCACCGGCGGCAACGTGATGGCGGGGACAGCGGTGTACGTCATCGCCTACTGGAGAATGAAAGTCCAGCCCACTGACCGGGATACGGGAGCGTGGCTGCTGTGTACGGATGGGATTGCCGTGGGACACGGCGCCCGGCCCCATGCCGACGGACTTGACGCCATTTACCAGCGTCACAACGAGAATTACCCCGGCGAGTTCATGGAGATGGAATATCCCCTCAGGCTGGAGCGGTACGCCATTTCAACCGATTCCGGCGGGCCGGGGAAGTTCCGGGGAGGCTGCGGCATCGTGCGCGACGTGCGGCTGCTGGCTGACGAAGGCACATTCGGGCTGCGGGTCGAGAACCACCTGTTCCCGGCCTGGGGCGTCGCCGGAGGCATGGGTGGGGGAGTATCCCGCGTGTTGCTGAACCCGGGAACGCCGGAGGAGCGGGAGATCAGGGCGTTCTCCGACGACAACCGCTGGAAGAAGGGCGACCTGGTGCGCATATACACCGCAGGCGGCGGCGGCTGGGGCGACCCGCTGGAACGGGACATGGAACAGGTGATGGATGATGTTAAGGATGGATTCGTGTCGATGAGATCGGCATTGGAACATTACGGAGTGGTCATAGACCCGGCCTCGATGACCGTCGACGAAGACTGCACCGAGGGGAAGAGGGATAGCATCCGCGAGTCCAGGGGGCCGACGAAGCTGTTCCACAGGTTCGAGTACTTCGACTCTGAGGAAGAGGAGTTCGAGTGGGTCTGCAAGAATATGCCGCGTCACCATTCCCGGCAATGAGATTTGGACAATCGGGCGCCGGCGGCAGTTTGGATTGCGAGGGAGGGTTATGAGTGGTGATGGTCTGAATACACCGGGCTACATCATCCCGTCGGTGCGGTACAGGGACGCGCCGGCTGCAATTGAGTGGCTTTGCAGGGCTTTCGGGTTTACACCCCTGTTGGTGGTACCGGGAGAGGACGGGGCGATTGCCCATGCCGAGCTGACTCTGGGCAAAGGGATGATCATGCTGGGCTCGGCTGATGCGAACGGACCGGAGGAGGAGACGGGGCCGCCGCCGGAGAACGGTCCGGCCACCCATAGCGTGTACGTCGTAGTCGAGCACGTGGACACTCATTACGAACGGGCCAGGGACGCGGGGGCCA
Organism: Dehalococcoidia bacterium; assembly: GCA_034422355.1. GTDB lineage: Bacteria > Chloroflexota > Dehalococcoidia > Lucifugimonadales > UBA3495 > CATOSP01. The sequence continues at coordinate 19,087 of DAOUJS010000020.1, read as the reverse complement.
ACATCGTCTACGAGCTTGAGGACCAGCACTACGGGGGACGTCTGTATGGGTCGAGGGACCCGGAAGGTCACCTGTGGTACTTCGGGTCGTATGACCCCTGGGCAGTCAACTCCGGCGACGGTTGACACTACCGGGGAGCAATCCTAGACTACCAGGCAAATCCAGCAAGCAATTACGGGAGGGACGGCAATGGCGACTAGCGGCACGGGTCAACGGGATATTGCCATCGTGGGAGTGGCCGAGTCCGATGTAATGGGAACGGTGCCCGACAAGTCATCATTGCAGCATCACGGGGAGGCGGCGCACAATGCCCTGGCGGACGCCGGTCTGTCGAAGGACGACGTTAACGGTCTGTTCACGGCGGGGTTTTCCACCCTGGCCACGGCTGAGTACCTGGGCATCCAACCCGGATTCACCGACAACACCTCCGTAGGCGGGTCCTCCTTCGTCATCCACGTGGCCCACGCCGTTGCGGCCATCCGGGCCGGGTTCTGCGACGTTGCGCTCATCACCCACGGCCAGGCGGGGCGTTCCACAAGGGGGCGAGTGCCCGGAGACCCGAACCTTCCCACGGCCCAGTACGAATCTCCTTACGGGATTATCGGCGCGCCCATCAACTACTCGATTGCCTGCTCCCGGTACATGCACGAGTACGGGGAGGACAAGACCCGGCAGGGGATGGCGGAGATCGCCGTCGCAACGCGCAAGTGGGCGAACCTGAACCCCAAGGCCGTGATGCACGAAACGCCCATGAGTTTTGACGACTATCACAACTCCCGGTGGGTGTCCTGGCCTTTCCACCTGCTCGACTGCTGCCTGGTCACCGATTCGGGGGCGGCCATCATCGTCGCATCTGCCGAGAAGGCGAGGGACTGCGCCAAGGAGCCGGTCTGGGTGCTGGGCGCAGCGGAGAGCCACGATCACAACATGATCAGCATGATGCCGTCTTTCACCTCCCTTATCGCGCGGGAGTCCGGGCCCAACGCGATGGCCAGGGCCGGGATTACCCACGACGACATTGACCTGACGATGATCTACGACTCCTTCACCTACACGGTGATGCTGACCCTGGAGGCGCTGGGCTTCTGCGGCCCCGGGGAGGCGGCGGACTTCGTGGCCGGCCAGCGCACGGCGCCGGGCGGAGACTTTCCCCTGAACACCAGCGGAGGAGGGCTTTCCTACACGCATCCGGGGATGTACGGCAGCTTCCTGCTGGTTGAGGCGGTGCGGCAGATGCGTGGAGAAGGCGGCGCGCGGCAGGTCAATCTCGATGGCGGCGGCAACCCCACGGTCTCCATCGTCAACGGGACCGGTGGGTCATTGTCCTCAACCGGCACAGTGGTCCTGGCCACCGGATAGGCTGACAGCGGACAGATTTCCCAAGGCCATGTCTGCAATGCGGACCCTCAGAGGCCGCACCGGCCCTGCACCCGGTATGGGGCGATGTTCTCAGTAGGAGGACTGTATGGCGGGAGTCCTTGATCCCAGGGCTGCGGGAGCGCGACGGTTCGAAGGGCAGGTCGCCGTGATTACCGGCGGGGGCCAGGGGATCGGCGCGGCGACGGCGCGGAGGCTGGCGCAAGAAGGCGCGTCCATCGTCATCGGCGACCTGGTGGCCGAGACCTCGGAGCGGGTCCGCGCGGCAATACAGGACTTCGGCGGCTCGTGTGTCGTATCTGTTGGAGACCTTTCCCGGTGGGAGAATGCCGAGGCGCTGATGGCCAGGGCGATGGAAGCCTACGGCCGGATCGACGTGCTGGCCAACATCGCCGGGGGCACCATCTGGTTCCAATCATTCCAGTATTATACGCCGGAGCAGATTCAGGCGGAGATCGACCGGAGTTTCTGGACCGCGGTCTGGTGCTGCCGGGCCGTGGCGCCCTACATGATCAAGCAGGGGTCGGGTTCCATCGTCAACATCGCCACCCACGCCGTGACGGGGCGGTTTCGGGTGCCTTATGCCGCGGCCAAGGCAGGGCAGATTGGACTGACCACTTCCCTGGCGCGGGAGGTAGCCCACCTGGGCATCCGGGTCAACTGCGTGGCCCCCAGCGGAACCGGGGCCGACGACCGGGTGACGCCGCGGGACTTCGGTGTGGACGTCCCGCCGCCGGTGCTATCCGAAGAGGAACAGGCGGACCAGGCAGAGTACCGGTCTGTGACACGGAGTTCCGAGATACCGATGGGACGGCGAGGGGAAGCCCACGAGCAGGCTTCGGCCATAGCATTCCTTGCCTCCCATGACGCTTCGTACATCACCGGACAGGTGCTGGCAGTAGGCGGGGGGCAGCCCTACCCGTTCTAAGAGACTATCTCAAAACTTGACCTGCTGTTGGCGGTGGCACCGGAGCAGGGCGCAGGCCAACTGGACCAACCCGATATATTAGGACGTTTGCTCGTCGTAGCGCACCAGGATGGCACTGTGCCTGGACAGCCAGGCCAGGGTGCGCTCCACCACCCAACCGCCGGACCGGATAACGTTTCACTCCCTCGGCATCCAGCTTCTCCTCTCCTACCAGTTCCCTCTCACTCCGCAACCATCAGGGCCGGATACGCTTCAGAACCTCACGCTGCACCCAGCGCCGGAAGGTCCGGTGGATGGCGCTGCCGTCTCCCAGTTCTCGGGGCAGCCGGTTCCACTGGCAGCCGCTGCACAGCCGGAATATGATACCGTCCGGGATTCCCTTGGGGTGAACGCACCTGCGCCCCGTGGACTTGGGAGGGTCCATTTCCAGAATGACCGGGTAAATCCGTTCCCACAGACCGCCGGGAACTTCCCATATTGCTGGCAAGCGCAATTGGTAAACCGGCTGGCGGCTGATTCCCCCGGCCGGAGGACGCCCAGCTACCCGGAATGCCGTTTCTGTCCCATCACCCAAGCCGATTGCCTGGAGCGGGTGGAAGAACGTCCGGAGGCTGGCGTATACGTCCCAACAGGTACGGCTATACGCTTGGATTAGACACTTGTCATCCTCAATTTCTGGGCGTATGGTGGGCCTTGCAACAGGAACCATACTTATATCCCCTACGAAGCAGGAGGTCGGACAAAACAGATCGGGGCACGTAGCGTGCCCCCTTTAAGCTCCTCATCCAATTGGGGATGTACAGAGTGGTTCCTGTTGCAAGTTGCCGCGTCTGCGAGCCGACAAGGGGGCGTCCTATATGCGCAACGTGTTCTTGCACCTGTTTATCGCCGGTCTGCTGGCCCTTTCCCTGGCAGCCTGCGGAGCCGCCAGACCGCCTGCCGCAGTACCAACTCCCCTTCCAACGTTGACTCCCATTCCCACGCAGATTCCCTTCCCGACTTGGACACCCGCGCCCCCGGCTACTCCCGTGCCAACGTATACGCCCCTGCCAACGCTGACTCCCGCTCCCACCCGGCCTGACCTTCCCACCTCTACGCCGTTGCCAACGTACACCGCGTTGCCTACGTATACGCCGGTTCCCACGCCGACGCCAACCCCGACGCCAACGGCCACTCCCAAGCCGACTCCCACGGCTACTCCCACTATGGCGGAGAAGTGGAGAACGCCCCCTGGCCGCGTGACAACGGTGGCCAACCTGACGGACGGGAGCGAGCCATTTTGGGACGACCGCAAGCCGATGATACTGGTGGGATGCCACGCAGGGCCATATAAATCGGAATCGAAGGCGGCAATCTTCTCTCACGATGGAGATTTCGGAAGAACTTCCCATATGGTGCGGGTGACAGGATTCAGTACCTCGCCAAGCAAGGGCAAGTGCTATGAGATGGCCGTTTGGTACGCGGGTGAGAATGAGTATTGCTACTGGACCGAATACTCGGGTTTGCCATCGCTGCCGCCGAGCCTGTTCGGGTGCAGTGGTTGGGAGCAGATGACGCCGGAGTTCCGGTTGCGTCACCCTGAAGCCTACCGGCTCATTTTTGAATTCCAATGGCGGCGCATTTATTCCAAGTGGAAACCGTAGGCGCAGACTATCCCGAAATCCATGCCAGATTCGCCGGAGGCCCCCAATGCCCATGACGTTACGATACGCAAGGAAATTGTTGCTGGCATTCATTCCAGCGGCCATGATACTCGCCGCCATCGGATGCCCGGCCCCAGAGCAGGAACCACTTCCCACGACCACGCCTTACCCGACGCAGATTCCCCAGTCCACGTATACTCCCTTCCCGACTTTGACGCCCGCTCCCACTGCCACTCCCTACCCGACCTATACTCCTTTTGCAACGTACACTCCCATTCCGACGCATACGCTATATCCGACGGCTACTCCCTACCCGACCGCCACCGCATACCCAACAGCCACGCCGCGCCCGACGGCAATTCCGCTTCCCACGGCCACTATCCCGCCAACTGCGACTCCCCTTCCTACGGCCACGCCCTGGCCAACTCCCACACCCTGGCCAACGGCTACTCCGATACCAACTCCCACGCCGACTCCCGCCCCGACGGCTACGCCGCTCCCGACGCCAACTCCCACGCCAACGGTATTTTCCGAATGGGGAATTGGCCCCAGGCGCGTTGTAACAGTAGGAAACCTGGCCGACCCCAAGATCGGGAACGTGGTTGCCGACGGGTCCCCATTTGTCCTGGTTGGCTGCATTGAAGCGTATGGCAGCCTTTCGTGGCAGGACAGGTATGGCTCGGCATTTTCCCACGGGCCGCAATTCAAATCTGGCGATTACCTGGTGGAGATATTCCACGAAAACACATTTGGATACGTCCGTAACAACGAGGCCAAAGTACCCCGAAGGGGCGATTGTTTCCTGATGGTCGCCCAATACACGGGAGAGAAGGAATACTGCTATTACTCGGGGTTGACGTCATTGACCCGAGACCCGGATGTATCACCATGCCCAACAAATCCCGGGTATTGGCGCCAGGTCACGCCGCAATTCGATCTGGGCAGATTGAAGCAATACAAGTTTATTACCAGTAGTGAGTGGAGCCGGGTGTACGCCGATTGGAAACCTCCGCCCTATAACCGGTAAAGGACGGCTCTCCTGCGATGCTCTAAACGATTCTTGAGGAGAATATTATGCGTAAACTTACCGGCGCACTCATATCCCTGGTTGCCGTGTCTCTTATGGCCATCGTCCTCACAGGAGCAGGTGTTGTCCCTAATGGTCTGGATCAAGATACTCCACTCCCACCAGAATTCCCGGACGGGGCCAACACCGCCGCCCAGCTATCCAGCATGATCGAGCGCGTCCTCCCCTCCGTTGTCAATATCTACAGATACTCCCCAGGCCGAATCGACAGCCAAGGCAGCGGCGTTATATTCAGGGTCGAAAACAATTTCGCCTACATCATCACCAACCAGCACGTCGTGGGCAAAAGTAAGACCGTCGAGGTTATAGTACAAGACACCTTCTACGGTATAGCTGAACTCAAAGATAGCCCGGTCCTGGCCGTGGACTATAAGCGAGACCTGGCCGTGGTCCGCATAACCTGCGCCCAGAGTAACCAATGCATCCCCGCAGAGTTTGGCGACTCCCTGGCCCTCAACGTCGGAGATCCGGTGGTTGCCATCGGATTTCCACGCTCCGAGCAACAACCCCAAGCCTATATTAGACCCACCAAAGTCATCCTGCGCCACGCAGCCTCGGTTACACAGGGCATCGTATCCGCTTTCCGCAGCGACTCCCGGAGCGACCGCCAGCTTGTCCAGCACGACGCCCCTACCAATCCTGGCAGCAGCGGCGGACCCTTATTCAACCTCGACGGCCAGGTCATCGGTATCAATACCTTCGAGCTACGCGGCTCGGAGAGCCTCAACTATGCGGTTTTGGAAACTACCGTCCAAAACCGGCTCCCCGATCTCATGGCCGGACGCAGTAGCGGGTCCCCATCCCTGAAAACAGCCCTTGTCCCGATTTACGGACCCATGGCTGGCCATCTCCACCATGAACCAGAAGATAACGCAATCGAACTCAGCTTGGTCCCCGTCCTCTATGCAAATATGTACATCGGAGCTTGGTTCAAGAACCCCTATACTCACGGCGGCATTTTCGGCAGAAACAGCGGCTTTTCTTACGGTTTCATGTTACGCAGCAACAACGCCGGCCATCTGCGCGTTTATGTTAGCAGCGATGGCAATTGGAGAATCGTCAAATACTCGGGCGGAGCCTTCACCACCCTGGCAAGTGGACCAGCCCCTAGCCTAAGACTCGGAAAGGGACAGTACAATCGACTGCTCGTGGGGGCAATAGACGATCAGGCCGTTATGTTTCTCAACCTCCAGCAATTGACGGCATTCAACGGCAGCAAAGTGTTTCCCCTAGGAGGTCACACCGACAACGGGTGGACATGGATTGCAACAGGTTTCGGAAATTTCGACGAATACACGGGACAGATAACCAGCTACTCGGATTTCAGGATAGCGATCCCCGTATCTGCGGAGCTTTCGGACGACGGGACTATCCCACCCGCAGCGGAAGAGTGGATGTCACAGCAACACCAGGACAGCCCGCCACCCGGCCCCGAACAGCACTCCCACGGTCCGTCCACCCCTCCCCAGGAACAGGCCAAGCCAGACGGACAATAGCTAGGCAAGTAGGATGGCCAACATTGTCTATCCCACTCCAACAGAGGTGCGTAATGGTCACCAACCTGCGCGACAGTATTGCCGAGCAATTCCGGCAACGAAAGTCAGAGAAGGACATCCGCAATACCCTGGTAGACCAGGGATATACACCAGACTACGTAGAGGACCTCATCCGTGAGGTCAAGCAGGACCTACCAAGGCTCAACAGGGAATATAAGGAGCGCATCCAGCAACAACGGGCGGAGCAATCCGCCGAAAAGCGTATGGAACGAAGGGAAGAACAGTCAGAGTCGGTTGGAACGATTCTGACCGGGATAGTGGGAATCATCATTGGCGTCGTTATTTGGGCTGTTTTGTTTGCAACCCACTCGATTGTAATCCACGCGATAGTGGAACCGGTCGGAACGTTTATCATTGCCGCTGGAGGCACCCTTGCTTTTGGAACCATCTTTGGAGGCGTGTGCCTGATCATCAAAGGCGCATACCATCGCATCCGATGGTGGTAACCGGCCCTGCCTATTAGGAGATGGATACGTCAAATGGAAAGCCCCGGTCTTGGAACCGGGGCTTTTACTCGTATGGTACGATGCCCGAAATCCTTGATATCAGGCCACAATCTGCACACCTGTGGCAATAACCCAATTACTGATTCTTCAATGCCTGTACGCTATTCGTAACTACCATCCCAACCAACTGAGTTTCGCAATTTTCTCTGTTGAAATGGTTGAAATCGGGACGTGGACTTGATAAAATAGATTTGGCCAACTGTGCGATTTTTGTATGACAGCGAATCATCGCCAGCAAACGCTAGACTCGGTGGGCCGGCGCCTGGAAATCTAAAGCGCCTGAGGCCGCTTTGTGGTCTCCACCCAGATTCCATCAAGACCCATTCGATACGGAACCGGTCATCCTGGCATCCATGAAAAATGCTCATTTTGCGGGGCGCGCCAGATTGAGGTGAGTGGGGCCTGAGATGATATTCTAAGCCGGTTTCTTCGTAGTAGAGACTGCTTGATTTGACCGTTATTGACGACATCAAGAGCCGTCTGGACATCACGGAGATGGTGTCCCGGTACGTCACATTGCAGCGGTCCGGCTCCAATCAAAAGGCCAACTGCCCGTTCCACCAGGAACGGACCCCCTCGTTCTACGTGTTCCCCGACCGGCAGACGTGGCGGTGCTTCGGAGCTTGCGCCACCGGGGGTGATGTCTTCTCCTTTGTGATGAAGGCGGAGAACCTGGAGTTCCGCGAAACTCTCGAACGGCTCGCCCAGCAGACGGGCGTGCCCCTGCCCAGGCGGCAGGAAAGGGTCGAACAGCAAACCGCCACCGACGTAAACGAGGCCGCGAACCAGTTCTTCCAGCGTCTTCTGGCGTCGGAGCAAGGCGCAGCAGCCCGCGCGTACCTGGAAAGACGCGGGGTATCCAAGGAGGCAGTTGCCAACTTCGAGTTGGGTTTGAGTCCGCCGGATGGACGGTCTCTTGGCGACCACCTCCGGCAGCGCGGCTTTCCTTCCCAAGCGCTGGAGCAGGCCGGGCTGGCCAGGACTGCGGACAACGGCCGGCAGCGGGACTTCTTCCGGGGCAGGCTCATGTTCCCAATCCGCAATGGACAGGGAGAACTGGGAGGATTCGGCGCACGGGCCCTGGACGATTCTCAACCCAAGTACCTGAATACCTCCCGGAGTCCGGTGTTCGACAAGGGACGTATCCTGTACGCCTTGTACCGGGCTAAGGATACCGCCCGGAAACAGGGGATCGTGATCGTAGAGGGCTATATGGACGCCATCGCCGCCCATGAGGCCGGGTTCACCAACGTGGTGGCGTCGATGGGCACTGCGCTTACCGAGCATCAGGTGGAGGAGGTGCAGAGGGTTTCCCGTGATGTGACGATGGCCCTGGATGCCGACGCTGCGGGCCAGCAGGCGACGCTGCGCAGCCTGGAATCATCCTGGAAGGTGACACAGTCGCAGGTCGCAGGGAGGACACGAGGAACAACGCTGTTCCAGAGACCGGAGATGGCCGGACTAAAGATCGCAGTGATGCCGGAAGGGGAGGACCCCGACGACCTGATTCGCCGGTCTCCGGATGAATGGAGGGGCCTGATCCAAAGCGGCACTCCGTTGGTCGAGTATTTGATCGATGCACTAGCGAAGCAGTACGACGTATACACTCCCCAAGGGAAGACTCAACTGGTAGAAGCGGTGCTTCCGTCGGTCTACGCGGTTGCCACAGGGTTTGAACAGGACCAATACTTCCAGATGCTGGCCGACAAACTGGGCGTGACCAGGGAAGCCCTCCTGTCGAACATAGACCGGCCAGCGGTACCACGGCGTCCAACGAGGCAGTCTCGGGCGCGCCAAAATCCGGCTGCGCATGAGTTTTCGAATGTTGACGGAGACCCTCTGGACGAGTTCTGTCTGTCTCTGCTGCTGCGACACCCCGAACTGGAAACCGAGGTCGTGGAGTTACGGCCCGAATACTTCCACCGGCCGGAGAACCGGGAGATATATGGCCGGTGGCTATCAGCCCGAACGCGGGGAGACGTCCAGCCTGTTGAGTATATACGAGGTTCTATTGGGGAAGAATTACAGGAATATCTGGACAAACTGGTTGGGAAGGAACACCCGGAGATAGGTCTCCTGTCGCGGCCCAAGGCGATTAGGGACTGTGTAACAAATATGAGAGACCGCTACTTGAGGGAGCTGAAGAGGGAAGAGGAAACAAGGTTCACTGACACGGAGACCGACCTGGAAGAGGACACATTCAGCGGCGTTCTGGAAGTCAATCAGCGAATCAAGGAAAATCAGGACGCCCGAGATACTACGCTCAAAGTTCGCACATACTAGAGGAGGAAAATGCTGAGACACAGCAACGGCAACCAACTGAACCCGGATGAATACCTGGATGTTACCGACGCGCCCGAGCGGCCAAACCCAATCATCGAGATCATAAGGGGAGTGACCGACAGGCAGGACGACGATTCTCTGGCCGAGACCAACGGCATCACATCCGTTACACAGGTGTTGACCACCGAGGCCACGGAAGAACAGTGGGGAGATAGCGGGACGGATGAGAAGTCCCCGGATGCGGTCGCCAGCGCCAACGGTGATGGAGATTCGGAGGACTATGAGTGGGAGCCGGAGACGGAAACTCTTGAAGTCCTGGATGACCCGGTGCGCATGTACCTCCGGGAGATCGGGCGGGTCCGCCTGCTCACGTCCAAGGACGAGCGAGTTCTGGCCCGGAAGATAGAGGGCGGCAAGCATCTGACCGCGCTAAATGGCGAGCTGACCGAAATGGAAGGCCGACCGCCCCAAAACTGGGAAGTCGCCGAAGCTCTTCTGCGCCGGATGATCGACTCCACTGTCCTGGTGCGCGCGTTGAGCGAGCAATTGGAACTCCCCGATGATATGACCTTGGCGCAGATTGCCGAGGACCCAGCGCTGCGGGCAGCGATCGACGCCGAGGTATCCCAGGACTTGCTTGCCAATCTGGGATTTGCCCTGGAGGACGACCCGTTGGAAGTGTACCGCCAGGTCGTGAATCTCTCCTTGGACAGTTGGCTGGTCCCTCCGGAAGCCATCAGGGTATTCAGGGGCTGCACCTTGAACGATTTACCGGCAGCCATGAGGATGCCCGACCGCCAGGCACAGATGGAGAAGTTGGAGCCCGTGTTCCGCGGTTTCTTCAACCGAGTGCAGGCCGACAGCGCACGTTCCCAGGCGCACCTGACAGAGGCGAATCTGCGTCTGGTGGTAAGTGTTGCCAAGAAATACATCGGGCGCGGCATGGCGCTGCTGGACATGATCCAAGAGGGGAACATCGGCCTAATCAGAGCAGTGGAAAAGTTCGATTACCGGAAGGGTTACAAGTTCAGTACCTACGCCACGTGGTGGATTCGCCAGGCGATTACCCGTGCCATAGCAGACCAAGCCCGAACAATCCGCATACCTGTCCACATGGTCGAGACCATCAACAAGCTAATGCGCCAGCACCGGCGGCTGCTCCAGGAATACGGAAGGGAGCCGACTCCCGAGGAAATCGGGGAGGCGATGGAGATCACCCCGGAGAAGGTGGAGGAGATCCTGAAGATTTCCCAGGAACCGGTATCCCTTGAGACGCCCATAGGGGAAGAGGAAGACTCCCATCTTGGAGACTTCATCGAGGACAGAAATGCGCCGGCGCCGGCGGATGCAGCCTCGTTCCAGTTGTTGAAGGAGCAAGTTGGAGAAGTGTTGCGCACCCTGACGGACCGGGAAGCCAGAGTGCTACAGCTCCGCTTCGGACTACAGGACGGGCGCAGCCGCACCCTGGAAGAGGTTGGCCGGGAGTTCGGCGTCACGCGAGAGCGCATCCGGCAAATCGAAGCAAAGGCGCTGCGTAAGTTGCGGCATCCGACCCGATCACGGAAACTGAAGGACTTCCTGGAGTAATCCGTACTCGACGGCACTCGTGCCGTTCACTTGGACCAAAGTAGACTGGGGCTTAGGGTATCGGGGAAGCGCCAAAATGGTGAATCGTTGCGCCTGTTGCGCTTGGTGACGCTTTGAACGCGATGCTATACTCGGTTTCAGTCTACTTGGGAGGAGGTTTAAGTGGAAGAATGGGCCATACCTAAGTGTCTCATGTGCAACATAGGTCAGTTGGTACCCTTATCGGACTATGGAGGGCAGGGAGCGGCAGTCCATTACAAGGCATGGGTCTGCACCAATCCGACTTGCGGGTTCAACGTCAAGATCCGCAACGGAGACATCTACCTCAATGAACCGATAACCCCGGGCGCGAACCACGTACCCAGAGCCAGGTAGCGTCCAACCTGTAAAACCGCTCAGCGCCGAACACCTCGCATTCTCATCGGACCGTCTATATTCGGCGCCGGGGCAGGCATGGTGTGGTTTCGTCGGTCACCGGGCCGGACCCGACCGGACACACCCTAATCTGGACAATAAGGAGGTGCAATGGAAGCAGGTTACGACTATACGCTGCTCCATCCATCGATAAGGCGTGGACGCCATAACAAAGCTCTCGGAGTATTTTTCATTGTTCTCGGCGTGACGCTGTTGGTTATGACTGGAGCCTACTATACTTATGGAGCCACGGTACATGCGGACCCGGTAGGTCCGGATGGAAAGAATGCTGGAACCTCGGCGAGCGCCGAGCAGTCCTTGACCAAGGACCACGGAGGCTCACCGGCAGAAGCTCCCCCGGATGCCTTGAGAGCCGAGATGGCCTCGAGCCTCCCCGGTTCCCAGCCGGAGATGGAAAAGGCGAACGGAGCAGGACTGGCCGCATCTTCGGATGCGGCCACCGAGCCCGCGACGCCGATGTTCTGGACAGACCCATCCTCCTATGAGGCCGCATCGCCGGAGACCAGGGCTCTGGTGGAGAGCTTTACACCTATAGAGGCCAACCAAAGCTTCCCCTTGGGCAGCAGATTGGCCGCCACCCGGATATCGGTCCCATCGGTGGGGATCGACGTCAAAGTGACCGAGTTGGAATCCGAGGAACTGGACGGGGCCCGGGCCTATCAGACCCCGGACAAGACTGCCGGGCACATCCAGGAGACCGCCAACGCCGGGGAGGCAGGGGGCGCATGGTTCTTTGGTCATACCGAGGCGCCCACCATGGGTGAAGGGTCCGTATTCTTCAATCTCAAGGAGATCCCCGAGCTGATCGGGGAGGACCAAAACCGCGATGTCTTCGCCATTGCCGAGAGCAAGGAGGGCCAGTATCTATACCGGCTCACCGAGTCCCAGGTGGTACATGAAGATAACATAAACCTGCACGGCTCTGGAGGCGCGACCATACACCTCGTGTCCTGTGTGCTGGGACAGGTCTACGACAACCGGCTCATAGTCTCCGGGGAATTGATCGGCTACAAAGAGTTGAACGGAGACACTTAGGGTACTCTCAGCCGTATTTGGGTCCGGTCGACAAACGAAGGGTACACTAAGCCTAGCGCCTCTCCCGACAGGAGAGGCGCTAGGCTTTTGAGGGTGATGGGCAATGGTTGCACAGGGCTATCCCGGACCTGACGGAGCGGCCTGACCCTGCGGTGCGAAGCGTGATGGGACGGAGTACGGCCCCGGTGCATTAACGCAGGCTGGGGTGGTTATAACCGGCCAGACCGGACCTCCGGGTCACGGGGCGTGTGGGCATCCCGGCGGAGTGTCGTGTGAGTCCAGCAGGGACGCGCCGTGCAAATCTCAGCCGTTAGTGGTCAAGCCGCCGCCACTGATCCGGTGAATGCGCAGCTTCCGGAGACGTCTGCCCAATACCGACACAACCTCGATACGCAGTTGGTCTGTGGTGACCACGTCCCCGGCTACAGGGATTCTTCCCAGGGAATGGTACACATAGCCGCCGACCGTATCCACACCAGAGCCGTTTATACTTGCCCCGAATAGCTCTTCCACCTCATTCGTAGGGACCCGGGCGTCCACCAGGACACCTCCCATCTCCGTGACTTCCAAGAGCGGCTCCCGGTCCCGGGAGAACTCATCCTCGATCTCCCCGACGATTTCCTCCAGCAAGTCCTCCACGGTCACCAACCCTTCGGTCCCGCCATATTCGTCCACGACGATGGCCATCTGGACACCCTTTTCCTGGAATTCCTCCAGAAGGTCGTCCAAATGCTTGCTCTCCGGGATGATGAACGCCGGGTTCATCAATGACTGGAGGTTTTGGTCCGTGCCAGTATGGGCCAAAGCCGCCAACACATCCCGCGAATGTACAATCCCTACGACATGGTCGATTGACTCCTCGTACACGGGAATCCTGCTGTGACCGCACTGGGCCATCAGGTCCGCCACATCGTCCAGGGAAGAGTTTACCTCGACGGTCATCATGTCGAGCCTGGGGACCATGATCTCGCGGGCCGTGGAACTGTCGAGGCCAAGGATGGACCGGAGCATTTCCCGGTCTCTCTGGTCCATGTTGACCAGATCGGCTTCGGTGATGACCGGGCCATCTCCACTTGCCGGGTCTTCCCAAGGAACGTCACCGATAACCTCCGCTCTCACCAGCGAGTCTGCGAGCGTCATGGGAGGACTGTCCAAGCCTTTCCCCATGATCCTGAGGATAGGGAAGAGCAGGCGTCTCGACCAGACAGGACGCCGAGCCGTTGCGAGGGCGGTCAGACGATCAATGGCCAGGAGGGCGGCCATCATGCCAATGGACAGGGATGGAAGAGTCCACCAAGGGGGAGACTGGTAGTCGCGGATGATTCCAAACCCGGAGACAGCCAGGGCGATCACACAGGCAAATCTGACCCAAAGAAGGACCTGACCGGTACGCAAGAAAGGTGTGCCGCTTCTGGAGACGCTGCCAATTGGAGCGGCAGCGTACTGGGCCAAGCTGAAGTACGCAAACAGGAGGAGGGATACCGCAAAAACCGCTAGTGCCGGTAAATCGTCTGTGTCCAATATCCTTCACCCTCCCGGGTTCCCAGAGAGCTGTTCACAGGAAACGCGGATCACCTGTGCGGCAGAGGCCGGAGCCATCGTCAAGGATCCACATTCCCGAGGGTCAATTCCAGGAGGTCAATCGGACTCTGATGTCTTTTCACGTATTTTAGCAGGAACACCCACTGCCAGTCTACCGGGAGGCACATCACGGGTCACAACGGCCCCGGCTCCGGTGTAGGCCCCATCGCCCACTGACACAGGCGCAACAAGCATGGTGTCGCAGCCAATGAAAGCGCCAGCGCCCACATTGGTACGGTGCTTGTCTTTGCCATCGTAATTGCAGGTGATGACACCCGCGCCGATGTTGACCTGTGGGCCGATGCTGGCATCGCCGATGTAACCGAAGTGGCCCATCAGGGCGCCGGAGGCAAGGCGACTGGCCTTGATCTCAGCGAAGTTCCCGACATGAACGCCCGATTCAAGGTGCGCGCCGGGCCGGAGGTGGCTGAAAGGTCCGATGTCGGACCCGCCCTCCATAATGGACTCCTCCAGCACCGAAGCCGTAACTCGACATCCGCGGCCGACGGTGGAGTCCCTGACCACAGAGTTGGGACCAATTTCACAGTCCTCGCCGACCCGGGTTGCCCCCAAGAGCATTGTGTTGGGGAGAATCACGGTGTCCTGACCGATGACGACGTCGCTATCGATGTGGACTGAGTCGGGACCCTGGATGGTCACTCCGGCGAGCATCCACTGTTCCCGGATACGCTGTCGCATAACAGCTTCCGCATGGGCAAGCTGAACACGGTTATTGATTCCGAGGATGTCCGCGAGGTCGATGGCGGGTTCGGCAATCACGGTCTGTTCATCGCCGGAGGCGAGGGATATTAGGGAAGTCAGATACCTCTCACCGCTCGGGCTGCGGCGGACGCGGGGCAGATTGCCCCACAACCATCGGGCGTCAAAACAGTAGACGCCGCCGTTGACCTCGGCAGGAGCCGAGGGATCACGGTTGTCATCAGCGGCCTCGCGCACTTCTACAACCCGGCCGTCTCCATCACGAATGACTGCACCCAAGTCCCCGGACGCCGGGACGCGGGCAGTGAGCATACCGATAGTTGCCTGGCCCTCCAAATAAGAGGCGATCAGACGGCTCATAGAATTATCACTAACCAACGGGGAGTCGCAGTTCAGCACCAGCAGATGGTCCGCCTGTCCCTCCAGCGCACTCTGAGCATAAGACAGGGCATCACCTGTGCCGGAGACCCGGGGCTGCATCACGTACTCAACGGTAGTTCCAAACAGTTCCCGAATGCCGCCACAGGTCGAGGGAGAAACCACTACCACAACCCGTTCTATACCAACGCGGCGGACCAACTCCACCGGGAAACGCGCCAACTCTTTCCCGCATATCCGGTGGAGAGGCTTGGGGAGTTTGGACTTCATCCTGGAGCCTTGCCCTGCGGCAAGCACCACTCCGGCCCAACCGGCCATTTCGCGTCCTCCAATTGCCCGTCCTGTTGTGGACTGGGGAGAGTGTTTTCGTGGCTGTAGTGGACGAATGAGCCTCCGAACCGGCCACCAGCCCGGAGGCGATTATACCAGCAGCGCCCGGCCGGAATGAGCCGGGGAGTTGGAAACCCCGCCTGGCTGGTACAATTGCACGGCAGAGCAATTGTCCTGATCCGATGCAAGTACAGGAGGTGTTCCATTGCCGGAACTGCACGAATTGACCGCGACCGAGGCGGCACGGATGATCAGGGAAGGTGAGACTACGCCCGTTCAGTTGATGGAGGCTCTTCTGGACCGAACCAACACTTTTGAACCAAGGCTCAAGGCCTGGGTCTACCTGGACCGGGAACAGGCGCTTCTGGATGCAGAGCAGAAGCAACGGGAATTGGAGGGCGGCGCACCTGCCGGGCCGTTGCACGGGGTCCCCGTTGGGCTGAAGGACATCTACTACACGGCCGGCATCCCAACCACTGCGTGTTCCAGGTTGTACGCGGATTTCGTACCAGACCACGACGCTACGACGGTAGCCTTACTGAAGGCAGCCGGGGCAATCGTCATGGGCAAGACGGTGACCACCGAGTTCGCCTGCATGGACCCTTCGCCGACGCTGAACCCGTGGAACTCTGCCCATACACCGGGTGGTTCCAGCAGCGGTTCGGCGGTCAGTGTGGCGTCGCGCATGTGCCCGGTAGCGTTGGGTTCCCAGACAGTCGGGTCGGTGCTGCGACCAGCTTCCTACAACGGAGTGGTCGGGTTCAAACCGTCCTTCGGCCGGGTGAGCCGGTACGGTGTGGTCCCCGTCAGTTGGTCCCTGGACCACGTCGGCTGGATGTCCCGCTCGGTGGAAGACGCAGCCTTGCTGCTGCAAGTTCTGGCAGGCCAGGACTCGAAGGACCCGGTGGCCTCCCATGAATCAACGCCAGACTATCTGGAGGGTCTGGACTCTGCTCCACCGCCGCGGATTGGGGTGGTACGCCAGTTCTTCTGGGACCACGCAGACGAAGAGGTACGGCGTCACACTGACGCGGCGGTGGAGAAACTCAGGCTGGCCGGCGCTTCGGTGGAAGAAGTTGCCTTGCCCAGCAGCATCGAGACCGCCATCGAAGACCAACAGGTAATCATGGCGGTGGAGGGCGCAGCCTTCCACCAGCCGATGTTCGAGAAGAGGGGTACAGAGTACCAACCCAAGCTACGGGAGATGCTGGGCCGGGGGCTGCGGACAAGCAGCGCAGCCTACTCCCGTGCTCAGGAACACCGGCAGAGGTTTATTGTCGAGATGGGCAGGCTGGCGGAACAGGTGGATGTTCTGCTGACCCCCTCAACGCCCACTCCTGCCTTGGCCGACCTCACCAATACGGGGAATACCATGTTCCAGGGACCGTGGACATCCTGTGGCCTGCCGGTGATCACTATTCCATCAGGACTGGCAGAGTCAGGACTGCCTTTGGGGATACAGCTGGCCGGAGCGTCCTTCAGAGAGAAGGAGCTGCTGGCCACAGCCCGCTGGTGCGAAAAGGCGTTGGACGTTAATCTTGCTCCGCCGCTGTAGTCAACTGTAGGCGCAACACCTGCCCCTTGCCATCGAAGATACGTTCCGGTATGCACGGTATTGGAGATTACATAACCTGAAGGAGGAATGAAGAGATGCCAGGCACAATACCGACCGAAGAGGAAGTCCTCAGCTATTTCGAGTCTCTGTCAAACTGGGGCCGGTGGGGAGAAGGGGAGACCAAAGGGGCCCTGAACCTAATCACTCCGGAGAAGGTCAAGGCGGCAGTGGCCACGGTACAGGAGGGGACCCGCGTTTCCCTGGCACGGACCGTTAGGTTCGAGGCCAGCCTGGATGCGCCCAACCCGCCGGTCCATTTCATGGTCGAGAGCGGGGAAGGTTGGGCATCCGGCCAGAAGGTGAGCGCACGGCCCAATGCCGCGGCTACCGACTACTTCGGAATGATCTTCCACGGGACCACGATAACCCATGTGGACAGCCTGGCCCACTTCTTCTGGGAGGGCAAGACGTTCAATGGAAACCCGGCGCACCTGGTATCCACGAGCCTGGGGGCGACGGTCGGCTCCGTCGAGGATGCCAAGGATGGGATCATCACCCGCGGGGTGCTGGTGGACGTTCCCATGATACGGGGCATCGACTGGATTGAACGAGGCGAGGGGGCGATGCCCGAGGATATTCTGGCAGCGGAGGAACGGTGCGGGTTCAGGGTGGAACCCGGTGACGTACTGCTGGTGCGCACCGGCCAACTGCACCGACGTAACGTTGAAGGGCCGGTTGACCGCTCAGCGGGTTCCACGGCCTGCCAGGCTGCCTGCCTTCCGCTTTTCCACGAGCGGGACATTGCGATGCTGGGTTCGGACACGGGGAATGATGTGTCGCCCCAGCAGTATCCCAAGCTGTCCAACCCGATACACCAGGTCAGCATAGTGGCAATGGGGGTGTGGATACTGGACAACGCCGACCTGGAGGAGCTGTCGGCAGCGTGCCGGGAGCGGAACCGTTGGGAGTTCCTGTTGTCCATCGGACCGCTGGCCCTGAACGCCACGACGGGATCGCCGGTGAACCCGATAGCGATTTTCTAGGCAGGACGGCCTCGAATCAGCAGAGCGTGGTTGAGCAATTCTCTGAGGTCCTCAGAGTGTTACATTTCAGGCTATGAAGCGGATGTGCATGAGCTATGGGAGTCGCTTACGATGCTGATGTGGATATACTCTCCGCTGTGCTCGACGCTAAGCACGCCAAGGGGTCGAAGGAGATTCTACCTAGAGTCGTTGTGGACTTTGACCGTGAGAACCAGGTCATCGCTTTCGAGAATTGCGATGCGAAGAAATTAGCCGGTCTCTCCCTTATCAATATCGCTATGTCTCCCTTGCTTGTGGAGACTCGCAAGTGACAGCCGGGACGCCTCCGGACTGTGCAGCGGATCCAGCCTGGCGCTATTCCCGAAACCCGCCGGCTTTGGACCTAAAGTAGCGTTTGAACCAGACTTTTGATTC
Organism: Dehalococcoidia bacterium; assembly: GCA_034422355.1. Classification (GTDB taxonomy): domain Bacteria; phylum Chloroflexota; class Dehalococcoidia; order Lucifugimonadales; family UBA3495; genus CATOSP01. Next base: position 629 of record DAOUJS010000020.1, on the reverse strand, counting down.
AGCCGCTCTACTTCTGATTCAACCCTGACTTGTGGTTCACATAAGACTTTCGGTTCAACAGGGATTTATGGTTCAGAAGGGGACTATTAGTTCAGTCTGTTGCTTGCCAGGACCTAAACCAAAGCCACGGTGGGATGCGCATTTGCCGGAAGGCTGGAATTGGGCTGGGAGTCTTGCAGGAGCGCCTCGGCCTCAATTGCAGCACCCTCCGGCAGCGCCGTCTCACTTCGTCCTTCCGGTTGGCCAGACCCGCCAGGAAGTTTCCGACACGCCTGTCCCTAGTCGATGCGGTAGAGGTAGCGGGTGTCCCAGAGGCCGTAGAGGGTGGCGGTGGTGTTGCCAAACACGTTGCGGACCGCTGAGATCCGTTCGGGGTGGACAGTGTAGATGACCGGCACGTTTTCGGCCGCAACCGCCTGGGCCCTGTGGTACAGCGCGATGCGCCGCTTCCGGTCCAGTTCCTGGCTGCCCCGGGTGTAGAGGTAGTCGATCTCGGCTTCCCACTCCGTGGCCGGATCCGTCTGGTTGGGATGCCACAGGTGCAGGTTACCGCTGCTGTGCCACAAGTTGATGCTGAAGTGGGGTTCGGAGCCGCCGCCGAAGCCGATGACCATCGATTCCCAGTCGTA
>DAOUJS010000019.1:0-65786 GCA_034422355.1 Dehalococcoidia bacterium | reverse complement strand
GATGGTGCTGCCTCCCACCGCGTTGTACATCAACGGGGCGATGGGAGTCTCCCGGTCGTTTACCGGGTAGTCCTCGGGCAGGCCCCGGACGTTGGGGTCGGAGTGGAAACCGGCCTGGCCGTGCAGGGGCGCTGCGGGGTCTCCCACGGGCAGGTATCCCCTGGGCACCCAGCCGCCCTGCTCCAGGCAGACGACCTTGATCCCTGCCTGGGTCAGGCTCCAGGTGAACCCCGCGCCCGATGCGCCGGCCCCGATTACCAGTACGTCCGCTACTTCGCTGCTAGGCATGGTTCACCATGTGCTGCGGCCCAGCTTGCACCAGGAATCGGAGACGGCGGGTTTCGATGGTTACCGGCCCATTGCGTAGCCGTCGCGGCGTGGGTCAGACCCCGCGGACAGGCCACCCCGTTCAAGGTCGACCTCGATGGCGCAGAGGCAACCCATCCGGCCTGTCCATTCGTCCCAGACCTCGGTCCGGTGGCCCCTTCGCTCCAGTTCGGCGGCGGTCTCCGAGGGGATGCGTCCCTCGACTCCTACCAAGCCCGGATGGTAGGCGTGGGGATGAAAGGAGTTGGGGAAGCTCCAGGTGGAGACCCTGGGGGCTTCAATCGCCGTCTGGACATCCATGCCGAACTCAGCGACGTTCAGGAATAGCTGCACCATTGACTGGCACTGCACGTCGCCGCCGGGAGTGCCGAAGGGCATCCATACCTTCCCGGATTTCATGGCCAGGCCGGGATTGGGCGTGAGCCGGGGACGCTTGCCGGGGGCAATGGCGCAGGGATGTTCCGGATCCAGCCACGACTGGGAGCCGCGGGGCGAGATCACGAAACCCAGTCCTTCGGCGACTGGCGCGCCCCCGATGCCGTCGCTGGGGGTCGCGGAAAATGCGTTGCCCCAGCGGTCCACCACGCAGGCGTAGCTGGTGTCGGCGGGGATTGCGCCGCCTACAGGCTCCGGCTTCGTCAGCTTAGAGGCTCTTGACACGTTGCCTTGATGCACCCAGGGGTCTCCAGGGTTGGGCATCTCGGGGTACGCTGAGCCGGGATTGATCGAGTTGGCCCTCTCAGCGGCGAAGCTCTTGGACAGCAGACCCTCCAGCGGGACATCTACAAAGTCGGGGTCGCCATAGTAGTGGTGGCGGTCCGAGAAGGCGAGCTTCAAGGCTTCGATGACCGTGTGCAGGTAGTCTGGACTGTTGTGGCCCATCGCCCCCAGGTCGAAACTCTCCAGTACTTGGAGGGCTTGAATGGATACCGGTCCCTGGCACCAGGGTCCGCAGGTGAAAACGTCGATACCCTTGTAACTTCCTGCGGCCGGGGGCTGTACCTCGACGCTGAATCCGGACAAGTCTTCCAGGGACAGCAGGCCGCCTTGCGACCGGCAGAAATCCACCATCTCGCGGGCGATGTCCCCGAGGTAAAAGAAGTCTCTGGCCGCCTGAATCGCATCTTCCCGGCCCTGACAGGCGTGGCTGCGCTCAATCTCAATCAATCGCCGGAACGTACGGGCCAAGTCAGGTTGCACCAGCATATCACCCGGATCGAGGGCTTTGCCGTTGGGATAGAAGACGCTGGACGTGGTGCGCCAGTGGCGAGAATCGCCCTCGTCATGAGCCAGTGGGTCACCTGCGCGAACCAGCGCGCGGTGAAGCGTGAAGGGAATCGGGAATCCTCCCTCGGCCAACTCCAGCGCTGGGGTTACAACCTGCTCAAAGCTCATGGACCCGTAGAGCTTCAACGCCGTGAGCCAGGCGTCAGCAGCCGCGGGAGTCACCGTCCTGAGCGCCCCGGGAGGCATATCTCCACCGGCGTGTTCCATGAAGTAGTCGATGCTGGCTTCCTGTGGCCAACGGCCCAGGCCGCTGATCTGCACTATCTCTCCCCTTTGGGAATCGTGAATGATTATTGGAGCCACACCGCCGAAGCTGGTGTACTGGGGCAGCACTACGTTGAGGGCTATGCCAGCGGCAACCCCGGCATCGGCGGCATTGCCCCCCTGCTCCAAGATGCGGAAGCCCGCCGATGTGGCCAGGTAATGGCCTGTCGATACCATGTGGGTAACTCCGGTGATCAGGGGCCGGTAGGTGGAAATACCGGTGGCCATAATGCTCCTCCGGCTGGCAGGTTGCGGCGGCCAGACAACGCTCAAACTCGCCCGGTGGGCTGGAGACTTGCCAGTATACTAGCTGTGGTCACATGGTGAGTCAATCGCCGAGGACAAGGTGGCGGCCGTTGCGTTCCCCCTATGCTAACACCCCGCTCCACCTGGTCTTCGCGCTTCTTTGGGACCATCTGCGGTGGGACCATCTGCGGGCATTTGCAGGGCAGGCTTGGAGTTGTGGCCCATGTGCTAGAATCGCCGGTAGCATTGCAACGGCCTAGAACCGGAATGGGGGACTGGGATGCTTCTGGAAGTCGAAGTCGTGTCGGCGGAAAACAGCCCGATGGACCTAAACAGGGTATTTGACCTGTTGTCGGAACCCAGGACGATAAACCGGGTGTTCACCGCCAACCAGTTGGGGGAGGACGTTTGGTGTGATGTGACCGGCTGGGGTGAAGATGGCCCGTGCCCGGCAATGGCCGCGCTCTCCGAGGACTCCGGTGACGGGGTGATACTCCTGGTGTACGGGGGAGACGACGGCATCCGGTTGCGGCCCGCGGGTTCCGCCATCGGATGGGATGTATCCGACTCCAATCAATGGGGCGAACCCTGTCTAATGCTGGATAAGGACACACCGGTAGAAGAATAGGGTATCCAGGGCACACGCATTACGGCATGGGAAGGCTAGTTGGAGCAGGGAGCGGTCCCGGCGCCCAGGGACGCCGCCAGGGCGGCCAGCCCGCGCTGGTACACGGCCCAATCTTCCCAACCCCGCATGTCCACGGTTTCCAGGGCGCGCAGTTCGAGGCACAGCGGTTCGCCGCTTCGGAAGAGTTGGTCATCTATGGCCAACGGGAGAAGTGAACGGCCTGGTGATTCACTCCGGAACAATTCTGTGAATGACCGGCTTCCGAACGGGTTTTGCAAAGAGTTGGCAGAGCAGACCAAGGCTAAGCGGTCATAGTATGCCGCCTTCTCCTCCACGCTTCCCTGGTCCTTGAACGCCGGTTCGTCGTCCACGTAGAGGCTCCAGCACAGCCTGCCGGACTTCCGCAGGTCCTCCAGGACCCGCTCAATGAAACTCGCGTCCTTCACCGAGCCCAGCAGCAACACCCGCGGGTCGGACCGCTGGAAGCCCTGCAGCCGGGGTTGTGACGCGATCAGGGCCTCGGCAACCCCTGCGCTCCGCAAGAATGATTCGGGTATCAAGCCGCGAGACCTCCCCAGGGAGTCTGCGCCGATGATACTCGGGCCCAAGTGATGCACGCGCTCCAAGGCAAGCACACGGCTCAGGTCGCAGTCGGCGATCAGGGTCATCTCCAGGCATACCCCGTCGAATATCGAGTCGTCCAGGGTAGCCCGGTGCAGGGTTGCTCCCCGCATTTCCACGCCGCTGAGGTCTGCCAGATCGAGGATTGTCCCATTCATCCTCGCCCTTCTCAGGACTGCCCCGGTGAGGTTGGCCCAGGAGAGCCTGGTCGAGGTCAGGTTGGCGCCGGACAGGTTGGCGCCCTCCAGGTCGGCACGGGAGAGGTCGGCGAAAGAAAGGTCTGCGCCGCGCAGGCTGGCCCCGATGAGGCAACTGCCGCTGAGATCGGCGCGGACCAGAGAGGCTCCGGTGAGGTTGGTTTCCCGGAGATCGCTGCGGCTCGCATTGGCACGGAACAGGTGAGCGCCGCGCAGGTTGGCGCCTGCAAATTCCGAGAGGTGAATGTCCGCACCGGTCAGGTCGATGCGGCTGAGGTTGTCGTGTGCGAAGTCTGCGCCGGTGAGTTTTGCCCGGCTCAGCATCGCGCCTGACAGGTCAAGCTGACGCCGTATCCACTGACTTCCGGCCCTGTACCGTCCCACGGCCCCGGCGCCGCGCTTGGCCAGGGCAACGTGCGCAGGGTTAGCCAATCCGGGACTCCCTGGGAGCGGGTGCGGTCCGCAGCGTGACGCTATTCACCCGGCGGATGAATTTGGCGGTAGCGTAGCCGTCTCCGGTCTGAGCCAGGGTATTGCCTGTCAGCCGCCGTCGGAGGCGGGAGCCGCTACGGATGCTTCGTCCGAGGTTGTGAAGGCTGGCATAACTTCCCTTGCGAACAGCGTCAACTGGTCTCGGAACTCTGTCCAGGGCATACCCTCCGGCCACTGGAGGATTATGTCCTCCAGTCCAGGATACTTCTGTTCCTGCTCGCGCAGAAAGTCTATGAACTGGTCCGGCGGCCCGCAGATCCACACCTTCTGCTGCACCCCGTCCTCAATGGTGGGCACCCGGGAAGGCGCCCCGGGTGTCCCCCACATCCTGCCCTGGGAATCGGTGTACCGGACGAACCCGAAGGGAGCGAACCACTTGTACCGCTCGTCGTGATATGGGCGCACACGGCCAATCGCTTCCTGCTGAGTGTCGGCTATGTAGAAGCCAAGACCTAAGCCCATATCCTGGCCCAGGAGCAGGTCCCGGCCTGCATTCCGGGCGTGCTCCTGGTAAGAGCGGAACATCTGCTCGACCAGCGCCTCCCCGGTCAGGGCAACCATTGCCTTGATGCCCTGACTGGCGATGAACTCAAGGGTGCGCCCGCTGGCTATGGGCTGCCAGATTTCAACCGGGCGGTTGAGTGGCCGGGGCACCATCGTTATTTCTTCCAATTGGTAACCACGGTAAGGCACGTCGGCGGGAATGGTATAGTGCTTTCCCTTGTGGCTGAAAGACTCCTCGTTGAAGGCCTTGAGGATGACCTCCATCTGCTCCATGAAGAGCTCGCGGTTGGCGTCGTTGTCGATTACCGGAGCGCCGAAGGTCTCCACTTCTCTGGAGTGGTAGCCCCGGCCTACGCCGAAGATGAGTCGCCCCCCCGTAAGGACATCCGCCATTGCGAAGTCTTCGGCCAGCCGGAGTGGGTGCCACATCGGGACGATATTGAATGCGGAGCCGAACTTAAGCCGTTTGGTCTGGCCAGCCAGATGGACCCCAAGCAGAATCAGGTTGGGGAAGCATTCATAGCCTTCCCTCTGGAAGTGGTGCTCCGCGGTCCACATGCAGTAGTAGCCAAGCTGGTCCATGTGCTTCGCCAGATTTACTGCGTGCTCGTAGGCCTGGACCAACTGTTCGTTGGGGTATCGCCGGTCATTGGCCGGAGTGCCGTCAGCGCCGGGATTGTCCAGATCTATTTGGCCTACATACAGCACCGAGAAACGCTTGATCATCCGGGGCCCCCTGGTCTGGGAATCGAGGCAGAATCGGCAGACTTCGCCGGTCGCCGCTTGCTTCGCGGTATTATATCACGCCGCTTTTGTGGGAACTCCCATCCACGGCGGGTCAGAATCTCACGGGCTCCGTTTCAGACGGGCCACGATGAGGAGCAGGGATGGGAGCACTAACAGCGAGGCAATGGCGGCCATCAATATCATTACCGCCGAGATCACGCCGTAGGTGGAGAAGAGGGGCATGGGAGCGAATCCCAGAACGGCGAACCCAATGATGCTGGACGCCGCCGAACCCGCCAGTGCGACCCCAGTTCCGGTTGCGGCGGCCCACAGGGCCGGGACTGGCGAACAATTCTTCGCCAGCTCCTGTCGGAAGCGTTGGGTCATGTGTATGGAGTAGTCTATGCCAACCCCGATTGAAACGGCGGCTATCGTCGCGGTGACGAAGTTGAGACTGTACCCGGCCAGGTACATGAAGGCGTAGAGCCACGACACGACCAGCCCGATGGGGACTATGGTCACCACGGCGAAGCCGAATGAACGCATCCAGATTGTGAGCAGCAACAGACAGGCCGCAACCGCAACCGGCAATGATATCGTAAGCGCCCGCGTGGTAGCTGTCAGGGTTGCTTCACGTGCGAAGGGAGAGCCGGTAAATCGAGCTTCCGTGATGGATGTCACCTCGCGTGAGGGCGCCAGGTCCTGCTCAAGCGACTCCCGAGACCTCCTCAGGTTGGCCTGTTCCCGGGAACCGAGCACTCCGATGATGAAGATGATGGCTTGTTTCTCGCCGTCGTGGTAGAGCACTTCCCGCACCTGAAGGGGGGCATACGCCGTTGTCTGCCCGTCCAGGGGCACTCCATTGTCAATCATGTAGTCGTAGGCTGCGCGGGTCTGCTCGGGGGTGTCGGGAATCCCGTCGGCGTCGACGTCGGATATCGAGACCCCCGTTGCCTCCAGCACCCGCTGACGGGCAACAGGGGACTCGGTGACTCGGCGCAGCAGGTCGAACACCGTCCGGTTATAGAGGGACACACTTCCGTCCTCGGTATTGCCCAGAGTCTCGTTGGCCGAGAGTCGGTCCAGCAAGTCCTTCAAGGCGTCCAGCGACTCTCGTGCCGTAAGGTCGCCTTCCACGTAGATGACCGCTGGTTCACCGGCCACGGTTTCGGAAGTGTGTTCCTCCAGTTTGTCGAGACCCACCACGAAATCTGAATCGGAGTCGAAGAAGTCTTTGATGTCCAGCTTGGGTTCCAGTTGAAAGGACAAGTAGACTGCTGTCGATGTTATTACTGCGGCAAGCGGCAGCACTGCCCAGGGGGCTTTTGCCAACTCGACTACCACCCAGGCGATCCGGCTACGTGATGGATGAGCTCCCACGGGTTCGCCTGCATCCTGCCTGTCCTCCACTGGGGTGAGTTGAGAATAATTAGGAGCCTTCCTTTGGTCCAACCGCATCAGCGCCAGAGGGATGAGAATGCCCATGATTACGAAACTGGACAGGACAGCAACCCCCGCTGCTATGCCGAAACCGATGATAGTTTCGATGCCAGAGGTCACATTGGCCAGGAATGCGATGCCGTCGGAGAGGGTGGCCAGGACCAGCGCACCCATAACGCCTGCCAGCCCGGCCCTTAACGCGGGGGCGGGGTGCGGGAAGTGTTCCCGTTCCTCGTTGTACCTGTGGACGGCGTGTATCATGAAGTCGGCGCCCAGGGAAATCATGGCTATTGGCACGATGAGGTCCAGAGTTAGTGACGACTTCAGTCCAATCAGGTTCGATATTCCCTTTAGCCAGACCAAGAGGATCAGGAGTCCGCAAAATCCCAAGCCTACCGCCCTGACGGAGCGGAGGGTCACGCCAACGACCACCAGCACCAGGACCACGGTGGCAGCGATGAATGGAACAGCAGTCCGCCCCTGCTCCAGTGAGGTCAGGTTTACGTCAATCGCCAGCCCCCACAGTCGGTAGGAATCTTGCTGGCCTCGGAGAATTTCCTGGGTCCGGCGACCGAAACGCTCCTTCCCCAGCGCGGTTGCGTCGTTGGTCAGACCGATGCTCAATGGGCCGCCACCCAGTTTCTCGTTATCTGCGGCCAGGAAGACCGACAGGGCTTTGGCGCGCCACTCCACCACTTCCAGTCCATCAACCATGATGGTCCGGGAGGTGGCGTCTTTGGACAGCGATGCGCGCAAAAACTCTCCGGCCGGGCTGGCAAGGATGCGGGCCACGGCTTCCTTTACCTGCGCGTCGGTGGCGGTTTCCAGGGTGATGTTGGTGCGGGGGTCGAGGCTGAGCAGGGCCTGGACAGCGTCGGCGATGGTGAAGATGCCCTGGAGACGCCGGCCGCTGTCCACGTCGTACCCGCTGAACAGGAATCCCTTCAGGTCCGATTCCCGCAGGGCCCGCTCATTCTGGTAGAGCTCCCACAGGGGAGCCTGGCGCAGAATATCCCCCTGGCGGTCCTCAACGATGAAGCTGTAGATGTGAAATCGGGTAGTGAAGCGGTCGTTGACCAGTTCTTGCAGGTCGAATACCGGACCACCAGGGTCTTGGGAAGCCTGTTCCATGGGCCGCATCAGGAACGTGGGAATCAGCAGGACTACGGTCAATGCCAGGATTATGGCGATGGTCCAGCCGGAACGCCGGGTCAGGAAGTCAGCGGCGGTTACCGCGAGGTTGTTGCGATTGGATGGGATCAACGGTCGCTGTGCGGCCTCACTGCCGCCCCACGGTCAGGGATAATTGTCATTTCGTTCTGGGTTGAACTGATTGGAAATACGATGGCCTTACCGGGCGCGCAAGTGGGCGTAGCCTGCATCTCTTCGTTATCGGTTTACAGGTCTGCATCCTATAGATTATCTCATTGGCAGGCACAAATACCTAGCTGGGGGCTTGGGCTGTTTCGGGGCGCGGGTAGCGTCCAGCGCAGCGAGGTGCACGGGGTCAGTCCAGCCGCTATAATTTCACTGCTAGACTGGGGGCGCCCGCAAGGCGTTTATTGAGTATTGGGGTTCCCCTGGGTTAACGCTACAGGTTAATGGAGGCCGCTATGGACCTGGGACTGGAAGGCAAGGTTGCGATGATCACCGGCGGGAGTCGGGGTTTGGGGCGTCAAGCGGCCCTGGCGCTGGCCCGGGAAGGCTGCAAGGTTTCCATCTGTGCCCGGGGCGCTGAGACGCTGGAGGAGACAGTAGGCGAGTTTCGCGGCCTCGGATACCAGGCCCACGGCACCGAGGCCGATGTTACCAGCGAGGATGACGCCCTTCGTTTCCACCAGGAGACCATCGACCACCTGGGCCATCCCGACATCCTGGTGAACAATGTCGGGGGCCGGCGCGGCTCAGTGGTCTTCGAGGAGACCAGCCTTGAGCAGTTCCGCGAGGGGTTGGAGGTAAACCTGGTCTGCGCGGTACGGTTGGCAGCGATGGTGCTGCCTCACATGAAGGAACAGAATTGGGGGCGCATCATCAACATATCGTCCATCTACGGGCGGGAACACGGCGGGTCAATCGACTACATGACGGCCAAGGCGGGCCTGATTGCCTTCTCCAAGCACCTAGCCCTGCAACTTGCGCCGCTGAACGTGCGAGTCAACTGCGTGGCCCCCGGGTCCATCGACTTTCCAGGCAGCACCTGGGACCGGTTCCAGCAGAACAATACCCCGGAGGTCGTCGCCGAATTCATCGACCGGAACCTGCCCGCGGGGAAGTTCGGCTGGCCCGAACCCATCGGTGAGATGGTTGCCTTCCTGGCGTCCGACAGGGCCGACCTGGTGACCGGCGCCTGCATCAACGTAGACGGGGGTCAGTCCAAGTCCCTCTTCTAGCAGGTCAGAATACGCAATCCCGGCTAAGGAGCCGAGACTTTCCCTTTCCCCTTGTGCGCCTGACGCTGATGTAGTATTGCTGGTGACCGTGGGCAAGGCTGCATTAGCCGCCGGATTCCGCCAACAGCGCCTTGAAGACACGGACCATCGCCTCCGTGTCCCTTTCGCAATAGGCGAGCAGAGCGGCCCTTATCCGGTCTCTGTCGGACTGGGGCATTTCCCCGGCAATCAGTTGGGCGTAGGATGCCGAGGCGGCCAAACCATCCGGGACTTCCAGATCGTCGTAGGCCAGGTCAGGCGCCAGTGCCGGGAGCACCGACTTGATGGAAAAGCTGCCGTGGAATTCGGGATGGTAGTAGTTGCCCCTGATTATCCGTAACAGGTCTACAACCCGGTCGCATATGCCCAGCAGTCGTGCCTCGTACTGGGGGAAGGCTTCTGCCAACCCCTTCATCACGGCCGCTTCATAACCGGAATAGGCGACCAACGTGCCTTGAGTAGGGATAGCATCCAGCAGACTGGTTATAAGCTGCTCCCTCGGGTCTCCGGGGCCGTCGTGCAGAAACCAGTGATGCGTCAGTCCTCCGTCGGAATCCATTATGTGAAGGGACCACTGAAATGGGATACTCTCGTAAGGCCGGGTCCCCACGATCATCGGAACGGCCAAGCCGACGGTCTCAAAGTCCAGGAAGCTCGCCGGAAAATCGATTACTCCCAGCCTGGATGACAGGTCTGCGCTGGCAAAAGGTTTCCCTGAAATTACGCTCTCCCGCACCCTGACCTGCAACTCGGAGAGACCGGTGAAATCCGGCGGTATGCTGCCGATGTCCTCGATTCCTGATTCCTTCAGGACTTCATAATTCTTCTGACGTAACCCTGGCAAATGCCGAATCGGGTGTTCCGGTTCGCCCTGATGGCAGTGTCCGAAGAACGGGCACGTATGAGGGGTAGTGCAGTGTCGTCCGGTGCCGATGTCCAATGTCTCGGCCAGTTGCAGTGACTCCCGCATCTGCGCCAATGCGTAAGGCGTCTCTTCCGCGGCGTATGCCCTGGCCTCTTCCGTGACGTCTTTCAGGGAGAACAGTTCGTCCAAGTTGTGGTCCCCACCCTGGTACACGTAGGTGTTATTGACGTGCATCAGGAAGGCTCGTCTAATGGGAGTTCCAGCCCCCTCCACGGTATACATCTGGACTGCGACGTCCGGGATGTGCTCCTGCTTGGCGCTGGTGGTTGACTTGACCTCAATGAGGTCGAATCTCCCATCGCCGCATCGGAGAAGGATATCAATCCTGGTCCTAATGTCCTCGAATGCGAAAGCCGCTTCATACAATGCCGGAACGTGTGGGTCGGACAGCAAGGCCACCGTTGACGCTACTGCCTGAGCATGGGCGAAGTATGGCTCCTCGACGAGCGTGCCGCCGGGGAATCGTTCTCTAGCCAGTTCGCCGACCGCCGTCCCGGCATCGAAAATCGCCTGCCGGTTGGGGTCTATCGGGTCGGCAAGCTCACGGTGGTAGCATTCCAGATAGAGCCTTTTCAGGCATTGCAGGCCCGCCAGAAACCTGGACTTGGATAGCCGGGGAGAAATTCCCTGTGAAGGCGGCGGCAACTCCTGGCTACCGGCCGCCCAGGTTGCCTATGAATTCCTGCCATACGGCTACGCACTTTTCCGGCGCCGAGTGCTGCACGTACCCGCTCGTGCCAGGTATTTCCAAAAGCCGTGCGTCGGGCAACAATCGGGCCATCCCCACGGTGCGGTCGGGGTTGTTGGCAACGCTGTCCTCGGCTACCAGGACCAGCGTGGGTGTCTGGATTTGAGGAAGCACATCCGACAGATCCTGAGTCGACAGATAGGCCAGGGTCTCCAGCACCACACGCTGCGAGGTGTTGGACATCTGCTCGATGTACCATTGGTGGTGGGCCGGGTCGCTGTTGGGATCGACTCTCCGGTCTCCGGTGGCGCGGGCCCAGCCTGCCACTCCTTTCTCCTGCACCAGGCGATAATAGTCCTGGTAGGTGGAGACGCCAGCGAATTTGTAAGGAGAGGTGCAGACGGTCAGGGAATGCAACCGCTCGGGGTGCTCATAGGCAAATTGGAGAGAAATGGTACCGCCAACGGTCTCTCCAATCAGGTGAACCTTGTCCAACTCCAAGTGGTCGAGGAGGGCGAGCAGGTCTGAGGCGAAGTTGCTGAGGGACCAATCGTACCCTTGCGGAGGCACGCTGGAACGTCCGAAACCCCTGGCATCCAGCCGGATTACCCGGTACTGGCGGGCCAGAAGTGGCACCCAGGCATACCAGAGGCGGGAACTCTTGGCGTTGCCGTGGTGGAGGACAACGGTTTCCGGCGTGCGCCAAGGGTCGGTGTAGTCGTCGTCCTCGTAGTACATCTCCAGGGTGGGGTCGAGTTGCACCGTAGGCATGGGTGCCTCCTGCTGGCGGCTAGTCGACCAAGGGAATGGCAATGGAAACCCGCGTCACGTCGCCGTAGACGCCGGTGGTGTGGCCCCGGCCCGTGAGATCGTCAGCAAGCATCACGTCCCCGGGACCAAAGACTCGCTTGGTGCCGTCGCCAAGCCCGATCTCAACTTGCCCCTCGAGGGTGATCACGTACTGGCGGCGCGGAGCGACGTGGAAGTCGCTGAAGTGGCCGGGAGGATTGCGGCGGAACTGGATGCCCGTGGCATCCTGCATTGCTGTTCTCTCGGCGTCGGCAATTTTCTCGTAGGGAAGGTCCAGTTCCTCGAAGTGGGACTCGCCGTCGTCGCCTGTATAAAGCCGCGCAACCTGCATAGCTTCAGCCTCCTGGAGAGTCTGGAGAATATGTCAATGGGACTCTGGCAGGGGTGCCCAGCATCCGGGATAAGCCACGACCTGCCGTTGGGGCCTTTGCAGGCCATGATAGCAACGGTCCGCCAAATGGGTCAATGCGGGCCCTCGACGGCGGCTCATGGCCGCTAACCCGGTCCATCATGCGTCGGTGATGGTGGCTTGGCCGGTGTTACAGAGGGAGAGGAGGCAGCAACCGGAGCACCGGGGCGCTTTGGCGCATGTGTCCTTGGCATGGCGGTCCAGCAGGGCATGATACTCCTGGAAAAGAGTTGTGTCGGTAGGGAGGTTGTCGTGAAACAGTGCTTGGTACTCGTGGTAGTCGCCACGCAAGTCCACGTTGAGGAACCCAAGCCGACCGATGATCCTGCGAGTGTACGAATCAATAACGAAAGACGGTTTGTGGGCGGCGTACAGGACTATGTCGTCGGCGGTCTCAGGGCCTATGCCGTAGATGCTCAGAAGCTCTTTCCGTAGCTTCGATTGGCAACGAGCGAGGAAGGAATCGAGATGGCCGCCGTGATGTCGGATGATGTGAGCGGCGAAGGCCTTCAGTTTACGGGCCTTGGCATTGAAGTAGCCGGAAGGGCGGATGATGGCGGCCAGTTCATCCTGCGGACATTCGTGGATTGCCTGTAGCGACATGCAGTCCGCGTTCTTCAGGTTGCTCAACGCGCGCTCTACGTTGGTCCACGCCGCGGCCTGGGTCAAGATTGCTCCGATTACCACCTCCAGAGGACCATCACCCGGCCACCATCCCTGGGGGCCGTAGCAGTGGTAGAGCCGGTCATACACGTCCAACAGAAACTCATGCCACCGCGGAGCCATGCCGGAGGCATTCGGATGATCCACTTCCTCAACGACGGAGCGGGTGTTCATCTTGGCCTGCATCAGATTCGGATTGGCAGGGGACTGGACAAGGTAATGGCAGACTCGCTGACGTCGCACTTGTAGGCGTATGCCTGCACGCCTTTTGCCAGCGCCTCCCGAAACACCTGGGCGAACTCCGGGTCGGCGTCATCATTGGTGGCGAAGGATACAACGTCGTTGCGTTGCACTACGAACACCACCGCAGCGGCGTAGCCTGATCCTGCGGCGTGCTCAAGGCTGCGCATATGTTTGGCTCCACGGCTGGTAGGAGCGTCGGGGAACAGGCCAATTCCGTCCACGACCAGGGTGACGGACTTGGTCTCAATGTAGCTACGTCCTGAGCAGCCTTCCAGCATCAGGTCAAGCCGGCTATCGCCGAATGTTACCTCGCGTTGCACCTTCTCATAGTCTTTGAATTGGGGGAGCGTGCCCGAATCCAGCGCTTCCGCCACCAGCGTGTTGGGGAGCCGGGCATCGGCTGAAACCAGCGTGTCCTCCGTTTGGACCAGGGCCAGGTCGAACTTGGTCTTGCGATGCTCACCCCGTACAGGTTTGAGCTTGACCCGGTAGCCGGGGACCAGCATCTCTCCCATCCGGCCCGAGTTGGCAACGTGGACCATGACCTCCTGTCCCCCCACGTCCACCAGGGCTGCAAACCGGTTCAACCGTCTAATGAATATGCCGTCCACTAAGCCGGGACCCAATTGCATACGGGGGTATCCTTCGTGTTGGCCTCGCTGTTGAGGTCACCGCCAATCCTAACAACTTGCGTTGGACCGGGCAATGTGACAAGTATCGAGATGAAATGGATGTGCTGGGTACGGTGCGGGCCCTATAATGTACCTATGCCGTCATTCGTTGAACGATTGAATCAAGCCTGCGAGGCCAAGCGGAGCCTGGTCTGTGTTGGGTTGGACGTTGACCCGGAGCGGATGCCAGTGCCTGACGTTCTGGACTTCAACCGGGCCATTATCGACGCCACCCATGACCTGGTGTGCGCGTACAAGCCCAACCTGGCGTTCTATGAGGCCCTGGGTTTGCCGGGTCTAAGGGCGTTGCAGGGCACCATCGACTATATTCGCGCCCAGGCGCCCGGAGTGATAATCATTGCGGATGCAAAGCGCGGGGACATTGATGTGTCCTCCGCTGCGTATGCAAGGGCCATGTTCAGCGTTTGGGGGTTCGACGCGGTGACAGTCAATGCTTGGGGTGGGAAAGACGGCCTGGAACCATTCATGGTCGATCCAGACCGCGGTGTGTTTGTCTGGTGCCGTGGTTCAAATCCCGGGTCCGGTGATCTTCAAGATCTTCATGTAAGCACTCCGAATGGGATGGTCCCCTTGTATCACCACCTGGCCCTGACCGTGTCGGGATGGAACGAACATGGAAATCTGGCGTTGGTCATGGGCGCTACATATCCGGAGCAGCTCTCAGAGGTGCGGCAGCTATGCCCCGGACTTCCACTGCTGGTCCCGGGCGTAGGGGTCCAGGGTGGCGGGCTGGAAGCGGTAGTGCGCAACGGCGTAGACTCGCAAGGAAGGTTGGCCATCGTCAATTCTTCTCGGGGAATCATCTATGCGTCACAGGACCGCGACTTCGGCGCGTCAGCCCGAACGGAAGCGGAGAAGTTGCGTGACGGGATCAACCGAGTGTTGGAGGCCGATGGGAAGGGATGGACCTAGACCTCAAAATCGGCGATGTGGTACGCATGAAGAAGGCACATCCATGCGGTAATCACCTTTGGGAGGTTACCCGGCTGGGGGCGGATATTGGGGTAACATGCCAGAAGTGCCGCCGCCGGTTGCTGCTTGCACGCTCGTACCTGCGGCGCAGAGTACGGGAGGTTATCCGGGCAGGCTGAGGTCCAGACCTGACCTGATGCGCCTGCAATGGCCGGACTCAGTGGTCAGATGGAACCACCGAAGCCATCTGGTCGTCGTCTGAGCGGACCCACTCCCAAAGCTCAGCGTGGTAGCCCCGAAGTTGGTCTGACATTGCCTCTATGAAGCTGCGGACCGCCCTTCCCAGGAACTTGCCCCGAAGGGTGCAGACGCCGATGACCGACCCGGGAAAGATATGGTCGAGGCGCACGACGCCCAACTTGTCGTGGTCCTCTGGGTGAAGAGTGAAGTCGGGCGCGATGGCCATTCCCAACCCAATCTCCACATATCGCTTGATCGACTCCGTGTCGTCCATAGCCAGGACGACCTCGTAGTTGATTCCCTGGTTCTTCAGCGTACCCTCCACCTTTTGTCGGGTCAGGCTCTCCGGGCCGGAGAGGATCAGCGGCCACTCGGCTACATCCTGGAGTTGTACGGGGTGGCTCTCCAATAGCGGGTGTCCAGGTGGGGTCATCAGGACCACGTTGTACTCGAACAGTTCCTGGAACTCTAAAGATGGATCGTCGGCGGGAGGGGGAGAGCAAAATGCCAGGTCCAACTCGCCCGACTTGACCAGGGTGATCAGCCCGTTATATGGGCGCGCCAGCAAGCGGATCCGCACATCCGGCATCTGGGACCGAAACTCCTGGATGCCCCTGGGCAGATGGTGCATCAGCAGGTCGTGGTATGCTCCGACTACGAAGGATCCCAGCCGTTCCGAGTAGTCCATCTGGGTCTTTAGAGTATCTACCGCCTGGACTACGGGCGTCACCAACTCCAGGAGAGTCACGCCTTCAGACGTGAGCTGAATGGGGCGCTTGATGCGGTCGAAGAGTGTGATGCCGAATTCGCTCTCCAGTTTACGCAGGTGGGTCGTGACAGTTGGCTGGCCAAGCTCCAGGGTGCGGGCCGCCTTGGATACGCTGCGAAGGCGCGCTACGTGGTAAAAGCTGATCAACTCGCGCAGTTCCATAAGGCTTGCCCCCAACTAATACCGACTGAGAACACGGCTCCACACAGCCGTGCCGGCCGGGGAGTGGCGGATAGAATCCGTCTCCCGGTTGGATTCGATATAATATATCATATGTTATCGCTTGACAAAATATATTGGCCGAATCGAAAATGGGGTCGAACCTATATTGAGCTTGCGCTCACGTGGCCTGTTGGTGGCCACGATGAGCGGCAGAGTGGTTGCGGGTATATGCCATACGTGATCACAGAACCCTGCATCGGGGTAAAAGACGCAAGCTGCGTAGAGGTCTGCCCGGTGGACTGTATCCAGACCACCGACGAAGCGGAGATGTACTACATCGATCCAGAGATTTGCATCGACTGCTCTTACTGTGAATCGGTGTGCCCGGTTAACGCCATTTTCGACGAGTTTGCTGTTCCCTCGAAGTGGCGGCCATTTATCATCAAGAACCGGGACTTTTTCGACGGCAAGTAACCCACGGCTTGTTCCCGCTCAGGGAACTTGCGGCGTCTACCCCGCCAGCAGCCCTCAATAACCCGCATCGGTTTGCGTGGTAGCCGCACGTCTGCGTGTTCGCACGCTTGCCTGTTCCCGCAGCTCGAGCCCAGCGCTGTGAGTTTGTCCCCGAGCGGCGTCCAATGATTGCCCGGATAGGGAGTCCCCGAGGCGAGCGACCATCGGTTGGACTGGGCGACGGAGCGGGTGCGTCCAGGTCGGGCAACACTCCAGACCATCACACAACCAGTGATCAGGAAGGGACGGATGGCACTTTTCTTGCGCGACGATGATGTTTCGAAAGCCATCGGCATGGGAGAGATGTTGGAGACCATAGAGTCTATGCAGCGTCACTTCGGACATGGCGAGGCTTATAACCTGCCCCGGCGGAAGATAATTGCCGGCGGGGGAATGCTGTCTGTGATGGGCGGGGGCCTGTTTTACGATGACGTGCTGGGTGTCAAGACCTACACCGTGGTCCGTGGCGCATACTCATTTCAGGTCAGCCTTTATGATGCCAACACCGGAGTCCTGTTGTGCTACACCCAGGCAAACCGCCTTGGGCAACTGCGCACCGGCGCGACTACGGGCGTGGCAGTGAAGTACCTGTCCAACCCGGAATCAGCGACGCTAGGTATCATCGGTACCGGAT
The DNA here is from genome assembly GCA_034422355.1 of Dehalococcoidia bacterium. GTDB lineage: Bacteria > Chloroflexota > Dehalococcoidia > Lucifugimonadales > UBA3495 > CATOSP01. The sequence continues at coordinate 48,965 of DAOUJS010000019.1, read as the reverse complement.
ACCAGGCGCCCACTCAGTTGGAGGCGGTTGCCAGGGTCAGGAACATCGGGAAGGTCAAGGCGTTCAGCCGGACCCCGGAGCGCCGGGAGGCTTTCGCGGCGTCCATGAGCGAGTCACTGGGCGTAGACGTAAGCGCGGTTGACAGCGGGGAGGAAGCGGTAACCGCCAGCGACATCGTCATCTGCATCGCTGCCGCCACGGAGCCTGTGCTGGACGGAGCCTGGGTCTCGCAGGGGGCTACGGTCATCGGCGCGGGCCCGACCACCTGGCGGGTCCAGGAAGTGACGGACTCGATGCTGGCCAGGGCCGACAAGGTGTTCGTGGACTCGGCGGACCAGGCCCCCATAGAAGCAGGGGACATGGCCAGCGCGGTTGATCGCGGCGTCTTCCAGTGGAGCCGGATGATTGAGCTGCGCCATGCGGTCGCCGGAATGGTTACAGGGCGGGACAACCCGGAGCAGGTGGTCTTCGCCAAGCTGATGGGCACCGGGGTTGCAGATGTGGCGGCGGCCAAGCTGGTCTACGAGCAGGCGAAGGCCAGGGGCCTGGGTATGGAAATGGAATGGTAGGATTTATCCGCTGAGGGAACGCATTTTCACCGGGTAGAACACTCCACTACCAACCACGAAACAGTGGCCGTATGATATGCCAGTGGTAAGGAATGTTGTCGATGGAGGCAGTTTCAACCATAGCCTTGAGCTTCCCTACCAATTGAGAATCGATGACTTCCGGTTGGCAATCACAGACGTTTATGATTTTTTCTACGACGTAAACGAACATCTGACATCCAAGGGCCTGCGGCGGCTGGATGATATGCTGCGCCCGGCCATAATGTCGGGCGTGATATCCGACATGCTCACCGTCAGCCTGGCCACTCACTCACGGACATTGGTGGAAAACCAATACTTCAACGGGCATCCCGACCTGGTTGTTCAGGGAGTGTACCCACAAAACTCAGTGAGGGCGGGCGGCCAGGGCGTAGAGGTCAAGACGACCCGCAACCGTGGGGGTGCGGTAGACACCCACGGCGCACGGAACCAATGGATGTGCGTCTTTGTTTACGAGGTCGATAACGAGACGGAACCGGCCGCCGGCCGTAGCCCCATGACGTTTACCGAGGTATACCTCGGCGAAGTTACCCTGGACGACTTCCGGCGGAATCCACGCGGCGAACTCGGGACCCGGACGGCCACGCTGCACCGGGATGGAATCAGGAAACTTCGTGAGAATTGGGTCTATAGGCTTCAGCGTCCTGGTTGACGGTTAGTGCGGTGAGCTTGGGGACGGCTTCCCTGGCGACCAGGAAGTAGTGACGGTCCTTCTCAACGCCGATGCTCTGGTAACCGATGGCGTTGCTTGCCGCAAGGGTGGAACCCGACCCGGCAAAGGGGTCAAGGATGATTCCCCGGCCCAGGGGCAGGATCGCCCGGACCAGTTGGCGCAGGAAGGACTGGGGTTTCAAGCTGGGGTGAGGGGCCAGTTCCCGTTCAGCAGCCCTTGTGGGAAGCGAGGGGATGACGTCCCCGAAGGGCTTGTCCTCGCCGGGGCGCCGGAAACCGCCGGTTGCCCACCGCCTCAAGTTATCCCTGACCCTGCCTTCCAGCGGTCTTCGGAACAACAGCCACGGCTCCCACATCGACCTGGGCATCACGCTGACATCGCGGAATTCCTCATGTGCGCCCTTCGGCCTGTCGCCGCCGCGCATGGTCATGGTCAGGCGTATTATCTCTCCCCGGCGTTCGAGCCCGGCTTTTGCCAGGGCGGTGGATACGATATGTGATACAAGGGGGTTGGACGCGACTACGACGTTCGCGCCGGGCACAAGCGCAGGTCTCAACGTATCTGCCCAAACGTAGAAGAAATCGGCTATCGCGGCAAGTTGGTTCTCGTCCAATGTGGTGAACCTGGGCAGTGGGGAACGGGTATTCCCGTCAAAGGAAGGCGGGATTCTCCAGACACCGCCCCTGCGGGACCTTAGTTTGGCCTGCTGCTCGTCGGTGTATTCGTGGAGGCCATAAGGGGGGTCTGTGACAACGGCGTGGATGGAGTTTTCCGGCCGTCCGGCAATCCAGGAGAAGCAATCGTCGTTGTGAAGTACCGACTGCCGGTAAACAAACGGAGCTTCCCGGTCTGCCAAACGCCCGAAATACTTTTGCCGCGGGTTAGCCGGATAGTCCCGGACCCGGTATAGTCCCCGGCTTTCCCTTACGAATGTTCCGGGGGTATTGAGCCGGAGGTACGAGCGTACTGAGGATGCCGGTGTCGCGCCAATTTCGCCAGCCACCCGCTCCGTAATCTCCTTGACGGTCAGGGGGCCGGCGGACTTTTCCAGCACTTTGATTATGGCATCCCGGACCTGCCCAGGGGGATTCTTAAGGCGTGTACACATGGGGAGAGTATGAGACGTCCTGACGTCTCATGTCAACCAGCGTTTCCAGCGGGACTTCGTGACTTTCAGAAGTGGGAGTCACACCGAGTTGCGATATTCGCCGGTGCATTTGACGCTATAGGCCCCTTCTCCCATCAACAGGCTTTCCACCGCGGCGCGCGCAGTGTCCAGGGATGTAAAGCAGGGGGTCTGACGCTCCACGGCGGCGCGGCGGATGTGGAACCCGTCCTGCATCACGGATGTGTCACCAGACAGGGTATTTATCACAGCAGTGACCGTGCCGTCGTTCACCACGTCTACTACGTTGGGGCTTCCCTCGTCGAGCATCTTGCTGACTGTGGTTACCGGCATACCCATTGCCGAGATCATTGCCGCCGTTCCCTCGGTGGCGTAGAGACGGCACCCGGCCTGGTGCAACGCCCGGATGAGGGATACGGATTCGGCCTTGTCGTGGTCGGCAATGCTGAGCAGGACCGAAGACTGGCTGTTGAGATTCAGGTTGGCGGCCATGAGGGCTTTGGACAGGGCGCTGCCGAAGTCCCAGTCAATTCCCATCACCTCCCCGGTGGATTTCATCTCGGGGCACAGATGCCAGTCCACGCCCACCAGCTTGCCCATAGAAAATACAGGCGCCTTGATTCCGACCAGCCGTTGCCGGGGCCACAACCCTCCCTGGTATCCCTGTTGCTCCAGGGAATGGCCGAGCATGACCCGCGTCGCCATCGAGGCCACCGGCACGCCGGTTACCTTGGAGATGAAGGGAATCGTGCGGCTGCCGCGAGGGTTCACTTCCAGGACGTAAACCGCTGTGGAGCTTTCGGCGGCGCCGACAGCATCCCGTCCCCACCCCGCTTCCGCCCCCTGTTGCGGGCTGCGGTAGGGGGGGCCACCCTGGATGACGAACTGGATGTTCATCAGCCCGCGGACTTCAAGCGCCAGGCCGATTCTGGTCGTGTAGTCGACGATAGTGTCGACCTCTTCCTCAGTCAGGTTCAGGCCGGGATAGATAGCCATTGAGTCGCCGCTGTGGACCCCGGCCCGTTCAATATGTTCCATAATGCCGGGAATCAGCACCTGGCTGCCGTCGCATACGGCGTCAACCTCACACTCCTTGCCCTCGATATACCGGTCGATCAGCACCCGCTTGTCAGGCGCGATTTCCACGGCCACTGTCAGGTAACGGATCAACTCTGAAGCGTTCTGGACGATTTCCATGGCCCGTCCCCCCAGGACATAGCTGGGGCGAACAACGGCCGGGTAGCCAATGTTCTGGGCGACACGCAACGCCTCCTCCACCGAACTTACGGCCGCGCCAGGTGGTTGAGGGATACCCAGGCGGGCGAGGAACTCCTCGAACTTATGGCGGTCGGAGGCGATGTCGATGGCTTCCGCGCTGGAACCCAGGATCGGAAGGCCCGCCGACGCCAATGACTGGGAGAGGTTGATGGCAGTCTGGCCTCCGAACTGGACCACGCAGGGAGGCGGGTCGTCATCACCCGCCTCGTTCTCGATGATGTCCCTCACCGATTCTTCGTCGAGAGGCTCGAAGTAGAGCCGGTCGCTGGCGTCGAAGTCGGTGGACACCGTCTCGGGATTGGAGTTGATCATAATGCTGCGCACATCGTTTCGGGACAATGCCCAGGCCGCATGGACGCTGCAATAATCGAACTCTATCCCCTGGCCGATACGGATTGGGCCGCTGCCAATGACTATGGCCTTGGGGCCGGGCAGGGGCAGGGCCTCGTTTTCCTGGTCGTAGGAACTGTAGTAATAGGGAGTAACCGCCTCGAACTCGGCGGCGCAGGTGTCCACGGTCTTGTAAACGGGGCGAATGTCCCATGCGTTTCGCAGATTCCGGACCTGCTCGGGGAGGACATCAGCCAGCGTTCCTATTTGGTCGTCGGAGAACCCCAGGCGCTTGGCCTGAAGCAGCAACTGGGGAGTCAACGGTTCGGAGAGCAGGCGGCGTTCCATGCCTACAATGCGCTCCAGCGCGCTGATGAACCAGGGGTCGATGTAAGTGCGGCGAGTCAGCGTTTCCCCGTCTATGTTTCTCCGTATCGCTGCCATGAGAGCCCAAAGGCGCTCGTCATTGGGTCCGAAACGCGGGTCTTCGAGGTCTACGCCCTGGGCATCCCGCCAGTCAGGATGTTCCCAGAGAAGGGACCGCCCGCCCAACTCCAGACCGCGGGCAGCCTTTTGCAGAGCCGACTCGAATGAGCGGTCAATGACCATCACTTCGCCTGTGGCCTTCATCTGGGTCGTCGTCCGCCGGTCACCGTTGGGGAACTTGTCAAACGGCCACCGGGGAAATTTGACGACACAGTAGTCCAGGGCAGGTTCGAATGCGGCCCTGGTCTTGTCTGTGACGGCGTTGGGTATCTCGTCCAGCCGCTTTCCCACGGCTATCTTGGCCGCCACACGGGCAATAGGGTATCCCGTCGCCTTGCTGGCCAGGGCTGAACTGCGGCTTACCCTGGGATTGACTTCGATCACGTAGTAGTCGGACTCCAGTGTATCGGGCAGGGACAATTCGTCGACCACCACCGGGTGGGGGCGCAGAGCGAACTGGATGTTGCAACCGCCCTCAATGCCCAGACCACGGATGATCTTCAGGCTGGCGGTGCGGAGCATCTGGTATTCTTTGTCGGTCAGGGTCTGGCTGGGCGCGACGACGATGCTGTCCCCGGTGTGGACCCCCATGGGGTCCAGGTTCTCCATGTTGCAGATGGTTATACAGTTGTCTGCTCCATCACGCATTACCTCATACTCGACCTCCTTCCAGCCTGCCAGAGAGCGTTCGAGAAGTATCTGCGAGATGGGGCTGGCGGACAGGCCGCTCTGCACGATCGATTCGAATTCTTCCCACGTATTGGCGATTCCGCCGCCGCTGCCGCCCAGGGTGTAGGCAGGCCGGATGACCAGAGGAAGGCCCATCTGGCGCCCCAGCGCGTGGGCCTCCTCAGTGGATGAGGCGGTGAAATTCCGCGGTTCAGGCTCTCCAATTTCGTGGAGGAAATTGCGGAAAAACTCCCGGTCCTCCGCCCTGCGGATGGTTTCCAGCGGAGTCCCCAGAATGCGGACGTTGTGCCGCTCCAGGACGCCGGCGTTGGCCAGCGCAACGGCCAGGTTGAGGCCCGTTTGTCCTCCCAGAGTCGGGAGCAGACCGTCAGGGCGCTCAATGCGGATGACCCGCTCAAGCACCTCGACGGTCAACGGTTCGATGTATACCCGGTCCGCAATGTCGTCGTCGGTCATTATGGTGGCGGGGTTCGAGTTGACCAGAACGGTGGTGACGCCCTCCTCTCGGAGGGCAGTACATGCCTGGGTCCCGGCGTAATCGAACTCCGCTGCCTGACCTATGACTATAGGACCAGAGCCAATGACCAACACTTTGTCCGGCTTGGCCTGGATTGTATAAGAGCTTATGTTGGCCTCCATTCTCTCCCTCGAGGGCCTGGTCCTTCCCGCCGCTCCCCATCCGGCATGGCGGTACGGGGCGACGTTCTCCAGATAGTTTGCGTTGTTCCGGGACGAGCGGCGAATTACGCACTCGTCCCGGCCTATATTGTGGGAAGCACACCCGGTAACTCGATGTAGTTCCGTTCCTGGAAGACGTTGAGGCAGTTGAACGCAAACGCTCCGTACAACTTGCCCATCGGATCGAATTGCATTGCCTCCGAGTCCGGGTCCCGGTCCCTGGGCGGGATTCGGAACACCGACTTGTCATCCTCGGTCGGCTCGACCTCGATCCACGCTACCTGGAAGGGAGGCTGATCGCGCCGGGTCTGGTCGATAGCCTTGATAATCAACTCCCACCGCTTGCCCACCTCGATCCTCGTAGGAGTGAGCTGGTACATGTGGGAATCACAAGAGAAATAGGGCACCTCCTGGTCCAAAAGGCTTATGATTTCTGACAACTCGCCAGGAATCTCCACTTCCACACCCTCCTCCATTATGACCATAGAAAAAGAAGACATCAAAAAACCTCGCAATAAGTGCAAAAAGATAAAGGTTGAGAGGTTCCGGCGCTCTTGTCTTTTGTCGCGTGGCCGTTTGTCAAATAGGCGGTCCCTCCTGCTTGCAGTCTATTGGTGCTGGGCCACCAGATCGAGAAATTGATCAAATAAATATTCGTTCTCGCGCGGGCCCGGTGACGCTTCAGAGTGATATTGGATGGTGAACACGGGATAGTCGCGGTGCTTCAGACCCTCGATGGTCTGGTCGTTCAGGTTGATATGGGTAACCTCCAGTCCAGGAGGCAGAGAATCGGAGCGTACAGCATAGCCGTGGTTCTGGGCAGTTATGTAAACCCGGCCATCGCTCAGGTCCTGCACCGGGTGGTTCGCACCCCGGTGACCGAATTTCAGCTTGAAGGTATCCGCGCCCAGGGCGCGGGCAACCATCTGGTGCCCGAGGCAGATGCCCATGACCGGCACCTTGCCCAGGACCTTACGGATGTTTGAAACCACATAGTCGAGCAATTGCGGGTCACCGGGTCCTGGTGACAGCAGGATGCCCGAGGGATTAAGGGCCATCATTTCCTCGGAGCTGGTGGCCGCAGAGATGGCTATTACCTCGCAGCCCCGGCTCCTGAGGAGCCGGAGAATGTTGTATTTCAGGCCGCAGTCGTTGACGAGGATCCGGTAACCGGGCGCGCCCGGTTCAAGCGGCGGGTCATCCCAACGGTATTGCACGTCGGTGGTTACCGTACGGACAAAATCCACTCCGTCGTAAGGTGGCTGCCGGGACAGGATTTCGAGGGCCAACTCCGGGGACTCGTGGGTGATCAGGCCCATCATTACTCCGGCGCTGCGCAGGCGACGGGTGATGGCCCGGGTATCCACTCCGCTCAGGCCGGGGACACCATGAGAGGTCAGGAAATCGTGCAGGGTGATTCGGTCCAAAGAGTGGCTGGGGCGGTCGCAGTGTTCCCGGACGATCATGCCGGAGACTTGGATGCGCTTCGACTCGTAGTCTTCGGGGTTGATGCCGTAGTTACCGACGAGGGGATAGGTGAGAGTAACCATTTGCCCGGCGTAGGAGGGATCGGTCAGGACTTCCTGGTAGCCGGTCATACTGGTGTTGAAAACGACCTCGCCGTAGCCGCTCTGCTCCGCGCCGAAGGACTCCCCACGGAAAACCGAGCCGTCCTCCAGGACCAGGTGCGCGGGATTAGCCATTCTGTCCATCCTCCTGGGGACGGACCCTATCCGCCGCTCCCCGGCCGGCACGGCTGTATGGGACCGTGTTCTCAGTGTAAACGATGGACCCCTCAACCAGCGTGGCAACAACCCTGCCCTTCAGAGTGACCCCATGCAGTGGGGTGTTTTTGCCCATAGACGCGAACTCACCGGAGTCGACGGTCCACTCGCGGTTGGGGTCAAAGACGACTATATCGGCCGGAGTGCCGGGGGACAGGGTTGCGAGATGTTTGAATCTTTGTCCCAAGACCCGGGCCGGGCCGGAGGTGAACCGTTCCACCAGTGCGGGCATTGATATGCGGGACTCGTGGACCAACCTGAGAGCGGACCCCAACGCGGTTTCCAGAACGCTGATGCCGAAAGCCGCATCCTGGTAGGTAACTTCCTTGCTGACCCGCTCATGGGGGGCGTGGTCAGTGGCGATGCAATCGATGACTCCATCGCTCAAACCCTGTATCAGGGCGTCTATGTCCTCTGCGCCTCGCAAGGGCGGGTAGACTTTGGTGGACGTATCGTAGGAGAAGGCGGTCGCCACGCCGTCGGCCAGGAATTGTGGACCCATCACCCAGTCGTCGGTGATGGTCAGATGATGCGGGCATACCTCGGCCGTGACGGCAATCCCCCGTTCTCGCGCCTGTCGCACCAGGGACACGCTGCCCGCGGTGCTCAGGTGGGCCAGGTGTACCCTGCCCCCGGTCAGATCGGCAAGGGCGATGTCCCTGGCCATCATGGATTCCTCCGCCGCGGCGGGTATACCCGGCAGTCCGAGCATTGACGCGACACGGCCCTCCGCCATAACACCGCCGTGAGACAGGCACATGTCCTGGCAGTGATTGGATATGGTCAGACCGAGATCGGCGCTGTAGGTGAGCGCCAGACGCATCAGGTTCGGATCGTCTACCGGGTCGCCGTCGTCGGTGAAAGCCACTACGCCGGCGTCTGCCAACTCACCCATCTCGGACAATTCTTTACCCCGGCGTCCCTTGGAAACGCAACCAAAAGTGAAGATTCGGGATACGGCGTCGGTAGCGGCCCGTTGACGGACCAACTCTACCATCGCGGCGTTGTCTATGGGTGGTTCCGTGTTGGGCATGGCGCATACGGTTGTGAAGCCACCCTTGACCGCGGCCCTGGACCCCGTGTAGATAGTCTCCTTGTACTCTAGACCCGGTTCGCGGAGGTGGCAGTGAATGTCGATGAATCCAGGGCAGGCGACCATGCCTGCCGCCTCTATAACCTGCACTCCGTCGGGTGATGCTTCTGTGGAGTGGGGGGTTACTGACGCAATTTGACCGTCACGGACAAGAATATCGGCCACCTGGTCTATACGTCGGGCCGGGTCGATCACCCTCGCTCCCCGGATGAACACTGGTATGAAAGTCGCGTCAGCGGCCATCTGTGTATACCTCCGAGGTACTGCCAAGCGCCTGGCCGGGCGTCTGGGCAGCGGAGAGATGGTAGAGAAGGGCCATCCGGATTGCAACGCCGTTGGTAACCTGCTGCTCAATCACTGCACGGTCGCCATGTGCGATGCTGGAACTTATCTCAATGCCCTCGTTCATGGGTCCGGGGTGCATCACCAGCGCGCCGGCCTTGGCCCGGTCCAACCTGGCGTCGTTCACCTGCCAGCGCCTGATGTACTCCCGCAGACTGGGGAGGAACCCAGCGTTCTGCCTCTCTGACTGCAACCTGAGGGCCATCACTACGTCGGCGTCTTCTATGGCACGGTCAAGGTCAGTGTCCACCTCTACAGAGGCCAGGGGATGATCGTATCCGAGCTTGTCCCGGCCTTGCAGCATATCAAGGGGCAGCAGGGTCGAGGGGCCGCAGAGCACGACACGGGCGCCCATCCTCGCAAAGCCCCAGATGTTTGACCGGGCCACACGACTGTGCATCACGTCGCCGACGATGACAAGTTTCAGGCCCGCCAGCCTGCCAAAATTCTCCTTAACCGTGTAGAGGTCCAGCAGCGCCTGCGTAGGATGTGCATGAATGCCGTCACCAGCGTTGATGATGCCCACGCGGTCCAGGCGCCGCGCCAGCAGATAGGGCGCTCCCGAGTGGGGATGGCGGATGACAATTATGTCAACGCCCATCGCCTGGATCGTCAGACCAGTGTTGAGAAGCGACTCGCCCTTCTCCGTGCTGCTGCCGCTGGCCGACATGTTAATTACGTCTGCGCTGAGGACTTTACCGGCCTCCTCGAAGGAGATGCGGGTACGGGTGCTGGCTTCGTAGAACAGGGTGACGATGACGCGGCCCCGCAAAGTTGGGACCTTCTTGATGTCCCGCCCCAGGACTTCTGCCATGCCCTTGGCAGATTCCAGCACGGTCTCAATCTCGGCGGTGGAGAAATCGTCCAGGTCCAGCACATGGCGGCGTGGAACTGTATCCGGGGGCGCGTTGTAGTCCTGGCCGGATGATTCCTTGATCGTCTGAATCTTGCTTGTCAAATTCGCTTGTCCTGCCGAATGATGGCAACTTCATCCACGCCGTCGGTCTCTACCAGCCGCACCTTGACCTGCTCGTCCATTGAAGTCGGCGCGTTCTGGCCCACGTAGTCGGGCCTGATTGGGAGCTGCCGGTGCCCCCTGTCCAACAGGATGGCGAGTTGGACCTGCTCCGGGCGGCCAAAGTCGTTCAGGGCGTCCATAGCCGCCCTGATGGTGCGTCCCGTAAAGAGAACATCATCGACCAGCACGACGGTCTTGCCCTGGATGGGCACCGGAATCTCGGTTGGCCGGACTACAGGACCCTTCCTGGCGTGCAGGTCATCCCGGTAAAGATTGATGTCCAAAGTCGCTGTGGGGACCTCGCTTCCCTCGAACCGGAGCAAGTTGCCGGCCAGTCGCCGCGCCAGATAAACACCCCGGGTGTATATGCCAACGATTACCAGTTCGTTGGCCCCACGGTTTCTCTCCAGTATCTCGTGGGCCACCCTGGCCAGCGCCCGGCGGATATCCTGGCCATTCATTATCTGACGTTCGACCATCCGGTTCCTATGTGGCGCGGTTGCCGGATTCGGGCAAAACTGGCCCTCACCCAACCCCTCGCAATGGGGAGAGGGGACTTTGCCGACGCTTTCCCGGGCGCGTCCCATGCTTGTGGCCGCGCAAGAAAAGACCCCATGCCAGTCGGCGGCAAGGGGGTATAGAGAACAGTCTCGTGCTCCGGGCATCGGGAGCCGGACGCTATACTTTGCCAGCCTCACGGGACTGCCTTAAAAGCGCGACCGTCTTTGGCCAAGGGCCACTGCCACCCTGGCCGTTTATGTTTGCCGATATGTTATCAGAACCGGAGCGTCGGCGCAAAGGCAAATTGATTGGTTGGTCTGGTTAGGCTGCCACGCGCTTCCTGCGGTGGTGGACGTAGTCCACCAAGACATACTCGCCAAGGTTGTTGGCGCTGGAGAAGAAGGCGCGGCCCCGGTTGATGCGGGTCATGCGGTCTACGAAGTTCACCAACTGGTATGAGTTCTCCAGCATGAAGGTGTTAATCAGGATGTCCTCCTGGGTGCAGCGTTTCACTTCCTTGAGGGTCTCCTGCTCGGTGCGGTAGCTGGGAGGATAGGCGAAGTAGGCCCTTTCGCCCTCCAGGTGGGCCGTAGGCTCCCCGTCGGTGATAAGGAGGACCTGTCTCGTGGATCCCTTTTCCCGGCTGAGGAGCTTGCGGGCCAGCATTAGGGCGTGGTGCAGGTTGGTGCCCGACACCCAGGCGTTCCAGCTTGAGTCGGCAAGTTCCTCCTCCTTGATCTCCCGGGCATAGTCGGAGAAGCCGATGATGTAGAGCCTGTCGCGGGGATACTGTCCGCGAATGAGGGCCATGAGGGCCAGCGTAACCTTCTTGGCGGCCTGGAAGTTGTTGAACAGGCCCATAGACCGGCTCTGGTCCAGGAGGACGGCGGTGGCGGCCTTGGTCATGTGCTCGGTGCGGTAAATCTCGAAGTCCTCGGGGCGCATCCTGACCGGCAGTTCCGGCCCGGAGCGGAGCACGGCGTTCTTTACCGTGGTCTGGAGGTCGATCTGGAACGGGTCGCCGAACTCGTAGGTCTTGGTTTCGCCCAGCCAGTCCCCGTTGTTGCCGCGTATCTCCATGTCGTGGTCGCCGATGCGGTCCTTCTTGATGTGGGCGAAGACCTCGTTCAGGGCCTTCTGACCGATGCGCCGGATGCCCCTGGCAGTCAACTCCACCTTGTCGTTGCCGGTGATGTAGCCCGCTTCCTCAAGCATCTTGCGGAGGCGGTCGATTTCGTCCCAGGCGCGGCGAGCTTCCTCGCCCAGCAACTCCGCCAGCTTCTCCGGGTCCACGTCGCCGAGTTGTCCGGTGCGCATCGCCTCCTGAAGGGCCTGCTCCAACTGGTCCAAGTCCTGCATGTTGCGCATCATTTCCATCGCCTGCTCCATTGTCAGGCTGTCGTCGCCCAGGAAAGGGTATTGCTGGCGCAACTGGTCCATGGGCATTAGCTGTTCCATCAGAGAGGCGAATTGAGCCATCTGCTCGCGCATCTCCGGGGACAGGGCGGACATGAGCGAGTCTTCCAGCTCGCGGCGCATTTCCGGGGACATGCTGTCCATCAATGACTGCATCTGGGACAACTGCTGCTGCAACTGTTCCATCAGTTCCTCGAAGGACTGAGGGGGGTTGTCCCCGAACATGGAGCCGAATTGCTGCATGAACTGGTCGAAGTTGGGTTCCCTGCCCTGCAGCTTGTCGCGCATCATTTCGTTCAGTTGACGCATCATCTCGGCCATGGCGGCCATCTGTTCTGGGCTCATGCCCTCCATCTGGTCGCGCATCTGCTGGCCCATGTTCTGGGCCATCTGGCTCTTGAGCATGTCCAGGAGTTCCTGAAATTTCTCTTGGGCTTCGGGGTCCATGAAGTCGTATTCCATTAAGTCCCGGATCTGTCCGCCAACTCCCTCGGGCAGGTCGTCCAGCTTGTCCAGGTTCCGCTGGGCGCGCTGCTCCAGAAGATCGAGCAGGTTTTCCTGCTGGATGCGGTCTTCACCATGCTCCTGGGACACATCGTATCTGGCCTGGTCCAACCGCTGCTGGATGCCCTCGCGCTCAGTGCGGATGATGTCCTCAAGCCGTTCCCGGATGTCGTCAACCACCGAGTCCATGTTGTACTGCTGCATCTGCTGGCGGCGCTGGTCCTTCAACCGCTCCAACAGGTCGCGCAGTCCGGGCAACTGCTGACCGTCCCGGTTCTGGAGACCCTGGCGCATCATCTCCCGCAGGGCGCGCATAACGTCGCCCTGGTTGAGGACCTCATCGGCAAGCCGGCCCATCAGGTCCTCGGCGTCAATGTCGAATATCCGCTGGGTGCCGTCCCATTGGGAGTAACGGTATGTGCGGTAAAGCATAATAACCTCGATGCGCTGGGCGTCTGACATGGCGGGGGTGAGACCGGGTTGGCTGCCCACATAATAGCCCTGGAATCACGGAACAACAAGGGCGCAGCGATTTCGGGCCGTGTACCAGGGTTGGTCAGGACAGGGTGGAAAGGCCGAGGGCTTGGATAATTCTGACAGCAGACTCGGATGGTTCCATCGTAGAGGTATCGATGATCGGGCCGGTGTTGGGTATTGCAGGGTACTCGAAGCCTCCAGAATCCCTGATGCGGCGGTATTGGGCCAGGGAGCGTATCTTGCCGAATTCCGCGCGGGACTCGTTCTTCATGCGCCGCTCCAGCTCCGCCTCAGGGCAGGTCAGTCCCACATAGGCCACTTTGCCGCCGGCGGCGGCTACCCTTTCGTTAAGGTCTCCGATGAAGCGATGGCGGACGGTGCGCTCCGGTGTGAAGGTGAACAGCAGACCGGGCAAACGTTCCTCTGCCGCCCTACCCATCACGTCCAGCCATGCCCGTTCCCGCAGTTCGACGAAGGGCGGTGTGCCGAAACCGAACACCGGCGCCAGCATGTCCACTACCAGGTGGTTGTGGAAGACCGGGAACCCCGTCCTTGCTCCTACTTCCCTGGCGATGGTCAGTTTCCCGGATGCCGCCGGGCCGTAGATGCAGACCAGAATCATGACGGTACGACCGCAGTCTCTCAGACCGGAAGGTCAGGTGACTGAGGCCCCCAGTATTTTCTGAAGGTGGCCCAGGGCCCAGGTGTGGGCGTCGGCGTCGAAGGTGGCCACGCAGTCGGCGGGGACCTCCACAGGGTAATCGCGGTTGCGGGCGTCGGCGGTCGTGTGGAGAACACAGATGTCGGTGCAGACTCCGCAGACTATCAGCTTGTCCGGTTGCATCCCCTCCAGCATCTGAGCAAGGCCGGTGCCGAAGAAGCCGCTGTAACGGTTCTTGGGGATGACGTTTGCCCCTGTGACGAACCTCTCCAGTTCCGGGATGACGTGGGGTTCCTCGGTTCCCTTGACGCAGTGGACCGGGAACATCTTGAATTCCAGGTCGTCGGGGTCATGGTGGTCGGATATGAAGAGGATTTGAGAGCCGCTGGCGGTCTCACGCTCCAGGAGGCGGCGGACGTCAGGAATGATCTGCCGCGCCTCATCGCCGCAGTAGAGGTTGTGGCCCGGCTCCAGGAACCCTTTGACCATGTCTACCACCAGAACTACATTGGCCATGACTCACCTCCCGCAGGCTGGCTCTTCAGCCATTCTAACCGACTCAGGGCGGCGGTGTACCGATGGGACGGGGCTCCGGGACTACTTCGACTGGCATTGGCCGCTCACGCCGGACTTCAAGTGGGAAGCAGGTCCTGCCCATGCCGTGGCCCCAGGGGTCGTCGGAGAACCGGGGGCTTCTTCCCCTGCGCTCGGCCGTGCCGGTGGCGAATACGGCACAAAGCTCGTATGCGCCTTCGGCTCCATCAACCACGCGGTACTCGTAGGGGACGCCGGTCTCCGGGTCGTGGATGGAGTCTATGGAATACCTTGTGTCGGACATGTCCTCAAATCCGGCGGGCAATTCGCCGTTGAGTTCCCAGAACTCGTCCACATTGTAGGAGATGTTGGTCAGGTCGGATACACGCTGCCGGTCGAACTGAATGCTCCGTTGCTCTCCTGGCGTACCGAACAGGTAAACAGAGTAACCGATGCAGGCAATTACTACGACAGACACGCCGATCAGAAGCGCCCACACAGCGGGGGGAGCCTTCAACCTGCTGGCGGGGGTCTCAGCCCGCCGTATGTCCCAAAGGTAGAAGCCGAATATGCAGGAGGTGATAACCATGATGGCGGCAACCTTGAGCAGGAAGCGGACCGCCAGGTTGCCCAACAGCAGGTTGGCAAGAACGGCGATCACGTCGGCGAGGATGATGCCCGCGCCGACCACCAGGGTCAGGTAGGTCAGCCACCGGCGCACAGGTGATTGCTGACGTTCCGGGTCTGCGGCGATTTCGGATGACAGCCGCCGCATCATAAAGAGGTAGAGGGGAAAGGCCACAATGACCGAGGCGACTACGGTTGCTTTTCCGAAGGAAGGATAGCGGTCACCGCGGTCCAGGGGGTCCGTGAAAGTCCAGTCGATAAGTCCGAACACCAGGATGCCGAAGTTGATGGCAGCGACGTACAGGGCTATGAAGGACACCAGGTACAGGAACGCCTCGCGGGCGTGAAGGGAGGGCTTGGGACGTGGGACTGCGACGGGAAAGCTGATGTCTGCGAAGGCTGAGATGGCGTTGCGCACCTCGCCTTCCTGCCATCCTGCTTGCAGAAGCACGTCCTGGATGGCGCCCCGGTCCTGGCCTCGTTCCAGTGATTCCTTGACGAAAGCAGCCAGCTGAGGGTTCATCAGTTTGTACGATGGGACCCCGTGGCCCCGTGGGAAGCGTACCGGGCGTCCTGGGCCAACATTTCAGATAGCCCCACCATCTCGAAGGACTCTTGCAGCGTAGTCATGCCGTCCATCAGGTGCGCGGTGGTGCCGTACTGCTTTAGGTTGCGCATGACTTCGGCAACCGTGCGGCAGACGGCCATGAAGGCGCTGCCGGGAAATATCACCATCTTGAACCCAAGCCTCTCCAGCTCATAGGAAGGTATGAGCGGGGACTTTCCGCTCTCTACGAAATTGTAGAGCATGGGAACGTCGAAGGCTGCGCAGACCCTTTCCGCCTCTTCAGGGGAACGCAGTGCCTCGACGAACAGGGCGTCGGCGCCGGCTTCTACGTAGGCTTCACAGCGGCGCATGGTATCGTCCCATCCGGTGACGGCCAGCGCATCGGTGCGGACGATGATGACGAAATCATCGTTGGTACGGGCATCAACGGCGGCACGGACCTTCCGGACCATGTCCTCCGTAGGGACGACGTGCTTGTCGTCCAGGTGGCCGCATCGCTTGGGGCTTTCCTGGTCTTCAATGTGGACCGCAGCGACGCCGGAGCGCTCGTACTGTCGGATGGTGCGCTGCACGTTCAGGACGCCGCCGTAGCCGGTATCCGCGTCGGCAATCACAGGTACGTTGACTGTGTCTACGATGGCGGCGGCGTTAGCCACCATTTCGGTCATGGTGGCCAGGCCCAGGTCGGGGCGGCCCAGCCGGGCCACCGACGTCCCCGCCCCGGTCATGTAGACGGCGGAGAATCCTGCCTGCTCGATAATCCTGGCAGTGAGGCAGTCGTAGGCCCCCGGCGCGGTAATGATGCCGGGAGCTTCCAGAAGTTCGCGGAGTCTGTGGGCAGGGTCTTGCAAGCGTGGCATCTTGGTCTCCGGTAGAGAGGAGTTGGTTTCCGGCTGGCCGTTTGCGATGTATTCCAAGGAGAGGGCTGGGACATCGGGCGTCAGGCGATCATGCCACCGTCGATGGTCAGAACCTGGCCGGTGATGTAGGCTGCGCCTTGGCCGCAGAGAAACAGCACCGCCTCGGCAACGTCCTCGGGTGTGCCGAACCTTCCCATGGGAATGCGGTCGAGGATGCGCTGGCGGGTCTCCTCGGATAGCTGTTCCACCATTCCTGTGGCGACGTACCCAGGGGCCACGGCGTTCACCGTTACGTTCCGGCTGGCCACTTCGCGCGCTACGGCCTTGGTGAACCCGATGAGGCCGGCTTTGGCCGCCGCATAGTTGGCTTGCCCCGGGTTGCCGCTTATGCCCACTACGGAGGATATGTTTATGACCCGCCCGCCGTGTTGACGGATGAAGTGGGGCATGACATGCCTGGTGCAGAGGAACGCCCCCTTGAGGTCCACGGTCAGCACCTGGTCCCAGTCGTCTGAGGTCATGCGGAGGAGGAGACGGTCGCGGTTGATGCCGGCGTTGTTGACAAGTATGTTGATCCGGTCCCACTGGTCGATGACCTGTTTCACGGCAGAGGCTGCGGAGGTTTCCTGCGCAACGTCGCCCTCGACCAACATGGCTTCTCCGCCCCGGTGGTTGATGGAATCGACAACCTCTGCGGCAGCGTCATGGCTGGAGAGGTAGTTCACGCCCACCTTGACTCCTGCCTCGGCAAGGCGGGCGGCAACCACTGCGCCGATGCCGCGGGACGCTCCGGTCACCAGGGCCACCGAACCCTCCAGGTTGTTGTCAGGCATATTCCCCAATCCCCGTCGCGGGATTCAACCCGGTGTCCGCTGGGGCGATACCGGGTTTTTCCGGCCCAGGGATGCCAGTTCCTCCCTCATGCTGTCTACCAGCCCAATCTCGAAGTATCGGACTCCGGTGTCTATTGCCCCTGCGACTCCACTTGCCCGGCAGGAACCGTGTCCCAGAACCACAGCCCCGTTGACTCCAAACAGCGGACCGCCCATTGTGCGAGGAAGGTTGGTGGTCTGCCAGAGATCGGAGGATATGCTGGCCAGGTCTTCTGGGGCCAGAGTGGACTCCAACCGCTTTTCGACGAAGCGAGACAGGGCGGTGCCGAGGCCCTCGGTGAACTTCATCAGTATGTTGCCGACGAAGCCGTCGCAGACGATGACGTCGGCCTTGTTGGTGAAGAAGTCCATGCCCTCCACGTTGCCGACAAAGTTGAGGTGGCTGCTGGCCAATACCTGGAAGCTGTCCTGTACCTGCCGGTTGCCTTTGGCCTCTTCAGCCCCGACGCTGAGCAGGCCCACCCTGGGGTTCTCGATCTCCAGGAACTGGCGTGCGAACACTGACCCAAGGGCAGCGAAGCTGAGGAGCAGGGGCGGGCGGCAATCTATATTGCTCCCCATGTCCACCAGCACGGTCTTGGGAGCGACACCCAGGAACGGACCGCCAATGCAGGGTCTCTCCAGTCCTTCCATCATCCCTAGAATGAAGACGGCGCTGGCCATGGATGCTCCGGTGGAACCCATTGAGACGAGCACGTCGGCCTTTCCAGCCTTCACGAGTTTCGTAGCAGTGACTATCGAGGAGTCTGGCTTGCGGCGAAGGGCCTCGATGGGGTGCTCGTCATCTCCGATGACACCGTCCGAGGGCACGATATGCACCCTGTCCGATGCAGTGCCGGCGCGGTCCAGTTCAGACTGGACCTGGTCCAGGTCTCCCACTATGACGAGGTTGATGTTGTGGGACTGGAGGGCTTGCAACGCACCGGGAACGGTTTCGCGTGGGCCGAAATCCCCTCCCATTGCGTCAACCGCCACCGTTATGGGTGACGAGGATGGTGTGCCTTGATCGGGCATCGTTCTTCTTCCTAAGTCCGCTTGGTGTCGGCCGTTAGCAATACTTCAACCCGGCACTCAGACTGTTCTGAACAGAGGCCGTGCCGGTGATCAATTCCTGGTGGTCGTGCAGAGCCTTTACACCCACGGTGCATGTTACGAGGCGGTCGCCGTTGTATTCGGATTCGCGGGTTATGCGCCCATAGGACTGAAGCCTGTCTCCGACGTAGGCTGCCCCCTTGAACCGGACATTCAGCGCCCCGGACTCCAACCAGACTCTTTCGAACCTTGCTTCCATCATTTCGCTGACGGCGGCAAGCGTCAGCATTCCGTGGGCAATGATTCCCTGGAATTGAGTGGCAGCGGCAAAGTCCTCATCCAGATGAAGGGGGTTGCTATCCCCGGACGCCTGGGCGTAGGCATTCAGTTGGGGTTGGGTTATGGTCATAGTTGCTGCGGGAAGGGCATTCGGGTCGTCACTTCCGTGGTCATCGTCCGGTATCCTGGAGCCTCTTTCGGGGCGTCCTGCCGCGTCTAGGGCCTGTGCGGTCGCGGTGGGGCCGGTTCCGGTGAGAACCGTGCTCCGGCCACTCTGTGCTGGGATGCCGTCCTCACCCTCCAGTGTGTAGGCTATGGCCAACATGGTCAGACCGGAGCGCTGGGCGGGCTTCCCTTGGCGGGCGATTACCCGGACCGTTTCTCCAAGATTGACAGGCCGGTGGGTTTTCAACTCCTGGCGGCTGTGGATCGTGCCGGCGGGCAGGGACAGGGTGTTAATCATAGATCCGAGGGCCCAGGCCGAGAGGGCGATAGGTGGCGCCAGCTCTAACTCAAGGGAGATGGACTCGGGGTTGCCCACGGCGTACAGGTAGCTTTGCACCCAGCTTCGAGTTATAGTCCAAATGCCAAGGTCCACCTGTGTTCCGGGTGTAGACGCCAATCCAGCCCCCGTAGTACACCGCTGGCCCTGAATTATACTCAGCGTGTAACATTCCGGCAATAAATATGAGAACGGCTCACGTGGACTTTACCGGTTGCTGGGATGGATGTATTAAAGTCCAGTTTCGGAAGATGGGATCTCGTCAGGGCTGGCTTAACCGCCTTCGCCGAAGGACTCGGCGGCCAGACCGGCTATGTGTTCGCCGATGGCCAGGGATGACGTGGCCCCGGGAGATGGAGCATTGAGCACATGCACGGCCTCACGTCCGCGGATGATTCTGAAGTCGTCCAGTATGAATCCCTTGGTGTCCACTGCCTGTGCACGGACGCCCGAGCCTCCAGACGCGAGGTCATCGGCTGTAATTTCCGGTATCAGCTTTTGCAGGTCATTCACAAAGACAGACTTCCGGTAGGAGCGGTTCATTTCGGACATGCCGGTCTTCCAGTGTTTCTTGGTCATTTTCCAGAAGCCGCCGTAGCTCACGGTGGCCCAGGACTCTGACAGGTCCACGTCCGACTTGCGGTAACCTTCCCGGCTGAACGCCAGTACGGCATTGGGCCCCGCCTCAACGTAGCCCTTGACATTCTTGGTGTAGTGGACACCCAGGAAGGGGAACCTGGGGTCTGGCACAGGATAGATCAGCCCGGAGACCAGGTGATGGCTTTCAGTCCTGAGAGTGTAATACTCTCCGCGGAAAGGGATAATTCGCACGTCAATTTGTTCGCCCGTCATGGTGGCGACGCGGTCGGCGTAGAGGCCGGCGCAGTTAATCACGTGCTTGGTGCGAAGGGTGCCGCGGTCGGTTTCAAGCACCAACTCTCCGTATGACTTGGTTATGCGCGTGACCGGCGCCCCGGTGAAGATGTCGCCTCCCGCCTGCTGAAAGTGCATCGCGTAGGCCATCGCAACCTTCTGGTAATCGATGATGCCCGTAGTGGGAGACCATAACGCGGCCACCCCGGAGACGTGAGGTTCAATCTCCTTGAGGCGCTCGGGACCGATTTTCTCCAGCCCCTCGACTCCATTGGCAATACCCCGCTCGTACAGGTCGTCCAGCCTGCCCAGTTCCGACTCGTCCGTGGCGACGATCACCTTGCCGCACTTCTCGTACTCGATCTCGTTCTCGTCGCAGAATTGCAATAACCGTTGCTTCCCGGCGACACAAAACTGTGCCTTGTGGGAGTCGGGGCGGTAGTAGATGCCAGAGTGGATGACGCCGCTGTTGTGGCCGGTCTGATGAGTCGCCAACTCCTCGTCCTTCTCGACTACGGCGATCTTCCAGCTTGGAAATTTGTCCTGCAAAAGCTGCATGGCGGTTGAGAGACCGATAATCCCGCCGCCGATGATTACTACATCGTATTCTGTGGAGTCCATAGGTATACTCCCTCCGGCCTTCCCCTGCCCTTGCGGGGAAACGCGGGCCACTGGACTAGGGTAGACTGGCAGGCACTACTGGTCAAGCATAGTGCCAGACCCGTGCGTTCCTTGACCCTCATGCGGCCCTATGGTTTACTTCCCGCGTAGCGTCATACCAGCGCTCATTTCGGTCTGAGAGTTGGTCGGAGAGTTGAATGAGGGAAGTACAAGGCCGGGCTGTGTCCGTGGCTTGACTGGGCGGACGGCCCGTGGCCTCCATCATCCGCAGCTTCAGGGGAGGGTAATATGGACTTCGGGATTTTCATGGACTTTTACAGCACCAGAGGGCTTACCCAGAACGAGGTGTTTCAGGAAGCCTTCGAGTTGGCGGACATGGCCGACGCGGCGGGTCTGGATACGGTCTGGCTGGGCGAGTCTCACTTCAATCCAAACCGGTCAGTGCTGTCTGCGCCCATCGTAGTAGCAGGTTCAATCGCGGCGCGCACCAAGAGTCTGCGTGTCGGTATGGCTGTGCAGGTGTTGCCCCTGATAAGCCCGCTGCGGATCGCGGAGGAGTCAGCCACAGTGGACCAGATCAGCCAGGGCCGGTTCGAGTTCGGCGTCGGACGGAGCGGAAATCAACGGGCCTACGAGATCATGGGGATCCCCTATGAGGAAAGCCCGGCCCGGTTCCAGGAAGCGTTGGACATCATCCTGGAGGCATGGAAGGGAGAGCCCTTCTCCTACCACGGCCAGTTCAACCAAATTGAAGGAGCTGTGCTGTCGCCGTCTCCCTACCAGAAGCCCCACCCGCCCATACGCCTGGCTTCCACATCCGAGGAGAGCTTCGAGCGCGTGGGCCGATTGGGTTTCCCCATCTTCCTGTCAATGCGGGGCATGGACAGGGATGACCTGGAGACCAACCTGAAAGACTACCGGAAGGCGTGGCGGGATGCCGGACATCCCGGCGATGCGGGCGACATATCAGTGCGGGTGCCGATGTACATCTCACCTAACGAAGAGGATGCAAGGGTGGAACCCCGGGAGACTATCGAAGCGTATTTCGCCCGCTTCCGGCGTCAATTCGGAGGCGAAGAAGCCGGGGCGAACACAGCGAGCACTCCGAGGAGACGGGCGAGCATCCAGCGGTTGGCTACCATGAGCTACGAGGAGATCCTGGAGACCAAGGTGATTTTCGGCACCCCGGAATCGGTGACCGACAAATTGGGTCGCTACATCGAGACTCTGGGGCTGACCGGGTTCACTGCGGAGCTGAACCCCGGAGGGCTGCTCCCCAAGGAAGCGGTAATGCGCAGCCTGCGGCTCCTGACCGAAGAGGTAATGCCGGCTTTCAAGTAGGCAAAGCAAGCAGGAAACCCAAGCAAGGATGGAGGTCTGACCAGGGTGAAGGTTGCCATACTCGACGACTACCAGGGTGTTGCTTCCGACATGGCTGACTGGAACTCGCTTCCGTCAGGGACGGAAGTGGAGTTCTTCCGGGACCACCTGGCCGGCGAGGACGCGCTGGCGGAGCGGCTGGGAGACTTCGACGTGGTTATGGGGATGCGGGAGCGGACCCCCTTCCCACGTTCATTGCTGGAACGGCTCCCTAATCTGAGGCACCTGATTACGACGGGAGGCGGCAACGCCTCTTTCGATATGGCCGCGGCCACGGAGATGGGTATCGTGGTAAGCGGCGCGCCTGGGTCCGGGGAAGGGCCGACCGAGCTTACCTGGGGCCTGATTATCGGGCTGGCGCGTCAAATCCATTTGGAGGACCAGCGCACTCGCGAGGGCAGTTGGGGGACCACTGTCGGCGTGGGCCTCAAGGGCAAGACCCTGGGCCTCCTGGGGCTGGGACACATCGGTTCGCTGGTGGCGCGGGTCGGGAACGCCTTTGACATGAACCTCATCGCCTGGAGCCAGAACCTGACCGCGGAACGAGCCGCCGAGTGCAACGCTACGCTGGTGGACAAAGACACCCTGTTCCGCGATTCCGACTTCGTTTCCATTCACGTGCGGCTGAGCGACCGCACCCGTGGGCTGGTGGGGGCGCGTGAACTGGCGCTGATGAAGCGGACCGCTTACTTCATCAACATCTCCCGCGGCCCCATCGTGGACGAGGAGGCGTTGATTGACGTGCTCGAGCGCGGCGCAATCGCGGGGGCAGGGCTGGACGTGATGGATGTTGAGCCGCTGCCGAAGGACCACCCGCTCTTGACGCGGCCCAATACGCTGATTACGCCCCATCTTGGCTACGTCACCGAGGAGTCTTACAGGGCTTTCTATGCTGGTGTCGTGGAGGATATCCGGGCGTTTGCCGCCGGGGAGCCGATAAGGGTGATCAACCCGGAGGTCTTGGACTCGCCGCAACTGCGGGGACCGCTCAACCGTTAAAGCGGCTGTTGCCGGGTGGCCCGCCCTCGGGTTCACTCCCGCCGGGCCATCCGCTCCTTGAGCCGCTCAAGGAGCCACCAGAGCCTGCTCCACACTTGCCGGCGTTCCAGGTCGGTTAGGGAGCGGTCGAGCGATTTGCGGCAGGCCAACACGCCCTGCCCGGCGAGAAATCCCCAAGCGCCCGGCTTGCCGGTCATCCACCCTACAACCTGCTCCGGGTGACCCCGGACGACCTCCACCATGAGCCGGTCCAGGGTGTCAATGTCCAACTCAGGCTGTTCCGGCAATCTGCGCTCCGCGACCCGGACCGTGAGACTGGATGAGGGATATGTTATCCTCGCAAACGCGAGGATAGACCGTTCTACCCGCCGCCCACGGGACGGACGATTTCCAACACGTCGCCCTCGTCCAGTTTCACCATGCGGTAGTCTTGCTTGGGGATGACTTCCCCGTTGTAGCCGACGGCCACGTGCTGGAGGTTAACCCCCAAATCATCCAGGAAGCTCGCCAGGTCAACGGTCTGTTCCAATTCCCGCGGTTTGCCATTCACCGTCAAGTTAATCATCCCGCTCGGGAGCCTCCTTTAGCTTATCCTTGCACCTGCGCGGGTCTGGCAGGCATCGAGACCCACTCTGCCAACATTGCCCGCTTCAAGTCCCTGGCTGCCTGCTCCGGGTCTTCCGCAGCCAAGATACTGCTGATTACCGCCACCCCGCACGCGCCCGCCTGCAAGACCTCCCCCAGGTTGCCGGTATTGATGCCTCCGATGCCGATCATGGGTACGTTGCACCTTTTTGCAATCTCCCGCACCAGGCCCGGCCCGATAGCGGCCGCGCCCGGATGGGAACGGGTCTCGTACATGGTTCCCACTACCAGCAGGTCGGCCCCGTGGCTGGCAGCCTCCGCCGCCCCCTCTACGGAATGAACGGAGCGTCCAACCAGCCGGCCCGGCCCTAGAATCTGCTTCGCAGTGGATACGGGCAGTCCTTCTTCCCCCAACTGAACACCCGCGGCCCCGGCGGCCAGGGCCACGTCGACCCGCTCGTTAATCATCAACAAGGACTGGCCATCGGTGGCGCCGCTAATCTCGTTGGCCAACTCCAACAGGCGACCGCCTGGCAATTCCTTCTCCCGCAACTGGACCATGTCCACGCCGCCCGAAACAGCGGCGGCGATGCGGTCCACCATCTCCCCCGCATCGCCCAGAGTGCGGTCGGTCACCAGGCAGAGCAGGGGTTGAGGCAAGGCAATGGGCATGACTGCCTAGTTTCCGGTTGGGACAGGCTGGGGAACATCTGTGGTGGGGCTGCTGGCGGCAGCGTAGGGCCGCACCCCGATTCTGCCCGCAAGGTACGCCTTCCTGCCTGCTTCGACTCCCTGCTTGAACGCCTCGGCCATCATGCCGGGGTTGTCTGCCTGGGCGATGGCGGTGTTGACCAGCACGGCGTCTGCGCCCATTTCCAGGGCCTGGGATGCGTCCGACGGGACGGCCAGGCCGGCGTCCACGACCACGGGGATGTTGGCCTGCTCGATGATCATCCTGACCTCTTCGGTGGTGTGGATGCCCTGCCCGGAACCGATGGCCGACCCCAGGGGCATCACGGTGGCGCAGCCCGCCTCTTCCAGTTTCTTGGCCAGCACCGGGTCGGCGTGGATGTACGGCAAGACCGCGAAACCTTCTTCGACCAGTCGCCGGGCGGCCTCCAGGGTGGCCCCGCCGTCGGGAAACAGGTACTTGGGGTCGGGGATCACCTCAAGTTTTACCAGGTCGGTCTGGCCCACTTCCCGGCCCAGACGCGCCACGAAGAGGGCCTCTTCGACGGTGGCGCAACCGGCGGTGTTGGGGAGTATCTGGTACTTGTTCCAGTCGATATAGTCCAGCAGCGTCTTCTTGGTGGGGTCGTCCAGGTCGAGCCTGCGAATGGCGACGGTGATCATCTCCACGCCGGAGGCTTCGACTGCCTCGACCATCTCCTCCATAGTCCGGTATCTGCCCGTGCCCAGGATGAGACGCGACTTGAATGTTCTTCCAGCGATTACCAGGTCGTCTGCCATTGTCCTACGTCTCCAATTCGAGGTGAATACAAATAGACCGCCAAGGGTCGAGCATGGCGGTCTGAGATTAGCCTTTACGTCTTCCCTACACCGGCATTACCCGGATCAGGTACGGACGGTCGGCGACGATCTTCGGCCACCCTCTCAGCCTGGCTTGCCCAAGCTCCCGAAAGCAAGACTGGTATTTGCGTTTGTGGTAGCTTAACACCCGCCACTGGGGAAGTCAACGTGGATTCCACGTATGGAGAGAAGGGCAAAACGTCGACTTGTCGTCGCAGTTGAATAGGATGCGAGCGGTTTCGAGATTCTTTGCTGTTTCCTATCACTATCGTCGATGATAAAATCACGGGGAACGACGCAAGGCCCGACATTCGGATAATTCCGCGAAGCAACCGAGCCCCCCGTCCCAAGCTCATCGTTGGTATAGTAGCATGAAATGGTGGCCGTTCCGCAAACGGGATACTGCTAAGGATAAGTCGGTTACAGTGGCCTTCCCCCCCGACGTTGGCGAAATCGCCGTGCTGAAATACCACGGCCTGAGGGCACTTTGTGGTGCGTTCATGGGCAGACACTCTGCCTGCCGGTCTCCCCATCCATTTTGCGGAGAAATGCCAGACCCAGGGAACTCACTGCAGCTGATTGCACACGTCATAACACAGATGAGTCAATCAGACGGGACCCTTTTCCCTGCCATTTACCTCTGTCGCAGCGAAATTAAGAAGTCTGGCGATGACATAGGTGAACTTGGCCCAATGGAATTTGCTTTGTCAATGGATTATGCTGATGAAACTCCGAACCGGAAGATGGCGGTGAACCTGGTAAGTGACGGTACTTATCTCGTTCAGTACGGCCCGATAGTCAATCCTGTCGAAAGGGATTATTCGACTGGCCGCCTTGACCAGAACTCCGTCCGGGAACTCTATTGCAATCCCGAACCATCCCACACCCAATGGCATTATTGGGAAAGTGAACTGTCCGCGGAACAGACAGTGGTCCCTGAGTACAGGTGTATTCAATCTGGGGGTCAGTGGTTCGTAGTTGATGTGGATAGGAATAGGGGCTTGGCCCAACAGGTCGCTTGGTTGCAGGTTGCTGACGACCCAGAGCATAACTTCGGCATACACAGCAGACCCGGTGTCTACGTCCACAATAACGATGCAAGTGAATACTCGAAGGTGATAAACGAGAATCTGCCCCGGACTTTTCCATGAGGAACTGAAACCTTTACGGCAAGTCTGGTGGAGTCAGTGGATGGTAAGCCGCCCGAACTGTAGGCCCTAGAGTTGGTACTCTTGCAGGTTCTGGGAGACAACTAGCCTGGCCGCGGTCAATTCCTGCACTTCCTCCGCAGTCCAGCCAGGGGCCACTTCTTCCAAAACCAGACCCTCCTGGGTGCAGCGCATCACCGCCAGGTCCGTGACGATCAGGGAGACGCAGCCCTTCCCGGTTAGAGGCAGGGTGCATTCTTCGACTATCTTGGGCCTGTTCTGGCGGTCGGTGTGCTCCATCGCCACTATGACGTCGTCCGCGCCCGCCGCCAGGTCCATCGCGCCTCCGACGTTGCCCACGCCCCTTTGGGGGAGCATCCAGTTGGCCAGGTCGCCCCGGGCCGAGACCTGGTGCGCGCCGAGGACCGTAACGTCCACGTGACCGCCGCGGATCATGGCGAAGGCGTCGGCTGACCCGAAATAGGACATCCCGGGCACCGGCTGGAGAAATTGGCCGCCCGCGTTAATCAGGTCGATGTCCTCCTCGCCTTCCTCCGCCAGCGGCCCGCAATTGAGCACACCGCTTTCGCTATGGTAAAAGACCACCTGACCGGGAGCCAGGAAGGCCGATACCAGCGTGGGGATGCCGATGCCCAGATTGACGTAGCCGCCGTGGGGAAGCTCCTTGGCCACGCGCATGGCGATTATCTCACGGTCTAGTCGGGGTTTATCTTCCAGATCCGGCATTGTTGGCAGATTCCTCTATTCGTAGGGTGAGAAGTCCGGCGGACGCTGCACCACCCGGTCGATGTATATTCCGGGGGTGACAATCGCTTCCGGGTCAAGTTCCCCCGGCTCGACAATTTCATCGACCTCTATGATGGTGACGCCGGCTGCCGGGGCCATGACTGCATTGAAGTTTCGGGACGTGCCTTTGTACACCACGTTGCCCAGGGTGTCGGCCTTGTAGCCTCGGATGAGGCAGTAATCAGCACGGAGGGCGGGTTCCAGCACATACTCCCTGCCGTTGATGGTCCGGGTCTCCTTGCCCTCGGTGAGCAGAGTGCCCGCGCCGGTGGGGGTATAGAAGGCGGCGACCCCTGCGCCCCCGGCGCGAATCCGCTCGGCCAGGGTGCCCTGGGGCACGACCTCAATTTCGACCTCTCCCCGCTGCCAGGCAAGCTCAAAGGCGCTGGGGCGCGCCGGGGATGGCGAGACCGGATATGAAGCTATAGCCTTCCTGATCTGACCGTTCTCAATCAGGATGCTGTGGTCAATGGCTTGGTAGCCAGGGGGAGTGCCGAAGCCGATGATGCGCGCGATTCCGGCGGTGTTGCTGACCATCGTCAGGTCTTTCGCTCCATGATTGCGCAGGGCCACCATCAGGTAGTGGGGCATCCCGCCGGGCCCGGCGAAACCGTCGATCATGACGGTCGAGCCGTCGGGCATATCGCCGACGGCTTCAGCCCCGCTGGAGTAGACCTTGCTGAAGCTCCCAGGCTCCGGTGGGCTGAAGTCCATCGCCGTCAACCTGTCTGAAACTTCCAATGGCGCCCCCGTGAGGTCGCCAACGTCGTCTGACCGCCAACCGGGAGCTACCTCGGTGAGCGTAAGGCCGGACTCGTCAATGCTCAGGACGCCAATATCGGTGATGATTGTTCCTCGACTCGCCGCTCCGTCGATTGGAAGGGTACATCGCTCGACTATGTTGGGCTGTCCGTCGGTTGTAATATGGGGCAGCATGAAGATTGCGCGGACTGCCCCGTGCGCCAGTTCAACCGCCGACGCGGGGGGGAGCAGCCCTGGAGTTGCGGCGCTGGTCCAGTGGCAAAATCCGCCGTCCGCGCCAATCTGGGCCGGTTGCAACACCGCGGCATCCACGTACCCGGCCCTGGCCATCGCCGCCAGTTCGATCATGCTGACGACCGACCATCCCGGTCCGGTAGGTGCGCCCGGCGCAGAGGCGATGTCCGGTCTCTGGACACCTGCCACACCCGATTCGGACAGGAAGACGACGCCGGTCTGGAAGGATACAGCGCCGGGGACCAGTCCTGGCAGCCCTGGGCCAAGGGCGGCAACTTCTCCGGGAGCCAGTTCCCTGGCCACCCTCAATGCAAGTCGATGGTCGTCAATTCTTTCCGGGTTGGGCATGTTCCTCTTGTTCCCTGGGAGTTGGGGATTACGGGGCGTGTCCCGCAGGACTGACGGCTAGAGAGTTTGAACTATGCGGTCCACGAAGATTCCCGGGGTGATGACCAGCTCCGGGTCGATCCCGCCAGGCTCGAAAATCTCATCCACTTCGGCTATGGAGATACGGGCGGCCATAGCCATTACCGGGTTCCAATTCCGCTGTGTTCCCTGGTAGGTGAGATTCCCGACCAAGTCGGCGGCATCGGCACGCAGCAGGGCGAAGTCTGCCCGGATGGCTGGCTGGAAGATGTGTTCCAGTCCATTGAAGGTCCGCACTTCCTGTCCATCCTGGAACCTGGTCCCCACACCTTCTGGGATGAACACGCCGCCAAGTCCCGCGCCTCCAGCGCGGAGTTGTTCCGCCAGCACTCCCTGGGGGACTATTTCTACTTGGAGTCGGCCATCCTCCCAAGACTGCTTCACAGGACCGGGCCTGATGGGGTCAAAACCTTGGGGGGTTATCAGCTTGCTTAACTTCCCTGACTCCGCCAAGTCAGCGAGGTCCGCTGATTCAGGGCCGTGGGGCCATGACCTCTGGCAGACACATGTCAGCCCACTCACGGAAGATGCGATCACGGCTCGGATGAGGCTCTCGGGAACGCCTGCGCCGTTGTGCCCGGAGATGAGGATGGAGGCCCCGTCGAAGAGATCGCTGAGGGCAGCGGCAGGGCTGTCGAATACTTTAGTGTAGGATTCCGGCTCGGTCATATATATATTTGGTGTGTATAAAAAGCGGCCGCCCCAGGGAATAGGGGCGGCCGCCGTCAGGGTCTCGTTGCCGGATCGCCTCGGCTAGTAGTCCATCGGGGGCATGGCCGGGGCGGCAGGGGTCTTCTCGGGGATCTCGGTGATCATCGACTCGGTGGTCAGCACCATGCTGGCCACGCTGGCCGCGTTTTGCAGGGCCGAGCGAGTCACCTTGGCAGGGTCGACGATCCCGCGCTCCAGCATGGGACCGAACTCACCGACCTCGGCGTCATAGCCGTAATCGTCGGCCTGTTGCTTGACCTGGTTCAGCACCACTGCGCCTTCAAATCCGGCGTTCTCTACGATGAGCTTCAGGGGCTGTTCCAGGGCGCGGCGGATGATGTCCACACCGACACGCTCGTCAGATGGGACCTCGCCAACGCTATCGAGGGCGCGCTGGGCACGGACCAGGGCCACTCCGCCGCCGGCCACGATGCCTTCTTCTACTGCCGACCGGGTGGCGGACAGGGCATCCTCGACCCGGGCCTTGCGCTCCTTGAGCTCGATCTCGGTGGCCGCTCCGACCTTGATCACAGCGACGCCGCCGGAGAGCTTGGCCATGCGCTCTTGCAGCTTCTCGCGGTCGAACTCGGAAGTAGTCTCCTCGATCTGTGCCTTGATCTGGTTGATGCGGGCCTGAATGCCGTCCTCGGAACCCCGGCCCTCAACAATGGTGGTCTCGTCCTTGGTGGCAGAGACGCGGCGGGCCTGACCGAAGTCCTCAAGCACCGCGCTGTCCAGCTTGCGGCCAGTCTCCTCGCTGATGACCGTGCCGCCGGTGAGAATGGCGATGTCTTCCAGCATGGCCTTCCGGCGGTCGCCAAATCCAGGGGCCTTGACGGCCAATATGTTGAGGGTGCCGCGCAGCTTGTTGACCACCAGGGTAGCCAGGGCCTCGCCGTCGACGTCCTCGCCGATAATGACGACGTTCTTGCGTCCCACCTGGAGCAGCTTTTCCAGGGCGGGAAGCATCTCCGCTACCGCGGAAACCTTCTTGTCGGTGATCATCACGGTGGCGTCCTCGATTACCGACTCCATGCGGTCCGCATTGGTGATGAAGTAAGGGGAAATGTAGCCGCGGTCGATCTGCATTCCCTCGACGTACTCGATCTCATCGGAAAGGCCCTTGGACTCCTCGACGGTTATAACGCCGTCTTTGCCGACCTTTTCCATGGACTCGGCGATGGTCTCGCCGATGGCCTCTTCATGGGCCGACAGGCTGGCCACCTGACCGATGCGCTCGCGGGTCTCCACGAGCTCGGACATGCTTCCGATCTCTTCGACCACAGCGGAGACAGCGCGCTCGATGCCCCGCTTGATCGCCATCGGGTTGCTGCCGGCAGTCACGTTCTTGAACCCGTCGTTGATGATGGCCTGAGCCAACACGACTGAGGTCGTGGTGCCGTCACCGGCAGCGTCATTGGTCTTGGTCGCTGCTTCCTTCAGGAGTTGGGCGCCCATGTTTTCAAACTTGTCAGGCAGTTCGATTTCCTTGGCGATAGTTACTCCATCGCTGCATACCTGCGGAGGGCCAAAGGACTTGTCCAAGACCACGTTTCGACCCTTGGGTCCGAGGGTAACTTTGACTGAATCTGCCAGAATGTCGATGCCTGACCGAAGCGCTTTCCTCGCCTCTTCCGAGTAAGCCATCTGTTTAGCGGGCATCCTGTCTAGACCTCCTCAATTGGATAGGGTTGGTTGGAGTACGCCTCATGGTTCAGCCTATCTTCGCCAGGATATCGCTTTCCCGGAGGATCAGGTACTCATCGTCGCCGTCCTTGTATTCGGTGCCAGCGAACTTGGAGTAAATGACGCGGTCCCCGCTTGCCAGTTCCATGGGAATCCGCGATCCGTCATCGCTAACGCGCCCGGGTCCAACTGCGACTACTTCCCCTTCCTGGGGCTTCTCTTTTGCAGTGTCGGGTAGGAAAATGCCGCCCTTAGTAGTCTGCTCTTGCTCTATAGGCTTGATCACTACCCGCTCGCCCAGCGGAACGAAGTTCGCCACTTTTGCCTCCTTCCTCCATGGCAATGGAATTCGTAAGTCTATGGTTTGCGCACGTCTTAGCGCCCCATTTGTGCGGACGCCAAATAATGGTAATTGAGGGTCAAACCCTTGTCAAGGCTCACCTGTAGCCCTATTATTTTGGCAGATTCCGTAGCGAAGGTGGCTGAGATTCGATTCCGCTCTCTGACCCTTGAAGTTGCCTTGCCGGTGGCCACAATCACTCTTGCCCGGCCTGAGTCCCGGAACGGCATCGATGCCGTAATGGCGGCCGAATTGCGTGAGGCGTGCGGGAAAATCGCCATTGAGGACGGAGTCCGGTTGGCGGTCATCGCCGGATCGGGTGATGCCTTTTCAGTCGGAAGGGAGACACCCCCGGCCGAGTCAGAGTCGGGAGCCGCACGTCTGGAGTGGATCACCCGGATGCAGGCAGCATCGTCAGTAGCGTCCCTTCCCATGCCGGTAGTCGCGTCGGTCAACGGGGACGCTATAGACCACGGGCTGGAACTGGCCCTTGCCGCAGACTTGCGGATTGCGGCGGACCACGCCGTGTTTGCCGTTACCGATATTTCTCGAGGCGCATTGCCCTGGGACGGCGCAACTCAGCGGCTGCCGCGGCTGGTAGGGCCGGCTTGGGCTAGGGACATGCTGTTAACCTCCCGGGTCCTGGACTCCGGCGAGGCGTTCAACATCGGATTGGTCAACCGCGTAGTGGAAGCCGCACGGTTGCAGGATGAGACTCGGGCGTTGGCCGATGCTGTCCTGGCTGGCGGGCCCATCGCGGCCCGTTATGCAAAGGAAGCTCTCGTTTGCGGGCCGGAGCTTACCCTCGAACAGGGCCTCCGGTTGGAGGCGGACCTGAATGTTGTGTTACAGAGCACGGCAGATCGCGCCGAGGGAATCCGGTCTTTTCTGGAGCGGCGTGCTCCCAACTTCACCGGACGTTGATGGTCAGCCCGGTCGCTGTCCAAGCGCAATGTCGGACAATCATAAGTGAAGGTGGCATAAACTTTGAAAGTCAAACTTGACCTGCACACGCATATCTGCGAGGCATTCAATTTTCAGCCTCCCTCCATAGCTATCGCCGAGAAGGTGCTGGCACAGATCAAGGCCATGGGCATTGACGGGGTTGCCGTCACGGACCACCATAACAAGGACTGGGCCTTTGAGTTCCGCGACCTCGTGTACCGGCATTTTCCCGGCGAGGCGATTATCATCCCTGGTTGGGAGATTGAGGTCAGGCCTCCACAGAACCCCTTCGATGAATACCAGGTCAGCGAGTTGTTCCTGGATAGCGGGGGCGTGTTCCGCATCTACTGCCACCCCGGCTACTACACTCCCAATATCCGGGTCGATGACAGCATCCACGCCATAGAGATCGACAACTACCTCCACAACTGGCACATCCGCAAGCCCCAGGTGGCCAGGGTCGCCGAAGAGCACGGGTTGATGCTGGTTGAAGTGAGCGACGCGCACAAGCTGGAGAACGTCGGCCTGCGTTACACCGAAGTGGACATGGAGGAGCTGTACCGCCGGGCTGGAGGCCAGGTCTGAGTCCCATGTCCGGATTCGAGACTCTGCTCTTCAGCAAGGATGGCGGCGTGGCACGAGTCGCCCTGAATCGCCCCAGAGTTCTCAACGCGTATAACATGCAGATGCGGGACGACTTTTCCGAAGTGTTGTCCGCCGTCGATGAAGACCCGGACGCCAAGTGCCTGCTGATAACCGGGGAAGGCCGCGCCTTTTGCGCCGGGGCAGATCTGACCGAGTTCGGTTCGGCCCCTTCCCAGGCGGTGGCGCGGCAGGTGCGTTGGCAGCGGGACGTCTGGGGCCAGTTTCTCCGGCTGACTAAACCGATTGTCATCGCGGTACACGGGTTCTGCATCGGCTCCGGGGTCGAGATATGCTTGTTCGGGGACTTGCGAATAGCCGCCGCTAGTACCACTTTCGCCCTGCCGGAGACCCAATTAGGAATGGTTCCGGCTGCTGGAGGGACCCAGACCCTGCCGCGCCATTCCCGTATGGGATGGGCGCACGAGTTGCTGCTGACCGGACGGCGGTTCGATGCGGTAGAGGCGTTGAAGTATCACATCATAACCCGAATAGTCCCGGACGACGCGCTTGAGGACATCGCGCTGGAGGTGGCCCGCGGGATGGCCTCCCTGGATCCCGGGGCCTTGGCGGCGGCGAAGGTATCGCTGTCAACAGGCGCGGACTTGCCACTGGATGAAGCCCTCAAGCTGGAGATGAGACTTGCCGTCGCAGGAGGAAGCTAATGAATACCAGTGAGTTTCTGATGATCGCCGGAGCAATCGTCCCTGACAGGGTGGCAGTCCAATTCGACGATGGCGCTATTACCTATGCTGAACTACAGGAACGGGTGAACGCGCTGGCTAACGCGATGGCGTCTCGAGGTATTGGCACCGGCGACCGCGTCGCCGTCATGCAGGTCAATACACCTCAGAACATTGAGTTGTATTTCGCGGCGGCCCAGCTCGACGCCATTTACGTGCCCATCAACTTCAGGGCCAAGTCTGACGAGTTGTTGCAGATGCTGGACATCGTTCAGCCAAGTATGCTCTTCATCGGCGAGAGGTACTTACCCCTGGTTCCCGACAATGGCGGGTTGGTTCCAGACCGGGTAATAGTGCTGGATGGTGAGGCGACCGAAGGACGCGCCAGCTACCGGGACCTGGTGTCGGACGCCATCAGCGACCAGTTGAATTTCCCGGAGGCAGGGGATGAAGACACCACAGTGATTATGTTTACCTCCGGCACAACCAGCATTCCCAAGGGGGTGATGCTGACTCACGACAGTTTCGCCAGCTATCTTCTTGCCACTGTCATGCCTGCGGACCCCGATGAAGAGGAAACCAACCTGCTGACGGTGCCCATGTACCATATTGCTGGATTGCAGGCAACTCTGGCCGCTGTATATGGAGGCCGGACCCTGGTGGTCATGCGCCAGTTCGACGCGGTGGACTGGATGGAATCGGTGCAGAAGTACAGGGCCAACCGGGCCATGCTGGTACCTACGATGCTCAAACAATTGATGGATCATCCCCGGTTCGATGAGTTTGATTTGTCGTCCTTGGACGTGATCACATACGGCGCTGCCCCCATGCCCGTGGACGTGATACGCCAGGCAATCCGGAAGTTTCCTGCGGCCCGTTTCATCAATGCCTTCGGTCAGACCGAGACGGCATCTACCATCACCATGCTGCCCCCGGAAGACCACGTCCTGGAGGGAAGCGATGATGAGGTCGAAAAGAAACTCAAGCGTCTGGCGTCGATAGGAAAGCCCCTTGAAGACGTGGAAGTGAGGATCGTGGACGAGGACGGCAGTCCGGTCCCTGTCGGAGAGGTCGGCGAGATCGTTGCCAGGGGTTCCCGGATGATGCGCGGATACTGGCAACAGGAAGAAGCTACGCAGGACTCCCTCCGGTCAGGTTGGGTGTACACTGGCGACTTGGGTTACTGGGACGAGGACGACTATATATACCTCGCCGGCCGGGCTAAGGACTTCATCAAACGCGGCGGCGAAATGGTCTCCCCCGAAGAGGTGGAGAGGGTGTTGTTGTCCCATCCCCACGTTGACGACGTTGCTGTCATCGGCGTGGCTGACCTGGAATGGGGGGAGGAGGTACGGGCGGTAGTCATTCGTGGCGGTGGGGAAGTCACCGAGGACGAGTTGATCCAGTATTGCCGCGAGAGACTGGCCGGATATAAGCGGCCGCGTTCCGTAGTGTTCATTGACGAACTGCCGCGTAACGTCATGGGCAAAGTCATGAAGCGGGACTTGCGGGAGCAGTACGGGTAGACTGCCCTAACCCGTTATTCCCGCGAAAGCGGGAATCTGCGCGTAGTGGATATGACCAGTCTCGAAGGAGCAGGCCACATGAAGGTTGCGGTTATGGGCACAGGTGGAGTCGGCGGTTACTTCGGAGGGTTGCTTGCCCGTGCCGGCCATGAAGTGACCTTTATCGCCCGAGGCGCTCATCTCGCCGCAATCCGCGAGCGGGGATTGCGCGTTGAGAGCACGCTGGACGGAACATTCACCGTGACCGGAGTTGCCCTGGAAGAAACATCCGGCGCGGAGCAACAGGACCTGGTGTTGTTCACCGTGAAGATGCACCAGAATGCTGGGGCCATTGAGGCCATCCGTCCGCTGGTCGGAACGGATACGATTATCCTGACCCTGCAAAACGGCATCGACAACGGCGATCAGTTGGCCGCCGTCTTCGGAGAGGACAGAGTGATGATTGGCTCTGCCTATATGGAGGGCCGAATCTCCGAGCCGGGCGTGGTTACCCAGAGCGGGCCTGGCCTTGCCGGGTTCGGAGAAATTCACCCTGGTATTTCCGAGCGAAGTGAGAGGCTATTGTCCGTCTTCAAGGATGCGGGTTGGCGAGTGGACTTGCACGAGAACATGCCCGGAATGCTCTGGAAAAAATTCGCCTACATCGCCGGCTCGGCCGCAGTCAACGCCGCCAGTAATACCGTGTACGAGGAGATGCGCTCCGTACCGGAGACCCGCGCATTGATCCGGGCTGCCATCGCAGAAGCACTGGAAGTTGGCCGGGCCAGCGGCTCGCCCATTATGGAGGACTCACTTGAGTGGGCCATGACTTCCCTGGACGGGTTTCCCGCCCAGGGAAGGGCGTCCCTGGCTAAAGACTTCACCGATGGACGCCCGGTGGAACTGGAGGGCTTGACCGGCACCCTGGTGAGGATGGCCCGCAAGCATGGAGTTGCCACGCCGGCCAACGATTTCCTCTACGCCATCCTCAAACCCTGGGCGATGCGGTTGGAAGGCTCACCGGCGGGCCAGGACCCGTAGTGTTGTTCGGGATGCAACCTGGTGCCGGACTCTCTTCCCGCGTGGGGGGTCCTTCCTGCATTCGCATTCCTAGAAAAGCTCTGTGGGCACAGCTACACCGTCGAAGTCCTCCTGACCCAGCGGCTCCTCCGGCGTGATCCCCGCCAGCCCCATATACTCATAGAGCTGTTTCAGGTGATGCACCGAGTGCCCGAGGGCCAGGTCCATCAGCTCCTGGGCTGTCTTGGGACCCATATAGGAGTCCAGGACCTTCTCCAGGTTGAAATCAGTCTCTCCGTTCAGCGCTGCCTTTACTCTCTGCAGCACGTCCTCGCCGTAGATGGCGATCTCCTCGAAGCCAGCGTCGCCCAGCACTACACGCACGTCTCGCCCCCGGTCCTCGCTGGAATACATCCCCACCCGGTAGGCGTTGAGCGCCCGGTCGGGCCGGTCCATGATGTGGAATGTAAAGGTGCGCAGGGGCCGGCTCCGCTCCGGTGATTCCCAGTCCAGGTACTCCCGAGGTATCTGGCGCACCGCACGGCAGGCGGCAGTTAGCACAGTATCGTACTTGTCCACCATAATTGCTGGTGTAGCCACTGGCACGTCGCCGCTGAGGTCGAAGAGCCGGGCTAATTCCTTGGCGTTGAAACCGATGACCACCTCGTCGCCCCAGATGGTAACCGGCACCACTTTCAATCCGCGCTCCAGTAGTTCATTCATGGATGCGGGATCGTGCTCGACGTCCCCTTCCTCAAATTCGATGTTCCTCGACGAAAGAAAATCCTTCGTTCTGCCGCAGGTGAATCAACCAGGGCGGAAGTAAACTTTCGGTTTAGGCAATTCTGTCACCTCCGATCTTGCTAGGAGTATACACGACACCGAGACTCATTGGGTGACGGGCCGGTGTATAACCGCAATTTCCTTTCTCAGCTTGCGGTCGTCAGGTATCGTCGAGACGATGCTGATTACATTGGGTCCCGGTCTTAATTCTACCCGTGATTCAAAGATTCCAAGTAAGGGGTCGACCGATATCTGTACCCCGTTGACCATCACCACTGCCCCGGGAGTTGTCCTGCCCGCCAGACGCACGCTGGCCTCCTGGATAACGCTCTGGTTCACTGGCTCAGTGACCAGCAGCACTGCGGGCTGGGGAGGCAGGGCAAGCGAGGTGACGGTCAGTTCCGAAGACGCCTGGTTGCCATTGGCGCCTATGGCAACCACCCGGATGATGTTGCGGCCGGGTGACAGGAAGGTCTCTGCCTGGAACCTTCCGTCGCGGTCGACCGAAACTAAACGGCCGTTAATGGTTACGGCGGCGTCGGTGTCGGTCAACCCGACAACAACCACCGCATCATTGGGGACCTCGCTTCCGGTGACAGGATGCCAGACCCTCAGCAGCACTCCCGGCCCTGGCGTTGGGCTGGTCGGAGGTCTGGGAGTGGGAGTGGCCGTAGGTTCAGGCGTAGGCGTGAAGGTGGCAGTCGGTATGGGTGTCGGGATAGGTGTGGGAGTGGCGGTCGGCTCCGGCGTGGGCGTATGTGTTGGTTCGGGCGTATAGGTGGGAGTTGGGGACGGCGTGCTGGTTGGCTCCGGAGTATCGGTGGGGTA
Organism: Dehalococcoidia bacterium; assembly: GCA_034422355.1. Classification (GTDB taxonomy): domain Bacteria; phylum Chloroflexota; class Dehalococcoidia; order Lucifugimonadales; family UBA3495; genus CATOSP01. The sequence continues at coordinate 11,497 of DAOUJS010000019.1, read as the reverse complement.
TGGAGTGTCTGTTGGCACAGGAGTGTCGGTAGGCAGTGGTGTTGCCGTGGGGGCGGGGGAAGTAGATACAGGGGTAGGAAGGATGCTCCCTGGACGAGGGGCAATCTCAAAGCACCCCGCGATAAATGGAATAACAACAAAGAGGGCGAAAATGGTCCAGTCCCGGAGGACGGTGAGTGATATTACTCCCACAGTACGGTTCACTATTCGGACACCGCTTGCCGCAGTTCGGAAAGTTCCATCGTCCTTGGAGTTCAAGCCCTCCCGCTATACGAGACGAGATCAGTACATGGATTTCAGGACGGCCTTCCGGGCGGGGTGAGACCATGACAGAGATGGCCACTGTTTAATTCTAGCACTCTGGATTTGCATGTGCTGCGATTGACATGCCAACCGGCAACGCTCAACATTACCCCTGAATCTGCGAGTGTCCGCATCCTGGCCCAAGGGGGCGCAACTTGGCCACTGAGTACATCATCTGGTCCGCCATCGCGGTAGCCGGTTACTTGCTTGGCGCGTTTCCAACGGCCTATGTGCTTGTCAATGTGTTCGCAGGCAGGAACGTGATGGATTTGGGTTCCGGGAACGTTGGCACTCTCAACGTACACCGGGCCACCAACTCGAAGAAACTCACCTTGGCAGCCCTCCTGGGAGACATGCTCAAATCGGCCCTGGCCATAACCATCGGTGTTTTCCTGGCGAGGACAGCCGGGTTGAACGAACAGGCGGCTGGATCAGTGGCGGGGATTGCCGCGGTCGCCGGGCACAACTATTCCGCGTACCTGAAGTTCAAGGGAGGAAAGGGACTGGCCTGCGCCGCGGTCCTGGGCTTTTATCTCGCGCCAGCCATAGTAGGGGTATGGTGCCTGGGTTACTTGGCAGGAGTGGCGCTTACGCGGATACTGATTGTGGGCCAGATGTTGGGGACTGCGATCTTGCCCGTCGCCGCTTATTTCTGGTTCCCCGATGCGCTGGTGCCAAGCTTCTTCATCACCGCGCTGGTCCTCATACGTCACGCCCCGAGGATAAGAAACGTACTGAATGGGACCGAGCCCAAGATGTACTACAAGATTCGGAATTCTGACTGAGCCGCCCGCCCTATCATCACGTTGGGAAACCATAAGCGCCTCCGAAGAGCAGCTTCGGAGGCGCGACGAGGTCCGATTCCGAGGGATGCCAGGAACCAGGACTGGCTGCCGGGAAGCAGGAATTTGACCCTAGTCGGACAGGCCGAGTTCTTTGCGAAGGGTGTCGATGGTCTCGCCCCGGCCCCGGGTCGGCCTGCGCTCACGCAACCCGATAGGGGCGTTCTCAATCTCCGGCACCATCTTCATCGAGATGAACACCGGCCCTTCTTGCTTCATAATCTGCTCGACGTTGTTGGAGAAGTCCTCCAGGTTGTCGAAAGAGTAAGCCGCAACGTAACCGGCTTCCTTTGCCATGCCCGCGTAGTTGATGTCCTGGGCATTGGGCACGGGCTGACCGCCGGTGGTGGCGTAGCACTCGTTGTCCATCAGGAAGTGGTAGAAGTTCTTGGGACCTTTTCCGGCGATGGTGGCGATGATGCCCATGTTCATCAGGAGCGCGCCTTCCGAATCGAAGAGGACAACCTTCTCGTCGGGTTGGGCCAGTGCCAGGCCAAGGGCCGCCGAGGTGGTCTGACCCATCGCGCCGCCCAGGGACAGGTCGCGGGCTTCGTCCTGGCTCACGTCGCGCCAATGGCGGCCGGACGTGCCTGTTGCAATAACTATGGACTTGTCGCGGTGTGGCTCAAAGGCCTTGAACATATCTTCAGCTTGAAACACCTGTTACCTCCAGTAACAATGCTTTTGTTCTGGTTGACTCGATTAGCCCCGCCGTTGGGTACTCACGCCGGGCGTTCATTCCTTGAGGCAGGATCGCCTAACGGTTGAAACCGTGGTACTCGTCGCCGACAAGCACCGCCACCGGGCACTTGTTTTTCTTGGCTTCCTCAAAGGCGATTGAAATACGTTCGCCGTCGTCGTCGTGTTCCACCAGGTAGTAGTTGATTCCCATCGCGTTCAGGAACGGCTCGGTGTAGCGCGCGGCCGAGTCCGATATGACGCCGCGCCGGGTCCAGCCGCGGTAGCCTATGACCATGACCAGGGGGAAACCTGAGTCCAGGGCCATGCCCCGGATGGAATCGCCGGACTCCATCATGCCAGTGTTCTGGACCAGGACGACCGGGGTCTTCCCGCCCACAAGCAGGCCCAGGGCGATGGCAAAGGTCTCACCCTCCCGAGACGCTGGCACGATGTCCAGCCAAGGCTGGTCCTTCATCAGTTCATACAGGTAGTTGGTCTCGCTGTCCGGGATCGTAACCACGTGGGTAACGCCGTTTTTCTGGAACTCTTCCACCATTGTTTCGGGTTTTAGCAGTGCAGCCTGTTGATGGACCATAAATCGCCTCTCCTGTGGTTTTGTTGGTAGGCGCGCAACGCGGGCCGTTCCATGCCTGCGCCGTCCGTGCCAAGACCTGTCGTGGCCCTATTATAGTTACCGATATACTGCCGGTCAATTTATGTAATCTGACCGGGGGCGTTCCAATTCAGACGGCTAGACCGCCTGATACGGAACGCTTCCAAGCTAGATTGGAATATCCCTGTCTTCCCGAGTCAGAGCACGCCGCTCTCCACCAGGTATGCCACCTCCTCGGCGGAAATCCCCAGTTCTCCGCAGTAGACCTCTTCGTTGTGCTCGCCGATAAGCGGCGCTCGCCGCGATATGCGCCAAGGTGAGCCGTTGTAGATTCCGGCGGGACCCGGGTATTTGAAGGTGCGTCCCAACTCCGGGTGAATTACATCCATCCAGAACCCGCGGTCATTCATGTGACCATCATCGACCAACTCGTCGGGAGTCCGAACCGCTCCCCAGTTGAATCCTCGTTCCTGCCCTCCGTGGGCCACTTCGTCCCGGCTAAGAGTGGACACGAACTTCATGACCAGGTCGTTGATGTAGGTGCGGTTCTCGTTAATCACCGTCGGGTCGCTGTAACGTTCGTCTAGCAGGTCTGCCGCCAGGCCGTAACTGTCCATCCACTCTGCCATGGTGCGCAACTGGCGGACGTTGAGCCGGGTCGCCGCGGCGTTCACGTAATTGCCGTCCCCGCACAGCAGTTGGGCCGGGTCGGTGTGGGAGGCGGAGGCGTGACGGCCGGTCTGCCGCCGGACTACGTTGCCGGTGTAAATGTAGGTGTTGATGTGCATCTCGGTGGTGAGAGCGCAGGCATCGTGTATCGAGGCGTCGATGTATTGGCCCTTCCCGGAGTTGGTGCGGTAGAACAGAGCAGCCACGATGGCCATGTAGGCGTAGTGGCTGCCCATGTGCCAGGCGTTGCCCCCGCCGGGAGCTATGGGTACATCGCCTTGAAACTCCGGGGGCACGTCCACCTCATCGTAGCCGCAGCATCCCATCTGCCCGCCCGCTGCCATGTGGAGCATGTCCGTAGTCAGGTAGTCTTTCCAGGGCCCGGTCTGGCCGAAGGGAGTCAGCGAGCACATAACTAGGCCGGGGTTCCCTTGCTTCAGGTCTTCGTACCCCAGTCCTAATGACGGCAGGTAACCCGGAGGCAGCGACTCCAGGATAACGTCGGCGGTGGAGGCCAGCCGCTTGAACAACCCTTGGGCGTCCGCTGCTTCCAGGTTCAGCGTGACTCCCCGCTTGGAAGTGTTGTAATGCCAGAAGGAAAGACTGCGTTCCCGGTGGGGCATGTCGTCCATGTAAGGACCGGAAGCGCGGGAAGGCTCGCCTCCCGGCGGCTCGATCTTAATGACGTCCGCGCCCAAGTCCGCCAGCAATTTTCCGCAGAACTGGGCCTCTTGGCCGGAGATTTCCAGCACACGCAGACCCGCGAGCGGCCCCGGACTGCCGGTGCCGTCTCCTGCATGAGATCGTTGCCGGGACTGGCCGGCGGGTTCAGCATCCGTGGCAACATCAGGGGTTCCGCCGTTGGGACTATAGCTCGCCGCGATCATGTCATCCATGTATGAGTATCGGGTCAAGGATTCGGGCCAGAAGGTGAAGTCATCGTAGCCCGCCACAAACTCTTCATGGCTGATTCCGAGAAGACCTTCGACGATCTCCTGATTGTGCTCTCCGATCAGGGGGGCACAGCGGGCGTTGACCGCTGGCGTCTCCGATAGCTTGAAGGGTGCGTTCTGGAACCTGCGCGTACCCAGGACGGGATGGTCCAGCTCCAGGTACATCTCCCGGTGACGCAGTTGAGGATCGTGGTCCACCCTGTTCTCGGAGCTCTGGACAGGCATGGCGCGGACTCCAGCCGCCTGGCATCGCTCCATAAGGTCGTACTTCTCTATAGTCTGGGTCCACCGCTCAATGTTCCAGTCCAGTTCCTCCTGGTGTTCCAGCCTGCCGGAGACGGTGGCGAACTTGGCATCCGTCGCCCAACCGGGAGAGCCCATGATTTGGACCAACTGCTGCCATTCCTGGTCGTTGAGACATACGATGGCGAACCAGTCGTTGTATCCGCCTCCCAGTGTACGGTAGGCGTTGTGCGGCGCGACCGTCGGGCCGCGGTAGTTGTGGGTCAATGGCGTACCGGGCCAGTGGGCGCGGTTCCCGGGAGGGTATCCCTCCCGGCGCGATGCACGGTTGTTGACGGTTGCGTCCAGAAGGGCGGAGCCGTTCAGGGTCGCGCCGATGATCATCTGGGAAAGGTCAACGTGCTGGCCAAGGCCGGTCATGTTGCGCCGGTATAGGGATGTCAGGATGGAGAAGGCGATGTACATGCCGCCGGTGTCGTCAAGGTAAGACCAGCCCCAGCCCGCTGGCGGAGCTCCGGGCAGGCCGGACAGGTACGTCATTCCCGAGAACGCCTGGGCGATTGGCCCGGCAGTGAGATAATGGCTCTGGCGGCCCGTATGCCCGAACCCGGACTGGGAGAGGTATACGATGTCCGGCTTGAGCTTGCGAAGCTCGTCATAGCCCAACCCCCACCTTCTCAGCACCGTGGCGCTGAAATTCTCCACCACCACGTCGCAGACCGTCACCAACTGCTTGACGGTGTCCAGACCCCGGGGACTGCGGACGTTGACGGTCATGCTCCGCTTGTTGGCGTTGGTGTCGTTGAAGTTCGCTGAAGAGTTGAGGTTGACCTCCACCCCAGGCGGTGTTGTCCCGCTGGACCGGCCCCGCTCATTGAGAGGCCACTCTACCTTGATAATGTCGGCCCCCAGCGCCCCCAGCCACCGGGTAGCCCATGGGCCAGCCCTCACCCAGGTCAAATCGAGAACTCTGATCCCATCGAGAGGGCGCGGTCCGACATCGATCTGGGGTTGGGTCATCGGTCCTACCTCCTTGGAGCGCCGCTGCTATCTCCCATCGAAAGCACGGCTGCCCACCTGGCTCATGAGTATCGGTAACGTCTGGAAAAGCTCTGGACTGGCTGCTGGATAAACGCTCGTTTTGGTTCTGGACGCATTCTATAGTACCCGTATTGCCCATTGCGCAGATTACCATCCACACTTGGGGAACACAACCGCCCGGCCTTGTGGGTGTGGGCTGTACGCTCCTCCGGAGTCGTTCTATAGGGAGTCTATTCCAGAAATAAGGAACGGCCCCTGGTCCAGAGGCCGTTCCTCGCTTCCACCCGTGTGGGACACTAACGGCTAGTACAGGTGGCAGGACACGAAGTGTCCGGGCGTCACTTCCTTGACATCCGGAATGTCAACTGAGCAATGGTCCATGACCATCGGGCAACGGGTATGGAAGTGGCAACCCTCTGGCGGATTCAGCGGAGACGGGACTTCTCCCGTCAGTATCATTTCCTCCTGCGGGGTGTCAGGGTGGGACGGCAGAGCAGCGGACATGAGCGCTTTGGTGTAGGGATGCAGAGGGTTGTCGAAAAGCTCCTTGACCGGAGCCAACTCCACTATCTGCCCGAGGTACATGACCGCGACCCAGTGGCACATGTAGCGCACCGTGGCCAGGTGGTGGGCGATGAGGATGTAGCTGACTCCGAATTCCGCTTGAATGTCTTTGAGTAGGTTCATTATCTGGGCGCGGATCGATACGTCCAAGGCCGAGACCGGCTCGTCCAGCACTATCACCTTGGGGTTTAGCGATAGCGCTCTGGCTACTGCCAGCCTCTGCCGCTGCCCGCCGCTGAACTCATGAGGATAAAGGTTGGCGTGATAGTCGTTCAGGCCAACATTGTTCAGCAGTTCCAATACACGCTTCTGGATCTCGCTCCGGGAAAGCTGCCAATTGATCACCATCGGCTCTGCGATGATGTCTCTTACCCGCATCCGCGGGTTGAGGGAACTCCACGGGTCCTGGAACACGGCCTGAACTGAACTGCGGTACTCTTTGCGTTTGACTTCGCTTCCCCCGTAGACATCGTCACCTTGGAACAGGATAGTCCCTTCCGTGGGGCGTTCCAGCATAAGGACCATCTTGGCCGTCGTGGTCTTACCGCAACCTGACTCGCCCACTATCCCCAAGGTTTCGCCCTCCCGCAGTTGGAAGGACACGCCGTCCACTGCCTTGATGTGTCCCGTAACCTTGGAGAGCAGGATGCCCCGGGTAACCGGAAAGTGTTTTTTGAGGTCTCGCGCTTCCAGCAGCACCGACCCGGTACCATTGCCGGAAGCGGTTTCTGCGGTGGTCGTCATTCCAGAGGGAGTTGTCATTCTAGTCTCCAGCTAGTCTCCAGCATTTGGAGTGATGGCCTTCAGCCACGGTGAACTCTGGTGGATACTCTTCCCGGCACTTGTCCATCACATGCGGACAACGGGCTGCGAAGGAGCAACCCGGCGGGAGATTGTGCAGCGTGGGAGGCTGGCCGTCAATTGCATACAACCTGTCCACGTCCTCTTCCATCTTGGGCACGGACGACAGCAGTGCCTCCGTGTACGGGTGGGATGGATTGTTGAATATATCCCTAACGCTGCCCAACTCCACGATTTTGCCGGCATACATCACTGCTACCCGGTCACACATCTTGGCAACTATGCCGAAGTCGTGGGTGATGAATATCAGGGACAGGTCCGAGTCCTGTTGCAGGTCCTTAAGCAGTTTGAGGTACTGGGCTTGAATAGTCACATCAAGGGATGTGGTCGGCTCGTCGGCAATCAGGACCATGGGTTGGCAGGAAATGCCAATGGCGCCCACCACACGCTGGCGCATACCGCCGCTCATCTGATGCGGATAGTCGCGCACCCTGGTCTCTGCGGCGGGGATGTTGACCTTCCGCAGCACGTCCAGAGCGCGTTCCATAACACTCTGCCTGGGTATGTCCTGATGAATGCGGATTGCCTCTGTCACCTGGTTTCCGATTGAGAACACGGGGTTCAGCGAGGTCATTGGGTCCTGGATGATGAGTCCGATCTTGCTGCCCCTCACCTTGCTCATTTCGTCTTCAGACAGTTGCAGCAGGTCTTCTCCGTCCAGGGTTATGGAGCCGTCCACTATTCGGCCCGGTGGCATCGGTATCAGGCGCATCAGGGATAGCATCGTCACTGACTTGCCGCAGCCGGACTCGCCGACGATTCCCAGGGTCTCCCCTTTCCGCAAGTCAAAGGTGACACCGTCAACAGCCTTGACTTCACCCCACCTGGTGCGGAAATAAGTCCGCAGGTCTTGGACTTCAAGGACTACGTCATCTCTCGTTTCGGTAGCCGCCATCTATTCAAACCTCTCCGGTTAACCCTTCCCGCTCATCAGGAAGGGTTTACTTGTGTCTCTAGTTATTCCAGTTGCCGCAGCCTGGGGTCGAAGCGGTCACGCATCCAGTCGCCCAGGAAATTGAGAGCCATCACAACCAGGAAGATGCAAACTCCTGGGAACAACGCAATCCACCAGGCATCGTTCAGGTACTCCCGCCCATCGGCAACCATCGCGCCCCAGGCAGGCCTGGGAGGTGGAATGCCCGCACCGAGGAAGCTCAGGATGGCTTCAGTAAGTATCAGTTGTCCAACGCGCAACGTGGAGATCACCAGTATGGTATTGATCACGCCCGGGAATATGTGGACAAACATGATCCGCAGTGGACCTGCGCCCGCGACCTTGGCCAACGCCACGTAGTCTGAGGTCTTAAGCGACAACACCTCGGCGCGCACATTGCGGGGAAAAGCGTTCCAGGCAACGAATGCCAGCAGCGCGAGTAGGACGGCAAAGCTTTGGCCAAACACGATCACGATGACCAGCGCAATCAGGATTGTAGGCACGGCGTAGGTAATCTCGACGATCCGCATAATGGTTTCGTCGATATGATTGCCGAACCGGAGGAATATCTGGTCAGCGTACCCCGCCACTAGTCCAAGCACCGTACCGACCACCAACCCGCTGGACAACGACACGGCAGTGACCAGGAGAGAGACTCTGGCGCCGTGAATCATCCGGCTCAGGATGTCCCTTCCCGTCTGGTCGGTGCCCAGCCAATGGTCTGAGTCGCCCCCAGGCTTGGTGACGACTTCCACTGAATCGCCCAGTGCCCACTCCCTGTCCGGGAATTGCTTCCGCACGTCTCTCAGGGAGATCTGCGTCGTCCGGGCTTCAACGTCCCACTTGTCTACCTGTTGGACTACCGTTTTGGTAGCCATCTCGGCTTGATACCAGAAGGGTGGGGTATTTCTGGAATCCAAGTCTACGTCTAAGGGATCATGGGGGGAAATAATAGGCGCTAGTAACCCGACCACCACCAAGACCGCGATGATGAGGATCGGGAAGACGGGCCAGCGCCGCAGCACATAGCTTACCGTCTCCCATGACGGCAACAGGGACCTGGGTCGGCTTGCGGATAAAGATGCGTCTGCCATCGTTTACCTAACCGTAACGAATTCGAGGGTCAACATAAGCATAGAGCAAGTCGGTGATCATGTTCACCACCAAGAACATGCCAGTGAACACAAGCACGAGTCCCACCATCAGAGGGAAATCGTTGTCATCAACCGCTGTGAACGCCAGCCGTCCCAAACCAGGCCAGGAGAACACAGTCTCCGTGACGATGGCCCCTGTAATGAACCCGGCCAGAATGAGGGACGAAAACGTTAACGGTGCCAGGATTGCGTTGCGGAAGGCGTGTTTCCAAAGGACCATCGTTGAGTTGACGCCTTTGGCTCTTGCCAGTTTTATGTATTCGGAGTCCATTACGTCCAACATGGCCGAGCGGGTTAGGCGCAGATAACCCGCAGCCGGGAACCACCCCAGCGTAATGCAGGGAAGAATGAAATGTTTGATGCTGAAGTAGTCCGGCTTCCCCCCCACCGGGAGGGCGAGTGGAGCGAATGCAGTATCTCTTATTGCTACAGAGAATATGAGGATTCCCATGATGCCTATCCAGAACACCGGCAGGGTCTGGCCAGTCAGGGCGACGGTTCGTCCTATGTAGTCCCAGATGCTTCCCCGCTTGACGGCCGACAGTACGCCAAGCGGGACGCCAAGAACCGTGGCTACGATCCAGCCGCCTAATGCCATTTGCAGCGTGTTGGGAAACGCCTCCCAGATGATTTCCGCCACCGGCTTTCTGTCAAGCATGGACTCGCCAAGGTCAGCCCGCAGAGCATCTGCAAGCCAGAACCCGTACTGAACGATGACCGGGTATTGCAGGTGCAGCTTCCTGCCTAGGTCATCCCATGCCTCTTGGCTCAACCCATAGCCGCCTTCCTGCACGTACAGAAGCCTTGGGTCGCCCACTATGCGGGAAAGCGTAAACACCAGTAGGGTGGCCGCGATCATGGTCACGACCATATATATCAGGCGTCGAATGATAAAACGTTGCATTCGTGCATCTCTTCTGATTACCGGCGGCTTGTCAGTTCAAATACCGGACGCGGGTAACCAGCCTCTGAATTCTGTTTGCGGATTCTACATGAACGGATAACCATTTCGCAACACAGTTTCCAGGGATTATGCCACCAAGTCGAAGTGGGATGTGGAACTCAAGATGATTCGGGCGGCCCGGTTGGCTTGCCGTGGATATCATTGCTAATTTATGTCAACTTCCCTTTCGGATTTCGCATTCCGCGGGCTTAGATCCACCTTCGATCTGGTTAGCCAATTGATGCCGTAAAGGAAGGGAACATCGGGTTTGAGCAGTAGCAGGGCCGAATACGATTATGCGCATCCGGGCATCCCTCCAACACTGTCGTGGCCGTCCCTCGCTTGCCTGCGGCCTCTTGTATGTTGTAATTGGCCTGCCAACACTCGGTCTGCTTGTCGTGTCGGCCTCGTACAACCTGCCAGGTGCAAGGCATCTGGCGACGCCCAAGTTGGTCAAGACGGTTCGTAAACTGGGAAAGAGACGTCAGGGGAAGCAGGCGCTCGGTAGCCCAAAGAGATAATTGAGAAGACCCGCAATCTCTGCAACACAGTGCGACATACCCTTCCCCAATTGGATCATCGATAACGCCCCTCCAAATTCAAAGTGATACAGCATCCCGGATGGTGCGGGTCAAAGGAGGGTTGACAGGACACTGAGGAGCAACGTCTGTCCTTGATAATCGAGTAAGCGTGTGGAGTGCTCTGCTCTGGAGCGGGGAGGGTTGAAGGTTCAATGGATGCGGTCGCAGGCATCGAGGTGGGTGTGCGTCAGAATTTTGGATGGGAGAGGAAGGAGGGGTAAAATGGCGGTAAAGGACTGAAGAGAGAGGATGGGCGGGTCTTATGGAAATGAAGGATTGGGGATTGACCTGGCGGGAGTTGAGCGAAGAAGCAATCACCGGGATGAAGGAGTGGCGGTTGCAGAATCCTAAAGCCACTTTCACTGAGATTGAAAAGGAACTGGACCTGCGGCTGGCGAAGTTGCGGGGCCGGATGCTCCAGGATACGGCTCTGGCCAGTTCCTCCAGGGACTGGAGCGGAAATCAGGCTGGAGAAAGGCCGGTGTGCCCTGATTGCGGCCATGAACTGGCCTCCCACTAAATAAACGGGGGCAAGCGGGAGCGGCGGTTGCAGACCCTGGGGGGGCAAGAGGTCACGCTGGAACGGGAGTACGGGGTCTGCCCCGCTTGCGGCGGGAAACTTTTTCCCCCTGGATGAAGAGCTGGAATTGTTGCCGGGCAGCCTGACGCCCGGGTTGGAAGAGATGCTGGTGCGGCTGGGGAGTTGGATGCCCTTCGCCCAGGCACAGCAGTTGCTGTTGGACTGGATGAAGCTGGGTTCTCTCAGTGAAGCCACGGTAAGACGGCATACCGAAGCGGCGGGGGCGGCTTACGTGGTCATTCAGGAGGAGGAGGCCGGGGCGTTGGAACAGGGCCGGGAAGCGGACTGGGAAGCGGCCGGTTCCGGCCCAGCCCGGCTGGTGGTGGAAGTGGACGGGGCGATGGCGCCCCTGGCGGGAGGAGAATGGGCTGAGGTCAAGACGGTGGTGATTGGGGAGGTGGATGAGACGGGTGCGGAGCCTGGAAGCCTGAAGGAACTGTCCTGTTTTTCCCGGTTGAGTGATGCGGCGGGCTTCACCCGGCAGGCATTGGCGGAGACCTGCCGGCGGGGGGTGGGGGAAAGGGGCCAGGTGGCC
>DAOUJS010000018.1:0-25807 GCA_034422355.1 Dehalococcoidia bacterium | reverse complement strand
TCCCTTTTAAGATACTCCCGGTGTCCAACCAGGGTGTTGAACGAGAATTCCAGACCCCCCGGCAAGCTCAGGGTGACATTTCTTCTCCCTGAAGCGCTTGCGATGAACGTCCCCAATTAGAATGCGGTAGCCCTGCCCATAGGGTCAGCCATGAGACATTCCAACGTAAGCATTGCGGAAGTTGGGAACCTGTGCCGTTGAATCCCAGTGACTGATGTTGGGGCTGGAAGCCCCCAAAAGGAGGAATGCAAGTGGGAACGCATGAAGTCTTGGTCGGCAGAACAATAAGCGAAATCAGGGAGCAAGCAAGACAATGGGAAAGGGCCATGCGGAACGCCGGACTGGATGTTGAGTTAGGGTATGACAGGGAACGGGTTAGGGAGGCCGCAGACGGCGAGGGTTACGTCCTTTTTGTCCGGGCGCATTCCTGAAAATTGCAGGAGGGATAACCATGACACCAGACAGGGCAAACCCTAACGAGATCATCTTCGCCTATCCGTCAGTTTCTTCCGTGCTGAACGCACTTCTGGGTAAGACCGATGAATTAAGTAAGGTTATGGATGAAATGGCGGAGGGGGATAGCGAGGACAACCCACCAGCATTGCAATGGTACAGGTACGATCTTAGGGATGGAAACGGGCAACCCCTCGTATTCCCTTTGCGGGTAGTATCCAAGACCACCATCGTTCAGACCGTGGAACCGGAAAGCTGACTACCAGCGGGAATAGTCAATCCCCGCCAAATAGGATTGCGATTCCCTGGACAATTTGAGATATGCCGTAGCCAGCGGCAATTGGGGAAGCCAACCATGAGAACCTTGATATAGACTCACGGAACACCGTTCCCAGTGTGGCGGAGTCGCTGTCTCTCCTGAAAAACGAATAACTAAGGGAATTATATACCTAAGTAACCATTGCCCTATTTAGCGGACCAACAACGTGCCTCGCCGCGGTCGGATATTGATTGTAGTTGGACAGTCCAAGCTTGGGCTGTTCTCTTCTCTCCTTCCAGGATTCCTTCATGCTGATCGAAATCCTCCCATTTCTCATATACATAACTGAGCCACATAGCATCATTCAAGTCATCTAAAAAGCGGTAAGTTGTGGCCATGTCGGAAAATAGGATGTCCAATTCCCATAGAAGCTGGTTGCAGAAAAGGTCGTCAGGGTCTAAATGGACTGCAATTACCATTGACTGAGTATGAGCAAAGTCAATATCGACAAATAATCTCTCGCGTTGTTGCATCGTATCGGCAATCGTAGTTAATGCTGAGACCGTGGCCAAAGTATCATCCTCGTTATTTGCCGGACCGTGGCAAGCGGTCCATAGTGCCACTGTGAATATAAGACCAAGCAACAATACTCGCGTTTTGAACACAAGAACGGGCCTAGTCCACCACGGGTCGTGACGTATGCTCCGAACACCGGCCATCCCGGTACAGGACTTCGGGGTAGTAGACCTCCCGCCCGCAGTCGGCGCAGGTGTAGACCTTCTCGACGGTTCCGTTTGCTTTTGCGGCATGGCAGTTTTAACGCCGTCTGGCCATCGGCTTGAGATTGTTCCTAGCCTTGACCCGCTTACCCGCCGTCTTCGGCGTCCGCAACTTCGCGCCAGTGGATTGGCGTAGCGGCGGCTTGCTGGCATTCGGCCTTGACGCCTTGGGCTTGCGCTCAGGCAGATCGGCCAGCTTCGGCAACCGCGCCCGTGCTTTTGGGGAGGCCGTTCCTTCGGCCTTGGCCTGTTCCAAACTACCGTCTTCACCTATCGGGATGTACCCGGCCTGGGACACCTTGGCGTATTCCCCGCTCCGGTTCCGGCGTCCGCCCGTCAGCGTCCAGTTGCGCTCCGGCAGTCCCTTCCCCTCGCCCTTCCCTTCGACGGCGGGGAGGTTGCCCCACTGTGCCGACACCCGCACGTAGACCAAATCCCCGTCCTTCTTCATCACGTAATACCGTGACCCCTGGTGGAAGCCCGGGGCCGGACGGGACTGCCGTACCTTCTGCTTCTCGGAGTTGGCCATGACTTCCGCAACGGGGATGGTCTTCCACGCCAGGTCCGGGTTGTCAGTGCGGTAGCTGTCCACCGTCTCGCGGTTCTCCCGAGCCCACCGGCGGACAGATGTTGTCGCGCTGACCTCCCTGTTGGCGCTCTCGGTCGGCGGCGCGGACGGGCCTCTGGTAACGTCCGCCCATTCCTTGAACGGGGCATCCACCTTGGCCGCTTCTCCCGGCGTCTTGTCTCCCAACGATTCGTGTTCCCGGAAAAGGTTGTAGTGCAACACCCATCCGTCCAGGTAGCGTTGTCCGCTGGCCCGGTTGTCCAGACCCCGTAGCGTTTTGGTCCGGTCACGGAAGGTCCTCTGCACCCGCTCGGAACGGTTGTTGTTCAGTTCCGCCCGGATGCCCTCGGACTGGGTGTGCTTGGCCTTGGGGAACACCTCCTCTATGGCGGGAACGTAGGACGGCAGCTTGTCGGTGGTGATGCGCTCCGGCGGGCTGGCCGCAGCTGCGGCCGCTTTCCTCAACACCGCTTCCGCCGAAGCCTGGTCCCTCTCGCTGGAAAGGTAGGACGCCAGGATGTACCGGGTGTCGGAGTCCATGACGTTCCAGTTCCAGTAAGAGTCTCCCCCCACGTCCACCTGCATTTCGTCAACTACCCAATGCTCCCCGGTCTGCGCCGGGTAGTTCTTCATCGTGTTGACCGCAGCCTGGGTGTAGTCCCTCACCCATTCGTAAATCGTGGCCTTGGACGGTTCGGGTATGTCGTAGGCGTCCTTCATGTACTCGGCAATTTGCTTGTAGCTCATGCCGGCGTAGTATTTCCGAATCGCCGCACCTACCCATTCGGAAGGGACGCGGCGGCCCTGCGCCTTGCCGTTGGCCCGGAACCTCTTTTTGCAGTCCCGGCAGTCATAGCGTTGTTCGCCGGACTGCTTCCCGGCCTTGTATACCCGCCCAGAGCCGCAAGCGGGGCAGTTAACTACCTTGGTAGTCGTTTCAACAAACTCAGCCATGTGCTTACTCTTGACGCCAACGCCCAGACCCGGCGGCACACTGCCTTGTATCCGTCCCATACAAGCAGGCAGAGCGCCAATGCGGGAAGAATGATGGCCAACGGGGAAAGTATGATGGCCCACATTGGAGGGGAGCTACCCCATAACTCGCCAACGGCAATGGTGAAGCCCAACCCCCCCACGGTTGCAAGGAACCACATCCATCCGAACCACCCGAGCTGGTCATACACCTCGCTCGCTTTGACGCAGACCGCTGGCTTGGTGTAGCTGTACGCCTTAACCGCATGGGGTTTGATGACCCTGACCCCGGTTGCCCCCAATCGCCATGCAACCTCGCAGATGATTTTGGATACCAAGTCTGACAAGTAGTCCATACGACCTCCTGCCAAAAACCGGCAGGAGGTCGCCCCAACACTTGACAAAGCAGAACAGGGGCTGATACCTTCGGGCTGTTGTTTGGGTCCAAAGGTACTCCGCCAGTAATTCCCCCATCGATGTTCCACCATCGTTGGGGGTTTGGCATTTAAGATACTGACATCCTAACTGGCAATGCCTGTGCAATCAAGGCGGGTGCGCTAGACGACGAACCACAGCACCCCGATTACCGTTTCTTCATGGATTCCTTCCTGTCTCAGTCCCAATTCAAAGAGAAGTTCACCGCGCCGCTGTAGTCCCGTCTTGCGGTGAGTACCACCCACCCGTCCGCGGCCCACTCCACATCTGCCCATCCAAGGCATTCAAATCGGTCTTGCCCTTTGAACCTGGGCTGAAGCCGGGTAATCTTGCGGATAGAATCGTTGGCCAGCGTCATCCGGTCGGCTACCTCTCGGCACGTCACTAGCGTGTGAACCGGCGGTATGGGAGTCGGCGTTGGAGTTGGAATCGGCGTTGGTGTTGGAGACGCGCACCCCAGGGCAAACAGGGACGCCAGCACAGCGGACACCAGCAACAGCCTCGCTTTGGCAATCATGGCTTTCCAACGGGCATGATACTTGGAAGACAGCGAGGGCGTTGCTTGCTCGAAGTCTCGCCCTGTATATCTCGGATTCTGGTATACTATCAGACGACCCTGCTACAAGCAAACGGAACCCTCGTCTCTGTTGGGTTCTACTGAGTTAAGCCATCATGTCAGCCAGCTAAGGCGGGAACATCCCTCGGCGCGCTGCCAACGTTAGTCTCCCGTATCCCCAATAACATCGTAGCAAGCCCATTGGCCCGTCACCATCGACTCCGTCTCTTATATGTGGACATGGCCGGCCTCAAATTAAGCGGCGCAGCCATCCTCCAAATGGGAGTTTGAAGCTCCATTATCCCCTTGTAAACGAAGACTTACGCTGTCAGACTGTAGCCATGTTGACTGGGCATTTTTCGTTGCAAGAGCCACTTCCAGAATTGAGGGACCCCCACGTTCTGGCCGTGCTTAGGCCGTGGATCGACGTAGGCAACGTCGGCACCTTGAGTCTGGACCGGGTTGAGAGGCACCTGAAGGCCGCGGAGTTGGGCCGCCTGGAAAAACCGGGCCGGTTCTACGACTTCACCCGCTATCGTCCCCGGTCTTACATCGACCAGGGTAAGCGCGGGTACTCCATTCCAAGCACTATCTTCCGCTATGCGGTGCGGGAAGAGCCGCCCGATCTGGTGTTTGCCCACCTTCTCGAACCCCATGTCTACGGGGAAGACTATACCGAGTCCGTGGTGGAAGTGCTCAAACTGCTGGGGGCGAAGCGTTATGCGCTGATTGGCGCGATGTATGACATGGTGCCCCACACCCGCCGCCTGCTGGTATCGGGCGCATCTGACCAGGGCGGGGCCGAGGAAGAGAACCGGATAGTTGGGGCCCGTCCCAGCGATTATGAAGGACCGACCAGCATCACCTACCTTATATCCCAGCAGGCCGAGGCGATGGGCATGGAGACCCGGGCCTTCATCGTACACCTGCCCCAGTATTTCCAGGTGGACGAGGACTTCACCGGAGCCTCCAGGTTGATGGAGGTCCTCTGCTACCTCTACGGACTGCCGGAACGATTGAAGGAACAGAATCGGGGCCGCCGTCAGTACGAATCACTGCGTAGCATAGTCGATGACTCCGCGGAAGTATCGTCCCTGCTCCGGCGGCTGGAAGAACGATACGACCGGGAACATGGGCAGGAGGAGTCTTCAAGCCCTCTCCCGTCCACCATCGAAGACTTCCTGAAAGACCTTGAGCAGGGGTTCGACCCTCCGGCGCGTGAGTAACCGGAGTCGTTAGAAACCTTTCGACCGTGTATATGGGATGGCAACCAGAGACCCGGAGGCCACACGGCAACTCCGGGTCTCTTTACGTCTCGGGTAGGGATTGGGCTAAAGCGACATCAGCCGGGCCATTCTTGCCTTGTGATAGATGGAGTCCCCCAAGTAGTGCTGGAGAGTCCTGGCGCGCTTGGTGTACTGGGTCAGGCCGTACTCCAGGTCGGAGCCGATGCCGCCGTGGACGTGGTGGGAGCAGTCGCAGGCTTTCGGGAACCCGTCGCTGACCACCGCCTTGGCCATCGACACGGCCACGCCCGCGCCGGGGTCGCCATCATCTATCTGGGAGAGGGCGTCGTAGGTGGACCACCTGGCGGCGTCGGCTTCGTTCAGGCACTCGATCACGTGGTCCTGCACCCGCTGGAACGTGCCGATGGGCACTCCGAAGGCGATCCGGGTCTGGCTGTATTCCTGGGACATCTCGAACACCCGCTGGGTGCCCCCGGACATATAGGCGCACAGGGCGGCCGTTGCCAGTTCCGTTGCCTTGTCTATGGCAGGCCAGGCCCCGTCCACCGGGCCCAGCACGTTCGCTTCCGGCACCTCCACGTTGGAGAAATTGACCTCGCAGACCTTGGGACCGATCCATCCGGTCTGCACCCGGACCGAGACGCCGGGCGCGTCCTTCTCTACCACAAACATGCTGATGCCCTGTTCCGGCGTTTCCCCCGAGGAAGTGCGGGCAACCACGATCAGTTGGTCAGCCACGTTCGCGTCCGGGATGAACAGCTTGGCGCCGTTCAGCACAAAGTTGCCATTGCGCCGGGTGGCGGGGATCTGCACCGTGCCGGGACCCCACCCATAGTCCGGTTCGGTCTGGGCAAAGGCGAATATCTGCTGCCCCGAAGCAATGGACGGAAGCAGCGCCTGTTTCTGGGACTCATCCCCCGCTTCGAGAATGGCATGGGCCGAAAGCACCGCCGACGACAGCAGCGGGCTGGGGCAGGCATAGAATCCCAGCGCTTCCTGCACCACGCCCAGATCGGTGAAGGAGTTGCCTGAACCGCCGTACTGCTCCGGGATGACCATGCCGGCCCAGCCTATCTCGCACATCATCTCCCAAATATCGACCGCGAATCCGCTCTCGCTGTCGTCGATCTCCAGTACCCGTGTCTTGGGCATCTCGGCGTCCAGGAACTCCCTGGCTGAGTTTTGCAACAGTGTCTGAATCTCGGTAAGGGCTAGGTCCATGATGGTCTCCTTCTATGGTCTTTGCGACGGTCTTGCACAACTGCCGTTGGTTTCGCCGGTCCGATTCCCTTAACGGGTAGAGGTCGTCAGCTCTGCATCATCCTGACGGGACCGCGCTTCCTGGTAATCTTGCCAGTCCTGAGAGTTGCTGGCAACCTCGCCCGTCCGGCTTCCAAGCCCCAGCGCATTGGCGATAATCCCCACGTCTCCCGCAACTGCCGACTCCGGAGGAATGTCCGCTACCGCCAGCCGTTGCAGGCGCTCAAACCTGCCACTGGCAGGAGCGCGGGGATCATCGGCATCCAGCAGGGCGTACATGCCCGCCACCTGCCGTGCAATCTCCGCCATCCTGTAGACGGTGCGCCGCTGCAACTCCCGGGTCTGTGCATCGTGGTAGGTCAGTTCCTGCCCCGTCTCATTCATCCAGGCATCTCGGGTGCGGAACAGGGCTGCCAGGCGGGAATTGATGCAGGCTTCCATCAACAGTTGCTGGTAGTTGGGTTCGCTGGCCAGGCTCTCGCCCTCGTGCCGTGTTTCCCTGGCATAGTCCAATAGCTGCGCCAGTCCCTCGTCATCTGGCAGCGGGGGCAACGGCTCCAATTCCTCCGACCGGAGCAGCGAGCCAAGCATCCAGCCGTCGTCCTCGCCGCCCAGCAGACAATGGGATGGTACGCGCACTTTTTCAAAGGTTATGAGCCACTCTGCGCCGGTATTCAGGCGGCGCGGCATGGACACCGACACACCGTCCAAGGCCGCGGGTATCAGGAACACTGAGACGACTGGAGACGGGCCTTCAGGACCGCTGACCGCCTGCACCCACAGGAAGTCCGGAGACACATCTAGTCCCGCCGCCGCCCCAACTCCCACCGGCGGCCCGGAGAACATGTCGGAGCCGTCGAGAATGTAGTCATCCCCGTCCCGGAGCGCCTCCACCGGGGTCTTGGCCTGATCAACCGCGCCCTCGGAGCTTGCAGACGCCATCCAGCAGGCCAACTGCCCCGAGGCTATGGCTGACAGCAGCATCCGCCGCTGGTCAGTTGAACCGTGTTCTCCGACAGCGTTTAGTATCCCCCCTGCCTGTTGGACCGTCTGCCGCAGCCCGACCCGCTCCAACTCCTGCAGGAGTACCACCCTGCGATCAGGGTTCAAGGACGCATCAAGCCAACCCTGCTGGCTGAGCAGGGAAATCGGCGAGTCCGCAGGCGCAAAGTCAAAGGGGGGAGTATTTGAAGCGCCGGACAAGTGGCGGTCGAGCAGTGACCGCACTTCCCGGCGGAACCGTTCCTGGTCATCGGAGTAGTGGTACCGAAAGTCCAACGCCCTCTCCCGGAAGGGTCCCTTGCGATACCGGGTCCCGGGCCGGTTACTGCCGTTCCTGCTGCAGGAACTGGCGGATGCTTTCTATGGTCGCGTCTTCGGTGGAGCGGAAAGCGTACCCGCCTCGCTCCTCTTCCAGTATCGTCTGCGCGATTTCCCACCCCTGCGTCGGCAGCCCCACCAGGCAGTCCTTGGGCGCCCGCACGTTATCCAGGATGACGGTGCGCTCGCTGCCCGCCAGCATCCGCTTGGTCACGATTGATATACCGGGCAGGGTGGCGTCCACCATCAGTATGCCCAGGTTCAGGCGCGGGGGCCGGTCCGGGTCCGTCACCGCCAGTGTCCACAGGTAGTCCGGGTTGAACCGTCCCGTGATGAACGCCTTCTCCCCGGATATGACGTACTCGTCACCCTCCAGCGCCGCATGCGTGCTGATTGATGCCAGGTCAGACCCGCTTCGAGGCTCGTTGAACGCCTGCCAGGTGATGGTCTCTCCCCGCAGCGCAGGCAGAACGTACCGCTGCTTCTGCTCCTCGGTGCCCCAGACCATCATCGCCGGTATCCACCGGCTGTTGTCACCCATCGAGGGGAGGATAAGCTGCTGGATTTCCTCCTGCAATACCTCGGCGAATGCGGGACTGAACCCGCCGCCGCCGTATTGCCTGGGACAGGTTGGGGCAAGCCATCCCTGCGCCCCCAGCATCCTCCTGAAATCCTTGACCCGCTCCTGGGTTTCGGCCGTCAGGGGCCGGCCGTCGGGCGGGATGTTCAGGTTCCTGGGGGCGTGCTGTTGCAGCCAACTGCGCACCACCCACCGGAATTCCTGTTGGGCCTGGGTGTAATTCTTCTCGAACTCTATGACAGACCTCTGACGGGACGTGGGATTATTCTGGACGAAATTGTCCGGCGGGTCTCAGGGCGTCTTGCACGCTTGTCCTCAGACCTCGCCGGACTGTTGGTCACCCTTGCGATATAGCCTAGACGCCGGAGACGCCCGAGGTGGACGGTGTGGCTGCTGCCCGCTCCCTGGTGCGGCTGATGCCCAGGCGCCGGGCCATGATCACCTTCTGTATCTCGATGGTCCCGCCGGGATGCGCCCCGGTCAGGCTGCTGCGCTGGTACACTTCCGGCTGTCCGCCGAAGGGAGCGCGGGGTTCGTTGACCCCCAGCAGGGAATACATGCCCATGATGTTCCGGGCCTTGTCCGCATTCCGAATCCGGAACTCCTTGCGATACAGTGCGCTCTGCGACCCGTGATAGGTCATCTCCTGCCGGGCCTGGTACATCCAGTAGTTGCGCCGGGAGAACAGGTCATGGATACGGGACTCAATGTAGGCCCCCATCGCGTCCTGCTGTACCACGGGGTTGTCGCCCATCCTGTCTCCGTTGTTGCCCGTGCCGCGGACGTAAAGGAGCAGGTTGTCCAGGGCCTCGTCCCGGGGCATCACCACTCCCCTGCCGCCATGCTCGATTTCCAGCGTCGTCTGCGACACCTGCCAGCCTTCCCGCTCCCCGCCGATCAGGTGATCGCCCGGGACTCGGACGTTGTCCATGAAGATGAAGCTCTGGTCGTTTCCGGTCAGCAGGTTCAACCGCCTCAACTCCAGGCCCGGCGCCGGGCACGGGATGAGGAAGTAGCCGAGGTTCCTGTGCCGGGGCGCGTCCGGGTCGGTCACGATGGGGCCGAAAAGGTAGTCCGGGTCGCCGTGGCCGCTGATGAACGTCTTCTGGCCGGAGATGATCCAGTCATCCCCGTCGCGCACCGCCCGGCTCTGGAGAGAAGCCAGGTCGGAGCCCGCGTTTGGTTCCGTGAAGTTTTGGAAGGCAACCTTCTCTGCCTTGAGGATAGGGGCCAGCAGGTTGCGCTTCTGCTCCTCCGTGCCCCAGACCAGTATCGTCGGGAAGACGTAGGTGTTGGTGAAGTCAGGGACAACCCTGGCCCGCTCGAACTCTTCATTGATGATGGTCTCATGCTCCCCGCTGAGACCGCCCCCGCCGTACTCCTTGGGGTAGGTGGGATAGAGCCAGCCCTTGGAGGCCAGGACCTGGTGCATCTGACGCCAGAAGGTGTAGTGCTCTTCGGTCAGGTCAAGCCGGTCCACCGGGGCGCGCATATCATTGGGAATGTTCTCTTCCAGCCAGGCGCGCACCTCTTGTCTAAACGCTTCCTGCTCCGGCGTATAATGGTACTTGAAGTCCATCTGGGAACCTCCTCCTCGTTTAGACGCTGACGTGGCGCAACCACCCGGCTGACACCTTTTCCAGCACTACCGCAATGGCCGAAAATATAGCCCGTACACCTCTCTTTGTCAACCTGCAAAGCCGTGCGCTAATGGTCTTTCTATCCTCGGCAAAGGCTCCCTCTCGCGTGGGGAGAGGGGATGGGAGTGAGGGACGTCTTCCCCCCAATCGTCTTAACCTGGAGTTCTATCTCCCCCAGCCCCGATGGGGGAGAGAATAGAAGGCCAGTCGTCTGCCTGCGCCGAGATTGACAGTACCGGCTGAGGCAACTACACTCGAAAAGTCGTGTTTTATGCCCTCAGCCCTTACAAGTAAGGGTCATAAAGCGGCGCTAACTGACACATGGTTGTGAGCAATCGACATTGGGGCTGTTGCGGACGCTCCCTGGGACAATATGACAACTAGCGGAATGCCATTGAACGACCCCGGCGGCGCGCCTGGGGTTTCCACGGAACAGGTGCGGCGGTGCCGTTCCTGCGGATACGAGAACCCCGCGGAAGGGGCGGAACGCTGCCACAACTGCTGGATGCTTCTCGAAGGCATCGCGCCCCTGTACATGGGGGAAAGCGTACCCAAGAGCTGGTGGCTCAGGCTGCTCACCGCGGGCATGATGGTCAAGTGGGTCCCCTTGGCGATTATCCTCGCCGGTGTCCTCTGGTGGTTGTCCGCCTACTTCCAGTGGGGGCCGAACCCGGCAAGCGCAATGACCACAATGGAGGCCCACACCGGCCCCGGCGCCTGGTCCCTGGGCCGGGCCGACGCCCGGAACACGGGCTTCACGCCGGACAATGCGCCTGTGCCTGGGCAGGTCAAGTGGACATTCACCGACGATGTGCCTATGGAGTCCAGTCCGGCGGTCGTCGAGGGGCGGGTATTCTTCACCACCGGCGACGGGCGCACCGTGGCGCTGGACCAGGATACCGGCGCACTCGTCTGGGAATACGACACGGGGCTTCCCTCCAGTTCAACCCCTGCCGTGTCGGGGGATTTGGTCATCGCCGCCTACACCCCCGGACTGATAGTCGCTCTCGACCGGGCCACCGGCACCCCCCAGTGGTCGGTGGACCTGCGCCAACCCATCTCGGCTTCCCCCATCGTGGCCGATGGGACCCTCTACTTCGGAGCGGGCGACCGTTTGCTCCACGCGATGGACGTTACCTCCGGGGAAGAGCTGTGGACATTCCCCACCCAGGACTGGATCGTTTCTCCGGTGGCCTACCATGACGGGACAGTGGTGGTGGCCTCCCAGGACAGCCTGGTCTACCTGGTCAACGCCGAGTCGGGCAAGCAGCGGCTGATGTTCGATACCGGGCGGCAGCGTTTCGGTGGCGGCCCGACCGTTAGTGGCGACGTCGTGTACTTCAGTTCCGACCGCGGCTGGGTCTGGGCCATCGACCGGCTGGCCAAGTCATGGCCCGGGCAACGGAAGTGGTTCAAGGTAAAGATCAACCTGTTCGTCTGGCAGGTGATAAACACCCGCCCGGTGCAGCCGGGAGGACTGTGGTCCAAGCGTGTCGGCGGCCAGATACAGGGACTGTTGTCAGTGGCCCACGGCAATGTGTTCGGCGCGACCCAGGAGGGCAAGGTATTCGCCCGGGACGCCGGTTCAGGCGCGGCTATCTGGTCGGCACAGTTGGACGAGCCTGTCTCCACCGAACCCACCGTCGCGGGCAATACCGTGCTGACGGGGACGGAAAGCGGCAAGGTCTTCGGAGTGGACGCCGCCACGGGCGAAGTTCTGTGGGACTTCGACGCCGGGACCGGGCTGGTTACGGCCAGTCCCGTCGTAGCCGGGGATACCATGTTCGTGGTCACCCAGGGGGGCGTCCTTCACGCCATCACCGCCGACGGCAGCTAGGTCAAGCTGGTCGCCGCCTCAGCCCGGTTCCAGCAAACACAGGAACGCGGGGGTGACTATGGAGAAGGTGGCTGTGCCTGAGTCTCCAGTCCGGACCATTCTCAAGACCCGGACCGGGCAGGCTCCTCGGAGGGGTCCGTTGTTTGGCAAGGCTTCGTTGTGGGAGAAGCCCCTCTGAATATCTGCTGCTGGAATTAGCGGCAGGCTCTTGGGAACCCCTAAGTTCAACTAGCAGTCGACTTTGAGTTGGTCTGCGCTCCTGACCGTAATCGAAGGTCTGTCGTCCCAGTCCATCTCGATGGGCCCGGTCACGCAGACCACTTTCTTCAGGTAATTCGGACCAAAATTGCTTGTGCTGGGGAAGTTGTTCTCAGGCTTGAGCGCGTCCTCTCTCCAGACTACCACCGTGAATGTATCCGGGATTTCCTGTTCCGATATCTTCGACCCTCTCTCAACCAGGGCCGGAGTGTCGAAGAGGAGCAGGTGCGGCCTGCCAGACCGGCCGGAAATCCACTGGTAGTCCTCCACGAAACCGCGGACGGTCACCTCTTGTCCGATGTGTTCTCCGGCTTTGGACGACGGAATGAAACCCATCGCCTCAGTCTCCTTGGCCATCGAGTCCGGGTCCTGGCTGGCGGAAGCCGTCTCTCCCGACCCACCTCCATTGGATGAGCCAGCCGCCGGCTCCGACCCGCCGCAGCCCACGGCCAAGGTCAGCATTCCAATCAGACCCAGTACCAGTAGTGGAAACACGATGCCTGCCCTCATAACACTCCCTGCCTTATCTGAGCTTTGAACGAATCTCCAGTTACAAAATCCCCCCCTCAGGTCACACTTGTAACCAAGGGGGGATTTCTGAGAACAGCCCCACGGGGCGGGCTGCCCTGCGGTTGTGATTAACAGATGTATCTCTTTAGGTGGACCCCCTCAGCTTGGGATCCATCACGTCCCGGATGGCGTCTCCAAGGACGTTCCAGGAAAAGACCACCACCGCGATTGCCAGGCCTGGGAATATCGCCAGGGACGGGGCCACGGTTACGTTGGCGGAACTGGCCTGGCTGAGCATCCCGCCCCAGGACGGAACATCAATGGGAGTGCCGACGCCCAGGAAGCTGAGGGACGCTTCTGCTATGATCGCTCCGCCAAGATGGAAGGTGAAGATCACCAGGTAAAGGGCGAAGCAGTTGGGTATCATGTGCTTGATCATGATCCGCCAGTTGCCCGCGCCCACTGCCTGGGACGCAAGGATATAGTCCATCTCCTTGATGGCCATGAACTGGGACCGCATGATCCGGGCCGTGCTTGGAATGTACACAATACTGAGCGCGATTATCACGTTGAGCAGGGAAGCGCCCAGCGCCGCCATAATCGCAATGGCCAGGATCAATGTCGGGAATGAAATGAGAGCGTCTATGAACCTCTGGACCGTGAGGTCTGTAGCTCCCCCGAAATGGACGCTTATGACTCCCACCATCATGCCGATGGTGCAACCTACGAATGATGCTACGATTCCCACGTATAGGGAGATGCGGGCGCCATAGACCAAGCGGCTGAAAACGTCCCTCGACAGGTGGTCGGCGCCGAATAGCATGGTCCCTTCCGGGTCTGCTGACTGGGTGCCCGGGGGCGCCCATTTGCACCTGGGGCCTTCATCAGTAACACATGAACTGATGACAGTGTACGGGTTGTACATCGCTATCACAGGGGCAAAAACGGCCATCAGAACCAGGCCCATCGCAACCGCTGCCCCGAAGGTCCCCAGGGGTTTACGGGTAACGAAGAAAATAATGTTCTGCCACAGGGTCCGCTTGGGCGGCAGAACGAGAACGGGCTGCGCTGGAGCCGGTACCGCGGCTGCGGATTGGTCTGGGGCCGCTCCGGCGGGAGTTTGTTCTTGGGCCATCTTTATACCCCTACGCGAATACGTGAAATTGCCGGGTTAGCTGTACCGAATCCTGGGATTCAGCCAGGCATAGGTTAGATCCAGCACCAGATTCAGAAGCAACACTACCACAGCTATCATCACTACAATAGCCTGGATCACGGGGAAGTCCCGGCTGGTGATGGCAGTAATCAGGAGACGGCCCATGCCGGGAAGCAGGAATATCACCTCGATGATCACCGTCCCGGAGATCAGGCGGCCGAACTCGTAACCTGTCAGGGTGACTACCGGAAGCAATGCATTTCGCAGGGCATGGCGGGATATGACGGTCCCTTCCCGCAGTCCCTTGGAACGGGCAGTCCTGATGTAGTCCTCATGCAGCACTTCCAGCATTGCCGACCGGGTAATGCGCGCTATGAACGCCATGTTGGAAGTGCCAAGCGCAATTGCCGGGAATACCAACTGCTGGAAGTTGCTCCAGGGTTCATCCCAGACATTCTTGTAGTCCAGTGGCGGGGCCCATCCGAAGAATAGCACCAGGAAGAAAATCGTCATCACCCCGACCCAGAAGTTGGGCAGGGCGATTCCCATGATGGTAATCACCCTCGTGACGTAATCGCCAATCGTATCCTGCTTGATCGCGGAAAGGACTCCCAGTGGTATGGCCACGATGCTGGCCATAATCAGAGACATGAGGCCAAGTTCGATAGTGACAGGGAGCCTGTGCTTGATGTCATCAATCACTTTGTCGCCTTCGTAGAAGTACGAGGTCCCAAAGTCTCCCTGAAGCATGTTGCCCACCCATCTGATGTACTGGATGTAGATGGGCTTGTCCGTGCCTAATTTGGCCCTGAGGGCATCCAACTGCTCCTGGGTGTAGTCGTCGTCGCCCTCTTCTCCACCAAGGATGAGCACCGCCGGATCACCAGGCACCACCCGGAGGATGGCAAACACCAGCACCGTCACGATAACCAAGGTCGGTACAAACAGGAAGCTCCGTTTGATGATGTATGTCTTCATCTTGCTCCTGGATCTTATTGGTGAACCGGGTCCCGGCTCTCTGAGAATATCCTGGCGATTAGTTCAGGTCCAACCAAGCTGTCAGGCGCCTGACCGGCAGCGAATATCGAAGTCATCTCCAGCCAAATATACTTGAGCTTATGCGTCTCCGTAGACGAAAAACACTGCTTTTTCAGCACAACTTTTCGGATACGATGCTGGTGACATCGCAGCCTACATACTCAAATAGCAGTGAGAACGTCTTACCCCTATCCCAGATTGCGAGACACTATATTATAGGCTCAAATAAAGTGTCAATAGCTTTTCCTGGGACATCCGGCGCCCGGACTCACGCCCCAAGGTAGTAACTGCTACGGAGAATAGAACAGGCCGGTCCCCGACGGGGACCGGCCTGCATGTGTGCCTACGGGTGAGTTGGTTAGTTGCACTCAGGATCGCACCAGACGTGCTCCCAGCGCGAACCCTGGTAGGTGAAGTTGAAGTTCTGGATCCGGTGCTCCACCCCGTGGTGCCGGTCCACCCAGTAGATGTAGGGGTTGGCCGAACCCTCGTAGGCCAGCCTGCCCATCTCCTGGACGATGGCCTTCCGTTTTTCCTGGTCCGGCTCCCGCACCTGCTGCTCAAAGAGTGCCTCTACGCCCTCAGGAGCGTAGTACTTGCCGCGCCCGCCGCCGGACCACTGGGGGGTGGTCCCGCGGATATACCGGGCGAAGAGGGCATCGGGGTCGTTCATGAAGATGCTGCCCCCCTGGACCGCGAACTGGTAGTCGCCGGCCCAGTAGGCGTCGAAGCCCGCGCCGCTCTCCATCACCCTGAGCGTAATGTTCCAGCCCAGGGCCTCCTCAAGCTGCTGCTTGACCAGTACCGCAACGTCCGGGTAGTCACAGCAGTTCCGGGCATGGAGGACGATATCAATGTTTTCCATCCCCGCATTGGCTATCAGCATTTGGGCCTCGGCCAGGTCGTCCGGGTGCTTCTGGCCGTCTACGTCCCGGTAGCCGGGAAGATTGTCGTACTCGGCATCCGGCAGGCTGTACCAGAACCCGCGCGGGAGAGGATAGCCCTTGGCGTACATCCCCTCGCTGATGTTGTCGATGATCGGCTTCGGGTTGACGGCCAGTTTCACCGCTTTCCGTACATCGGGGTTGTCGAAGGGGGCCTTGGCCGTGTTCATCTGGATGTACATCATGCTGATGGGACCGGCCCAGTGCATGGTCAGGTTGTCCATATCCTCGTCAAGCTGCAATGCCTCGGCAACCGTCAGGTTGTCGATGGACTGGTTGCTGGTCAGGATCTGGCCGGTCTTGAAGGCCGCGATCACCCGCCCCGAGTCGGTCATCACGAAGTGCTTCATCCCGTCGATGTAGGGACGCCCTTCCTTGAAGTAGTCGTCGTTCCTCGTGTACTCCACCGACACTTCCTTCACGTAGTCCACGAACTTGAAGGGACCGGAGCCGACCAGGGCCTCCATGTTGCTCCCCGCCATGGCTATCTCCTGGCCCACCACCACGTGCTCGGGGATGATCAGGCAGGTGTGGTTGGCGATGGCCGGGAAGAAGCCGCCGCTGGGGAACTTGATGACGACCTCTGCTGTCTTCTCGTCTATGGCCCGGGACTGGCCCGAGTCGTAGTACAGCGCGGTGTTGCAGTGGGTGGAGGTTGACCGGCCTTTGATGGCCGGGAACTGGTCCGGCGCAACCATGCTCTCCAGGCTGAACACCACGTCCTTGGCAGTGACGGGGGTGCCGTCCCACCACGTTGCTTCCGGGTGGACCTTGAAGGTGTAGGTCACACCGTCATCGGCCAGCTCCCAGCTCTCGCACAGGTCGCAGCGAAGGTCCCCCTGGTCCGCCGTCTCCGGGTTGTACTCGATCAGGTTGTTGAACAGGGGGGCCATGTTCATGTTGAGGACCGACGATTGGTGGATCATCCGCTGGCGCACGTCGGCATACTGGCTCATGTTGATGAACCCGCCGCGCTTGGCCTCGGCGATGTAGTAGGGGTTTTCCTTCGCCTCGGCCTTGGCCCCGGGGGCTACCTGGACCGCCGCGCCCTCGTGGGTCTTCTTCTCGTAGATCTCCGGCGTGACCACGATTTCCTTGACGACTTCGACTTCCTTGACCACCTCTTTCTCGACGATGACTTCTTTGGGGACCTCCTTGACTACTTCCTTCTCGATGATCTGTGGCTCCGCCGGCGCGGCTGACCCGCAGGCAACGACCAGGGCCAACACCAACAGGAGCGGAATCAGGATGAGTCCTCGTGAAACCCTTGACAAGCCTGGTGCCATAAGCTGTCCTCCAACACTTTGCCAGATACTGGCTTGGGAATGCCGGTCGTACCGGGATGGCTTCCTGCTCCAGGCCAAGACTGGGATTGCATAACGGGAGCATGCCCACATGCGCTATGTTCGCTAAACTATAGGTACAGACCTAAGTTGATACGCAATCAGGCTCTCCCGCTCTGGAGCGCCAAACACTATATGATAGTCTTCGATTACATGTCAATGGGTTTATCATATATTCCGATGTGAGACGATAATACGGATTTGTAATACGAATTAGATGTATATTATGGGCTGATAGCTTTGCTAGTCAGCGAATTATGTTCAAGACCTGTATTGAATTGGACATGCAGGTGACGCTGCTGTCGTTTAGTCAACATAGGCAGAGACAAAAGAGAAGGGCCGGTCCCTCGAAAAGACCGGCCCCTGAACGTCCGTCTAGATTGACTCTACTTGCACTCAGGATCGCACCAGACGTGCTCCCAGCGCATCCCCTGGTAGGTGAAGTTGTAGTTCTGGATGCGGTGCTCCACACCGTGGTGCCGGTCGGTCCAGTAGATGTAGGGATTGGCCGTGCCCTCGTAGGCCAGCCTGCCCATTTCGTGGACGATGGCCTTCCGTTTCTCCTGGTCCGGCTCCTTCACCTGCTGGTCGAACAGCGCCTCCAAACCCTCAGGAGCGTAGTATTTGCCGCGTCCGCCGCCCGTCCACTGGGGGATTGTCCCCCGGATGTACCGGGCGAAGATCGCGTCGGGGTCGTTCATGAAGATGCTGCCCCCCTGGACCGCGAACTGGTAGTCGCCGGCCCAGTAGGCGTCGAAGCCCGCGCCGCTCTCCATCACCTTGATGGTGATGTCCCAGCCCAGGGCCTCCTCAAGCTGCTGTTTCACCAGCACCACCACGTCCGGGTAGTCGCAGCAGTTCCGGGCGTGCAGGGTGATCGAGAAGTCCGTGTCCATCCCCACGCTGGCCAGCAGCCGTTTGGCCTCCGCCAGGTCCTCCTCCGGTTTGACGCCGTTGTTGTCCCGGTAGCCCGGCAGGTTGTCGTACTCCGCGTCCGACCAGCTATACCAGAAGCCCCTGGGGAGAGGATAGCCCTTGGCGTACATCCCCTCGCTGATGTTGTCGATGATCGGCTGCGGGTTGATCGCCAGGTTGACCGCCTTCCTGACCTCGGGCTTGTCGAAGGGGGCCTTGGCCGTGTTCATCACGATGTACATCATGCTGATCGGTCCCGCCCAGTGCATGGTCAGGTTGTCCATATCCTCGTCAAGCTGCAGGGCCTCGGCAACCGTCAGGTTGTCGATGGACTGGTTGCTGGTGAGGATCTGGCCGGTCTTGAAGGCCGCGATCACCCGCCCCGAGTCGGTCATCACGAAGTGCTTCATCCCGTCGATGTAGGGACGCCCTTCCTTGAAGTAGTCGTCGTTCCGGTCGTACTCCACCGACACTTCCTTGACGTACTCCACGAACTTGAAGGGACCGGACCCGACAAGCGCGTCCATGTCGCTTCCCGCCATGGGTATCCCCTGCCCCACCACCACGTGCTCCGGGATCAGCAGGCAGGTGTGGTTGGCGATGGCCGGGAAGAACCCCGCCGTGGGGAACTTGGTGATGACCTCCACCGTCTTCTCGTCAATTGCCCGGGACTGGCCCGAGTCGTAGTAGAGGCCCGTGTTGCAGTGGGTGGAGGTTGACCGCCCCTTGATCGCCGGGAACTGGTCCGGCGCAACCATGCTCTCCAGGCTGAACACCACGTCCTTGGCCGTCACCGGGGTGCCGTCCCACCACTTGGCGTCGGGGTGGACCTTGAAAGTGTAGGTCACTCCGTCATCGGCCAGCTCCCAGCTTTCGCACAGGTCGCAGCGAAGGTCCCCCTGGTCCGCGGTCTCCGGGTTGTACTCGATGAGGTTGTTGAACAGGGGGGCCATGTTCATGTTCAGCACGGCCGACTGGTGGATCATCCGCTGGCGCACGTCGGCGTACTGGCTCATGTTGATGAACCCGCCGCGCTTGGCCTCGGCGATGTAGTAGGGATTTTCCTTCGCCTCTACCTTGGCCCCGGGGGCTACCTGTACCGCCGCGCCCTCGTGGGTCTTCTTCTCGTAGATCTCCGGCGTGACCACTACTTCCTTGACGACTTCGACTTCCTTGACCACCTCTTTCTCGACGATGACTTCTTTGGGGACCTCCTTGACCACTTCCTTCTCGATGATCTGCGGCTCCGCTGGTGCGGCTGACCCGCAGGCAATGACCAGGACCAGTGCCAATAACAGCGGGACCACGACAAGCCCCTTGCGATTCCTTGCCCAGTAGTAAGCCATGTATTGACCTCCGTAAGCTAATGATTAGTGATCAGCGACCAGTGCTAATGTCTAGTCACTGGTCGCCAGCCACTCAAATTTATCCGGTCCCGCGCAGGCGGGGGTCCAGCACGTCCCGCAGGGCGTCGCCGAGCAGGTTCCAGGCGAAGACTACGATGACGATGGCCAGGCCGGGGAATATGGCCACCCAGGGGGCGAGCTTGATGGAACTTGCGGAAGCGCCGGTCAGCATCCCGCCCCAGGACGGCACGTTGGGAGGCGTGCCTACCCCCAGAAAGCTGAGGGAAGCCTCGGCGATGATTGCCCCTCCCAGGTGGATCGTGACACTGACGATGAACAGGGCGAAGCAGTTGGGAATCATGTGGCGGACGATTATCCGCCAGTCTCCCGCGCCTACTGCCCTGGCCGCCAAAACGTAATCCGTCTCCTTGATGGCCAATGCCTGGGAACGCAGGATGCGGGCCGTGCTTGGTATATATATGATGCTCAGGGCGATCACCACGTTGTTCAGTGATGACCCCAGGGCCGCCATGATGGCAATGGCCAGGATCAACGACGGGAAGGCCATCATCCCGTCGATGACCCTCTGCACGGAAAGATCCGTCAGTCCTCCGAAGTGAACGCTGGCCACCCCTACAATCATGCCGATGGTGCATCCGATGAAGGAACTGAGCAGGCCTACATACAGGGATATTCTGGCCCCATGCACGAGCCTGCTATATACATCCCGTCCCAGGTGGTCGGTGCCCAGCCAGAATTGAGGGTCCGGCGACGCGAATACATCAACCTTGTTTCCGGAAGCAGCTTCCGGCCTTATCTGGTAGGGGTCGTGGGTGTCAAGCACGTTTGCGAACACGGCAACGAGGACCAGGATGGCAGCCACGACTGCGCCGAATGCTCCCAGGGGCTTGGTGCGGAAGAAATTCCCCAGGTTCTGGACGGCGGTGCGCTTGGGCTTCAGTCCGCCTTCGGGCTGTCCGGGCAGGGCTATCGCCCCGATCCCTCGGTCTTGGCTCATCGTCTTCTCCTGGGAGCCGGTTCTATGGTAGCCGTTCTTTCTATGGTAGCCACAAGGGCACCCTGCGTTGGTTGGTAGGGGCAACCCTTGTGGTTGCCCTTGGCCGGGACAGTATCCGGCATCAGATCAGGTGTACCGTATTCGCGGGTTCAGCCAGGCGTAAAGCAGGTCCAGGAACAAGTTCAGTACAAGTACCAGCACCGTTATCAGCACGATGACCGCCTGGATCATGGGAAAGTCGCGGTGGAATATGCTGGTAACCAGCAAACGCCCCATTCCCGGCACCATGAAGATGACCTCGATTATGATCGTGCCCGCCATGAGCCGCCCGAATTCGTAACCGGAGATAGTCACCACGGGCAGCATGGCGTTCTTCAGAGCGTGGCGGAAAACCACCACCGCTTCCCGCAGCCCCTTGGAGCGGGCTGTGCGGATATAGTCCTCGCGGAACACTTCCAGCATGGCCGACCGCGTTATCCTGGCGATGAAGGCCATGTTCGAGAACCCCAACGCCAACGCCGGGAAGAAGAGCTGCTTCAGGTTGGACGCCGGGTCTTCCCACAGGCTCACGTAAACGATGGGCGGCATCCACCCGAAGATCAGGACCAGGAAGAAGATCATCAGGATGGCCAGCCAGAAATTGGGGATCGCCACCCCGGCGATGGTGATTACCCGCGTAGCGTAGTCCGCGATGGTGTCCTGCCTGATTGCGGACACGACTCCCAGGGGAACGGCCACGATCACGGCCAGGATGGTGGCGAGAATGCCAAGCTCCAGGGTAACGGGGAACTTTTGCTTCAGGTCGTCGGCGACTGGGGTCTCGTAGAAGAAAGAGGTGCCGAAGTCCAGCCGGGCCATGTTGCCCACCCAGATGGCGTACTGGACGACGATAGGCTTGTCAGTGCCCAGTTTTTTCCGCAACTCGGCCAACTGTTCCTGGCTGTACTCGTTCTCTTCTCCGCCCGCTTCTCCGCCCGCCAGGAGCATCACCGCCGGGTCCCCAGGCACGATGCGCAACAGGACAAAGATGACGATAGTCACCAGCAGCAGTGTGGGTATGAAGAGGAAGGTCCTTTTGACTACGTATGCCTGCATCAGCCTGCTCCGCGTCGATATACTGGGAGCGCGGGGGTCTCGCCCGCGCCGGGGGTGGGCGGCCTGCTACGCAGACCGCCCGGAAATTCTGCAAATCCCCTGATCAAACGAATCACAGTTCAGACAACCCCTAACGGCAAGCGTCCACCGGATCGCACCAGAGATGCTCCCACTTGGTGCCCATGTAGTGGCTGGGATGCAGGTGGAAGTTCTTGATCTGGGTGGCCACCGGGAAGGCGCGCGCGCCCCAGAACAGATTGATGTACTGGGCATCCTCGTTCATAAGGATGTCTTCCATCTGACGGACGATGGCCTTCCGCTTCTCCAAGTCCAACTCCTGGGCCTGCTGCTTGTACAGGTCCTCAAACCCGCTGGGGTGCTGGAAGTTGGCTCCGGGAGCGCCGCCGGCCCCCCACCTGGTCATGGTGCTGTTGACCCACTGGGCGTAGACCACGTCCGGGTCCATCAGCGAGAGAGAACGCCCCTGGACCATGAACTGGAACTCCCCGGCATCGTAGGCTTTATAGCCTGCCGCGCTCTCATAGGTCTTGATGGTGGCCTGGATGCCGATCTTCTTCAGTTGCTCCGCGACAATGGCGGCCTCATCCGGGTAGCCTACGGCGTTCCGGGCGGAAAGCGTCACCTCGAACCCGTCCGGCAGCCCGGCTTCAGCCAGAAGCTCTCTTGCCCGGTCCAGGTCTCGCGGGTCCTTTTGCAGGCCCTCTACGCCCTTGAGGCTCCCCGTAACCGGAGTGCCGGTGCCGTCAACATAGCGGTAGCCGGGCAGGGAGAGCAGTTCCTCAGTCTTGCGTCCGAAGACCGTGTCTGGCGGGAACGGAGACCCCATCCACCAGACTCCCGCGCTCAATGTATCCACCACCTCCCAGCGGTCGATGGCCAGGTTGACTGCCTGCCTGACCCTGACATCGTCGAAGGGGGCCTTGGTCGTGTTGAACCCCACTCCGTGGGCCAGGATGGGTCCGGCCCAGTGGAAGTCCACTTTCCCCTTGAGCTCCTCTTGCAGCCTCAGCGCGTCGTGAACGCCGATTTGATGCACGATCCAGTTGACCATCAGCACCTGGCCCGTCTGGAACGCCGCCATCTGGGAGGCGGAGTCGATGATGATGACGTGCCGCATCCCGTCAATACGAGGGTAGCCTTCCTTCCAGTAGTTCGGGTTGGCTTCGTACTCGTTCTGGACGTCCTTGGTGTACTTCTTGTGCAGGAAGGGGCCGGAGCCGTTGAAGTCCTCCGGAGTCTTGATGGTCTGCGCTTTTCTTTCGCCAAGCACGGTGTGCTTGGGCAGCATCTTGAACACGTCGAGAGACAGGGTGGGAATGAAAGCGGGCGCGGGGAACAGGGTCTCCACCTCCACGGTGTACTGGTCGATGGCCCGGGCCATTCCCGCCTCATAGTAGTTGTCGGTAAAGATGGCCCCGGTCCGGGTCGCGCCTTGTATACCATCAAGCCCATTGCAGTCCGCGCAGACACCGCCGTCCATACTGAACACGATGTCTTCAGCGGTAACCGGCTTCCCGTCGTGCCAGGTCGCGTTTTGACGGAGATAGAACACGTAGGTCGTGGGACCGGTCTGCTCCCAGCTTTCGGCCAGGTCGCCCCTTATGTCCAGGGGATCGTCGGTCTCAGGGTTGAACTCGAGCAGACCGTTGAATACCGGGGAGGTGTTCTTGAGCTGAGAGCCAGCCCACTCCCAGATGGCCTTCTGGGTGGGCGCGTTGTAGTCCATAAAGGTGATGAAGCCGCCGCGCTTGGCCCCGGTCATTGCGGGCACGGCTGTCGGCTCTGGCTTGGCCTCGGGGACTACAGTCGCCGCCACCATCTGGGCAGGCTTCATCCCCTCAGGCCTCACCTCGACAATCTTGGTGACTTCCACTTCCTTGACTACTTCCCTCTCGACCACCACCTCTTTGGGCACTTCCTTGACCACCTCCTTCTCCACCACCACCTGCTCGGCTGGCGCGGCAGACCCGCAGGCAATGAGGAAAAGCAAGGTGAGAAGCATCGAACCCAGTGCAATATGTCTGATGTTCCGATTGGGGGCGGACCCTGTCCGCCGCTCCCCGTCCGGCACAACGGTATGGGGCAACGTTCTCAGGTTGGACAGCTTTAGCATCTTGCTCCCTCCAAAATGTGGGGTATGCACACAAAAAAACAGGCGCAACCTACTGGGCGTGAAATCCGCCATTGAGAAGCGGTTACCCCACCACCATGCCGTTCGGCATGGGAGTATGGGGCGACGTTCTCAAGGAGATGGCGGAAGCCTTCAGGACGAAGGCCACGACCCCAGTATGGAAGCGCCTGTACAGAGTATGGTAATATGCAAGACGGCACGTGTGACCAGCACGTTCCACTCCCTCCCCGGGCGGTCTGGTTGCGCGACGAGTCCGACCGGGGTTTTTCTTTATCTTGGCTTACCTGCTATTGTTCTTTTGGTTTAGGGCTTTACGCTATCCTCCAGATTGAACGAGTATTCGCAATCCGCTGCGAAACATCGAATATCGCATTGCATTACGTACACTGTCTGAGCGTTGGCAGGTAATGTAAGTTATCTGAATAAGTGATGTCAAGACGGGATTTGTGATGTTGGAAACTGGAATATATCCGGTGCCGTGATAGGGTTGCTTCGGCCGGGAGGCGGGCCGGGCAGGTTCAAGCGGAGGGACTGCAAATAGGGTCGCGCCCCTGCATCGAGCAGGGGCGCGACCCTATTTGCACGGAGAGATAGCCTGCCAATCCGGGAGGACCGGTGGGTCCAGTCGGGGCAGGCAACAGGGCTACAGATTGAACTGGGGGTCCATGTAGTCCTCGTCCTTCTCGAATATCTGGACGCGGCCACGGTGGGAGTCGGTTATCATCAGACGGTTGGTGGCCTGATCGAAGGTGCAGGCAACCGGCATCCGGAAGTAGTTCTGGATCTCCGGGTTCTTCACCCGTCGGCGGGCCTTGCCCATGTCCGGGTTGGCGACAATCGACATCTCGGCCCACTTGGACAGCCCGCGGGCCTCTCCTCTAAGGGTGGCCAGTGTGCCGCCTATCGAGTTGAAGATCACCACCCGCTCGTTCATCCAGTCCACCACATAGACGTCGCCATCCTGGTCTACGGCCACGCCGGTGGGATGGTTCAGGTCGTTGGGGTTCTCCCCAATTTCCCGGACTGTAGCGTGGATGTAAGGCGTGTCACCCGAATTGGATACCCCGGTCTTCTTGCCGGAGCCGAAGGTCATCAGGTAGTCGCCGTCTGCGGTGAACTTCTGGACCCGGTGGTTGTTCCAGTCGGCAATGTAGATGTTGCCGTCGTTGTCCAGCGTGATGCCCCAGGGCATGTCCAGTTCGCCATCGGCGTCGCCCTTGCTGCCGAATCCGGTGATGTACTGGCCGTCCCTGGTGAACTTCTGGATGCGGCTGTTTAGGCTGTTGACCACCCAGAGGTTGTCATCGGCGTCGAACACCATGCCGGAAGGTCCGTTGAGTTGGCCCTCGCCCTCTCCCTGCTCGCCCCAGACCTTGAGAAGATTGCCCTCGGAGTCAAAGACGGTGATGCGATTAAGCCACTCATCCGCGGTATAAACGTTCTCGTCCTTGTCCAGAGCCAGGTCAGTGGGCCATACCCACTGTCCCTCTCCCTCGCCGCTTCGGCCAAATTCACCCAGGAACTCCTGGTCGACGGTGGCCTTGGTAACCCGCGGGGAAGTGCGGTTGAGAACGTAGATCACGTCGTTTTTGCCGGCCGCTATGCCAATGGGCTGGGTGAGGCCGTTGCCAGCGCCGCCCCTGCGTCCCACGTAGTGGCTGTACTGCCAGCATCGCCCTGATGCTACGGTGATTTCTGCCATATTGGGTACCTCCAGTATGTCTTGGAGTCATGGGGCCTGTTGCCTGGTATGGTCAGACCCGGCGGGCAGCGCACCCCGCTGATCTGCCCGCCGGAAGTTGCCGGTTCTGGGTCTGTCCAATGACGGGCGGCCTAGAGGAAGCCGTGCTTCTCGAAGCTGCCGTTCACGATGGGCTTCGCGTCCAGCCCGAACCATTCCTCTATGATCGTGCTGTAGCCGCCCCGGAAGTCGTAGTTCGGCACCAGGTCTCCCTGCTCCAGGTCCTCCGCCTTCGCCGACGGGTACTGCCCGTACATGCCTCCCTTCACCGCGTCCCCTATCGCAAACGCCGCTCCCGCCGCTCCGTGGTCCGTCCCGGACCCGTTGTCATGCACCCGCCTCCCGAACTCCGTGAACAGGTACATGATTACGTTCTCCCCGGTCC
>DAOUJS010000017.1:0-8965 GCA_034422355.1 Dehalococcoidia bacterium | reverse complement strand
CAGGTGGTGGGAGTTGCCGTACTTGAACAGGCTGTCGAACTGGGTCATCTTCTCGTCGGGTTCCCGTTCCGGCGGGTCCGGCAAGCGGAAGCGGCCCGGGGCTTGGGGCGTCTCTGCGCCGGTCTTGGGCGTAGTCATCTCGCACCTGGCAGTTGGCAGCAGCGCCGCTGCTTGGGCTCCCATGAAAGGCGTCTGTTCACGGTTGGTATTCTACACCGCCGGGGCATTGCCGGAAAGCCGGATGTCCCGGAGCTACGCTCCGTATCAGGAGGGTCCGGGTCCTGAACGCGGGAGCGGGGCGCTGGTCCGGTCCGGCGGGGCGACGATTGTCTGCAGGGTCCCCACGCCGGAGGACGTTGATCATGGCGTCAACATCTGCGTCTTGACTCGGGGCTCGGCAACTTCCCGGTTCGGGTGTGGCCGGAGAGACGGCCGGTTACGCCGCCACCGGGGACCTGATCTGAAGGGTTCTTGATTCTATCCGGTTTGGCGGGCCGGACTTGACGGTAGGCAGTACCATCTTTGAAATGTGGCTGGGAAACCTGTGGGGCGGCCCAGTGTTAATCACCGCAGCCTCGGAATGCTAATCTGACAGGAAGCGCGCGCAACCTGGGACCCCGCTCTGGTATGTGGCGGACCGGAACGGCCCCCCCGGACGCTCCCCGCATCACTCCATAGCCTGCACGAGGACACGACCGCCGGCGGCGACTTCCCGCGTCTGCCCGCCGGGCCCAGCAAGGGAATGGTCACAACGGCCTCGAGATTGGCGTTCACGAAGCCCTCTGGCATCCGGCTTTCCGCAAGGAACTGCCCCCGAAGTGGTACAGCGCCTGATGCCCGGCCCGCATCAGCCAGACCCGGGCGTCGGGATGCTGGTCCCGCAAGACCCCGGATGCGGCAATGGCATTCTCGCCGAGGGCATAGCTTCCGCTGCCAACGTCAATGGCGATGACCTCCCCATGATGGTCCGCTTCGACAAGATGGCGGATGTCCCTTTCGTAAATCTCCTTGCCAAGGCGGGCCGTCTCTTCCCGGGACCTGGGTGGTGGCGTCGTCACCTCTTGACTCCTCTGCAAAGGAATTCGCGTACACCTCATACTTTAGGTCTTCAACTATTTCTATACAACAAATCGATTCACCTTTCCTCAGCCAACCGGGGCCTCGGTCCGGCCATTGCAACCGGACCACATGGGCGGCGCATGTTGCCGCTCATGTGGTCCGGTCACTGGCGCACTTGGTGAAGAGCCTGCGCCGCAAGCTGGGGGACGATGCCGTGGGTCCCTGGTGCATCGTCACCGGGACACCGGGGCCGCCCCGTCTTTCCCGGCAACTAAAAACCGCCCGCACCGGCGGGCGGCGGTCTGGAAGGACGCCCTGCCGTCAGGGGGCCGCGGTCAGGCACCCTGGCGGCGCAGTTGCTCCTCCAGCTCCCGGACCCGGGCGCGCTCGGCGGCGAGTTGGGCCTCGGCGGCCTTGGCGCGGGCAGCTTCGGTGCGGGCATCCCGCCTGGCATTCTCCAGCGCCAGCCTATTGACCAGGGTGGAGAGGTGCCGGTTCGTTGCAGGCTCGTAGAACTCCAGTTTTCCACGCTCCCACCGGATGTTCACGTTCAGGACCGGGCTGTATCCCTGCCGGATTTCCGCTTCCAGCCGCTCAACAGTCATCGGTTGATAACGGCCGTCCTCCAGGCGGTCTGCGGCCAGAAAGGCCCCGTTGTACTCTCCGGTAGGATCGAGCCTCCAATACTCGAGAATGCCCAGCGCTGCGTAGGCGTCAGGCTTTACCCTGACGTCCAGGTCTCCGGTGTAGGCTGAAGCGATTTCCAGCACGAAGTCCGGCGGCTTGCCCTGCTCCGGGATGATGTAACCGTTGCGTTCGCGGAAGTTCGCCGGGTCGGCGTTGAAGGCTATGAACAGGTCGGGGGCGAACAGTCCGGTGGGGTCACCGGTGACCACCGGGCTGATGTACCGCCAGCTGTTGTGGACCGTGGTCTTCAGGGCGCCTATGTACTGGTCCAGGAAATAGGCGTTGCCGGTCCTCCCCAGGTGGTCGAAGACCATCCCGTCCTTGCTTTCTTCAGGAGGGTCCGGAAGACGTATGAATGGTTCGGGTTCCGGAGTCATGTCAATCGTGTTGCCGGTGGTCATGGCGCACCTCGCGGCTATGGCAGGCCATCCCGGCATTGCGGGCGGCATTGGCGGACATCAGGGTTGCAGCAACGCGGCAGTTGGCCGGTCAAGCCTCTCCCCGGGAGATACGGGCTTCCAATTCCCGGACCCTTGCTTCAGCGGCGGCGCGGGCATCTCTCTCGGAGTCCCGTTCGGCCTCAGCGGGAGCCTCGGCGGCGGCGGCGGCACGGTCGCGTTGGTCTTTATAGGTGAGGACGCGCTGCCCCGTGGCCGGGTCGTAGAGCACCAACTTCCCACCTTCCCAACGCAGGTATAGGTCCAGTGCCGGGCTGTATCCCTGCAGGTTCCCATCGGGCAGCTCGTCTGTGGCTACCGGTACGTACTCGCCCTCTACCAGCCGGTCTCCGGCCAGCCGCGCCCCGTGATAACGGCCCGTCTCGTCGAACCGCCAGTATTCCCGTATCCCCAGCGCGGCGTAGTCCTCCCGTTTCGCCCCCGTGTCAACAGCGCCCGTTCTCTCCGAGGCCACCTCCAGCACGAAGTCCGGCGGCTTGCCCTGCTCGGCGATGATGTACCCGTTGCTCTCCTTGTACAGTGCCGGGTCCACGCCGAAGGCCACCAGCAGGTCGGGATACCGGCTCCCGGCCAGGTTCCGGGTGGGCCGGACCACCAGGTAGCGGTCGCCGGCCACCAGGGTGGTTTGGGGACTGCCAAGGTGCAGGGCCAGGTAGTGGGCGTTGCCGTTGATGGTCAGGTGGTCGAAGCTGGTCATCTTGTCTTCCGGGCATTCCGGCGGGTCCGGCAGCCGGAAGCGGCCCTGGGGCTGGGGTGTGCTGGCAAAGGTCTCGCGTGTGCTCATATCGCACCTGTCAATTGGCGGCTGGCCGTCCCGCTCTTCAACAAGCTTCAGGAGCTGGCGTGGCCGCGCTCTGGCTACCTCTCTGCGGCGTTCTCAGTCAATTGACATTCTATACCATCGGGCAGGTCCGGGGCGGCGAAATTGTCCTCGGGATAGCCCGGTAGGGGGAAGGGACCTGGAAGCGGTCGCCGTCAGGAACCCTGGCGGCGCAGTTGTTCCTCCATCTCCAGGACCCGGGCCTCGGCGGCGTCGGCGCGGGCGCGTTCGTCTTCAAAGGTGGCTATGTGCCTTCCCGTGGCCGGGTCGTGCCAGGCCAGCCGCCCCTGTTCCCAGCGCAAGTACAGGTCCAGCGCGGCGCTGTATCCCTGCAAGCTCCCGTCCGCCAGTTCCTCGATCTCTATGGCAACGTACGCACCGTCCACCAGCCGGTCCCCGGCCAGCTTCGCCCCGTGATACTCTCCCGTCTCGTCGAACCGCCAGTATTCCGCTACTCCCCAGCGCGGCGTAGTCCTCCCGTTTCGGCCCGGTGTCCTTCGCTCCGGTGCTGCGGGAGGCTACCTCCAGCACGAAGTCCGGCGGCTTCCCCTGTTCCCCGATGATGTACCCGTTGCTGGCCTCGTAGGCCGCCGGGTCGACCCCAAGGGCTATCAGCAGGTCGGGGTAGCGCCGGAATAAACCGCTGGGCAGCCCCCGCTCCGGCATCATGGTGATGTAGCGCTCGGCGGACACCAGGTTGGAGCCCGGGTTTCCGAAGTGCTGGGCCAGGTGGTGGGTGTTGCCCGGTTCGTGGAGGTGCTTGGCGCTGGTCATTTTCTCGTCGGGTTCCCGTTCCGGCGGGTCCGGCAAGCGGAAGCGGCCCGGGGCTTGGGTTGTCCTGGCTGTGGTGTTGGGCGTGGTGTTGGATGTGCTCATGTCGCACCTGGCGGTTGGCGGCAACGCCGCGGCTTGGGCTGCCCTGAAAGACGTCTGTTCACGGTTGGCATTCTACACCGCCGGGCCATTGCCGGAAAGCCGGAAGTCCCGCGGCTGCGCTCTGTGCCAGGAGCGTCCGGGGCCTGAACGCGGGAGCGGGGCGCTGGTCCGGCCCGGCGGGCCTGCCAAGACTGAATCGCGGAATTTCCGGCGCCGGGTCCCAATCCGGGGAAACCGGGTTGGCCGGCTTCAGGCAGACTCCCCGGGGGCCTTTGGCACACTGAGGCCGGAAGCTCTCCAATTCTCCCGGGACTGCCCGGGCCGGGGGACCTGTGATGGATTCGCTTCAGGGCGAGTCTGCCCTGGGCATCTTGTAGCCAACACGGAGCTCGGTGAAAATGTAGCCCGGGTTGTGGGCGTCGTCCCCCAGCTTGCTGCGGATGGCGCTGATGGCGGTGCGAATTGGCCGAACGTCGCCGTCGCCTTCCCCTCCCCAGACTCGCCGCAACAGGGATTCGTAGGTCACAACGCGCCCCGCGCTGACCGATAACTCGACGAGCAGGCGGTACTGTATGGCCGTCAGGTCTATGGGATTCCCCCGCAGCGTCTTCGGCGCTCGCGCCTTCGAAGACGGCGTCACGATCACGCCGGACGATTTTATGCTGTCCGAAGGGCGTTGAGCCTCACATCGCCCGCTTGAGACCGGCTCCGGGCGTATGCGCCGGCCCGGAGCCGTTGGAATCTCGCCGGTCCGGGCCGGGGGGGCGGGTCCCGGTCCCTGAATCCCGCCAGCATATCCTGACGCTCACCCGGAATTTCAGGCTGCTCCCACGTCCGGCGCCGGAGGACCGGGCAGCCTCCAGACGGATTGAGCCCGCCGCCATCAATCCAAGCTCGCCTCCGTGGCCCAATCTTCACGGAAACCCTCACGCGTGTTCGACATAATCCTCACGGCATCCTCACACGGGGTCTGTACTCTGATTCTTATGTTAATAGTTCCAACCCGTGGGAATCTGTATGGACCCCGCTAACTCTCCGGACGCTTCCTTCGACACGGCAAGCAGGGCAACGCCCGCCGGTTTTGGAGCATACGTGACGGGGCTGGTGAATGCGGTGGCCGGAGGCATGGCCCAGATAGTTGCTCCCCACGGTCTGACCAGCATTGACTTCGCCCTTCTCAGGCTATTCCTGGGTGTTGAGGAATGGACCGCTACCCAACTGGCCCAGGCACTGCCCATAGCGCTGTCGGGCATCAGCCGCTCGGTAACCAAGCTCGTGGCCATGGGACTGGTCCGGAGGCGGCGCCTGCCCAGCGACCGGAGAATCATAGTCCTCACATTGACTGAAGAGGGATTGAAGTTGACCCAGGACCTGCATCAGCGTGTCCAGGTGTTAAATTCCAGCCTCTGCGAGGGCGTCAGCGAGGAGGAAATGGCGGTTTTCGCCTGTGTTTGCACAACGGTCATGGCCAACTACTCAACGCTGGGGAAACTGCGAACCCGG
The DNA here is from genome assembly GCA_034422355.1 of Dehalococcoidia bacterium. Taxonomy (GTDB): domain Bacteria; phylum Chloroflexota; class Dehalococcoidia; order Lucifugimonadales; family UBA3495; genus CATOSP01. Next base: position 3,562 of record DAOUJS010000017.1, on the reverse strand, counting down.
TAGAGACAAAGCTCGAACGATCATCGGCCGCTCAATAAACACGGCAATCGCCGGCAGGGGATGGGTGTCGCAAGCAGACTGCTTGTGCAGGAGGACCTGGCTTTGATCCGTCGCCTCGGGGCGGTCGTGTTTCTCTTCTGCGCTGCGCTAACCTTGGGATTGGCGGCACTGGTTTTCGTTGCCTCCACGCTCCCGGCCCACGCGCAAACCCAGACGCCAACCTTCAAACTCGAGGCCCTCTACTCCGGGCTTCCCGAAGTCTACGAGGGCGCGGCGGTCCGGTTCCGGGTGACCCGGACCGCCGCCGGAACGTCCGCTTCGGATGTGACCGTGGAGGTCGAGAGCTGGGAACCCAACCTGGACGATGGCAACGGCGACAACCCCAGTCTTCAGACGCACCGGCTGACAATCCCTGGGGACGGGACAACTTCTTACCGGACCTTCCTGGTTACCGCCTACGTCGATGGAGTTGGCGAATCCGCTGAGACCGGCCACAGCCTGAAGGCCAGGCTGGTGGCAAGCAGCGACGGCTCCTACGCGCTCGATGCCCAGAATGAAGCCGAATTCACCATACTGGACCCGCCGTCCACCGTGCCCCGCATCAGCGTCGCGAGCGACTCGGCAAGCGTCGCCGAGGGCGACGCGGCGTCATTCACCCTGACCCGGACAGGCGACACCGCATCACCTCTGACCCTAAACGTCGGCATCGATGACCCCGGCGGCTTCACCCGGGGCGATCACCGGGACCCGCCCCCACGCTCCCGGCCAGCGTGGACTTCGCAGCAAACTCCTCCACCGCCACGGTCAGCCTACAGGCTCTGGACGACCGCCGGGACCTCCCCAACGGCTCAATCACACTGGAGGTCAAGCCTCTCGGCTTGCAGCAAACTCTCACCTACGTCCTTGGACACACAGGGACCAGTACCCAGGCCAGCACGGCCGTCACCGACAACGACACCGCCCAGGAGTTGGAGCTCAACTTCGGCAAGGACGGCGTGAACGACGCCGACGTCAACGAAGGCGACAAGCTGGCCTTCGTCGTCAAGCGCAGGCAACAGGACGCGGACACGGGCAATCCGGCGGCCTTCACGGTCCGGGTCGAGACCGACCGCAGCGGGACGACTGGAGGCTGGAGGACTGGACTGAAGATACCGGCACCGGCCGCCTGTACAAGGACTACCCGCTTCAGCTCACGGGCAGCGACCTTGAAGTCAAGGAAGAATTGACGGTCACGTTCAACGGACAGTCCGAGTCCAACTGGGACTACTGGGCCTCCATGAGGCCGCTCCGGCATTACGACAGCGGCGACATGACATCCAGCCAGGAGGCCGAGTACTGGACCGTGAAGTCAGGGTTCCGCGAGACGACTGTCGACGCCTCCGACAGCGGCGCCAGCAACGGCACCATCTCAATCGAAAGCGACGTGACCACCGTGACGGAGGGCGAAGGCGTCACATTCACCCTGTACTGGGTGGATGGCCCGATGAACAGGCCCGTAACCGTCCAGGTCCGCACCAGGGAACCCAACCGGCAGCTGCCCGCCGGGGCCAACCCCTCCGAGCAGTTCCACACCCTGACCTTCCCGGCGCTTGCGCTGACCAGCACCTTCATCGACAGCCGGAGCATCGACCAGACCCAGACGGTCACGGTGACCACCACCGACGATTCCAACTACGAGCCCAGGGACACCGTCCGGGCCGAGGTCGTCTCGGTCAGCCACGACGTGAAAACGAGCCAATCCAAGCTGGAGCACAGGGCGCTGATCCGGGACGACGACCGCCCGTCCGTCACCCTGTCGGCCGACGCCACCAGCATCACCGAGGGAGAGACCGTCACCTTCACCCTCACCCGGGACAACCCGACGGACGCAATGACCGTGGGGGTCCTGGTGGAGGATCCCGGCGGGTCCCTGGAGGGCAACTACCCCCAGGAGGCAGTTCAGGTTCCCTCCAGCGTCGCCTTCGCGGCCGGAGACTCGGAGATGACGGTCGAGATCACGCCCCCGACGACTGGCGGGACAAGACCGACAGCGTCCTGACCTTCACGGTCCAGCAGGAGCCCCACTACGAGATCTCCGGGTCAGCCTCCATCGGCGTCACCGTGGTGGACAACGACACCGCGCCCCAGGTGAGCATAAGCTTCAGCCAGGAGGAGGTGGAAGAGGGGACGACCCTGATCCTCTGGGTCACCCGCACCGGCCAGGACACCAACCCCATCGAGGTGCCGGTCACCACGGGACCGGTTGGCGACCAGATGCACGTGGTCTTCGGGCTGGACCCCGGGGTGTCCCAGCGCAGGCTGACCTACCTCTCGTTTGACGACGACCACAAGGGGCCCGACACCCACTACGAGGCCACCCTGCACCCGCTGGACCCGGAGTTCTGGGTGCCCGCGGGCAACACCACCGTCAACGCTTCCGTCCTCGACAACGACCTCTACACGGTGGGCATAGAGCGCATCCGCATCAAGTGGGACGAGGGCCGGCCGCTCCGGTTCCGGATCTTCCACGACGGGCACACCGGGGAGGAGGTACCGGTGAACCTGCTGATCGAGGAGATCGGGAACGCGGTCAGCGACGACCTGCTGGGCCCCAGGCCCGCCCGGATACTCCGCGGCTCCAACACGCTGACGCCGGTCATCTACACGGAGGCCAACGACGGCAGCGACGGCGACGCCATCTTCACCGTCCGGCTGCAGCCCTGGGACGGCTACGAGATAGACCCGGACAACGACATAGCCGCCATGATCGTCAAGGACCTCGACCCCCTGCCGGTGATCAGGTTCCGGGACAACCGGGTCGACATCCCCGAGGCCGCCGGGACCGGCGAGGTCTTCGTCGAGCTGGAGAGCGTCCTGCCGGTGCCCCGGCGGGTGTCGGTGGGCTACGAGATCGTGGACTCCGCGGCGGCCGACGACAGGGAGGACTTCACCGCCTCCTCCGGCAGGCTGACCTTCGAGCCGGGGGAAACCAGCAAGGCCATCGAGGTGGAGATACTCCAGGACCGGCTGGCGGAGTCCGACGAGCAGTTCTCCGTCTACCTCAAGGAGCCCATCTTCGCCGTCCTGGAGGACGGGCAACAGACCCTGCTGGCCGTGGCGGCCATCGTCGACGACGAGCCCACCGTCACCATGGAGGCGGCCCAGGAGGCCGTCACCGAGGGCACCGACGTGGTCTTCAACCTGGAGAGGACAGAGAGCACCGCGGAGGAGCTCACCGCCTACATGCGTGTGCACAAGAGCGCCCCCTTCGCCGGCAGAACACAGGAGACCGTCGTCTTCCAGGCCGGGGACTCGACCGCCCAGCTGGTCATCCCGACGGAGGACGACGATGCGCGCCGGGGCACCTACACCGTCCGGGCCGGGATGGAGCACCCCCCGCTCATCGGCAAGCCCCGGACCTACTGGCGGGAGGCGCCCCTCAGCGACATCGTCACCGTCCGGGACAACGAGCTAGTGGTGCGAACTTTTTGTAATGATGGGTAATCAAGCTTGTCGAGCTTACCTTATAAAGCCTGGATAGGGTACGACATCACTCAATGTAACCCATCATTTCAAAGCGGTT
>DAOUJS010000016.1:0-2262 GCA_034422355.1 Dehalococcoidia bacterium | reverse complement strand
CCGGTTCACCGGGGAGGCCGTATCCACCCGGATTCCTTCGCACCAGAGCCAGGAACTCCGGTTGGCGTAGCGGTCGTTGATCTGCTCCCGGATATCCCCCACCGTGTCCCTCGTACGTAGCCAGTTGTTCAGTTGTCCCCGTCCAACCAGTTCCACACGGGCAACCAAGGAGCGCCCCTGGGCGTCCCCCAAAGCATCTTCGGCCAGGGCGTCCACCGCGTCGATCAGTGCCTGCTCAGTCTCCAGAGGACCGATGTCTAGCGAGATAGTCTCCCAGCGCACCACGTCCACCGGCCGGAAGTCCAACTGGACCGCGCCGCGGTCATCCACCTCCACCAAGTAAACACCCCGGGCACCCGGCTCGTTGGGGTGGCGACCTTGGGGGTTGCCCGGATACACGATGGCCGGTTCAGCGTCCCTCAGCGTCTGGCGGGTGTGGACGTGCCCCAAGGCGCAGTAGTCCAGCCCGGTATCGACCAGGTCGGACACGGAGCAGGGGGCGTAGGAGTCGTGGTCTTGGTTGCCGCCCACGTTGGCGTGGAGCAGCCCGATCTTGAACCCCTCTCCCGAGTCGACGCCAGCAAAGAGGGGTGTCAGATTCTCCCTCACCTCCCGGGTTGGGTAGCTCACTCCGTAGACCACCGCCCGCTCCGGCTCATCGGAGAAGACGGGGAAGCCCTCGACCTCAGGGCCGAAGCGGACACAGCCCGCTGGCAGGTCCAGCCTGGCCTCCCAGCCGTCCAGAGGGTCGTGGTTGCCGTGGCAGATGAAGGAACGAATGCCGGCCCGGTCCAGTTGAGCCAGCCCTTCGACGAAGCGAAGCTGGGCACGGAGGCTCCGGTCCGCCCCATCGTAGATGTCGCCGGCAACCAGCAGGGCATCGACCTGTTCCTGGAGGCAAAGGTCGGTGATGTTCCGGTAGGCGTCGAAGGTGGCACTGGTCAACGCGTTGGCTACGTGGGACGGGGCCGCACTGCGGATGCCTTGGAAGGGGCTGTCCAGGTGCAGGTCGGCCGCGTGGATGAAGCGGAGTCTGGACATGGACATCTGGTCCTGTGAGGGAAGATTCTGAAGTTCGGAGGGCCGAGGATGGCTCGGCCTGTTAGGAATCCTCTGAACAGGTTGGATCGATTATGGCAAAGTAATATGAACCGGGCAAGTGCCTATAAGGGATGGGAAAATCGATGGAGCAGCCGACCCCCGTTATCACGAGGGCAGCCTTTTTCCGATCTGGAATACCAGGGCAAGAAGCCCAAGACTCGCAGGGAGTTGTTCAAGGCATCCCAAGATTCTCTCAGGTTGATGCCCACGGCTACCTATGGCAAATGCCGATAGACCACTGTTTTCGCGTGCTCTCGTATCTGCGGGCTTGCATTGCGGCTCCAAATCGCCAGCAGGTTGCGGTAGTGGCAGACCGCGAATCTTACTTCGTCACCCCGGACGCTCTGGGCAAATTGCCTGATCTTATCTCGATGAACGGCCTTCGCCTCATCGGCAATGCGCTTGAATGCGCTTGTTTGAATGGGGACTTGAGCTTGATTCGGGCGTCCCCGGTGGTGAAGCGCCAATGGGCCTGAATCGCATCGCGGTTTCGCCGGCTCTCCCAAGCCTAAGTCTCCTCTCTCAGTATTTCCTGAGAGGGAATCCGGCGGTCCAGGCACTGCCGGGCCAGCACCGCCAATTCGCTCTCCGCCATGTTCAGCCAGCTTCCATGCTTCGGCGTGTAGTGGATCTCCAGCCTCTCCGCTATGCGCCGCGCCTCCCCAGGCTCAAATGCCTCGTACAGCGATGGCGGGTGATGCGTGTTCAGATTGTCCATCACCAGCACTATCCGGTCCTTGTCCGGGTAGTCCACGTCCACCAGTTGCCGCACCACCCGCGCCCAGTCGGCCTTGGTGCGCCGGTCCGTCACCTCCACCCGGCGCCACCCCTCCAGGGGCGCGAACAGCATGAACAGGTTGCTCACCCCGTTGCGCTGGTATTCGTAATCGTAGCAGGCTGGCGCCCCAGGCCGGGCCAGCCGCGGCCGGCGGGTTTCCTTCACCTGCTGTTTGCTGGTCTCGTCCAGGCACACCAGCACCTCGTTGTCCTTGAACCGGCGGTGATATACCTCCAGCACGTCCTCCATGGCGCAGACGAACCCGGCACCGGCCCTGGGCGGGATGCACCAGCTTTCCTTCAGCCAGGGCTTGAACCGGTTTTTTTCAGACACCGGCGCACCGTCTCCGGGCTGATGCTCTCCACAACCTCCCGTTCCACCAG
>DAOUJS010000015.1:0-34112 GCA_034422355.1 Dehalococcoidia bacterium | reverse complement strand
CGAGGCGTCCCTCAAACGCGAGATCGCCGCCCTGGAGACCGAACGAAATCAGGCTGCGGCAACCATCAGCTGGAGATTCTCCACCGCTGACGCCCGGCACAAGCTCCGGCGTACCTATCCATCGGTTTCACCCTGACACGTTACTAGTCCCGTCCCGTTTCCATTGTCCTTTTATGTCACAACCGCGCCCCCAACGCCAGTGTCTTTCAGCGGAATCGCAGAACCGCCGGCCCGGTAAATTCGCCTCATCAAGTCTGAACAGTTACGGCCAATCTTCAACCTTGACACTCAGTATCGGCAACGGTAGACTTTTTCACTGCGCAAACCCGCTGAGAACACGGCCTCATACCACTGGGGGCTTGGGCTGAAACCGCCATGCCGACTGGCTCGCAGGTAGGGGCCGGCCGGGTTCTCAGTCGTGCCGGACGGGGAGCGGCGGGTAGGATCCGTCCCTGCTGGGGAGGCTTACGTTGTCCACGCAAAATAACTTCCTGACCGAAGAGATGCGGCAACAGGTCATCGGGCTGGAGGGCGAGCCTGTGACCACCGAGATCGAGAAGGGAGCGATCATCAAGTTCGCCGAGGCCATCGGGGACGAGAACCCCTTCTTCAACGACGAAGCGGCGGCCCGCAAGGGTCAGTATCGCGGCCTCGTCGCGCCGCCCACCTTCCTCCGCTCCGTGCGCACCAGCCGCCCTGAGTTCCCCTTCGATGTCCCCTTCAACAACAACTTGGACGGCGGCAGCGATTGGGAATACATGGAGCCGGTCCGCCCCGGAGACCGCATAACCGCCGTCAGCCGCATCGAGAACATGATCGAGCGGGCGGGCCGCATGGGCACCATGATCATCCAGACCACGGTGACCACCTACACCAACCAGTTCGGGCAGGTGGTGGCCACCCAGACCAGCACCGGAATCCGCTACTGACCGGGACTCCTGCGGAAATCCCGTTTGCGCCTATCAGACACAACGTGGCAGCAGAATGGCAATAGATACCGACGATACTCGCTCGGGGCGTCTGGAAGGTCAGATGGACATCGTCGTTCAGGTCTTGCAAGACCTGCAGATGGAAGTCCGGGCAGTCAACACACGGATTGACCGGATGTTCATAGCGACATGGGCCATTGGCAGCGGGATAATCGCCGCTCTCATTGGTCTGATAGTAACCCTGACAGTCCAGGGCGGCTAGACGTTAGCAATCTCTACGGCATTAAGGGAGTGCAGTATGGCACAGCAGGTGTATTGGGATGACGTGACCGCGGAGATGGAAATCCCTCCCATGGTCAAGCATCCGACGACGCAGCAATTGGTGAAGTACGCCGGGGCATCCGGAGACTATTACCAGATTCATTACGATACGGAGTTTGCCAAGGGCAACAACCTGCCCGGCGTGATCCTGCACGGGGCGCTGAAAAACGCTTTCCTGGGCCAGTACATGACCGATTGGATGGGGCCTTTGGGCAACCTGAAGCGGCTGGCCTGCCAGTACCGGGGGATGGACGAACCGGGACGCCCCATCACGGCCAAAGGCACGGTAATCCGCAAGTACGAGCAGGACGGTCAGCACCTGGTGGACTGCAACATCTGGTTGGAGAACGACGAGGGCCAGCGGACCACTCCCGGCGAGGCAACGGTGGCGCTGCCGAAGCGGTAGCCGCCGACACTGCAATACTGTTCTATTCGGTACCACACAGCGGCCCGGCGCGACTACGCGAGGGCCGCTGATAGTCTTGACAGGATTTGAGGCTTGCCGACCGGAGCAGCATTGCTCCCAACATAGAGGGGAACAAAGAAATGGGGGCAGTACAGGTAAACGTCACGATCAGGAACCCGGCAGATCCGGCCCGGACCTGGGAGGGGCTGTTCCTGGTGGACACCGGGGCTACTGACTGTTTGGTCCCCAGACCCCACCTGGAAGCCATCGGCCTGGAACCCAAGGGGTACAGGACCTATGAGTTGGCCGACGGGAGCGAGATACGGCTGGACACCACCACCGCGGACATCGAGTTCATGGGCGAAGTCACCGCCGGTAGAATCATCTTCGGCGAACCGGACACAGAACCACTGCTGGGAGTGACCGCCCTGGAGTCCGCCGGCGTTGAGGTAGATCCGACCAACCAGAGACTGAAGAAGCTGCCGTCAATACGGCTCAAGAGATTGAGACCAGGCCACCATGAGGAAACCAACCCATAACCTGCCCGTAGAGCGGAACGGCTGCTATCTCACCAGGCCGGGCGCTGATTCATGCGGTTGGCCGCGGCATGGTGATGATGGCCGGGGAAGGAGCCAAGGAAGACCTGTCGCAAAAGCCTATCCGGTTTCGGGGAATGGAGATTTCAGATGGGAGCCGGTTACGTTCTTTTCCTGGTGCAACTGGCGGCAAGCGCACTGGAGGAGTCCTTCCTGTCCAGAGTTCCGTTTATGGGGGCGATGGAAGGCGGCGGATACCGGGGCGGGCGGGAGCCATTGAGCTGGAGTCAGACTTTCTGGGCGGTATTCTGGGCTATTATTGCCGCCTCGGTGGTAATCAGCATCGGCTACTTGATCCTCCTCTCCATCTTCTATGGGACCCTTGCTGCGACCCCGGAAGATGCGTTCTGAAATGGGCGGCTATGCCGGGGGCCGACCCGTCCCAAAGGCACTTTCACGTATGAGACCAGTTTTCCCGCCGCTTTCCCGGGTTGGGAGGCGGAGGGCTATACGTAATTCAAACCACGTGAGTCAACGGAGAAGAGATGTCCGCGTCCAACTCTCCTGACCTTCCACAACCCACTGACATGATTGATGGGAGCCATCTGGGCAAAGAAATGGTGTTCGGCATACTTCAGGCGGCTTACATGAAGCCTGAAATTGATGGGGATTTCGTGCACGTCATGGGACGTTTGGGTACTCCGTGCACCATCATCATTGATGCTTATATAAACCTCTATTCGGCGGCTTCCTTTAGGAAAGATTTGGAAAGCCACGAGAAGCTCAGTATAGTCAACAAGATAAACTGCACTGTTCCGATGGTCCGGTGCTCAATGTCTGAAGACGGTTCGTCCGTTGACATGGATTACCTTCTGCCTATCGAAGAAGGCCTGACGCCGTTGCAGTTCCTGAACTGTATAACCAGATTCGACATCCAGGTAGATCACGCTCTTGACAAATTAGAAGACTCACTGGACTTTAGCCTGTAGCACCCAAGGAGGTCTTATGGTAGACACATTGGCTGGCAAGGTTGCCATAGTTACCGGGTCCGGTCGCGGCATCGGACGCGGCGTGGCCATGATGATGGCCGAGGAAGGGGCCAAGGTCGTGGTTGTTGACCCCGGCGTGAACGTCGATGGTTCCGGGTTCGACCAGTCCGTGGCCGAATTGGTCACCAACGAGATCAAGGGCGCCGGTGGGGAAGCCGTGGCCTGCACCGAGTCGGTGGCCACCATGTCCGGCGGCGAGAGAATCGTGCAGACCGCGATGGACAACTTCGGACGGCTGGACGTAGTCGTCACCTGTGCGGGAATCCTGCGGGACCGCATGGTGTTCAACATGACCGAGCAGGAATGGGACGACGTAATCGCCGTCCACCTGAAGGGCACCTTCACCGTGGTCAAGCACGCCTGCATCCTGTTCCGGCAGCAGCGTTCCGGTCGGATAATTACCTTCAGTTCCCAGTCCGGACTGGTGGGCAACTCCGGGCAGGCCAACTACGGCGCGGCCAAGTCGGGCATCGCCGGGTTCACCAAGGTGGTGGCCAAGGACATGGGCCGCTACGGGGCCACGGCCAACTCCATCGCTCCCCGGGCCCAGACCCGGATGATTGGCTCTATCCCCGACAGCGCGGCCGAGATACGGGCCCGCAGCGGCGTCGCCTCCCTGGGCGAGGGCGAGCATCTGGAGCCGGACGGAATCGCCCCCTTCGTCTGTTACCTGTCCAGTGACTGGGCTTCCAACGTGAATGGCCAGACCTTCCTGGTGTACGGCAATACCGTGTCGCTGATGTCCCAGCCCAGGCCAAGCAACGCCATCTACAACTCCGGCGGCCACTGGAACATGGACGACCTTGCGCCGCAGGCCAGAGGCCCTCTCACCAGCGGGATCTACAACCCCGCTCCCGCGGCCCAGCCGCAATAGGCGGACGGTAATTCGACGCTGCCCGCAAGTCACCAGTCACGGTGACCAACTAACTGTACATAGAGAAAGGAAGGTCTCGGATGGCCAACCTGTTGGAAGATAAAGTAGCGATCATCACCGGTTCAGGCCGGGGCATCGGCGCTGGCATTGCCAAGCTGATGGCCGAGGAAGGCGCGAAGGTCGTTGTGGTCGATCCCGGCGTCAACGTAGACGGCACCGGCGCGGACTATTCCCTGGCTGAGGCCGTGGTCTCTGAGATCAAGGAGGCCGGCGGGGAAGCTGTGGCCAGCACCGAGTCGGTGGTCACGATGGACGGCGGGGAGAGGATTGTCCAGACCGCCGTGGACAACTTCGGTAAGCTGGACATCGTGGTAACCTGCGCCGGAATCCTCAGAGACCGCATGATATTCAACATGACCGAAGAGGAGTGGGACGACGTCATCGCCGTCCACCTGCGAGGAACGTTCACCGTGGTCAAGAACGCCTGCATCCTCTACCGGCAGCAGCGTTCCGGCCGGGTCATAACCTTCACGTCTACCTCCGGCCTGTACGGGAACTCGGGCCAGGCCAACTACGGCGCGGCCAAGGACGGCATTGCGGGCTTCACCCGCGTGGTGGCCAGGGATATGGGCCGCTACGGAGTCACCGCCAACTCCATTTCTCCCGGCGCGGCCACCCGCATGACCCAGACTGTGCCCGACGAGGCGCGCAACCTGCGTGCGGCACGGGGCATAGGCGGCGCAAGCACCACCGCGCCGCGGCTGCACGGTGAGGGCGAGGACATCGCTCCCTTCGTCACCTGGCTGGCTTCGGACGAGGCCGCACACGTCAACGGACGGGTATTCCACGTGACCGAGGGGCTGGTGAGCCTGATGAATGAGCCTGAGCCGGTGCGCACGATCCAGAAGGAAGGCAAGTGGACCGTGGAGGAACTGGCCAGCGTGTTCCCGGCGACCATCGGCGTCGAGCTTTTCAACCCTGCGCCGGCACAGCCGCCGCGGGAGTAGCTCCACCCGGCCCTTTTCCGACCCTTTTAGAGAAGAGAGGCTGATATGGACACTGAGGCTACGGAGCCTTCCCAGCAGCCCCAACATCCAATGATGGAAGCCAGCGAGTTCTACCGTACTCTGGGTCGGCTGGAAGTGCGGCATGTCCACGTCAGGAAGGAGCTTGACCGCCTTGAGCGCAACGCCGGTTATGGGCCGCGGCTGGCAGATTTGGAAGTGGTGCAGGCCGAGTCAGAAGAACAATTTGGCCGCCTCATCGAGTACGCTAATCGGTGGTGCCGCAACGATTTTGAGGTGAACTACACCTTGGGGCGCATAGAGGTTGGTCAAAAAAGCGCTGCCGATAGAATCACCCGTCTCAAGAGGAAGACCGGCGGGTGATCCCGGGAATTCTGATTTAGAGGACCAGAGCCATGATTACCAGTTTTTCCGCTTCTTATGCCGGCCATGTGGTCGATGACAATCTTGGGTTCGACGGTGACCTGGCAAACGACCGTTGGTACTCCAACGACCGGTTGGCCGAGGCCTTCGACTGGGCGCTGGACATTGCCCAGCACCTGGACCGGCTGGGGTACGACGAGTTCTGGATGGCGGAGCACCACTTCCAGCCGGAGGGCTACGAGTGCATCCCGAACCTGTTGATGCTGAGCCTCTACCTGGCTACCCAGACGGAGCGGCTCAAGTACGGCTGCGGGTTCAACATCGCTCCCATGTGGCACCCCCTCAGGCTGGCTGAAGACTTTGCAATGGCTGACATCCTGACCAAGGGGCGAGTCATTTTCGGCGTGGGACGCGGCTACCACAGCCGGGAGGTGGAGACCTTCGGTTCTCCGATGCTGGACGGCGACGCCAACCGGGAACTGTTCGAGGAGCAGGTGGAGGTCATCCTGAAAGCTTTCACCGAGGAGTCTTTCTCTCACCAGGGAAAGAACTACCAGATTCCGGCGAAGGTGCCCTACCGCGGCTACGACCTGGAGAAGCTGAGCTTGGTGCCCCGCCCCAAGACTCAGCCGGTGGAGGTGTGGCAGCCGCTGGTGAGCGGCAACCCCCGGGGCATCGATTTCATGGCCAAGATGGGCATCAAGCCCATCATCGCCAACAACCCGGAGCCGACCCTGGGTGAGCGGATGAAGCTGTACCAGGAGGCGTCGATGAAGCACGGGCGCGACCTGAAGCTTGGGGAGGACGTGGCCATCGGCTACCGGTTCTTCATCGCCGAGAGCCAGGAAAAGGCCATGGAACTCTCCCGCCCCTACTTCGAGGAGGCGATGAAGTTCGCGGCGCCGCTGGGCCTGATGCGGATGTCGCCGGAGCAGATCGATGCGGTGGCCAACCCGTCGCGGCGGCGCGGCGTGGCACTGCCAACCCTGGAAGAGGCCGTCGAGGGCGGGACATGGTTGTGCGGCCCGCCGGAGACCATCGTCGAGCACCTGAAGGGTGTCGAGGAGAAGTATCCCGGCGTGGAACGCATCAACCTGGGATCGGTTATGGGTATGCCCCGGGAGGTCTTCAAAGACCAGCTCTCCAAGTTTGCCGAGGGAGTCATGCCCGCGTTCCCCGAGGCTATGGCCGGGAAGTAGCCGATACTGGCGGTGCAGGGCCCGCAGTTTTCTTTGCGAGCTGCCAATAAAGCAGCTGGCGGCAGTTGACGAAATTCAAGGGCAACTTCCATCATGAGTAAGTTGCCCTTGAGATTGGAACCGCCGCTCAGTCCAGGAGGGGGATAGTGCCCCACTTGATGGAGTCTGCGTCGGTGACGCCGCTCTGGCCCTTGGCCAACTCCCTTATCTGCAAAAGGGTGGCGTTGACCTCCGGGGTCAGGAAGACCCAGTCAGGTTCCGGCGGAATCCAGTAGGGGGAGTTGATCCGCACCACCTGGCTTTCGCTGGCGTTCAGGTAGATTCCAAACTTGGATGCCTGCTGCATTGGTTTCCTCCTTATGGTATTTTCAAAGCCGGTCCGGTGTTCAGGTTGGCGTTGCCGCTTCTTTGATGGTCCGGGACGGGGTTGGCGGTTGCGCCGCATACACTCCCCGGTACTCCTCTGGCAGCAGCACGGCGATTCGCTGCATCATCATGTCGGTGAGGCCCTTCAACACCTGGCGGTCCGGGTTGCCGTCCACGATTGGCAGGGAAAAGGGCTGGCCGATGTTCACCCGGATGCGGCAAAGGGGAAAGGGCATCCGCCAACTGGGGAATTTCTCCCCTCCGGTGATTCCCACGGGCAGAATCGTGGCCTGGGACTTGAGGGCCAGGTATGCCGCGCCCGGCTGTCCCTGTATTAAGGCATGGTTGGGGCTTCTGCGCCCCTCGGGGAAAATCACCAGCGCCTTGTCTTGGGACAGAAGCTCCAGGGCCAGCTTCACCGCCTCCACTGCGCTGCCGGAACGGTCCAGGGGATGCACCTGGAACGACCGCATCAGGAAACTGGAGAGAGGATACTGGAACAGCTCCCGCTTGCCGATGAAGCTGAGCTTCCGGTCCATTGCCGAGACCAGCACTGGCGGGTCGTTGAACGAAACATGGTTGGCGATGACAATCAGGGGGGCATAGGGCGGGACCGATTCCCTGCCCGTCACTTCCAGCCTGCCGAAAGCGCCGAAACAGTACCGGCCAAGCTGCCTTCCGGCAGAGTAGATGAACGTCATCCCATCCGCCCTTCCGGGGGCGGACCCCACAAGCGTCCGGCCGACCGGCACGGCCGCTGAGGGTCCGCATTACTATGGGAGATCTGGCCGACCCGGTCCAATACCATGTCAACCACGTCATCGACGCTCAGGTGGTCAGTACAGATAACCCAGGAATCGGGGGCTTGTACCAGCGGAGAATCCGCCCGTTGGGTGTCCCGGTCGTCTCGGGTCCTGGTCTCCTCAACGACCTGCTCCAGAGTGGAATTGACGCCGCGGGCAACCTGCTCCGCATGGCGGCGGCGCGCCCTTTCTTCGAGGGATGCGGAGATGAAAATCTTGAGATCGGCATTGGGCAACACCACACTGCCGATGTCCCGCCCTGCCATTACTATCCGGCCCTCCGAGGCAATGGCGCGTTGCTGCTCCACCAAAGCCTGTCGCACCCGGCTTACCTGGGACACCATGGAGGCAAGGCGGTCGACTTCGGGTCTGCGCAGTTCCGGCCCCACACTGAAGCTCCCGACCATTACCCTGTCGCTGTCGTCGCCATCCAAAGTCACGGGGTTCAAGGACGCCAATGCCCCCAGCCATTCCTCGTCATCCATACTGAGAACACCGCCCGGGTTGTAGTCCGTGGCCGACTGAACCGACTGGCTGGCCGGAACGCGGTGGTTGGCCTCGGTTTCAGCCGAGTCCGCGTGTTGCAGCGCCAGCCAGGCTACGGCGCGGTACATTATCCCCGTGTCCAGATAGCGGAACCCCAACCGCCGCGCAAGGGCCAGTCCAACGACTGTCTTGCCCGCCGCGACTGGTCCATCAATGGCGATAACGCTGATATTTCCGGGCAAAATCCCCCTCCGGGACGGCTCACACATCCAGGGACGGGTCCTCAACGCACTCATGGACCGGTCTCGCCCTGGTCCATGATCCCTCGATCAGGCATTATAGCACCGAAGATGACTCTGCCGGGCACATCCGGCAGTGGGGAAGAGGCGCGAAATACGACGCCAGCGCATGTGTGAAATCCTCGGTACCGAGTCTAAACGACACAAGCACATCCGGTACTCGCTGCCGCTTGTTGGCGGGCTGCTGGTCATCATCCCACTGTTTGCGCTCGCCGCCATTTACGACACTTTCCCCGGTGACGAGGCGGCGGTGGTCGCGCTCCAGGGTTTACGGACGGGCTGGCTCGACGGCGCGACTATTGCCATAACCAGGTCGGCGGACCCGCCTGTGGCACTTGCCGCGGTCACGGGAGCCTTGGTTGTCTTCTTGGCTTGGAGACGCTGGACCGCCGCAGTGATGCTGGCATTCACCCTGGTTCCAGTCATGTGCAACTACTTGCTCAAGGAATTGGCGGCGCGTCCCCGTCCCGAGTATGCCATCATGGGACTGGACCCCGCGAGTTTCGGCTTCCCCAGCGGCCACACCGTCTTCGCCGCATACTTTGGCGGTTGCCTGATTTACCTGGCAGAGGGGCTGGTCGCCAGCCCAGGTCCACGCCGGGGCATCCAGATTCTGCTGGGCGTGTGGGCACTAGCGGTTGGGGTCTCGCGGGTCTACCTGGGCGTCCACTGGCCGAGCGACGTTGTTGGCGGGTTCATTCTCAGCGGGCTGGCGCTTCTGATTGCAATCAGCCTGAAACGCTACCTGGAAGTCCGGCTGTCCCGCCGGACACCGCATACGCCAAAGGAAAGCCGAAAGGGACTTTGACCGTGATAGACTGGAATTACTGCGGGCGTTGATACTTCGAGTGATGGTCTGGATGAACTGGTTAGACGCCATAGTCCTGATACTTTGGGGCCTTATGATTGCGTGGGGCATCAGCGCGGGCATCACCACCATTCTGTTCAACCTCCTGGCAGTGGCAGCGGCAATGGTGGTGGGCAGCCGGTTGGGTCTCAAAGTTGGAGAGTTGCTCGTCCCATCCAATGACTTGGTGGAGGTTCAAGCCTTTGTCGGGTTTATATTGGTCTTCGTGGCTGTATTTGGCGCCTTCGTAGTTGCGGCCAATTTGTTTAAGCGTGTGCTGGGATTCCTGCCCTTCTCCGGGTGGTTCGACCGGCTTGGCGGCGCGGCGCTGGGGTTGCTGGTTGGTATCTTGCTGAGCCTGGGCGTGCTGGTGGGCTTGAAGCAACTGGAGCATGACGCTATAGACGAGTCCATCAGCGATTCTCCCTTCGCCGGTTTCGTGGTTGACAACTTCGGCTTCGTGGTCCGGGTTGCCCGGCTGGTCCCCGAGGACTGGAAGGTGGAGTTGGAGGACCGTATCAGCAAGGTGACTGACCCGCGGGACCGGCCCATCTGACTGACAAGGGGTAAAGCAAATGCCCGCGCTATGCTACAATACGGAGAAGCAACGGCGGTGCGGGCCTGCTTGGGCCGGGACGCCGCCGCGGGTCCCGCTCCATTGGTGAACATCGTCGGAAAGTCCCGGTCAGGGTGTGTGGATACCCTATTCTGTTAGACCAGGTGCTTGCCGCATTGAAGAACAAGACCTGCATTGACGAAACTGACGAATGGGATCCCGCCCAACCGGAGGCCGGCCTTGGCCCGGAACTATCGGGAGTATCGCTCCTCCACTCCCCGGTGCTTGTCCTCAATCTCAACTACGTTCCCATAAACGTATGCACCGCGCGCCGCGCCGTGGTGCTGGTGGGCAAGGGGAAGGCGGAGCTGCTGGAGAACCACCGGGGCCGTATCCGCACCGTCTCCCGCGCCTTGGACGTGCCTTCCATCATCCGGCTGGTGTACTTGGTCAGAAAGCCGTTCCTGCCCCGGAAACTCTCCAAGAAGGAGGTGTTTCTGAGGGACAGGTTCACCTGCCAGTACTGCGGGAAGAAGTCTCCCGACCTGACCCTGGACCACGTGGTGCCCCGGCGCCAGCATGGAGCGCACACATGGGAGAACGTGGTAGCCGCCTGCAGCCGATGCAACCTGCGCAAGGCGGGGAGGACCCCGGCTGAGGCCAACATGATACTGGTGAAGCAGCCGAAGGCCCCTGACCCGAACCCCTACCAGATACTCCAGAACCGGACCATTCTCGATGAATGGCGTCCCTACGTACCCTGGTCGGTAATAGCCGATGATTAGCGGTCGGCAGCTATTGGCCAACTGCCAGTAGCTGGTACGCGGCGCTTACTGGCGTAAACTGGCTGCTACCCATTGCCCCTCGGCAGGTTGAGCATCAGGACCTCGCAAGCCAGCCTCGCGTTGGCGTTCTGCTCCAGGGCCGTCAGAGTTCTGTCGATGCGCTCCAGGAATGCCACAGCCTGGGCTGTGGTCACCCCGGTGGCGTGCATACGCAACTCATCGGCCCGGTCAGCGTTGTGCAGGTAGCCTTCGGCCCCTTCCTTGATCAACAGCAGATCGCGCCACCAACGCTGCCACTCGAAGAGCAACTGCTGCGCCGAGTCCCGGTCCCGCGAGAACCGGGTTGCAAGCTCGCTGGCGTAGGCGAACCGTTCCTCCAGCCCCGACCGGCAGACCTGGACGAGCCTGTCAAGGTCTTGCTCACGTTCATCCCACAAGTCCGGCTCCCGGAGGATACTCCGCGCCCATCCGTAGCAGCCGCGGGAGAGGCGGGCCAACTCCCCGGCGCGCTCCCGGTCGCATGACTCGCGGAACACCAGGGCCTCGACCATCTGCGCCCTGGGAACGGGCAGGAGGGATAGCGGGCGGCAGCGGGAGCGTATGGTGGGGAGGATGGCGTCCTCGTTGGCGGTGAGCAGCAGCAGGGCAACCTGGTCCGGTGGTTCCTCCAGCGTCTTCAGGAGGGCATTGGCGGCCTCGTCGCTCAGCGACTCAACACCGTCGAAAATCACGACGATCCGGGAACCTTCAAAGGGTTTCAGGGAGACCTGGCGCAGGACCTCGCGCACTTCCTGGATGCCGATGACGGTCCGGGCGGCTTCTCCCTCGGCCCGGCTGACCTTGCTGACGACCCGGACGTCGGGGTGGTTGCCACCGGCGATGCGCGTACACTGGGAGCAACTGCCGCATGGAGAGTCCTGCCGGTCGAGGCAGTTGAGGGCCTTGGCAATCTCGATGGCCAGGGTCATCTTGCCCACGTGTTCCGGCCCAACCAGCAGGTAGGCATGGGCCATCCGGTCCCACTTCAGGCCGAACTCAAGCTGTCGCAGGATGTGGTCCTGCCCCACGAGGTCCCACATGGTCAACTACAGGGGGAACCAAGCCGCGCCAAGAGAACCGTATGGAACCGCATGGCTTCCACGTTCCCGGCAGACCTGATTACATGGACTGAGGTATTGTGCCTATATCCCAGCATTATAGATATGCAGGCCAGGTAGTCCTATTGCCGGGTGAGTCTTGGGCGGAACCCTCCCCGCATCCGGACCGCGGGTAGTCTGTGCAGAGTCCCGTTGCGGGGGTCCACGTCGATGCCGACGGATTCCAGCGCAGTTACTCCCAGCAGGGGTTCAGCGTCCGGTTCGCCGAATACGATAGTCCCACCGACGATCTCTCCCATGAATTCAATGTCGCCAGTGGTGATGTCCAGTCTGATTTCGCTGCTGTCAGCCAAGCCATATACCCTTTGTCCTTTGGGAACCAGGCCGATGGACTCCAGGTGCTGCCTGGGCACCAGGCAATCGGTTGCGCCAGTGTCTACGAGGAATAGTCCCTCCCATACCCGGTCGGGTTCTGCGGGGTTCCGTATGGCGACGGTCACATGGATAGCTCCCATTTTTCCTCCCGCAGGCGAGGGGAGTTTCCCCTTGGCCTGATTAAACTATATCCGCAATCATCATGTCCTGGTAGCTTTCGCGGCGGCGGATCAGGCGGCTCCGGCCGTCCCTGACGAGGACGATGGGCGGCCTTGGGTTCAGGTTATAGTTGCTGGCCATTGAGGGACAGTATGCGCCTGCGGCGGGAATTGCCAGCACGTCTCCTGCCTCCACATCGGGGAGCGTGATATCCGACGCCAGCAGGTCGCCGGACTCGCAGTATTTCCCGGCTATGGTGACAGTCTCGGACGGGTCCTGCCCGGCCTTGTTGGCCACCACCACCTCGTATACTGCCTGGTACAGGGCCGGGCGGATGTTGTCGCCCATGCCGCCATCGACGCTGACGTACTTGCGCACTCCGGGAATGTCCTTGATTGCGCCGATGCGGTAAACGGCTACTCCCGCCGGGCCGATGATGGACCGCCCCGGCTCGATGATCAGCCTGGGGAAGGACAGGCCCAGGGAGTCGCAGTTGGACGTGAGGGCGGAGACGATGGTGTTGGCGTAGTCTCCGATGGCCGGGGGTTCCTGGTCGCGGGTATAGGCGATGGCGAACCCGCCGCCGGGACTGAACTCCTGCATCTCCAGCCCCTCCTCGCGCAGGTCGGCGGCGAAGCGGAGAACAACCTCGGTGGCTACCGCGTAGGGTTCCAACTCGAAGATTGGCGACCCCAGGTGGAAGTGCAGGCCAAGCAGGTTCAGATGTCGGGCCGCCAGCGCCCGGCGCACCGCCTCGGCAGCGTGGCCGGTCTGGATGGCGAACCCGAACTTTGAGTCGAGGATGCCCGTGGTTGTGTGGACATGGGTATGGGGGTCAACGCCGGGGGAGACCCGTATCAGCACGTCCTGCACTTTCCCGGCATCCCCGGCGATGCGGTCCAGCACCTCAAGCTCGTGGAAGCTATCTATGACGATGCGGCCGATGTTGGCTTCCACGGCCTGGGCCAATTCCTGGGGGGTCTTGTTGTTCCCGTGGAAGTAGACCCGCTCCAGGGGGAAGTCCACCCTCTGGGCGATGGCCAACTCTCCTCCCGACACCACATCCAACCCCAACCCTTCTTCCTGGAAGAGGCTGGCCAGGGCCGGGTTGATGTAAGCCTTGGAGGCGTAAACGACCTGGGTATCGCCGTACCTGCTCTGGAACGCCCGGACGAATGAGCGGCAACGGTTGCGCAGGGTCTCTTCGTCCAGCACGTAGAGGGATGTGCCGTACTCTTCCGCCAGGTCCATGAGGTTGCAGCCGCCGATTTCCAGCGAGCCATTGTCGTTGATGGTGGCGGTGTCCGGGAACACATTATAGGGAAACATTCGGTCCATCTCCGAGTAGAGTATTGGAGCCTAACCTTGGTGTGACACGCCATTGACCCCGACCTTCAGCCGGAATTTTGATGGTGCCGACGAGGAGTCAGGAATGTCTGCCACCGTCGTTGCCCGGAGGTTGCTCGGGTTTTCCTGCCTGAGCGTCGGCATAGCCCTTACGATAAGCCTCCCGGCGCATCTCCCTCACTTTGTGTTCCAGTCTATCTCTCACAACACGCTCCAGTTTCTCCATCACTTCGCGCTCCCATCTCTCCTTAGCCTCGCTCTCCCATATTTCCCTTCGCCTTGCCGTAGATGCTCTAAACCAGTCATCAGCTGTCATGATCAACTCCTTCAGAAATGACAGAGCCGGAGTGGTAAACAATCTCCGACTGCGTCCGTCGCCGGGACTCAGGAAGATTCGCCGGTGTCGGCACCCGGAGGTTGCTCTGGTTTTCCTTCCTGAGCATCAGCATAGCCCTTGCGATAAGCCTCTCTGGCTCCACGGTCCACTAGATCCCTAGCCTCGCGTTCCCATCTTTCCCTTCTTTCCCTAGCCTCGCGTTCCCATCTCTCCCTAGCCTCGCGTTCCCATCTCTCCTGCCGTCTTGCCGTAGATGCTCTGATCCAGTCGGCTATTGACATGATTAACTCCTTTACTTGCAGCAGCCCCCAGGCGATGAAGCCGGAGGCTACGAAACTTGCTCCAATTCCCAGCAGGACGTTTCGCGCCACCTGGTTCGGCCCGGCGCTGCCTGGGCCGTGGGCAAGTTCGAGTTGTGTCAGTGTTACTGACCCGGCGATTCCGCCAATCAGGGTCAGCAGTTGGAACCATTGCCGGTCCTTCGGGTCAATTCCCCAGATTGTTTCACGGTACTCGTCCATGGCGCAGACACGCTCATTGTATCATCTGCGCCGTGGCTGAAACCCGACGCGAGAGGGCCGGTCAAGGCAGTGATGGAGGTTTGAGCACTGACCGCGCCGACCATTCGCAGAATTGACTCTAGTTATTGGCCCCGTATATACTCCGGTGCGCCAGAGACGATATTTCTCCCGGCCTGTTCATGTCGAAATTGGCCAATTCCAACCTGTTTGGGGGTGTTATGGCGAAGATTCCGATACAAGTGACCGTCAATGGTCAAACCCACCAGGCCGAGGTTGAGCCACGAACGCTTCTGGTCCACTTCCTCCGTGAGGACCTGGGCCTGACCGGGACCAAAATAGGCTGCGACACCAGCCAGTGCGGCGCCTGTGTCGTGATGATGAACGGGTCCACCGTCAAGTCCTGCACCTGCCTCGCGGTCCAGGCCGACGGAGCGGAAGTCACGACCATTGAGGGTGTGGCCGACCAGGGCAACCTGCACCCGATCCAGGAAGCGTTCTGGGACAACCACGGACTGCAATGCGGGTATTGCACCGCGGGCATGATCATGACCTCGGTTGAACTGCTCCAAAGGAATCCCAACCCTACAGCCGAGCAGGTACGGGCGGGACTGGAAGGCAACCTGTGCCGGTGCACCGGGTACCAGAACATCGTGAAGTCGGTGCTCGACGCCGCCGAGCGGATGGGAGGTTAGGCGATGACTACCAGGATATTCGGGTCCGGCATCCGACGCCGCGAAGACCCGAGGCTGATTACCGGGCAAGCAACCTACACCGACGACGTCAACCTGGCTGGCATGGTCTACGCAGCCATTCTGCGCAGCCCCCATGCCCACGCCAGGATCCGCAGCATCAACACCGACGCCGCCAAATCGGCTCCGGGTGTACTGGCAGTCTATACCGGCGCGGACACCCAGGGCGTGCTTAACGACATCCCCTGTGCCTGGGTCGTTCCCGAGTCCGACGTGAAGGCCGTACCCTACCCGGCCATAGCCACCGCCACCGTCCGCTATACCGGGGACGCGGTGGCGGTCGTGGTCGCGGAGAGCCGCTACCAGGCCGAGGACGCCCTTGAACTGATCAACGTTGACTACGATATTCTCCCGGCCAACGTCCACGCCGAAGCGGCGATGAACGAAGGGACTCCCCAGCTTCACGAGGACGCCCCCAACAACCAGGCGTTCCACTGGGTGGCGGCCGGCGGCGACACCGACAGCGCGTTCGCCTCGGCGGAAGTCGTCGTCACCGACACCATCGTACAGCAGCGGTTGATTCCCAACGCGATGGAGCCGCGCTCCGCGGTGGCCAGCTACCTGCCCTCGATGGGGGAGTTGACCATCTGGAACACGACCCAGAACCCGCATATCGCCCGGTTCGTCACGTCCCTGGTGACCGGAGTACCAGAGCACAAGATACGGGTAATCGCCCCAGAGGTGGGCGGCGGGTTCGGCGCGAAGATTCCCGTGTACCCGTGGGAAATGATCACCGCCTTCTGCTCGATGCAGTTGGGTCGCCCGGTCAAGTGGACCGAGACCCGGTCAGAGAACTACCAGTCGACCATCCACGGACGGGACCACGTGCAGACCGTGGAGATTGCCGCCACCCGGGAGGGCAAGATAACCGGGCTGCGCTCCGTGGTACATGCCGGCATGGGGGCTTACCTCTCCACCGCCGGGCCCGGCATACCGACCATCCTGCATGGGCTGATGTATTCCGGCCCCTACGACATCCCCAACATCAAGGCTGACGTTTATGGGGTGTTCACTAACACAACCCCGGTGGACGCCTACCGGGGCGCGGGCAGGCCGGAGGCCACCTTCCTGGTGGAGCGTATGGTCGACCTGCTGGCCAACGAATTGAATCTGGACCCGGTGGAAGTCCGCCGCCGCAACCTGATCCCCAAATTCGAGGACGGGTTCGACATCTCCCTGGGCTTGACCTACGATAGCGGGGACTACCATGGTGCGCTGGACAAAGTGCTGGAGCACGTTGGTTACGACGACCTGCGGCGTCAGCAGGCCCAGTCCAGAAGCCAGGTGGCCGGTAACGGGAGCCACGATCATGGTCATGGCCACGATCACGGACACGACCACGGACACGACCACGGACATGATCACGACCACCAGCCATCAGCTACGAAAGAGTTGATTGGCATCGGCGTGACCACCTACTGCGAGATATGCGGGATCGGTCCTTCCCAGGTAGCCGGAGCCGTCGGGTTCGGGGGCGGTCTCTGGGAGAGCGCCATCGTCCGCTTCTATGCCACGGGCAAGGTCAACGTATTCGTGGGCACCTCGCCCCACGGGCAGGGGGAGGAGACCACCTTCGCCCAGATCGTCTCCGATGAACTCGGCGTTCCGGTGGACGACGTAGAGGTTATCCACGGGGACACCGACAATACCCCGATGGGCTGGGGCACCTACGGAAGCCGCACCACGGTAATCAGCGGCGCGGCGGTGGCCCTCAGTTCCCGCAAGATCAAGGACAAGGCCATCGGACTGGCCGCTCACCTGCTGGAAGCCGCAGAGGAGGACATCGAGTACGAAGATGGCAAGTTCTTCGTGCGGGGGTCGCCCGACCGGAGCCAGAGCATCCAGGACATAGCCCTGATGGCCAACGTGGCCTGGAACATGCCCGAGGGCATGGAGCCGGGGCTGGAGGCCAGTTCCTTCTACGACACGCCCAACTTCACCTTCCCCTTTGGCGCGCATGTGGCCGTGGTCACCGTGGACGCCGATAATGGCCACATCGTCCTGCAACGGTACGCCGCGGTGGACGACTGCGGCAACCAGATTAACCCGATGATCGTGGAAGGACAGGTCCATGGCGGCATCGTTCAGGGCGCTGGACAGGCCCTGTGGGAAGGGGCGGTCTACGACGAGGACGGCCAGTTGCTCACCGGCTCGATGCTGGACTACGCACTGCCCAAGGCGCACCTGCTCCCGGAGATCGAAACCCTTTCCACGGTCACGCCGTCCCCCCACAACCCGCTGGGCGTCAAGGGAATTGGCGAGACCGGCACCATTGCGTCGACCATTACCATCTACAACGCGGTTATCGACGCTCTCAAGCCCTTTGGCATCACCCGGCTGGAGATGCCGCTGACCCCGGAGAAAGTCTGGCAAGCCATTCAGCAGTCATCGAGGGACGGATCCTAAACGCCCGTACCGGTCGGAAAACCGGTATGAGGCAACGTTCCCAGAAAGGGGCATTAGAGAATGTTTGCTCCAGAGTTCGAATACCATAGGGCTAATACGGTGGCCGAGGCCATCGACCTGCTATCTTCCAACCCGGGGGCCAAGGTCATGGCTGGAGGCCATAGCCTGATACCCCTGCTCAAGCTCCGGCTGGCCCGGCCCACGGTGGTGGTGGACATCGGCGGCGTTGCCGAGATGAAGGGCATCAGCGTCAATGACGGCAACATCAGGATCGGCGCGCTGACCACCCACTGGGAAATCGAGTCGTCGTCCCAGGTCGCCCAGGCCAACTCCCTGCTGGCTGAGGCTGCCGGGGGCATTGGCGACACCCAAGTACGGAACCGGGGCACCATCGGGGGCAACCTGTCCCACGCCGACCCGGCATCGGACTGGGGAACGGTCCTCACCGCGCTGAACGCCACACTGGAAATCCGGGGGCCCGGAGGCGCGACCCGGACAGTCAGTCCCACCGAATTGATCGTCGGCCCGCTGACCACCACCCTGGGGGAGGCCGAGGTCCTAACGGCGATAAACGTCCCAGTTCTGGCTGACAACCAGGTAGGCGAGTACGCCAAGATGGCCCACCCCGCTTCCGGCTACGCGGTGGTGGGCGCGGCCGTGGTGGTGAATGTGGACGGTCACACATGCACCGGCGCAAGTATCGCCGTTGGCGGTGCGGTCCCGGCCCCCGTGCGGCTGACCTCCGTTGAGAACGCGCTGACGGGCAAGGAGCTTACCCACGAAAATATCGCAGCGGCGACCGCGCAGGCCGGCGGTGACCTTGGCGACGAAATTCTGGGAGACTTTTTCGCTTCCGCCGAGTACCGCCGCGCAATGGCCGCCGTGGAGACCAGGCACGCCCTGTTCCACGCCACGGGGGTGGCGCACCACTGATATAGCGTCCTTTAGCGTACCGTCCATCCAAACATCGGACTCGCTGCGGACTCCTATCATGTGGACACGGAGAGCATTCACATACAACTGAAGGCGATGGACGTACCCGGATTGGTCTGGGTGAATGCTCTCGGCAAATACTGGGTTATCTACTACCTGGTGTATGTATTATGTGTCGCCCTGTTTGTTTGGCAGCGCTGGGCAGACCTGCTACACGGAGATAACCGTGTCCACCTGATGACAGCCGGGTTCGGCGTGTCGGCAGGTGTGGCCGTCAATATTCGCCATCGCGGTGGAGGCCGTTGGCCGTATCATGTTGCTAATCCCGGCAGCAGTCAGAAAGTTGATACTTGAAGACATTACTGATTAACGACGACGGAATTCATGCTCCCGGCCTTCGGGCTGCCGCGGGCGCGCTGCAAGCGATAGGCGACGTGGTGGTAGTTGCCCCGGACCGGGAGCAAAGCGGAGTTGGCGGCGCTTTGACCCTGCGGAACCCGGTGCGTGCCCGCGAGGTCTCCTTTGACCCCGGCCCCTCTGACAATGGTGCGGCTGCCGGAAAGATTACCGCCTATGCCGTAGAAGGCACCCCTGCGGACTGCTGCATCCTGGCGCTGGAGAAGCTGGCCGGGACCGTGGACATGGTAGTTTCGGGCATCAACTCAGGTTCCAACCTGGGGTGGGACGTGATGGTGTCAGGGACCGTCGGGGGCGCAGTGCAGGCATTCGTCCGTGGCTACCCCACCATTGCCATATCCGTTGGATCCATCCGAGACCCCATGTTCATCCCTGCCGCCAGGCTCCTGACGGCGCTGGCAGGTAGGCTAAAGGACTGGCCTCGGGACCGGGGACTGTTCCTGAACGTCAACGTACCGAGCATGGCTTTGGACAGGATCAAGGGCATGGAAGTCACCCGGCTGGGAGGCCGTTCCTACGGAGAGTCAGTGCGCGAGGAAGGTATTGGCGCACAGAAGCGGTACTGGATCAACCGCGACCGCCCGATGGCCCAGAACCCCGAAACCGGCACCGACACCTGGGCGTCCAAGAACGGCCATATCTCAATCACCCCACTGCACATCGGGCTAGGCAACCCCGACCAGATTCCCCAAATCAAGGATCTTCTGTCCGGCTTGTCCACCGACTTGCTGGATAGCCAAGCCCCCACCCCCGGCTCCCTATTGGGCCCGGGTTAGAGCCTGCCGTCAACTACTGACTCACAGCAGGGGATACACAGGGGTCGCCTAAGCGGAAGCCACGGCCTGCGGGACAAAGGGTTCGGTCACCCCGATCATGCTGTCCCGGTTCACGAGCCTGGCCAGTTCTTCCTCGCTCAACCCTTCCGTGCCAGCGGGACGCCTTGGCAGCACGAGGTAGCGCAGGTCGGCAGTGCTGTCCATCACCCTGACTTCAATTTCCTCCGGCAACTCTAGGCCGAACTCCGCCATCACCCCGCGCGGGTCGATTACGGCTCGGGAACGGTAGGCCAGGCTCTTGTACCAGTCGGGGGGGCGGCCCAGCAGGTTGCGCGGGTAGCAGGAACAGAGGGTGCAGACCACCAGGTAGTGGACGCCTTCGGTGTTCTCCAGGACCGCCAGTTGGGTGTTGGCGTCTGGCAGTGTGTAGCCCATCTCCTCAACGGCGGAACGGGGGTCGGCCAGCAGCCGCTCCTTGAATTCGGGATCAACCCAGGCGCGGGCAACGACCCTGGCCCCGTCGGCTGGAGAACGGGACTCTACCGTGTTCACTGTCCGCTGTACTTCCTCCGGGGTGCACAGGCCCTTTTCCTCCAACAGCGCTTCGATGGCCTGGGCGCGCCGGGCATAGTAGCTCAACTCGCCGGAGTCTTCCGGGTGTTCGTGGCCTTCATGCGCATCACTCATTGCTGTCTCCTGGGTGAAATGTGTCTTGTGGATGGACTCTATATGACAAGGAAATCGGGGGCGGACTCTCCGCGGCAATCAATCTTCTCCACGGAGGCGACGCAACTCCTCCTCAATCCGCCGTGCCCGGGACTGCTCGGCGCGGAGAGCGTCTTGAGTCCGCTGATGTGCTGCCTGTTCCGCTACGAGGTCCCTGCTGGTCTCCTCGTAGACGGCTCTTTCCTGCTCCCAGTTGGTGAGATAGGAATTGGTATTAGGGTCATAGAACATAGGCCAGCCCCGGTCCCAGCACAGGTAGAGGTCAAGCGCCGGGCTGTATCCCTTCAGAGTGCCATCCGGTTCGGTGGTCAATTCGACGGGCACGTATTCGCCGTTGACCAAGACATTGCCCGCCAGGGCCTCCCCGTGGTGCCTGCCGCCGGTGGGATCGAATCTCCAGTATTCAAGGACGCCTACCTGGGCGTAGATGCCGGGTTTCCGGCGCACATCCTCGCAGCCTGTGCTTTCCGACGCTATTTCCAGCGCCCAATCGGGCGGCTTGCCCACTTCCCAAGGCAGGTAGAGCTTGCGGGGGCGGATTGCTTTCGCGTCAATCCCGAAGGCCAGGTATATATCCGGGTAGACGCGGTGGTTCAGGTTGCTCGGGTTGTAGCAGATGTTGGTCTCACGGTCGAGAAAAACATCGGGCCGCCGGTCGAAGTCAGTGAAGCGGGCGCGGAGCAGGTTATAGATTTCGTTCAGTTCCAGGTTTTGTTCCATGGCGTCGGGCGGCAGTTCCGCCACGTCCGGATTGAAATCGAGGCTGTCGTAGTCGATATCCGGCCCGCGCTGGTACGGTATCATTTTGATGGTGGCTGCGGATTCGGGCGAAGTCATCGCGGACTCTCACTCTCAGGCCGGGTCCAGCCAGTGCTCGTAAATGTCGACCAGTACCTTGTCACTCTCCGGCCCAGTGTAATCGTGCCACACTTCGGCCTGCGGAAACTCCACTCGGTAAAGGGGTTTGGCGGGAAGTCCTGACCCGCCATGTCCCAGCGACTCCGGGTTCCTGAACACGCCGCAGAGCGCCACGACGCGGCCCGTCTTACCCTGAACGTAGGCAGGCGTCCGGAAGTGTCCGGGCGGAGAGTCCACCCGCACCCGCACAACATCGCCGGGTTGATACTGTACAGAATCGCTCATATCAGGCTCCGTGAATCCTACTGGTCCGGTTGGGCCATCTTGCGGTCGATCTCTTCCGTGGTGAGGATGCCCTTCTCCACCAGCAGGATTTCCAGGGCAGCGGTCCATCGCTCATAGTAGCCAATGGACTCATACTCCTCGGGCGGGAGACTCTCAATGGCACGTCGCATCTCGTCGGTGGACCTGAGACCCTTGCGCCCCAGCACCTGGTGGAGAGCATCGACCCGCAACTCCCAGTCGGCGTGGACGTGCTCCGAGCGGTCGATGGGCTCGTCGGTAGGCCATCCGCCGCGGTCATGGACTCTGGGCATGGATGCCTCCTATGGGGTGGTTGATCAAGCGCCTGTGACGGCTATGCTAATGCCGGGCCGGGTTGATGGCAAGGGTTACAGCGGTTCCGCGCCTTCGTTCAGAATCTGGATGTAGGCATCATATCCATAGACGCGGTTGCGTTGGCGGCCGGTGAGTTCCCTGGCGATTCCCAGGTCTTGCAACGACGTCATACCTGCGGATGACGCATTGAAGGAAAGTCCTGTACGGTTTCTAACTTCAACGAGGGAGATAACCGGCTGCCCCTTAAGTGCCTGATGAACCCTCAATGCCGAGGCCGGAGCCCTGACTTGCTGCTGAATATGGAGTTCGTGCTGATCGAATAGATCCATCAGACGCTGGGCCGTGGCCACCGCACCTTCTGCGGTGTCCGCAACTCCTTCAAGAAAGAACTCCAACCAGCTTTCCCAATCACCAGTTTGACGTACATGATCAAGAAGAGCGTAGTAGGCGCTGCGGTTCTGCTTGAAATACAGGCTCAGATATAGGAGAGGCTGGCTGAGAACGCCGTAGTGGACCAACATTAACGTAATCAGCAACCGTCCCACACGCCCATTGCCATCCAGGAAAGGATGTATAGTTTCGAATTGCACGTGGGTAATCCCGGCACGTACCAAGGGTGGCAGGATCGATTTTTCTGCGTGGAGGAACCGTTCAAGTTCCCCCATGCAGTCTTGGATTGCATGAGTTGGCGCGGGTACGAAATGTGCCGTTCCAGGTCGGCTCCCGCCGACCCATACCTGGGAACGCCGGAATTCTCCCGGGGACTTATTGTCGCCGCGTCCTCGTGACAACAGCTCCCCATGAATCTCCCGGATTAGCCGGTTGGAGAGAGGAAAGTTTTCTTCCAGTCGCAGCAAGCCGTGCTCCAATGCCCGGACGTAGTTGGAAACTTCCACTACGTCATCGGTAGGCGCTCCGGGCATTGAGGTTACCTCGAACAGCAGCAGGTCCGACAAAGATGATTGGGTACCCTCAATCTGGGAGGAAAGCACTGCTTCTTTGCGAACATACGAATACAGGAATAGAAACGTGTTTGGTAAGAGTTGAGACAGGCCATCCAGCCTTCCTAGCGACAGGTGGGCCCTGGCCAACGGTTCTTGCAAAGATTCCAGGTCGAGGGGCGGATCAGGTGGCAACGGGGTAGGCACGAATGCGTGAACTAACTCCCCGCCGACGTTCGTAATTTCATATTCCCCAGTGCTGTCACGTTTCACAACACCACACTCTTATTCCCCTAAATGAAATAACGGTTAGCATTATTGCGGATATGGCGCAAATATGCAATAAGCTCCGCCGTTATTTCATTCCAGGCAATAACGGGAATCGCACGGACGCACGGAAACTCTGCCTTATTAAGCATTTCTTATTAACGTCCATCCTTATTAAGAATTAGGCCGTAACTCTCAATAAGGATGGCGCTACTCTCCAGCCCACATGCGGGCCACGTCTATGGCGCGCATGAACTCCACGTTGGGGAAGGTCTTGATGTAGCTGATCAGCTTCTCCAGCATCAGCAGGCGGCCGGGGCGGCCTATGTATTGGGGGTGCATGGTCAGGGTGTAGGCGCGGCCATAGCGGTACAGCCCCTCGAACTCGGCTGCCCAGGATGCGTAGACCTCGTCGGGGTTGCGCATGGGACCGAGGCGGTTGGCCACCGGCGCGTAGACGAAGTTCGGCGCATCGTCCAGCAGCCAGTGGATGGGAATCTCCACAATTGGCTGGCCGCTGCCCGGCGCAGTCTCCATGTACGGCGCATCGTCTCCCATCAGGCTGCTGTCGTAGACGAAGCCGTGGGACGTGAGCAGGTCCAGCGAGTGTTCGCTCAGTTCCCAGCTTGGCGAGCGGTAGCCCAGGGGCCTTTCCCCGGTAATCCCGCCCAGAATGTCCAGCCCCTGGCGCAGCACTTCGTCCTCACGCTCCCGGGAAAGGGTCGATGGTGGCTCGTGCATGTAGCCGTGGTGGGCCACCTCGTGGCCGCGGGCGGCGATCTCCCGCACCAGGTCCCGGTGGTTCTCCGCCACGTAGCCGGGAACGTAGAAGCTGGCCTTGACCCCCTGCCCGTCCAGCAAGTCGAGGATGCGCGGCGTGGCCACGCTGGGACCGTACTCGGCCATAGACATCAGGCTGGGATGGTCTTTGTACGAAGGGTCCCGGTTCAGCCAGGATGAGACGCCATCAACGTCGAATCCCAACATAGCAACGCATTGAATGTCTCCGGGCCAGATTCCGGCCATAGCAGGGCCTCCGATTCAACATTCGATTTGGGTATGGAACTATCTTGAAACAGGGCTTTCAATGTATCTTCCACTATGATCAGCCCTCTCAGCATTTGTTACCGCCTGCGCGAACGAGTCGCGTCGAATGAAGGGTCGCGCCAGACGACTTTGGTACGCTCCCGGTCTGGATCGACTTCATAAAGTACCACCGGACGGATCTGAGACGGTAAGACCATGGTTACTGCAACTGTATTCCCGTCTGGGTCCAAAAACTCCACTTCATAGGCTTCCCCCTGCCCGTGAACATGGACGATAGTGCCGGCGTCTCCGGCCTTCAACTCTTCCTTTTCTCCCCCTGGTATATCCGCAGTAATGTCCTCAGTGAGAGCGACGATGTCTATTTCCTTCAGCATTCGTCTACCTTTCTCTCGGATAAGCAGTGACAAATCTCGGAGCGTGGGAATCCTCAGGCAACATCCACACCGTCCACACACGCGGGTTGCGGCCGTCCGGCGTTTCAAGTAAACCATCCACAACGTACTTCATGCCATAGATCGTCTCCTCAACGTCAATAACTTCGTTGGCAACAGCGTGTGCCATTAGTGAGTCGGCGAAGACTGGCCATTGTTCACGTGTGAAACCGTAGCGAAGGAAGAACCTCGCTTTGGCTCTTCCTCGTCTGTGTTCCATGTCTAGCAAATACCCGAATGTTTTTTCGGGGGCTACCCTGGCCTGCTCCGCGTTGGGCAGCCGCGCCGGTGCGCTTCCCGGGGCCACTTGTCCCGGTCAGCCCGCCGGGATCAGGTCGAAGCCGGTATAGGGACGCAGCGCCTCCGGGATGACTACGGAACCGTCGGGCTGCTGGTAGTTCTCCAGTATGGCTATGATGACCCTGGGCAGGGCCAGACCGGACCCGTTCAGGGTGTGGGGCAACTGGGGGCGGCCACGTTCCCCGGATGGTGTTTGGGGACGGTAGCGGATGTTGGAGCGGCGGGCCTGGAAGTCGGTGCAGTTGGAGCAGGAGCTTACCTCCAGCCACTCCTGGCAGCCGGCAGCCCAGACTTCAATGTCGTAGGTCTTGGCCGCGGCGAACCCCATGTCGCCGGTGCATAGCTGGATGACCCGGTAGACGAATCCCAGCCGTTGGCAGACTTCCTCGGCGTCGGCCAGCAGCCGTTCCAGTTCTTCGTGGGACGTGTCCGGTTCTACGAACTTGTACATCTCCACCTTGTTGAACTGGTGTACCCGCTTGATTCCCCGGGTGTCCCGCCCGGCGGCCGCCTTCTCCCGGCGGAAGCACGGCGTCTGGGCCACGTAGTACAGGGGCAGGCTGCCCGCCGGGATTATCTCGTCCCGGTAGAGGTTTGTTATTGGGACCTCCGCCGTGGGGATCAGCCACAGATCGTCCTCATCGTCGTGGTACAGGTTGTCGGCGAACTTGGGCAAGTTGCCCGACCCTTCCATGACATCTCGTTTCACCACTGCCGGTAGGGCCACCTCAGTATAGCCGTGCTCGTTGGTGTGCAGGTCCAGCATCCATGAAATCAGGGCCCGCTCGAGCTTCGCTGCAGGCCCTACCGTGGTGTAAAAACGGCTGCCGGCCAGCTTGGTCCCCCGTTGGAAGTCGATGATCCCAAGCTGCTCGCCGGTCTCCCAGTGGGGCCTTGGCGTAAAGTCCAGTTCCGGGGGTTCACCGCTCTGCCGCACAATCAGATTGCCCTCTTCGGTCAGTCCCTTGGGGACGTCAGGCAGGGGGATGTTGGGGAGTCCCAGCAGGATGGCGTTAAGCGCTTCCTCGATGGAGTGGGCTTCCTCTTCAAGGCGGCTGATGGTCTCCCCCACCTGCCGCATTTCCCGGACCACCTCCGGGGCAGGCTCCTGTCCGGCCCCGCGGGCCTGGCCCACCTCCCGGCTGACCTGGTTGCGGCGGGCGCGAAGCTCGTCGCTTTGGGTGACGGCCTGGCGGCGACGCGCGTCCAGTTCCAGTATTTCATCCAGGGGGTCATCCTCGCCCCGGGACTGGAGAGCGGCTTTCACCATGTCCGGGTCGCGGCGAATCAGTTCTATCGAAAGCATTATCGTTGCCCATCAAACGCTAGGGTGATAGAGTCAAGTATACCCCTTTTGCCGTTGCAAGTGCGGCTATGAAATGAGGATGGATATGCTGACCCACGAACAAGCCCAGACGGCGCGGGACTTTCTGGAAGCCTCGGACCGGGAGTTTGCCGCCGGGGACCGTCTGCAAGCCTCGGAAAAGCTCTGGGGAGCCGCTGCCCACGCGCTTATGGCGGTGATGCAGGAACGGGGCTGGTCCGGTACGTCCCACCGGGCATTGAGCTTTTCTGCTCAGCGGCTTGCCAGGGAATATGACGACCATTCAATTGGTGACGAGTTTGGCCTGGCAGAAAAGTTCCACCGCAACTTTTACCATGATTTCATGGAAGATTTCGAGATGGACGCAGACCGTCCAAGGGTGCATGACTTCGTGGAGCGGGTGCTGGCATTGGAATAGGGAAGCAGTCCCCCCTCACCCCGGCCCTCTCCCTTAAGGAAGAGGGAGAACGGTCAGGGGAGGCGGCGCATCTGGGGGAACAGCACCACGTCCCGGATCGACGGCTGGGACGTGAGCAGCATCACGAGGCGGTCGATTCCCATGCCAAGGCCGCCCGTTGGCGGCATTCCGTATTCCATAGCCAGGAGGAAGTCCTCGTCGGTGCGGTCCACTTCCTCGTCCTCATATAGAGTGCGGACCTCTTCCTGGGACTCGAACCGCGCCCGCTGCACCGCCGGGTCGTTCAGCTCCGTGTAGGAGTTGGCGATCTCCATTCCCGCGGCGAAAGCCTCGAACCGCTCCACGTACCCCGGCGCTCCGGGCTTGGCTTTGGCCAGGGGAGACATAACCTCCGGGTAGTCCATCAGGAACGTCGGCTGGACCAGGTGCGGCTCCACGAAGGTGGACAGCAGCTTGTCGATCAGCCGTCCCCGGCTCTCCAGGGGAGCGACCTCCAACCCTATCTCCCTGGCCTGCTCGGATAGCGAGGCGTCATCCGGGTAGTCGTCGATATCGATGCCGCTGTGCTTCAGCAACTCGTCCCGCAGTTGGACTCTGTCCCACGGCGGAGCGAAGTCGATGATGTCCTCCCCGTGGGGCACCCGGGTTGTGCCCAGCACATCCAGGGCAACTCCGGAGACCATCGCCTCCACCATCTCCATGACGTCGTTGTAGTCGGCGTAGGCCTCGTAGCTCTCCAGCAGTGTAAATTCCGGGTTGTGGTCCTGGTCAATGCCCTCGTTGCGGAAGACACGGCCCAGTTCGTAGACCTTGTCGAACCCGCCGATGATCAGCCGCTTCAGGTAAAGCTCGGTGGCGATGCGCAGGTAAAGCTCCTCGTCCAGGGCGTTATGATGGGTAAGGAATGGGCGGGCGTGAGCGCCCCCGGCCACCGGCACCAGCACCGGCGTATCCACCTCCAGGAACCCCCGGCTGTTGAGGAAGCTGCGGATGCTGCTGACGATGCGGCTGCGCTGGACGAACACCGGCATCACTTCCGGGTTGGCGATCATGTCCAGGTAACGCTGGCGGTACCGCATCTCCACGTCCCGTAGGCCGTGGTACTTCTCCGGCAGCGGACGCATCCCCTTGCAAGTGACGGTGAGACTGCGGGCGTCGATGGTCACCTGCCCTGTGCGGGTGCGGATCATCTCTCCGGCAACGCCCAAGTGGTCGCCCAGGTCCAGGTCTTTGACGAGGTCGAACCCGTCGCCCAGGTTGTTCTGGCGCAGCAGCGCCTGGACCGTTCCTGACGAGTCCTGGAGGTCAAGGAAAGCCGCCCGGCCCATGACGCGCATGGACACGATGCGGCCGGCCAGGGAGAGGTTGGAGACGCCGGGCTCGGGCTGCTCGCCACGTTCCGTGGCCTCAAAGCCCGCAATGGCGGTGGCGGCGTCGCAGGTCCGGGAGTAGCGGGGAGGGTATGGGTCTATGCCTTGTTCCCGGAGCCGGTCGAGCTTGCTCTGGCGGCTGGCCAGCAGGCCGTCTTGTCTATCGGGCATGTTGTTTGCGGTCCCCCTCACCCCAGCCATCTCCCTCAAGGGAGAGGGAGGTGGCAGAGCCGCGTTAGGCGATGCTGACGATCTGGAGCCGTATTTTGCCGGATGGTATGTTTACCTCGGTAACGTCGCCGACCTTCCTGCCCAGCAAGCCCTTCCCAATAGGGGACACGTTGGATATCTTTCCCTGGGACGGGTCGGCTTCCGCGCTTCCGGTGATGGTGTATTGCAGAGACCTGCCATCCTGGTTTTCCACGGTCACAGTGGAGCCGACCTCCACAACTCCGCTGGCGGCGTCGTGGCTGTCGTCGATGATGACGGCAGTGTTGATCATGTTTTCCAAGGTCCGGATTTGGCCCTCGGTCTCAGCCATTTTGTTCTTCGCATCTTCATACTCGGCGTTGTTGACCGTGCCTCCACGCTCCTTGGACTCCTGAAGCTGCTCCGCGACGGCGCGGCGTCCCTCGGTGCGGAGGCGCTCAAGCGTCGCCTTCCGCTTTTCAAGCTCTTCTCTGGACAGGTATTCGGGTTGAGTCATAGCAGCTTCCTCCAGCCCTACAAAGCACAAAGGGAAAAGGCAGGCAAGGCACTGAACCTTCCCCAATCACGATTGTATTCCTGCGGTCTGCGATTGTCCAGTTTTACAGCAGCTATTAGCGTCAAAACAGCATCTCTCCAAGTCTTGTCAATCGTCTCACCACTGTTGGGCCTTCCCGCCTTAAACTGTGTCGAGATCAGAGTGGATATGCAACCGCACATAATCATTTCGGCTGATGGCAGGCAGCGGACCCTTTCCCGGCACATGCTGACCAGACCGCATCGGGAGATAACCCGCGGACAGGTGGAACACGTTCTGGACCATTGGATTATCCGGGGCATAAAGACCGAACAGGACGGGACACAGACCCGAATTTATCTGGGCTTTGTTCCGGGAGACCGGATAATACGGAGAGTGGCCGTAACTGAGGGTGGTCGTAACTATGGACAATAACTCCATAGTCACGGCCTTCCCCGATAGAAACGCCACCAACAATTGGAACATGGGCAATCGGGACTGCTTCGCCGACAGGTACGAGGAAACCGGCACGCTCACTATTGGCGAAACTGCCAGCGCCCCGTCCCATATTACGGAGAACGGAGATCTCGTGGCGCACTGGCGATTGGACATAATGGACCCCGACGGCTTCGTGGGCCCTATCGGCGTCACCGTGCGAAATGCTAAGGCTATTCTGAACCGGGTGAGGGTACTCTGAGTTTTCCGAGTCAATGGTGAATGTCTGTAGTCCCGATAATTGCAGTCCTTGTTGACAAATCCCCCCAACCTGATTAAAGTCTCCATCGTGCTTACGAACCTGCACATGCCGGTTCTGGTTCCAGGCGAGGGCTTCACTTGAGCGGAGTCCTGTGGGGCCTGGACTGGTTGGCGGTCCCAGAGCGTCTCTTCCGGCTAATGCCGGATCTTCCGCTGTCCGTAGCTCAAACCCCGGCCGCTCCCCCTCCTTGCCCCCAGGTATGCCGTTGGAATGCCAAAGCATAACTGGCGTGCGCCTCAGTCCGTGCGGCGTCCTGCCAAGGGTAAGAAGGGAATTTCTACATGTTTCGACCACTGGCCCGTATCACGTTGGCCCTCGGGGCCCTACTACTGCTGGTGCTTCCGGTAACCGCCTGCTCCTCTGCTGAAGAGACCCCGGCCCTGAAAATCGGCGGTATCCCCGACCAGGACATCGCCCGCCTGGCCCGGCGGTATGCCGTGTTCGCAGAATACATGGCGAGTGAACTGGACGTGCCGGTGGAGTACGTGCCCAGCGTCGACTATGCCGCGGTTGTCACCTCATTCACCCAAGGGGAGATTCACCTGGCGTTCTTCGGCGGTTTGACGGGGATCCAGGCCCGGTTGCAGAACCCCGGGGCACAGGCCATCGTGCAGCGGGAGTACGACGGGAGTTTTCATTCCAAGCTCGTGCGCCGCGCCGGCCTCGACATCAACTCACTGGGAGACCTGAAGGCCCAGGCCGGAGACCTGACCATCACATTCGGCAGTGAAAACTCCACATCCGGCCACCTGATGCCCCGGCACTTCCTGGTTGCCGAGGGCATCGACCCGGACGAGGACTTCCGGAGTCTTCCCAACTTTTCCGGTTCTCACGACCTGACCTGGAAACTGGTCGAGGACGGGTCCTTCGACGTGGGCGCCCTCAGCGACGTTGTGTGGGACCGGGCCGTGCGCGAGGGCACGGCCGATGAGTCCCGGGTGCAGGAGTTCTACACCACCCCGGCCTATTTCAACTACAACTGGACCGTTCGCCCGGACCTGGATGAGACATTCGGGGAGGGATTCACGGCCAAGGTACAGCAGGCGCTTCTGAATCTGAACCCGGAAGAGCACGGGGAGATCCTGGATCTCTTCAGCACCGAGAAGTTCATTGTGACCAATAACGGGAATTACCAGGCACTGGAGGATGTAGCCCGCAGCCTGAGGATGTTCCGGTGACGGGCTTAAACGGTAATAGTCCCTATATGGTGGCGGCCGAGGGTATCTGCAAGAGCTACCCCGGCATAAAGGCGCTCGCGCCGCTGAGTTTCAACATCCTGCCGGGAGAGAAGGTCGCCCTGGTGGGACCCAGCGGCAGCGGCAAGACGACCCTGCTGTACCTGCTGGCCGGTATACTCCAGCCTGATGAAGGTGTCCTGTCCATCGACGGGCGGCTGATGACATCGGTGCGGCCGGGCCGGGAACTGTCACAGCTTGTGGGGCTGGTCCACCAGCAATATGACCTGGTGCCCCACCTGTCGGTACTGCACAACGTCCTGGCCGGCCGGTTGGGGCAGTGGGGCCTGCTGCGGTCGGTCATTTCCCTGGTCTGGCCTCGCGACCGGCAACTGGCGGAATACGCCCTTGCCCAGATGGGTATTGCCGACAAGGTGAACGAGCGCACGTCCCACCTCTCCGGGGGCGAATTGCAACGGGTGGCCATTGCCCGGCTGATGGTACAGTCGTCCCGGATAATCCTGGCCGACGAGCCGGTGTCTTCCCTGGACCCGGCCCGGGCCGAAGACCTGCTGGGGCTGCTGACCGGCCTGGCCCGCGGGTCTGATGGAGGCGATGGAAAGACGCTGGTAGCCAGTATGCACTCGCCCTACCTGATACGGAAATACTTCTCCAGGGTCATCGGCCTGCGCGAGGGAGCGCTCCAGTTCGACATGCCCGCGCCGGAGATGACCGATGAGGTATCGGACCGGCTATATGACCTGGAGCAGTCGGAGCCGGCGTTATGGGGAGTGGGCAACTGAGAACGCCGCCCCATACCTGCCATATCCACATGCCGGACGGAACGTTGGGCTAGGAGCCGTCTCCAAATGAGGCTTCTGGAGAGCAGGCGTCTGCTGACCCTGATACTGTTCTGCGCCTTCGCCTGGAGCCTGTCCGGGGTTGACTGGCTCGGGCCGATGGTGCACACGGGCGGCCCGCAGTCGCTTCTCCGGTTCATCCAGGCCCTGTTCCCCCCGGAACTGTCCCCCGCTTTCCTGAAGCTGACCCTGGCAGCCTCTTTCCAGACCCTGGCCTACTCGGTGGCAGCCATCACCGTAGCCGTCCTGATCGCCGTGCCGATGGGGGTATTGGCTTCGGGCGTCGCGGCCCGGTCGTCCAGGACCGGGTTGCCTGTAGCGGTGGCTTCCCGGTTCCTGCTGGGCGCGATCCGGTCCGTTCACGAGCTGGTCTGGGCGGTGCTGTTCGTATACGCCCTGGGGCTCTCCTCGGCAACGGCGGTGCTGGCGCTGGCCCTGCCCTACGCCGGCATCCTGGGCCGGATTTACGCCGACCTGCTGAACGACGTTCCCGAGGAACCCCTGCGGGCACTGCGGTCATCCGGGGCGTCGCCATTCCAGGCGTTTCTGTTCGGGCGGCTGCCGATGGCCTTCCCCGACATGCTGAGCTACTCCTTCTACCGCTTCGAGTGCGCCATCCGGTCTGCGGCAATCCTCGGGTTCGTGGGAATCCCGGGCCTGGGGTATGAGATACAGCTATCCCTGCACGACATCCTGTTCGACCAGGTATGGACCCTGCTGATGGCGATGGTCGTCATGGTGGTGGCCGTGGACTTGTGGAGCACCCGCGTCCGCCGGAGTCTTGTATCGTGACCGGAGTACCCGTCCCGTTCAAACAGCGGGCAAGACCCCGCCGGAGCGGGCGCAGGCCGATGACGTTTGCCCGCTGGTCCATGTACGGCTTCTTCGCGCTGGTTGTCCTGTCCTGGGGCTACATCTTCGGGTGGACCGACAGCGGCGCCGGTGATCTGCTGTCGGGGGATAGCTGGAGCAACTCGGGCAGGTTTCTCCGGCAGCTTGCGGGGCAGGAGTCCGAGGCCGTTCCGGCCTTTGCCAAGGCAGACCGGTGGCGGGAGACGGCCAGGCTGGCCTACGACACCCTGGTGATGAGCGTGCTTGCCATCGGGATGACGGGACTGGCCGCGTTCCCCACCTTCGTCTTCGGCGCGCGCAACGTAAGCAGCGGCGAACTGGGCGGCGCGCCCTCAAAGTCCGGCGTCGCGTTGTTCTACGCGGTCAGGCTGACATTCGCCGTCACCAGGGCCGTGCCTGAGCTGGTCTGGGCGATGGTGATCGTATTCTTCCTGTCACCGGGGGTACTGCCCGGAGCGGTGGCCCTGGCCCTGCACAACTACGGGGTGCTGGGCAAGCTGTCGTCAGAAGTGGTGGAGAACCTGGACCCCGGCCCCGCCCGCGCCCTGCGGGCCTCGGGGGCGGGCAGCCTGCAAATGCTGCTCTACGCCGTCCTGCCCCAGGCCCTCCCTTCCTTCCTGACCTACCTGCTCTACCGTTGGGAGGTGATCATCCGCACCACGGTGGTGGTGGGATTTGTTGCCGCGGGCGGACTGGGGCGCGAGTTCCGGCTGAGCATCAGCCTGTTCCACTATACCGACGTGGCGCTGATAATCGCCTGGTACCTGATACTGGTAGTGGCGGTGGACCTGGCAAGCGCTGGGCTGAGGCGGCTGGTGTCGGGGGAGTGATGGAGAACGTCTAAATACTCGCGGAGTTGATAGGGGCGGGTCAGACCGGCTACGATTCAGGGAACAAGTAGGGCCGAAGCAGCTCGGCTGCGTGCTCCAATACCATTCCCGTCACCTCTCACTCAGCATTTGACTTTGCGACAAGGTCCCTGGCAACGTTCTCGCCATAGGGTCCAGGGCAGCCGGTCGTGAGCGCCAAGGTGCCGGTGTCCTGATAATACCGGATTCGGAGCTCGGGGTCTGGTCTTAATGTTTTGGGGTTGTGTTCCGGTCTTTCTGTCACTGGGGGACTCCCCACTGCCCTATCAGGCGTCTGGCGTGCTGCTCCCTCGCCGGTCATTGTATTGTATGCGAGGGTTTGTTGCTGCCAGGCAGCTTCCTCATCCATTCAGCTTGTTGCGGTTGGTGACAGGTTGCCACGCCTGTATTACGGCGGTCTCCAGGTCCAGGGTTTCTTGAAGGCCCTGAGTGAAAGCAGCCGAGAACATCACTATGTCAGGAAACAGTCGTAGCTGCCGGGCCAGC
The DNA here is from genome assembly GCA_034422355.1 of Dehalococcoidia bacterium. Classification (GTDB taxonomy): domain Bacteria; phylum Chloroflexota; class Dehalococcoidia; order Lucifugimonadales; family UBA3495; genus CATOSP01. The sequence goes on along the minus strand of DAOUJS010000015.1, from coordinate 128 downwards.
ACGGGGTTGGTTTCATTCTGAAGGTGTTGCAGCAGCCGCTGCCGCACGCAGGCGTGGGACATACCCACGTAGATGCACTCGTGTCCTACCCCTACCTCCGCAGGAAGCCACAGAGCGTAAACTCCGGT
>DAOUJS010000014.1:0-4153 GCA_034422355.1 Dehalococcoidia bacterium | reverse complement strand
CTCTCCACAACCTCCCGTTCCACCAGCCGGTCAGCCAGCAGTTGCAGCGTCCAGCCCGCCCGGCCACCGGGCGGCTGGGAGCAGGCCAGGGCCACCAGGTGGGCCTCGCCCTCGCCGTCCAGTTTCCTGGGGCGGCGGTTCAGTTGCTCCTTGCGTCCCAAGGCCCTGGCCAGACCCTCCTCCACGCAGCGGCGGCGCACCCGCTCCACCGTGGCCGTGCCCACCTTAAGGGCCCGGGCTATATCCTGGTCCCGCAAGGCCCCGCCGTCCTGATTCTCATCGCAGAGCAACAGGATGCGGGCGTGAGTCTGCCGGTATGCCGCCTCCCTCCCCTTGGACACCAGCCCCTTCAACTCCTCCTGTTCCTCTCCCGTCAGATGCACCCGGTATTTCTTGACCATCGCCTCAACCCCACTTCTCGAACTTCTCAGGCTGCCAACCCATTATACCCTGTTAGCCATCAGTTCAATGGTGGTCATCCACTAGGCTGGACTTTGTAGAAAACTTAGCCTTTTGCAGAAACAGGGTAAGCTAGCCTGACTCCACCTCTCACAACGGGCCAGGCCATGCTTACCCTGCCGGACTCAGTTGCCCGGTACGCCAAGCCAGCGTCTGCCTTCGTCGATGCCATCGCCTTGGTGCGCCGCCACCTGTGGATTGCATCCCACACTTTTTCAATGTCGGCCTCCGGTACCAACATCGAAAAAGCTCCCGGCAGGTTACACGCACGCCTCATTGACTCCCTCGTCTACGCCGCTTGAATGTACAAAGTCCAGGTCAGATCTTAGCCGAATTATTTCGGGATGCCGGTTATGACGCGCTGGTATACAGAAGTCAGTTTGGCGAAAATGGACATAACGTTGCTATCCTCGATTTGGAAGACGCGAGGATACTGAACTGCGCTCCATATTGAAGTGGAGGCTATTGAAGTGACATACAGGCAAATTGACGGTCCGTGGTTTTCCAGTTGAGGATTTTAAGGCAACGGACATAGAGTCCCAATCTAATATATAATCCTTACCAAACTCTGGGCGATTAGCATATAGGCTCTTGCACATGAAAACCACCATCGACATAGACGAACGGCTCTACCAAGCAGCCATGAAAATGGCGGAGGATGGCGACAGGTCCTTCTCCGACATGGTTGAGTCTGCCCTGCGGGTGTATCTGCGCGATTCCTTGCCCTTCGAACTATGGTGGATAACTACGGCCGGCAAACCCAGGCCGGGTATAGACTTCACCAGCCGGGACTTTCTCTATGGCTTCTCCGACAGCGACCCCGAAAGCGATTGATACGAATGTGCTGGTGTACGCGCAGCGCAGGGAATTGGACAGGCACGATGCTGCGCAGGCACTGATTGGTCGGTTCGTCGCCGGGGACACGTCCTGGGGCATACCCGTATTTTGCATCGGCGAGTTCTTGCGCGTGGTTACAAACCCGAACTTTTTCTCCGTTCCCACCCCATTGAACGTTGCTTTGGACACTATCAATGGTTTGCTGCGGAGTCCCAGCGTCCGGTTATTGCAACCCAGCGGCAAGTATTGGCCAATTTTCAATCGCATCGCCCACCAAGCCAACCTGTCGGGAAACCTGGTATTCGACGCTCAAATCGTAGCTGTTTGCCTGGAACACGGCTTTCGGGCAATAGTGTCAGACGACCGGGACATGCGCTGGTTTGAAGGCATAGAAGCAGTCCCGATAGCTTAGCCCATCCTCACATCTCAAATACACAATCACCCAGGAGGTTCATCATGCCAGAGCCTTACGACGTCATAGTAGTCGGCGCGGGGAACGCGGCCCTCTGCGCGGCCATCGCCGCCAGGGAACGCTGCGAGTCCGTGCTGGTGGTGGAGAAGGCCCCGGAGTATTTCCGCGGCGGCAACACCTACTTCACCGGCGGCATCATCCGTTTCGCCTTCGACGGCATCGAGGATATCCAAACCGTAATCCCCGACATGTCCCCCACCGAGGTGGGGTCCGTCGAGGTGGGCAGCTACACCCAGGACCAGTTCTACGACGACATGATGCGCGTCACCCAGGGCCTGACCGACCCCGACCTAGCCCAGATCCTCGTCAGCCAGTCCTTGCCCACCATGCAGTGGCTCCAGAGCAAGGGCGTGCGCTTCGTCCTCTCTTACGGGCGGCAGGCGTTCAAGGACGGCGACAAGTTCCGCTTCTGGGGCGGCCTGCTGGTCGAGGCCGTGGGCGCGGGCAAGGGACTGTCCGACCAGCAGTTCGACGTTGCCGAGGCCGCCGGAATCGACATCCGCTACTCCACCCAGGGAGTCAGCCTCATCCAGGACGATGCCGGCAGGGTCTCCGGCCTGCGTGTGCTGGGTCCCGACGGCTTCGAGGACATCCCCGGGCGTACCGTGGTGCTGGCCGCGGGCGGTTTCGAGGCCAACGCCGAGATGCGCTGCCGCTACCTCGGCCAGGGTTGGGAGCTGGTCAAGGTGCGGGGCATCCCCTACAACACCGGCGACGGCATCAAGATGGCCTTGGACGTTGGTGCGCAGGCCCACGGCCACTGGAGCAGTTGCCACGCCGTGGCCTGGGACATGAACGCGCCCCCATTCGGCGACCGGGTCATCACCGAGCTTTTCCAGAAGCACTCCTATCCCTTCGGAATCATCGTCAACCTGGAGGGCAACCGCTTCCTCGACGAGGGCGCAGACTTCCGCAATTACACCTACGTCACCTACGGTCGGGCGCTGCTGACCCAGCCCCAGGGTCTCGCCTTCCAGATTTTCGACGACAAGGTGAAGCACCTGCTCCGCGACGAGTACCACATCCCCCAGGTCACCATGGCCGAGGCCAACACCATCGAGGAACTGGCGCAACGGCTGGACATCGACCCCGAGGGCCTGGCCCGGACCATCAGCGAATACAACGCCGCGGTGCAGCAGGACGTTCCCTACAACCCCACCGTCAAGGACGGGCGCGGCACCGTGGGCATCACCCCTCCCAAGACCAACTGGGCACAGCCCATAGACACGCCCCCGTACCTGGGGTACGCAGTCACCTGCGGCATCACCTTCACCTTCGGCGGCGTTAAGATCGACACCCGCGGCCAGGTGGTCACCAACGGCCAGGACCCCATCCCAGGCCTGTACGCCGCGGGCGAAATGGTCGGCGGCCTCTTCTACTACAACTACCCCGGCGGCTCCGGCCTCTCCTCCGGCATGGTCTTCGGACGACTCGCCGGCGCCAGCGCAGCTCAGGACGCAATGGCCCTGAAAGACACATAGGCCCGGGACCTCGGGAGCGAGGTGCCGAGATGGCAAAAACCTACGAGTTCCAAGTAGTAGTAAAACCTGATGAGGATCGGTGGATAGCCTTCTGCCCCGAACTGGCGGAGAAAGGCGCAGCCACCTGGGGGTACACCCGCGAGGAAGTATCCAAGGACATCCGGGAAGTCCTTGAGACGGTCATCGAGGACTTGCTTGAACATGGTATGCCCATTCCAGAGTTCCCGGAAGAAGCGGTCGTGCCGCCGGAGGAACGGCTGGCAGTAACCCTATGAGCGAGATTGACTTCTCGCGTCTGAGATCGCCAACGGCTCGCCAGATTGTAAGGGCACTCCGTAGAGACGGGTTCATGCTGCTCAGGCAGAGGGGCAGTCGCCAGAGATACTCCCATAGTGACGGTAGACGGGTAACCGTCACTTACCATCGTTCCGGGGATACTTGCTCTATCGAGATGCTGAGATTCATGTTTCAGCAACAGGCAAAGTGGACTCAGGATGACCTGCGCCGGTAGGCTTGCTTGTAGGGGGTGTCGTCAAAGTAAGAGTGTGCTGATAAGCTGACATTGCAACCAGCGTAGCGGGAATGGGTTATGCCAGCAGTAATTGCAGTGCCAGCGCACCGGCGCCACGATATTTCAGACCAGGTATGGGAAATCTTGGAACCCCTTCTTCCCGGCGGCAAGGGCAAGACGGGCCGGCCTGCGCACGATAACCGCCGTTTCATCAACGCCGTGTTCTGGATTCTGCGCACCGGCGTCCCCTGGCGGGACCTGCCCCCGGACTACGGGGACCGGAAGAACACCCACCGGCGCTTCTGCCGCTGGCGGGACAGAGGAGTATGGGCCATGCTGCTGGAGGCCCTGATTGATGATCCTGATTTCGAGTGGCTGATGATTGACGCCAGT
>DAOUJS010000013.1:0-24111 GCA_034422355.1 Dehalococcoidia bacterium | reverse complement strand
CTCGAGCGCCTGGTCCAAGTCGAAGGCGTCGAGATTGAGTACAGTATCGATGGAGACGTTCGCCCGCTCGCTGCGCACGACTCGCGCCATTCGGTTCATGTCTCGGAGCCGAGCTTCGAGGCTGTCGAGCGCCTCGCCGTTGACGAGGTCCGTCTTGTTGAGCACGAGGATGTCTGCGAACGCGATTTGCTCCGTGCTTTCGTCGCTTCGGCCGAGCTGCTGCTCAATGTGGGCTGCATCGACGAGCGTGACGATGCCGTCAAGCGAGAACTCCGCGCGAATCTCGTCGTCCATGAAGAACGTCTGAGCGACCGGACCGGGATCGGCGAGCCCGGTGGTTTCCACCAACACATAGTCGAACTTGTCGCGGCGCTTCATGAGATTGCCGAGCACGCGAATCAGGTCTCCGCGCACCGTGCAGCAGATGCAACCGTTCGACATCTCAAAGATCTCCTCGTCAGCGTTGATGACGAGCGCCTGATCGATGCCGACTTCCCCGTACTCGTTCTCGATCACGGCAATGCGCTTGCCATGCTCCTCACTCAAGATCCGGTTGAGTAGGGTCGTCTTGCCAGAGCCGAGGAAGCCAGTGAGGATGGTAACAGGTACTCTGCGCTGCGTGTTCATATGGAACCCTCCTTTAGGTTTTATTGAGATGAGATATCGTTTAGAGATTGCAACCGGCCGAGGGTGTTGCAATTACGATGACGTATCAACCAGGCAATGCACACCGCCGACGCTGCCGCGCCGGGGGACGTAGGCCAACGCTCCCGCCGCCGGTCCACCTCACTAAGGGTCACTTCTCCCCTTGTGAACAGGGTGCTCTTACCGGCTCCGTTGGGTCCGACGAGGCCCATCAGCGTACCCGCGCTCACATCGAAGGTAACCTTGCTCAGGGCCATGTACCCGTCCAGTTCCACGCTGCTCAGTCAAGATCCGGTTGAGTAAGGTCGTCTTGCCAGAGCCGAGGAACCCGGTGAGGATGGTGACAGGCACTTTGCGCGGCGTGTTCATATAGAATCCTCCTCTAGGTTTTATTGATATGAGATATCACTTAAAGATTGTAACCAGCCGACGCTGTCGCGCTGGGGGACGTAGGCCAACGCCCCCTTCGCCGGTCCACCTCACTAAGGTTTACCCTCCCCTGGTGAACAGGGAGCAGCCCGGCATTGCATTGAACAGGGTGCTCTTACCGGCTCCGTTGGGTCCGACGAGGCCCATCAGGGCACCCGAGCCCACATTGAAGGTAACGTTGCTCAGGGCCATGCACCCGCCCCGTTCCACAGCCACGTCCTGCAGCGACATGCTGGCATCGTGCGGGTGGGGATCTGGGTTCATTTCAATGCCTCCACTACCCGTTCCACGTTGGCCCGCACCATGCCGAGGTATGTGTCCGCGCCGCTGCACTCTACTCCCATGGAGCCGGAATAGAGCTGGGCCAGTGCCGCTCCGGTTTCCCTTGCCACGGTCTGCGCCAGCCTTTCGCTGACGGTGGTCTCGCCAAACACGGCGGGCACGCCGTGCTCCCGAACCACCTCAATCAGTTCCGCTATGTGTTCTGCCGAGGGTTCCAGGTCCGTGGCCAGAGACGGTATGACCGGGCCGACAACCTCAAACCCGTAGGCCCTTGCGAAGTAGGAGGGGCTGTCATGGGACGTAACCAGCAGCCTTCGCTCCGGCGGCGCCGTATCAACCTGCTCCTGGTTCCAGGCGTGCAGCTCGTCAAGCTGCCTTCCATAACCGGTGGCGTTCCGGTAGTAGACGCTCGCGCTCTCGGGGTCCAGCGCCGAAAACTGGGCGGCTATTTCGTTGACGGCAATCTTCACCCTGACTGGATCGAACCAGAAATGGGTGTCCAGAAGGCCGTGGGCGTGTTCGTCATGGCTATGTTCGTCTTGGCCGCCGGCCTCGCCACCCACGATGCCAACGAAGGCGATCTTGGTGAAGGACCCAGAGACGTCCCAGTGCCCGGCATCCGTCTGGTCGTGGGCATCCAGCTGCAGCACCCGACCCTCCACCGAGTCGGTGATGAAAACCGCGCCTATCGCCGCGGCAAGGTGGGGCCGAGCCCAGAAACAGGTTTCCACCGGCGTGGTCAAAAGGCCGACCGGGGAAGCCAACATGTCCAGGTCATGAGCATCGCACATCCGCAACTCGCCGTCGTTCATCACGGGCAGCAATGCCCCACCGTCGGAGGTCAGGTTGACCTGGATGGGCCGCAGCCCTTCAACAGCGGGAATCATCTGTTCCATTGATCCCTCTTCGGGGCCCGCCACGTACAACCCCACCTAGCTGCCCAAGGCAAAGAAGTGGTCCAGCCCGGAGTGTCCCCAAACCGAGGTCGGGCGGAAGTCTTCCGGGGAACCTTCCGGGGCCGCAGCAAAGACGTGGGAGTACTCCCCGTCCTGCGCCTCGACCGCCAGCGCGCCGCCCTTATAGCCGAACACTGCCTGGCGGCCGTTGCCCGTATCCCCGTGCAGGTCGGGGCATCCGTGGGCGGCATACTCCATACCGCCGTTCACATACCGGATTTGCGCCCCGGTCGGGTTCCTTGCGTCCGGATTTGCCGGGTAATCTGGGTGCTTCAGGCTGACAGCAAAGAGGTCATCCTCATCGATGCCCTGTTCTTCCATTTCATGCTCATTGATGAGCACTACATCCCCCGATCCATCGTAGAAAATGGTCGCCCACTCCTCCCCTGCATATAAATGCACCGGACGGTCCCCCGCCAAGTCGACCTCTAGTTGCTGCGTCGGCGTTTCTACCAAGTCGAAGTGGTCTCCGTGGGGTTCCATAAATGTGCCGCCGTCAAACAGGTGGGGCGGTGTTAAGGAAAGCCCCGCAAAATACGACAGGGCCCATGGCCAACGCCTGGGCCAGATGGCCCAAAATTCATAGTGCGATATAGTATCAATAACATCCAGAGTCCCCATTCCTGATCGTGATTTGGACTTGATGTGAACCTTGCTGCGCCCAGGTAGATGATGATACGTTGTATCAGTATATAAGATATGGGACCGGGGTCCCAGCCGGTTGGAACAAATCCCTACTTACCTCCGTCGGAGGGGCAAGGGTCGCAGATCACATACAACTCGATACGGTGGTCAATGACCTCTCCCGGAATTTCGGCGCTGATTGCGCTGATCAACCGTTCGACTGCGGCGGCCCTGAATTCCTCCACTGCACCGCATTGTATGCACACTGAGTGGTGATGGTGATGACCAACTCGGCAGAGGCTGTACATGTGAGATCCGTCTATCGTGGCAAGCTTGCAGACCGCCCCCGCCTCAAGAAGCAGCTTGATGGTGCGGTACACCGTCGCCCTGCCCACCGAAGGCAGTTCTTCGATGATTGCCTCCACTGTAAAGCTGTCCTGCTTCTGCTCTAAGAGCCTTGCTATCGCTTTCCTGGGCGAAGTGGCTCTATAGCCTAGCTCCTCTAGCACCGCCATCAGGTTTGTGTGTAGAATCACAAGACCTCTTATTGATAGTAAGTCTCAATTGTGCGCATTGGAAGCTGCCGACTATCTTGGTCGATTGTCAAGCTTATCACTCTGAAATTGGCTTGTCAACCACACCCGCGGGCCAGCGGGCCTCTCGAGACCGGCGTCCTTGAAATGCTGGCAATATGCGCCTGATGAAGCCGTCACCCTGAACGGTCCCAACCCGTGCCTCCGGATTAAGCAGGAAGGAGAAGCAGGAAACCCTGCTGCGCTACTTATCCACCCGGCAACTGATGATGTCTACGCCGTAATACTTTCGGTGGTGTACCGATGAGGCGTAGTGGCGAAGGATGCGGACGGACAGTTGCTGTTCATCTTCCAGCGTCTGGTCCTGGCCCAGATAGGCCATGCGATTTTCGATGTTCCCCTGGATGGCATCCTCCGGGGCGACCACGATTTCAAGCTCGGCTGATCCGCCGTCAGGGCGAATAGTGGCGACCAACCCGCGCTTCTGCTCAACCGGGCCGTCGTTCTCTTCATTGAACAGGCTCAGCATGACTTCCTCTCCCACTAGACGCAGCCGGTTTTTCCCTTCCTCAGTCCAGGAGTGTTCGTCGGCGAATTGGCGGAGAAAGTCGTCAACGGCAGGCAGGGAGGACTGAGTCAAGTCGACCCTCAGTTTCCTGGCGCGAAAACCCGACAATTCGGTGAATACGGTCATCGCTATGGCCGCCATACCACCGATGACAATGGTGTTGCCCACCAGATGAATGGTGATCCCTTCGAATAGTCCGCTGAGAGTCGCCGCGCACAGGCCCAACACCATAGAAACGCCGGTGATGGTGGCTTTTTTCTGGTCAACCTGGCCCGCGAAGACAGTCTTGGCGCCCTCGACAAAGAGCATACCGAAGATTACGACGTACACCGCGCTAACCACTGGAGTTGGAATGGCGACCAATATGGCCAGCAACTTGGAAAAGGAGGCGACCAGTACAGTCAACAGTCCCAGGCATATCCCGGCACTCCTGGCGGCAACGCCGGTAAAGCCAATATATACCACTGTAGTCGCCCACGGCGCGGCGACGGGCAGGGTTCCCAGGAGGCCGGAAAGAAGGGTGCCCACCCCGTAGACATTCAGACCCCCCTGCACTGTGCGGAAGTCGATGGCCGATTGATTTCGATAGGAAGCACGGTAGATTACCGACAGGTCTCCCACCGCTTTCATAAAGGCGGTGAGATTCACAAACACGAAGACCGGAAGCAGGGCCCAGAAATCCGCGCCAAAAGATAGGTCCAGTCCCGGCCATCCGGAATTTGGGAAGTACAGCCATGGAGCGTCAACTACTATGCCGGCATCGTAAAATCCCAAGGGCACGGCCACAATCAGCCCAACGGCGACGGTGACGGGCAAAATCCATATACGCCAGACCGGCGCGTCTTGCAGAGATATCAGGACGCCCGCGGCAAGAGCAGCCATTCCCGGCGCCAGGAAAAGCGACATCGATTCGCCTTCCGGTGGAACGACGGCTCTGCTGATGATAAAGGGCAAGGCCGAAACCGCCACCAGCATGACCACTACTCCGCTCACCGTCTGGGTAAATATCCGGCGGAGGGAGGCAAGGCGCAGGGTCAAAACAGACTGGACCAGTGTGGAAAACACAATCAAGCTGGCCAGCAAACCAGGTCCGCCGACATGGAGCGCCAGGGCGCTGACCGCCAGGAACGGAACGTTGAAGTTTGCGACGATGAGGCGGCCCGAACCTATGTGACGCAGCCGGAGGGTCTGCAGGACCATACTGGCTCCGGTGACTGCCAGCACGGTAAATGTCACCCATGACAGATATGCCTCCGACTCGCCGGATGCCCGCACCACCAGTGCCGCCAGCATGACGAGGCTGATGGTGTTGGGTACGAATATCTGTAAAGCCGAGGATATCGCCAGTAACGGCGGACACTTCTCATCCGGTTCGTACTGGACTATGTGTCGCTCCTGGGCTTTTCTGAACATGTGGATGAAACTCCTGCTCGCAACAGCCCGCCAGGCAACTGCTGCTGCCCGCTTGGCGGCCATCCCCAGTTCTGCCGGGTCCGGGGCGGGATGCCATTTCATTGCCAGCCCTCACGCCAAACGTGAGAGCCTCAGTTGTTCCCCCTCCCATCCTTGCGACGGGTCAAGGAGGCGAGGGCTGGAATGAGAGTGAACCGTCCTTAACCGGCGTCTTGGCAGGATACTACAAAGAGCGGATCACTCCCTATGGACAAGCGCCTTACCATCCCGTTAACGGCGCACTGCCCCAGAACCCGTAGCGACAGTGTTTACTACTTTCACTGGAAATGGGGGCGTGAGTATGGAATGTACTGGACGAGCAGTTGCCTTTGCGATATGCGAACCAGTCACGGTATGATATACGGTATCTGCTATAGGAGGAAAACTGCTTTGCGATCCAAGCAACAGGGTAAACCGCAGGACAGGTGGGCAGGATTGAAGTGCTGGCGGCTACCAGCCGGAGTGAGTGCATTGTTTCTGCTGCTAATCGTGGCTTCTTTCGCAGCCCTGGCGGTTGCCTGCGACGACGCTTCCTCAACGCCGCTGCCCACTGCCACTACGGCGCCGGAACCCGTTGCCACTACACCCCCGGACCCCACGGCCGCTCCAACGCCGGAGTCCACTCAAGAACCCGTTATGAGCACGGCCCCGGAGACGATGTCGAAACCCGTTGCATTAAACGACGATGACCTAACCCTGGCCTACGTAACGAGTGCCATAGGGTACTACGGAGAGAATGGGCTGGAGGCCACCCTGGAGTTCTACAAGTCCGAGGCGGGCATCCAAAACGGCCGGACGCTGATCCTCCTGGACAAAGCAGAAGGCAAGTTACTGGTGTACCGGAACGTGCCCGCCCTGGAAGGCCAATTCGTTGGCCCGGGCTCGTCATTCCCCGCCTTTGGGCAGTTGCTCGAAGTTGCCACCGGGGAAGGCTACTGGACCATGACCCGGGGTATCAACCCGGTCACCAAGCGGGAAGAACCCCGGCGGGTCCTCGTCGTCCTGCACGACGGCCTGGTGTTCTCTGCCAGCCATTCGGTCCTCGTGGAAGACGTAGCGGATTCTGTGAAGGAATACGTGGACAGGGCCATAGCCAAATACGAAAACGACGGTCTCGACGCCGTAATCACTCATTACAACGGCCAGGACAGCCTGGACGGACAGTTTTACCTGTCCTCATCGGCGAGGATGACAATTACCTTGCCCATCCCATTTTTCCTCATCTCATCGGCTCCGACATCAAGGACGTGGTGGGCTCCGACGGGCAGGAACTGGGCAAGGAGATAGCCCAGGCCACCGGGGAAGGCGTGTGGGTGGAATACCTGTGGCCCCATCCCGTTTCCCGGAAGGAGCAGCAAAAGGTTACCTGGGCGGTCCGTTACGACGGACTGATATTCGCCTCCGGGTATTACGCCGGAGACCCCGAGTCCGGCCCGCCGGCCTGGCGGGACGCCGACCCCAGGGATTACACGGTCCAGTACGTGAACCAGGCCATAGAGCGTTACGAGCGCGATGGCCTGGAGTCCATGCTCAACTACTACAACAGCGTTGCCAGCTTCGAGGGGGAATGGTATCTCTTCGCCACCGACGATAGGGACATATATCACGTCCACCCCCTGCTGCCGCAGCTTATAGGGACGGACATCAAGGACGTGATAGGTTCTGACGGCTACGCACTCGGTGAGGAGTTGGCCAAGGCCACCGGGGAGGGAGTCTGGGTGGAATACCTGTGGCCCCATCCGGTAACGCTGAAGGAAGTCCCCAAGGTTTCTTACGCCGTGCGCCGCGACGGAATGCTCTTCGCCTCCGGCTATTACCTGCGGGTTGAAGACCCTGCGGACCGGACCATCGCCTATGTGCGGCAGGCCATCGAATACTACCGGAACAATGGATTGGAGGCCACAATCGCCCGGTACAACAGCCCGGAGAGTCTTGACGGACAATGGGGCCTGACCCTGGCCGACGAGAACGACATTCTCCGTGTCGCTCCTCTCGGCAAACATCTCATAGGCACCGACTTGAAGGACCTTGCCACCCAGCGTCGGCGGGCCATCGGCCAAGAGATGGCGGCTGCCACGGCGGAGGGGACCTGGATCAGCTACGTCTTCCCCAACGTCAGGTCCTCGGAAACCCTGTATGCCCATACCTGGGGCGTGCGCTATGACGGGCTACTCTTCATGTCGCGCTATTACGACGACCGGCCTGACCTTCAAGATGCGCCTTAGGGGGCGCCGGTCCGGAGACTCCGTCCAGCCCCCGGTGAACTCGCCGGCATTTGCTGATGCGGCAGATATGAGAACTGCCTACGGGGCCGGCGCGAACCACAGTGTGAAGACTGCCTCTTTCGTCTTTTCTGATGAAGCAATGAAGCCACCAATTCCACGAGCCTAAAGAGGCAGTTCAAACTCAGAGACGGTACTGCCTACCGTCAAGTCAGGCCCGACTGGATGGCGACGCCCTCCTCGAAATTACGGCTGAACCGGTCGAGAAAGGCCACGACTACGTCTCCCCGGGTTGGACCAGGGCAATCAGTTGCTGCTAGCCGGCCCGGGCCATGGTGCGACCGCTGGCCTCCCCGGTGAAGATATGCTCCCGCCGGATGCAGTGGGATGCCAACTCCCGAAGCTGCATGTCCAGGTTCTTCCCGTCATCGTCGGCCTTGCTGACCCGGGCGTACCCGCAGGTTACGGGGATCATTGTCATCCTGTCCAACAAACGGGCGTTCTTGAACGGCTCCCCATCCCACCCGCCGGCCCCATTGCGGCGGATGCGCAATAGCAGTTGGCGCCCCAAAAGGGCGGCAAGCCTTTGTTGTGCAGCAGCTCCGAATGCCGTGATTGTTGCCAGGACTCCAGCCGGGACCGGGCTCCGGGCCGGCCATGTGTCAATGGCAGCGCGAAAACCGGGGGTTACACCGAACCTCCCTCAACCAGGACGGCCAACTCCGCCCTGGATAGTCCCAACTCCCCGCACAGGACCTCTTCGTTGTGCTCCCCGATGAGAGGAGCACGCCGGGATATCCTCCAGGGTGAGCCATTGAAGACGGCCCCTGGACCTGGGTGTCGAAATGTCTCGCCAAGTTCCGGGTATTCTACATCTGTCCAGAACCTCCGGTCCTCCAGGTGAGGGTCCTGCATGACGTCGTCCGGGGAACGGATCGCCCCAGCGTTGGAGCCACGCTTCTGCAAGCCGTGGTAGGCTTCGTCCCGAGGGATGTTGGCGAGGAAGTTTACAAAAATTTCGCGAATATGCGACTCGCTCCCGGCGATGACCGCCGGGTCCCGGTACTTTTCATCCAGCAGGTCGCCCGCCAAGCCGTGCTCATCCATCCACGGCGCAAGCATCAACACCCGCTCCGGGGTAACCTGACCGACATTCACGTATTTTCCGTCCTTACAGAGGACCTGGGCGTTGGGCCCGGTGGCGGTGTTGCCACCTCCTGTTCTACGAGGAATCACACTTCCTTTGTAAATATACTGGTTCACATGGCCCTCGGTCGTGAGCGCGCAGGCATCATGCACCGAGGCATCTATGTACTGTCCCCGGGCCGTCACCGACCGGTGAACCAGCGCCGCGGTAATGGCGATGTAGGCATAGTGACTTCCGATGTGCCAAGCCTGCCCTCCTCCGGGAGCGATGGGCGGTGCATCCGGCGCCACCTCGTCGTCATAGCCACACCTGGCCATCTGTCCGCCCGCCGCCAGATGCAGAAGGTCGCTGGTCTGGAAGTCCCGCCACGGCCCGGTCTGCCCAAAGGGGGTCAGTGAGCACATAATCAGCCCAGGGTTGCTCTCTGCCAGGTCTTCGTACCCCAGCCCCAGGGAGGCAAGATAACCGGGCCTGAAGGTCTCCAGTATCACATCCGCCTTCTCCGCCATTTGCCGGAACAGCCGGCGCCCGTCCTCCATCTCCAGGTTCAGGGTAACCCCCCGCTTGGAGGTGTTGTAATGCCAGAAGTAAAGGCTCCTCTCCCGGTCCGGTATGTCCTGGTAGAAGGGCCCCACGGTCCGGGCTGCCTCGCCACCGGGCGGCTCTATCTTGATGACGTCTGCTCCCATGTCAGCCATCTGCTTGCCACACCACTGCCCCTTCTCATCGGTGAGCTCCAGTACCCGCAGCCCCCCAAAGGCCCCCGCAGAGTTCCGGTCCGGCGTCCGCGCCGGAGCCGGCGCGGGATTCGCTATCGGTTCATTCCCGCTCCACTGTGCTGGCGAGGCATCCTCCATCATCTCCTTGAGGTAGGGATAATCTTCCATACCGAGGTCCTTTGGCCAGAAGGCGCCGTCGGCGAAGCCGCTCACCAGCATCTCGTGACTGATGCCCAACAACCCCTGAAACACCTCTTTGTTGTGCCCGCCGATCAGGGGACCTGACCGGCTGTTGATTGCAGGCGTCTCCGACATCTTGAAGGGAGCGTTCTGAAGGGGCCAGGTCCCCAGCGCGGGATGCTTCACATCCCGGTACATCTCTCGATGCCTGAGCTGGGGATCGTTGTCCACCCGGTCCTGGCTGTTTTGAACGGGCATGGCGGGTACTCCCGCCGCCTGGCACCGCTCCATGATCTCGTACTTGCCCAGGGTCCTGGTCCACGCCTCTATCCCGTGGTCCATCTCTTCCTGGTGCTCCAGGCGGCCTTCAAGGGTGGCAAACTTCTCGCCGATGGCCCAACCGGGAGAGTCCATCACCTCCACCAACTTCCGCCACTCATGGTCGGAGAAGCAGGCCAGGGCGCACCAGTCGTTGTACTCCGCCGGACTGGTCTTGTAAGCGTTGTGCGGCGCACCGGTCCGCCCCCGGTAGTTGTTCACCAGGGGCGTGCCGGGCCAGTGAGCGCGGTTGCCCGGCGGGTAACCCTCTCGCATGGTGGAACGGCCGTTGGCCTGGATGTCCAGAAAAGCGGGACCATTAAGGGGGACGCCGAGGATCCACTGGGAACTGTCGACATGCTGTCCCTGACCGGTCATGTTGCGATGGTAAATGGCGCTCAGAGCATACATGGCCCCGTACAAGCCACCGGTGTCGTCCAGGTAGGACCAGCCCCAACCGGCGGGTGGCTTGTCGGGCAGGCCCGACGTGTAGGTCAAACCGGACAGGGCTTGCGCAATGGCTCCCATGGTTTGATAGTCTCTGTCCCGGCCCGTGTGGCCGAAGCCGGACATGGAGAGGTAAATGATGTCAGGCCGGAGCTTCTTCATATCCTCGTAGCCCAGGCCCCACCGCTCCAATACACCGCAGGCGAAGTTCTCGATGACGATGTCGGACATGGCCACCAGGCGCCGGGTAAGGTCAATGCCTCGGGCTGTACGAGTGTTCAGGGTGACGCTCAGCTTGTTGGCGTTGGTGTCGCTGAAATGGCCGTTGGTGTTGAGATTGGCGGGCAGGCCCTCGGGGGCGCCCGCTCCCGTCGCAATGTTGTCGCCCCGAGTATTGGGTCTCTGGGGCCACTCAACCTTGATGACCTCGGCTCCCAGCGCCCCCAGCCATCGGGTACACCAGGGACCCGCCCGGACCCAGGTGAAGTCCAACACTCGGATTCCTGACAAAGCTCCCGGTGTGGTTGGGGCTTCTGCTCCGGCCTGCACCATTGAATCACCTCCCGGCTATGGCTGTCTTAAGGTTAACCCACCTTATTCTAACCCAATGTGGTCGATGGAGATTCCCGAAAAACCGGGAAGGCCAAGAAACTATCTCAAAACGGGAGAGGTTGAAAGGGAGAGGGACAATCCTGTTCGGTCAGGATGAAGTAAAACCTGGTGAGGCGGTGGATGATGGCAGAAAAGAGCGAGACTTTGGCAACTATTTGGGAGGTTCCAGACGGTCTGTGGGAGCGGATTCACCCGGTGATTCTGGAGATGGACCCTCCCAAGTCTACGGGACGCAAACGGGTTCATCCCAGGCGAATCCTGGACGGCATCATATTCCGTATGCGCACGGGCTGCCACTGGAACCGCCTGCCCCGGGAACTGGGGGACGACAGCACCATTCACCGCACTTTCCAGAACTGGGTGGAATTGGGCATGCTGGAGCGCATCTGGGCGGAGTTGGCCGCGGAGTGCGAGGAACTGGGTGGTGTGGATTGGGAGTGGCAGGGCGCAGATTGTGACATGGGCAAGGCCCGTTTTGGGGGGGATTCAATAGGCCGCAATCCCTCGGACCGGGGAAAGGCAGGCAGCTAGCGGAGTATCCTGGTCGAACAGGGTGGAGGGCCAATGAGCTTGGTGGTGGCCGGAGCCAATGTTCACGACACCAATCTGGTGGACATGACCCTGGATGGCATAGTGGTGGAACGTCCCGATACCGGTACCCGGCATCTGTGCCTGGACAAGGGATATGACAATCCAACGGGCCACGAGACCGTGGCGGCTCACGGGTACCAGGGGCACATCCGGCGGATAGGAGAGGAGAAGCTGGACGGCACAGGAGTGAAACGCCATCCGGCCCGCCGGTGGGTGGTGGAACGCACCCTGGCTTGGCTATCCAAGTGCCGGGCGATCCTAGTAGTGCGAAATTTTTGTAATGATGGGTAATCAAGCTTGTCGAGCTTACCCTAATAAAGCCTGGATGGAGTACGACATCACTCAATGTAACCCATCATTTCAAAGCGGTTGGTCTACTAGCAGACATCAGCAGGCGTACAAGACCTCGATTGCAACCAAATGATACCAAGTCATGCCCATGTCTCACGAACATAAGGTCCATGGAAGTCTCTTGCAGTCCACTGGGGGTAGTGGCTCGGCGGACACTTCCTCCGCCAATTACTCACTATCGTCTTCGCTGAATCGACCCTCAATGAGACTGCCATTGGAACCTGGGTCCTCTATCCTCTGCGAGGGTGCCGGCCCTTGGCGGCATGGAGGGTCCGTGTTCTCAAGGTCCGTGTTTTCAGATGAGGTGGGACTTGGCCAGGTGGCGCGGGGCATATTGGGAATCCAAGCACATGGACCGGCGTTACGAGCCGCTTTGTTGACCGCCTGAGCCACAATGGGTTAGATTCCACTACAGAACAGACAGACCGGGGCATAACCTTATACAACACGCCCAACACGCCGATTCCGGTTGTTGTGCCGCAGACTCCGGCCTGACTGTTGGACCCCATGCGGGCTTTGCAACTTGCTGACGGAGGAAAACTGCCATGCCGTTCTATGAAAGAGACGCTACCCGTATCTATTACGAAGAGGTGGGTTCGGGATTCCCCCTGCTGATCATTCCGGGCGGCGGACTCAACTCCTGCCTGTCGTCCCTGCGGTCGCCCTTCAACCCCATGGAGACCTACAGCAACGACTTCCGCTGTATCGCCGCCGACCTGCGCAACGCCAATCCGGGCCAGTCCACCGGCCCGCTGGAGATCGACCGCCCCTGGGATGCCTACACTGACGACCATCTCGGGCTGATGGACCATCTCCGTGTCGATAAGTTCCTGGTCATGGGCTTCTGCATCGGGGGGCCGATGATCCACAACCTGCTCAGGCGGGCCGGGGACCGCATTGTGGCGGCAGCGTTCATGCAGCCCAGCGGGTTCAGGCCAGAGATGCCGGATATCTTCTACCAGAACAACATCACAGGCTGGGGGCCGCCCCTTTGCGAGAAGCGTCCGGAGATCACGATGGACATGGTCCACGACTTCTTAACCAACATGTACACGAACCGGGCCGACTTCGTTTTCACCGTCTCCCGCGACTTCGTGCGCAATCTTCAGACGCCGATACTGATAGCGCCCGACGACGTGCCCGCGCACCCATACGAGTGCGCGATGGAGGTTGCCAGCCTCGCCCCCAACTCCGAGGTCACCATCTTCCCCTGGAAAGACTCGCAGGAGCACATCGACGAGGTCGTAGACCACACCCGGCGCTTCCTGAAGACCCACGTGCCTGCGCCCGCGGCAGCCTGACGGTCCCGCACCGCCAAATCTGTTGAGGCCCCGCAGTCTTCCCGTCATCACCGGGTGACGGGTGGAAACGGCGGGGCCTTCAGAGTTTGATGCCGGCGTGTCTCCGGCGATTGAGAAAATGCCGGCTCAGGCCACCGGCAGCTCCCGGCCCGTGTCCGACGACTCCTTGATGGTGTCGAGGAACCGGTGCAGGTCAACGGCTACATCGAAGGTCGGCTGTAGGCTCTGTCCGGTACGGACCGCGCCGGCGAACAGGGTGTACAGTTGCCCGATGTTGAAGGGGTCTCCCTTGGGGAAGTCGGACGGCACATGGAAGAATCTCTCGGGTATGTCCAGGTCCTGCAACTCGTGGCTTCCCCGCGCTCCCTGCACCCGCAGCATCTCGCCCCGCTGGGAGGAGACGCTCCCCGTGGTGACCAATGTGCCCTCCCGTCCGTAGATCTCCATCCGGAAGCCGCTGCCGGCCCAGGGTACGGCCCCAACATGTACCGAAGCCGCCGCGCCGCCCTCCAACTGTCCGCTGACCCGCACATTGTCCGGGGCTGTGACTTCCACGAACCGTTGGGTATCGGTCTCGTACCATTGCTTTGCCTGGGTGCTGACCGTGCAAGCCACCCGGCTGAAATTCCCGGCCACGAAGCGCAGGGCGTCAATGACGTGTCCATTGGCAATGGTCAGGGTGTTTGCGCCCTGGCTGATATCCCGCTGCCAGGTGTTGCTCGAATGGCGTTCCAGCCTGCCATCGCGCATGGTGGTCACGTGACACGACAGCGCCTCGCCCACATAGCCGGACTCGATCTGCTCCTTGACGTACA
This sequence comes from Dehalococcoidia bacterium, assembly GCA_034422355.1. Taxonomy (GTDB): domain Bacteria; phylum Chloroflexota; class Dehalococcoidia; order Lucifugimonadales; family UBA3495; genus CATOSP01. Next base: position 9,919 of record DAOUJS010000013.1, on the reverse strand, counting down.
GCAGTGCGGGACTGACCCTCGATTGCAGACCCACCGCGGTCTGCACACCCCTGTCCCGCGCCAGGGCCGCAAGTTCCTCGGCTTCGGCGGTGTTCCGTCCCAGGGGCCACTCGGTCAACACGTGCTTGCCTGCCTCGATTGCGGCCTTCGTTGGCTCATAGTGCGACGGCACCCTCACGACCACGGCCACCGCGTCTATCTCCGGCGACACCGCCATTTCCCGGAAATCATGGAACGCCAGTTTCGCGCCGAAGGCTTGGCGGGCCTCCTCTGCGCTCTCGGGCCGGGTGGTGCAGACCGCCGTAAACTCAACATCCGGGCTGGCCAGTAACGCCGGGAAGTGGGACTGGGAGGCCCAGGTCGAGTTCACGTTTGCGCCCACAAACCCCAGGCGGATCTTCTCTGCCATGATGCACGCTCCTTGAATTGATGTTGTAGGGGGATTGATGTCGTAAGGCTTGCCGGTCACCCTGGTAAGCCGGGACCCGCCAGGCCTTACTTGGGCAATCAAGTATATAATCCCTTGCCAAGTGCAGGAACCTCCATAAATTCAGTATCGTCATCCGATCAATCAGGGCGGAGGACTCCGGCTAACCATACTCCGCTGCCAACCGTTGTCAATTCACGGCCACCCCGGCCATCATACCGCCGGTTAAACTCCACTGTCCCCGGCCGATGCTACAATACTTCTCAAACAACGGGGCCTGTTGAAGAATCGAATCCCGGCCCTGAGCCCGGTATGGGCAGCGTTCCCGGTGAAGACCAGCCCGGCCGCAGCTTTTGCTGGCTCCACTGACCGGCCCCCCGGCTGGACTGGGGGATTCGGCAATACCTGGAAAGGGAGTGACCATTATGGCCAACGCCTTCGGCAAGATAATCGCCAACGTGGAGCGACTGCACCGGCTGATGGACGAGGAAGGCATTTCGGCCATAGTCGCCCGCTCGGGCAAGAACTTCACCTACCTGGCCGGGTTCGCCTATCCCGGCACCCTGGCGCGCCACCTGGAGTTCCCGGACTCGCCCCGGGAGGTGCTGCTGGTATGGCCGCGGACTGGCGAGCCGGTGATGGTGCTGAACTCCTACGCCGCCCCGCTGGCCCGCCGGGACTCGTGGCTGGAACGCATCGAGGTCGTCGACGACTACGCCGAGTCTCCCTATGAGAGGGCCGCCGGGGTCCTTCGGCAACTGGGGCTGGCGGAAGAGACCGTCGGGTTCGAGAAGAGCTACGTCAGCGCAAGCCGGTGGGAGGAAATCGGCAAGCTGCTGCCCGGCGCGCGTATCGTCGACAGCGGCGCTCTGATGGACCGGGTGCGTTGGATCAAGACGCCGGAGGAAGTTGCCGCCCTGGAAGCCGGCGCCCGGCTGCTGGACGAGGCGTACCTGGAGGTCCTGCCCACTGTCCGGCCCGGCGACACGGAACGGCTGGTGCATAGCCGGATCATCGAAAGCTGCCTGCGCCGGGGCGCAAACTGGGCCCACGGCATCCTCAACTCCAGCCGCAACGCCGTGGCCTACGGCGGCGAGAGCGACATGGCATTCGAGGCGGGCGACATTATCCGCAACGATTATGTCGCATACCTGAACGGCTACCCCGGCCACCAGTCCCGGAGCGTCTGTGTGGGCACGCCCTCAGACGAGCAGAAACGCATTTACCGGGTCACAAGGGACATCTACCGCGCCACCATCGACCGGTGCCGCCCCGGCGCGCGGGCTGCGGACATCTACCACTTCGCCAACGACAGCTTCCACGAGGCCGGGTTCCAGGGGAACGTGTCCCTGGCCGGGCATGGCGTCGGTCCCTGGTGGCACCAGCAGGAGCCGTACATGGTGCCCTCCAGCACCCGCGTCCTTGCGGAGGGCATGGTGGTGGCCCTCGAACCCCACATCGGTTACTGGCACCTGCAGGACATGGTGCTGGTCACCGGCGACTCCCCCCGGCTGCTGTCGCCCCTCTTCAGCACCGACGAGATGCTGGTAGCCGGGTAGGGCTTGGCTTGGGTCGCAGCCACTTGCGGGACCCCGGCCGGGTGAACCGAGGCTAATACAGCTTGGACGCCGTGACCGGGTCTGATACGCTGGCGTAAGCGGAGGAATAGCGAAAATGTCGAAAGCGCCGTTCATTCGACGTGTCAGACTGCGTAACTACAAGAGTATAGGCCGGTGTGATATACGACTGGGACCGTTGGCAATCCTGGTGGGACCCAACGGGTCAGGTAAAAGCAATTTTCTCGACGCCCTGGCACTGACGCGCCAAGCTCTCGACATGACGTTGGACCACGCATTACGCGAACGCGGCGGGATCAACGAGGTCCGGCGTCGTTCCGGGGGCCATCCTTCCAATTTTGCAATAGAACTGCACTTCACTCTCCCCGATGGGCTTACCCAGGGGCTATACTGTTTCGAGGTGACATCAGAGAGGAATGGCGGGTTTTCGGTGCGGAATGAAACCTGCCAGGTCAGCCCAGAGAGTCCTGTCGGGCCGCCTGCAAGCTTCGTGGTCAGGGAAGGCACAGTCGAGCAGTGCAACATATCGGTGACGTTGCCCCGTCCAGCCCCTGATCGTCTGTTCCTCGTAAGCGCCAGCAATGTCGATGAATTCAGGCCCGTATACGATGCACTCACCGCCATGGCATTTTACAGTTTCTCACCGGACATTATGCGTTGGCCACAACCACCGGACCCCGGAGAAATGCTCCACCCCAACGGTCAGAATTTAGCTAGTGTGATCGCTTCTCTGGAGAAACGAAACCCGGAAAACCACAAGCAAATCCAAGAGTACCTCAGGCAAATAACGCCTGGAGTTGAGAGCGTTGAACGCATCACTATAGGCAACCTGGAAACTCTCCAGTTTCGCCAACATGTTGCGGGACAGGCTGCGCCCTGGAGGTTCCCAGCCATAAACATGTCTGACGGTACACTGAGGAGTCTGGCCGTCTTGACCGCCTTGTTGCAGGGCGATGGCGCTTCACCGTCGCTCATTGGAATCGAGGAACCGGAAATCGCTCTGCATCCAGCCGCATCTGGGACTTTATGGGATGCGATTCAGGACGGACAGACTCTTACACAGGTACTGGTAACCACCCACAGCCCGGACCTGCTCGACCGTAAGGACATTCCCACGGATGCCATATTGGCTACTGATAGCGCCGCAGGGACGACCCGGATCGGCCCAATGATAGAAAGCAGCCGAGATGCCATAAGGGACCGGCTGGCGACTCCGGGTGAACTGCTACGGCAGAAAAGGTTGCGTCCGGAAGCCAGTCAAGGCGACAGCCAGTCAACCATGCTGGTTGATCCGTGATCGCATGTCGCCTCCCACCATTGCTGCAATTGTCGAGGGGCACGGAGAGGAAGCGGCACTTCGGCCCTTAATTTACAACATCATCGCCAGGGGTGATGGTCTGGTATATCCGAACATTATGCAACCGTACAGAGAGCCCTGGGGATCTCTGGTGAACAAGCCCGATGATCTTGAGCGGTGCGCTGAGATCGTTTTGCGAGAAGGTGGTCCGAACTCAAGATTGCTGGTGTTGCTGGACGCCGATGGAAATTGTCCGGCGGAGTTGGGACCCAAATTGCTGGAGCGTCTCACCCACCGTTTCTCGCATAGGTTGATATCCGTAACAGTCGCGGACTGGGAATATGAGAGTTGGTTTGTTGCAAGCGCGGAGTCAATCGCGGAGTTCATCGGAGCAGATACGGCGATTGAAGTACCGGACACAATCGAGGGCATAGTAGACCCGAAGAGGTGGTTGGAAGCGAACATATTGAAGAGACGTTACAAGGAAACAGTAGACCAGGCCCCCTTTTCCAGCCGCATCGATGTTCCGGTCGCCCGCCGGCGTTCCCAGTCATTTGACCGTTTCTGCCTCGAATTAGAGCGGCTGCTGTCCCCGTGAAGCCATCCCCGCGAATAGGACCCCCAAGCGGTTGCGCCCCTCAGCAGGCCGCCTTACACTGTCCGCGTTTCGAACCCGGAAAATCCACTGGGGAACGTGTCCCTGGCCGGGCATGGCGTCGGTCCCTGGTGGCACCAGCAGGAGCCGTACATGGTGCCCTCCAGCGCCCGCGTCCTTGAGGAGGGCATGGTGGTGGCCCTCGAACCCCACATCGGTTACTGGCACCTGCAGGACATGGTGCTGGTCACCGCCGACTCCCCCCGGCTGCTGTCGCCCCTCTTCAGCACCGACGCGATGCTGGTAGCCGGGTAGAGGTGGGGAACGGGGTATGGTAGCGGCTGGGCATCTATGAAACCGTATCCGGTCCCCGCTGGAGTTTCGTTTGGGAATTATATGCCCCGATGAACTCGCACGGGGTTACAGCCAACGGGGTTAGTCAACGGGGTTAGTCAACGGGGTTACAGTTAGACGAGACTCTCAACGTTCTGGATATATTCCAAGGTTGAACGTATAAGGATCTCCGTGTCATCCAACGGATCACATTGCCCGTCATAAAAGCAGTCGCCATGAAGGAATCTAATCCTCTCAGCATATCCCCTGGACAGTATATCAGTGTCCGGATGTTGCCTTCTGAGCCGCCGGAATGATTTGTTCGTCTCTGAAGATGTTGGAGGCAATTCACCCGTCCTTGAAAGAATCAGAGCGTCAGTAGCCCGCTTGGTGGCACACCAAGCCTTTTCAGCGGCGTCTCTTATGTCGCCAGCTTCCATCCGCTCCAATGCACTGGCATAAAGCGAGCGAGCGTCCTCAAGAATCTCCTGGACCCGGTCAGTTGCTACCAATGCGGCGCTCCTTTGGCAGGTCGGTCCGACAGCATTGTAGCACCAGGCGGCACATGCGCGGCTATGCCACCTGGTACGGGCGCTTCCCGGCTCGCCCCCAAGCGGTTGCGCCCCTCAGCAGGCCGCCTTACACTGTCCGCGTTTCGAACCCGGAAAATCCACTCTGGAAAATCCACTATGGGAGGCGCGCCATGAGCGAACTGGACGACCGTTATGCACGCGGGCAGGAAACCCGGAGGATGTTCGGCGGCGGGCAAATCACCGGCGGGTCGTCGCCGGGGGCGTGGGACATTGCGCCCGACCTGGAGAGAATACTTGGCGAGGCCCTGTTCGGCACCATTTGGAAGCGTCCCGCCCTGACGCCGGCGCAGCGGGAGATGATCACCCTCTCATGCCTCATCGTTATGAACCGCGAGGTGCAGTTGAAGCGGCACCTGGGCAACGCCCTGAACATAGGGTTGACGCCGGAGCAGGTCGTGGAGCTGATCATCCACGACACCTGGTACGGCGGAGCGCCCGCGGGCATCCAGGCGCTGACCCTGTGCAAGCAGGTCTTCGAGGAGCGCGGGATAGATTTCACGCCGGCCCGCATCCACGACGCCAACGAAGACCCGGACAGCCTGTTCCAGCGGGGCGACGAGTTCCGGCGCAGCTACATGGGCACGACCTCGGCGGCGCGTCCCGCCCCTCCGACGGAAGCCGAGAGAGAACTGGGCCGCATCACCGGGGAATACTACTGGGGCGCGACCTGGACCCGGCCGGGCCTCGACCTCCCCAGCCGCTGCCTCTGCACCATGACCTGCCTCGCCGCGTTGGGCCGGGAGGGTCCCCTGCGGAGCCACATCCGCGGCGCGCTGAACATCGGGTTTACCAGGGACCAGGTCATCGAGGTGTTCGGCCACATGACGCTGTACGCCGGCATACCCTTCGCCCGCGGCGCGATGGACATCGCCAACGAGATTTTCGCCAGCGCGTGAAGAGGCCGCTGGGCGTGTTCAGGGGTTAAGGGAGGGCGCCAGGACCGGCAGCAGCAGGCGTTGGCCCCTCTCCTAGCCGCGGGTGGCCCAGGCCCCCGCTTCCACTGCGGTCAGGAAGTCAAGCACCGTGCTGTTGAACAGCGCGGGCTCCTCCAGGTTGATGGCGTGGCCGCTCTGGGGGAACATCGCCAGGCCGCTGCCCGGAATGCACCGTTTCATAAACAGCATGGGCTCGATGCAGGGCTCGTCCTCGTCGCCCACCATCAGCAGCGTCGGCACAGTCATCCGGCGCATCTCCTCCTCCAGTTGGAACACCGTCGGCCGCTTCAACTGTACTCCCTGCGTCATCAGCGCCGACCCCTCGGCCGAGTGGGCCGCCAGCCCGGCCCGGAACTTCTCCCATCCCGCCGGGTCCTTGCGTTGGAACTGTACCCGCGTCGGCCCGCTGGCGTACGCATCGGCAAATCCGCCAATGCCCTCCGACTGCAATCGTTGTACGTTTTGCCTGAAGGCTTCCATGTGATGCTCCCGGTCGCTGGACCCCGTGCCGGTGGCCGCCGCCACCAGCGCCCGGCACATCTCCGGGTGGGCAATGGCGAAACTGACCGCGGTCGCGGCCCCCATCGACAGACCGGCAACGTATGCCCTGTCGACGCCCAGGTGCTTCAGCAGCTCCCGCATGTCGGCCACCAGCCGTTCCTGCGAGTAGGCCCCGAGGTCTTCGGGCACGTCCGAAGGGGGATACCCCCGGTGGCAATAGGTGATCACCCGGTAGCGCCGGGCAAAGAAATTGACCTGCGGCTCCCAGCTTGTGATGTCCCCGGCGAATTCGTGGGAGAATATGAGCGGCAGTCCCTGTCCCGCTACCTGGTAGTGAATGTTCACGCCGTCATCGGCGGCAAAAGCGCTACTTGCGCTTGGCATCGCTTCCTCCATCAATCGCCTCCTCCATCAGCTTCATCCGTCAACGGAATAGGCCCGGCAAATGGTATCTTTACGCTGTAGAATACTCAACATGCCGGCAGTCAATCACCGGGCCGGCGCGGCCTCGTCTGCTCTTGGGGTCCGGGATACGGGGGAGAGTCTTTGCCACCCATTATGAGCATGGCGGGGCGTGGCAGCGCCTGTCTATGATACTTTACTGTGGGCAGATGCAACCGGGGTGAGAGCATGGCCTATCGTAACACCAAGCGAGTGTCCAAGTACGCGGGTATCGCCTGGCTGTTGCTGCTGGCATTCGTGATTATTGTGCGGGTTGCGGACCTGGCCCTGGGCAGTGTGCAGCCGGAGGCGGTGGTATTGACCTTCATGATGACCCTGCCCTTCACCCTGGGCATTACCGGCGCGGTCATCGGCGGGACCGCAGTCTACGACTACTTCGCCAGCCGCAGCCGGGCGGGAAACAAGCGGCGACGGACCCAGTAAGGGACACGGCGACGGACCCGGCAAGACCCCCGGAAACGCGGACAATCAACGGCCGCGCCGGCCCCGTACCCGCTACGGGGCCACGCTCCCAGACGCTCTCAATGGAGGCTCGCCATGCAGGAACGCGATTTTGTCGGCTACGGCTCCAACCCGCCGGAGGTCCGCTGGCCCAACGATGCCAGGATCGCCGTCTCGGTGGTTGTCAATTACGAGGAAGGCTCCGAATACTCCATCCTGGACGGAGACCCCAGGGGCGAGACCTCCGGGGAATCTCCCTCCCCCGTAGGCCCCGGGGAGCGCGACCTGGCCAACGAGTCCTTCTTCGAGTACGGCAGCCGCGTCGGCGTCTGGCGCATCATGGACGTCCTCGAACGCAACGGCGTTCAGGGCACCTTCTACGCCTGCGCCCTGGCCCTGGAGCGAAACCCGCAGGTGGGTCCCGAGATCATCCGCCGCGGCCATGAGATGATGGGCCACGGCAACCGCTGGGAGGAGTACTACCGCATGGACCGCGACTCAGAACGCCGCGCCATCCGCGAGGCCGTGGCCACCATCGAACGCATCTGCGGACAGCGGCCCCTGGGCTGGTACACCCGCTACGGCCCCAGCGTCAACACCCGGGAGCTGGTGGTGGAGGAGGGCGGGTTCGAGTACGACTGCAACGCCTACAACGACGACCTGTCCTACTGGACCCAGGTGCACGGCAACCCCTGGCTGGTGGTGCCATACTCCCTTGAGGTCAACGATTCCAAGTTCTGGCGCGGCGACCTGATTACCCCGGAGCATTTCTTCCAGGTGGCCAGGGACGCCTTCGACATGCTTTACGAGGAAGGCGCAACCCGCCCCAAGATGATGTCCGTTGGCCTTCACTGCCGGATCATAGGCAAGCCGGGCCGGGCCGCCGGGCTGGACCGGTTCCTCAGGTACGCCTCCGGGAAGGAGGGCGTCTGGTTCGCCCGCCGCCTGGACATCGCCCGCTGGTGGAAGCAGCACTACCCTCCGGCATAGGCAGCGCGCACGCAATAGCCCCCGCAGGGCAATCGCGTCCTGATTCGCAACCAAGAGCGGGCGTCCAACCGCAGCCGGACGCCCGCGCGTAACAGGTCGTGCCCCGGTAACCCTGCCCCGACCGCCCCTCCCTCCTCTGAAAGGGGTATGTAACCACTGTTACGGTGGCGCATGATGGGTGATCTCCAAGTTGGGTTTGGGTTGTGGCCAGGGTTCGGGCAACAGCCAGACGCGACTCCAGAGCCGTCCTTTGAGCATCAACCGGCGCAGCCAGTCAATGCCGTAGCGGATCACGCTGACGGTGCGCGCCGGACGGGTCCGAGGGTCCCGGTGATTGGGAGCCAGCGCTTTGGGCGGCGCCCGCAGGTTGCCGGGATCAATCCTCCGGTCCTAGGCGTCTTCCACCCTGGTGCCGTAGGCAAGAGCCAGCAGGGTGGCTACCGGCAGCACCAGCCAGTGGCGGGAGACACGCGCCGGGCCGGTGCGGCGGGTCTTGTCCCACTTCCAGCCCAGGCTCTTGATGGCCTTGAAGCCCAGCTCGATCCAGAAGCGCAGGGCGTACCAACTGGGTCCCACCGCTTCCGGCGCAAGGTCTGTGAGGATGACCCACGGTTCCTCCTGCCCGGCGTACCAGACCACCAGCAGGGTGCAACGGCGTTTGGCCTTGGCGGTGCTGAAGGCAGTGCCAAGGCCGGCCCAGGCGGTGTCGGGACGGGAGACGAAGCGGTGGGCGGACAATCTTGTGCCCCCATCGGCACAGAAGGTGATGTTTTTGGGGTAGCGCATACAGGGATGCCAGCCCTGCTCCCGTATCTGCACCCACAGCTTGGGGCTGGCGATGCCCCGGTCGCAGAGCACGATGACCGTCATTTCCTTGGGAACTGCTGGGGCCAGGGCTTGCAGCAGTTCCACGGTGGGATCTGCCCAGGAGCCTTTCTGGTTGGCCCGGCGGATGTGCCAGGCCACGGGGATGGCGCAACTGCGGTAGAGCACGCTGATGACGATGGCTGTGGTCTGGTCACCTTTGAGCGTGGGACCGATGGCCAACGCCAAGCGGCCGGAACGCCACCACGAGAGGACCCACCGCAGCAGCGGCGTGAAGCAGAGGGTTACGTCCAGCTCAGTCTGGCAGGGACGGGCCCGGTCGCTGCCGTCGTAGAGCCATTCCCTGAAGTATTGGCGCAGGCTGTTCCATCTGCCTCAGGGCGAGAGGGCCGAGGCCACCGCATTCTGGCAGGCACTACCCGCGAGGATAGCCCCGCAAACCCACAACACCAGGCCAGCCAATTGTGGCTGGGAGAGGTGCGGTAAATGCGTTCCAATCATCTGCTGAATCTGATAGGTTCATTTAGGAAGGCGCATGGGACACCCCCGGCATCCGGTTTCGTGACTGCTACCAAAATGCCGGTTTCCCGTGCGCTTTCCAAGTTCTCTCAGATCAATTTCACTCTATACATACCCCTGTCAGGGCGGGGGGAGGATTCCGCTGTCATTGACGGGCGCGTATCTGGCAGGGGTAAATGGGGGCCGTGCGGGGGACTCGTGCCCGCCGCCCACTAGCCACTGACCACCGGCCACTTCACTCAGGGCTAAAGTCCTCCGGCTGCAGAGGAAACCAGAGCACCTGGCCGCTGTCCAGGAGGTGCTGGATCCGTTGGTCGTTGTTCACGCTGGCTATGGCCGGGGCCGCGCTTTCGCCGGTGGCCTGGGACAGCAGCCCCGCGTTGCGGCTGGCCCGGTCGGTGTCCCTCTGGTCCGCCGTGTAGGA
>DAOUJS010000012.1:0-10063 GCA_034422355.1 Dehalococcoidia bacterium | reverse complement strand
GCACTTTCGGTGGCCACCCGGCTGGAGCCTAAAGGTGATATGAGGCGCTGTGGAGTCCTTTCAGTCGTTTTCAAAACCCCGGAAATGCACATCCCACCTTGGTATTGGTTTAGCCGGCCAAGATTTTTTGATTTCGCAATCGTCTCAAAAGGCGGACTATGGGGATTTCCATCGCCAAATGGAGTATACTTCCGGCGGAGGTTGACCGCCATGATGAGAGAACCGAAGGGCATCACCGTCAGCTACGGTCCAATCACCAAGAGCTACGCCAAGGGGCTGACCAACCGCCGCTGCCTGCTGATCTTCGGCGCGCTGCTGACCGCGGCGGGCATCGCCGGGTTCTTCGTCCCGTCCACCACAGCCGACCTGTACCATCTGGGGGTAGGCCAGAGCATCGCCTACCTGATCATAGGCGTGCTGTCGCTATACGTGGGCGAGGTCTGGAACTCGGAGTACAAGCGGGTATTCCTGGGGATAGAGGGGCTGTTTTTCCTGGCCATCGGCGTGGTCGGGTTCATACTCTCGCCGCTGAACCCCGGCGCCGCGTCCATCAACCTGGGAATGTTCACGGTGCAGCACCCGTGGGAGAACGCCGCCCACCTGACCCTGGGCGTCATTTTCCTGGCGACGGTCCTGTACCCCCGCCGCTTCCGCGACTACTCGTACAGCAGCAACGTCTCCGACTAACATCTGACCAACATACGCCCAACATGCGGGCGGTCCAGCCAACCGTGTCTTCGGCACAAGCCCGGCTCCAGACAAAAACCAGGGCCACCTCTTCGAGGTGGCCCACCGTTTTGCCGGGAATTTACCAGGAATTAACCAGGAGCTTGGGGGCCTAGTTCAAGGGAATCTCCGCGGCCTCCCGTTCCTCTTCGATCTCGATCATCTCCTCTGCGGCCTCGGTGCGGCTCCGGCCCCAGATGCGCTGGGCGTCGCGGGACTTCCAGGGCATCCGCCTGCGCCAGAAGATAATGGCGGCGTCGGTGGCTCCCAGTTTCTGCGACGAGTGGGGGTCGAGCGCGCCGACGGCCTGCACCGGCATGTCCTCCCGCTCGTTGGTGGTCTGGGGCGCGTTGAAGTACACGTACCAGGTGTGGTAGAAGAACTTCCACCACAGCTTGGGCAGCAGCCGGTTCCTCACCCGTTTCAGGGCGAAGGTGAACATCCGGGTGCTGTTTTCGTCGATGGGCGTGAAGTAGCGCAGGTGCTGGGACTGGCCCCGGGCGCTGGGGCAGGCGATGGAAGGCAGCCGGTAGAGGCCGCCGGGCCGGGAGTTGTTGAAGGCGTTCTTCTGCTGGTTGAGCGGGTTCAGCCGCCTTGCGCCCCGGAAACGCCACCAGTCATGCTGGGGCCAGCTCTTCTTCAGGCCGGGGAAGTATCCCTTCTCCACGCCCTGCTTGACCCTGGGAGCGATACAGATGTAGTTGTCGCCCTCTTCGGTGATGTCGGTCCCTTCCCAGAAGGCGGGCAGGCGGTTGAAGAGCTGCCCGCTCCAGAGCCGGCGGATGCCGCCCCGGTGAATCTTGCTGTTGTGGGAGTCCCTGGAGTTCTCCATGGTCAGCGACCAGTTCATGGGCCAGATCTTGACGTAGGTCTGGATCTCCACGTCGTCGTAGAAGAACTCCTCGGGGAGGTCTTCTTCCAGGGGCACCGGGTCGGTGATGCCCATCCAGATGTACACCACGCCCCGGTGGGTCCGGGTGGGATAGTTGCGCACCCGCAGCTTGGGGGCCAGCTTGGAGTCCGGGCCGTCGGACAGGGCGGCCACGCATTGGCCGGTGCCGTCGAAGGTGTAGCCGTGGTACGGGCAGGTGATGAATCCCTTGAACTCACTGTTGCCCATGCCCTTGCCGATTCCCCCGGACAGGAACGCCCCGCGGTGGGGGCAGATGTCGGACACGGCCGCGACCTCATCGTTGGCGTCCCTGAAGAAAGCGACCTGCTCGCCAAGGAGCTTCAGGGCCACGGGCTTGCGCCTGATGAGCTTGTCCTCCACTGCCGGATACCAGTATTCCCGGTAGCCGAGCTCGGGAACGTAGTCATGGACGCCGATTCCCGATGCTCCCCTGGGAATATAGCGGCTGGTCCCAGCGCCGTTGGTCCCGTTGGTCTGATGGCCATTGGTATGCGAAGTCGTCATCTCTTGCCTTCCTTTGGAATGGGACTTCTTGGAATGGGACTTCGTGGATCGTCATGCCGCCGCACCCCGGAACGGGGGCCTGACGGCGAATTGGGCCAATAATACCACGAATGGGGGAGCGGGGGCATCAGTCCATTGGAGAAAATTGCGAAACTCCCGGTGGGGTAAACAGGGCGACTGAATCAGCCATAACTCCGACGGAAAGCGGAATGGCCGAAAGGCCGGAATAAGACCAGTTTTGGGGCAAAAGGGAAGGCCCTGGCAGGAGATTGCCAGGGCCTTTATCGTTCCACTCCAAACCGTCCGGCCCCGGCGAAGCGATACCGCTAACCTCCCACCTGGGAGCTACCGGGCCTAACTTGGGCCGGGTCTGGTAACTCCCTCAAGAGTCAACGGCGAGAAAACCCCGTCACGTAAGGAGACAAACGACAAGCATGAGCAAAACATTTGGAATCATGCACTCGAAGATGGCTGTAGCGGGCATCACCGCGTTGGCCCTGCTTGCCTTGGGGTGCGGTTTCCAACCCCAACGCCACTTCCGACTCCAACCCCAACATCGCCGGTCCATACGCTGGCGAGTTGCAGGGAGATAGCAGACCAGATGACGCTGGCCAACGAATCCATCCGCAAGATTACCCGGCTCAATCCTTCGTTCAAAGGGCAGGACCACCAAAGGGCAGGACCACCAAAGGGCAGGACCACTTTGAATGCCGAGGATGGGCGGACACAGAGTGGGCTGATGACGGGTGGGCGGCACTCACTGCAAGACGGGACTACAGCGGTGCGGTGAACTTCTCGTTGAGTTGGGACTGAGCAGGCTATGCGGGAACCGGACAGTCGGTTACTTTCGCATATAATTCCCGAAAGAAATGGCCGGGATGGACTCCCGGCCCTTCGCTTTGACGATTCCAGTGGATTGGGGCTAATACTCTCCGGTAGCCTCCATAGTCATCAGTGCAATGATGTCGTTGGCCGTGATCGCGCCCAGAAACTTTTCCGAATCCCTTTCCAAAACAGGAATTACGGAAAGGGAATTTTCGTTCATCCGGTGCAGCACGTCTTCGACATTCTCATCGGGCCAGGCCGATGGGACCGGCTGGCTGCGCAGCACATCGCCGAGCTGGATTTGGGCATAGGTGCTCTTGTGCCGGTAGCGCAACATTCCCAGGGACACTATGCCCACCAACACTCCGTCATCCGCCACGACGTAGTCGTGTTGGTGAGGCACGGTCCAGCGTTCAATGAACTCGCGCACCGTAATCGAAGAGCCCGGATGCTGGCGCGCGCGGTCCAGAATATCGGCAACCTCGATGTCCTCCAGGTCGAACCGCCTGGTGAGAGTGGACCCCAGCGGAATGTCATCAAGCTGATCGGGCAGGCCGGGCCTGCGGCTGGCCCGGTTGACCGCGAAGCTGATGACCGGCGGCATGAACAGGATGTAGCCGAACATGACCAGGACCAGGAAGGAGAACACCACCTCGTCGATGATTCCCGAATCCCACAGGACCAGCAGCAGGGCAATCTCGGCCACTCCCTTGCCCATCAAGCCGGTCGCCACGGCGTAGGGAACGGTCAGGCGGGAAGCGTATGCGCCGATGAAGGCTCCCGTAAAGTTCCCGAACAGCGGGATCAGCGCCAATCCCACCATCGTCCACGGCGGCAAGGTGACGAACGCAAAACTGAAGCTCAACCCCGCGGAGGCGAAGAACAGCGGCGTAAACAGTCCCTCTGCTATGCTGCGGACCCCAGGAATGATCTCCCGCCGCACCTGGTAGGACAGGCCGGAAAGCGACGCCCCAAAGAGCAGCGCGCCCAGTGAACCATGCAGCCCGATGGCCTCCGCGCCGTACACTGTGAGGAACAGGCCGCCAAGGAGCAGACCAAACGATAGCTGCGGGACACGGAGCACACGCTGCAACAGGGCAAACAGGGGAGGCAGGACCCGCGATGAAAGAACCCAGCACACCACCGCAAATCCCGCCACCTTTCCCAGCAGAAGCAGTATTCCGAGGGGGGTTATATTATGAGCATGTTCGCCGATATTGAACCCGATTATCAGCAGGGCAATCAGCTCGACGATGATCACAACCGTGAAAATCTGCAACCCGATTGGTTGTGTCAGATGGCCTTCGTCGGACAGCACCTTGGCCACGATGCCCAGGCTGGTCATGGACAGGACTCCCGCCAACGCCAGGGACTCCGTGAAGACCAGGGACAGCCCGAAATCGAAAACGACGTCGGTGGTCACCAGCAACGAGATCCCCAATGAGATGGCCACGCAGAGCACGGCGGCGAAGAAGTAGTGCCCCCTCAGCGATGCCATGAAGCTGGATATATCGACCTCGTCAAAGCCAATCAGGAAAAAGAATATGAACACGCCCAGCGTCAGTATCAACTCCAAGTGGAGCGATGACTCGATCCACCACACTCCGGTCAACTGCATTACCGGACCCAGCAAGATTCCGGTCATCGCGTAGGCGACGATAGCGTTCAACCGCAACCGGCGAAAGACCCCTTCGGCCACCTTGCAGACGATGATCAGGGCTGCCAGGGCCACCAGCGATTGACGCAGCACCAGCGTGGACTCGGAAAAGCTAAACAGTTCCCCCAGACCGTGTAACGAGAGCATTTCTACGGGCATATTGAGGATTCTCCGTTGACCGGGAATGGCGCACGCGGGACTCGCGGCTCAAGGCGTACTCCCAAGTTTACCGGTCTGCAAGCTTATCGACCTGATGGTACTCTCCGTCTGCGCCGATCATGGTCAGAAACACCGCATCGGACCCCTGGTTGTCGCCGGGCCCGTACCTCAGCCTCATGCCGTCGATGTCGATGCTCGCGGAATTATACACGGCGTTGAGGAAGCACTCGCGGCTGAGGTCGGGACCACAGGCCTGGAGACCGGCAATGGCCAGGCGTCCCGCCAAGTAACCTTCCAAAGATACGAACCCGGGTTTCGCCGCGGGATCGTACGCCGACAGCGCGGCGTGATACCTGGCGACTACGGGAATGCCTGTGTCCCAGGGCAGGGGGACCACCTGGGTCACGTACACTCCCGCGCCTGCGCCGCCCAGCTCAGCCGCCAGAGCGTTGCTGCCCACGAAAGACACGGCCATGAAGACCGGGTCCGCTTCACGGCGCACCAACTCCACAGCCCGAGCCACCGGAGCAGATGCGCCAATCATGATGACGGCTTCCGGTTCCGCTGCAATGATTTGTGACACCGCCGATTTGACGGCGCTGGTATTGCGCTCGTAATGCCCGGAAGCCACCGGCTCCAGTCCCCGCCGCTCCAGGGCCAGCCGCGCCCCCTCAAGTCCGTTCCGTCCGTATGAATCGTTCTGATAGAGCACGGCCACGCGAGTGATGTTCAGGTCCCCGGTGAGACGGGCAACCATCTCCTCGGTTTCCTGGTAGTAGGAGGCGCGCAGGTTGAGGACGTTGCCCAGTTCGGGGGTGCGCAGGAACTCTGCGCCGGTGAAGGGAGCGATGAAAGGCGTCCCCGCGGCGTGGGCCAACGGGGACGAAGCCCTGGCGGTGGGCGTGCCCACCGTTCCAATGAGCGCGAATACCCGCTCGTTCTCAATCAGCCGCCGGGTGTTGGAAGCGGCAAATGCGGGTTCGTAGGCATCGTTCAACGACTCGAGCTTCAGTTCCCGGTCGTGGACGCCTCCCGCCCGGCCGGCTTCGTGAAATGCCGCCTGAATTCCCCGGCGCATTTCCTTGCCCAATTCCCGGGCCGGCCCGGTGAACGCCGCCGATTGTCCAAAAAGCACGTACTCACCGGAAAACCCGGGTTCCTTGCGCCCTGCTCCTTGATCGCTCACCGAGGGCGGCGCGTTCACGCCTCTGCTGACGTCATCCAACCCAGGAGCAACCGGCCCGCCCCGGCAGGCCGTGGCGAGGGTTGCCAGCAGCAGCCCCGCTGCCATCGCCAGCCGCATCAAGCCGGAGACCGAAAGGCGCTTCAACCGCACTATCCCTAAGTCTGGTTCAAACGCTACTCCTGGTGCAAAGCTGGTCAGACCTGTTTCTCAGCACCAGTCATAGCGAGACAGGATATGATACCCGCTACAGTGATTGCCTGACCATACTTCAGAGGCCCGGCGCAGAAGTGCTATTCCGCTGCCGGGCCTCTTGGCATGGGGCCAATGAGAGGGCTACCTTTTCGTTGCCAGGCGTTAGGGTAATCCTTTCGGGAGCAGGCCCCGGATTCGTCCGGTGTTCTTCTGCGTCTGGGGCAGATGTTAAACTACGCTGCGCCTTTTATGTCAATTAAAACTGTGCGGATTTTCTGGGGTTAAGCTAAGGACGGGAAGGCTCCCGGCCCTTCTTTTGGCCCGATTTTCCGGCCCTTCGGCCATTCGCTTTCCGTCGCGGTTATGGCTGATTCAGCCACCGGGTTTACCCGGTCAGGAGTTTCGCAATTTTCTCTCCATTGGGGCAAGGCAGCGTTAGGTCACGGAGCGTTCCATTTCAGCCGGTCCACTCGAGCAGCGGTCCATACATGGTCCATGCCCTTCGAGTTCACAGGCAACGTACCGACAGGCCGCTATTGCCCTGTCCAGACTCCCGACCTTCGGGCTCCACAAACACGGAAGCCCAGGGGCCGGCCCTCCCGGGTCAATCCGGCCTCTTCCTCAAACCGCCATAGGGCTTCCGGCTTTAGCCTGCAGCACTATCGCGCCACTTCCTCCGGCGTAGCATTTACCGGCTCCGGCAACCGGCACTTGCTTGACCGGACGGCCTCGCGGCGTCTTTGCTCCAGGCAAAGCTATCCGCCCCCAGAATCGGACCAGAAACGAATGGCGATGGTCCCTACTGTAATCAAAATAGTGATGCCGACTCCAACCCACGTTATCATCATCTGGAGCTTCGCATTCGCGACATCTTCCTTGGTAGCGAACGATTCCATTCTGCCTTCCATGCAAGACAGCCGCCTGCTCACATCATCCAAGCGTTCGACCTGATACCCACCAACTTCCGGGGATTGATTAGACGGCGTGTTCATTTCGTCCCTCCGCCTTGAGCGTCATCTGCGAACCGGACCGGACTATTCGTTGTGCAACAACCGCTCTACCCTGGCCACAAAACTCTCGACACGCCCAAGCCGCAGCGCCACTCCATCATAGTCAAGGGTTCCTTCATAGAAGTTCCGGTGCAGGTCACCAGCCATGACAAACTCAATCTCCATGACCTCTCCGTGACTTTCCCGCGCCAGAGCCTGTGCCGCCCGGAACACCGCGTTGTGGGAACGATGTTCCATTCCCCGTTCATCCGCCACCGCCTTGACTATCTGCGCCGCCGCGCCCCAACCCTTCTCCGAGGCATGGGTGAGGTCTCCGGCCTCCAACTCCGCGAATGCCTTGGACAGGTATTCGTGGCTCCGCTCTCTATAAGCATGTGCCTGGTGCACGACCGAATTAGCCGCAGACGCTATGGACCAGGCTGTGCAGTTGCCCCAGCACCTGGCCGTTCTCCTCGGCGGTGAAGCCGTCCACGTGATATTTCCGCTCGCCGGTGGTGCCGTCCACCGCGCCCATGTCCACGGCTTGTTGGATAAGCCTGGTCTCTTCCTCTATGTCGGGCAGCAGGTTGCGGCCGGCCAGGAGGGAAAGGGCGGCGACCAGGCCGTAGCCGCCCCAGTTGGAGACGCTGGAAATGACCAGCCGGTCCACCCTGGTTACCGCCGGGTCGTCGGGAAGGGTATCGACAGCGGGGATGAATTCCACCAGGTTGCCCATGCCGATCTCGTTGCCGCCGTCCCCGATCCCCACCGAGGGAATGCCCGCCTCGAACAGGTAGTCCAGGCGGGCCGTCTGCGGGGTGATGTCCAGAGAGCGCATGTTCAGGTAGGCGTCATCGCCGGTCCTGCCGCAACGCTCAATGGAGATGATGAGTCCCAGGTCCAACTGTTCCAGCATATCCCCGGCCACACGGCGGCTGGTCTCCACATCGGCAATCGGGAAGTCCAGGACGTCGGCGTCGGCGTCGAGAAGGCCCCGCATCACCGGGTTGCAGTGCTCGTCCCCGATGTAGCTCACCCTACGGCCCAGGGCCTGCAACGCCCTGCCGATGGCGATTGCGCCGGGAGGGCCGTCGGTCTCCGGTTTTCCCGCGGACAATATGTAGAAGCCGGTGGCGATGGCGACGTTGCCGGGATGTTCCATGACGTACCGGGCGGCACGGTCGCAGAAGTCCGGCTCCATGTGCGGGCGCAGGGCGCTGACGCCGCGCTTGTCCTGCTGGAGAATGATGTCCTCTATGGTCGTAAGGCCTGGCTCAACCACGGTCAGCTCCCAAGGGTCGGTTGGGTGATCAAGACATGAGACGATTGGCGGATCCTAGAGTACCGCGTAGTCCGCGTCCCGCTGGTCGGTAATGAACATCTTGCCGGGGGCGTGGGTGATCATCAAGCTGGGCTTGCAGTCCAGCGCCACGGCCTGCGGGGTTACGCCGCAGGCCCAGAACACCGGTTCCTCGCCGGGATGAATTTCCACCGGGTCGCCGAAGTCGGGGCGGGAAATGTCCCGTATGCCGATGGCGGCGGGGTCGCCGATATGCACCGGCGCGCCGTGGGTCGCCGGAAAGCGGGAGGTCACCTGCACCGCCCGGACGATCTGCTCCCGGTCCACGGGACGCATGCTCACCACCATCGGACCGGAAAACTGCCCGGCGGGGGTGGTCTGGATGTTGGTAATGTACATGGAGACGTTGCAGCCCATTTCCTGGTGCCGTATCGGAATCCCTGCGTCGGTCATGGCCGTCTCGAAGGAGAAGCTGCAACCCAACAGGAAGGATACCAGGTCGTCGCGCCAATGGGGGACCAGGGACTCCACCTCGGCCACGAATTCGCCGTTTTCGTATATGCGGTAGCCGGGGGTGTCGGTGCGGATGTCGCTCCCCGGCGCGGTCAGGGACGGTTCCACATCCCCCGCCTCCACAACTTCCAGCAAGGGGCATGGCTTGGGGTTGCGCTGGCAGAACAGCAGGAAGTCGAAGGCCAGATCCCTGGGAAGGATGGCGAGGTTCGCCTGCACATAGCCGGGGGCGACGCCGGATGTCACGCCGCGCCAGGCCCCGGACCGGATGCGCTGCCTTACATCCCGGGGATACTCAACCAGGGTTTGGGTAGTCATCGGCTCACCTCCGGCGGATTGATTGCCGGTCAGTTCCTGGGGCAGTTCCCGGATGGAAAATGGTCCGCCCGGCGGCCATTCCCAGATGTCTTCAATACTTCCCGGCCGGCCCTAATCATAGTAGCCCCGTTGTTGACCGTCAATTTGGCCCGCGTCTGCCCAGGGCAATCGCGCCCTGATTCGCAACCCAGGGTTGACTGAAACCCGGCCTGCCCGCCGGGTGCGGCGCAACCAGAAGCGGGCGTCCGGCTGCAGCCGGACGCCCGCGCCAATGAGTCCGTGCTTCCGGGAGCTTGCCCGGACCGCCCCCTCCCCTGAACCCGATGCACGTGTTGTACACGTGCAGGTCCATCCGGCCGGCATTTCCGGTGCCTTATGTCAAACCGAATGGAGTGTCTGCCGCCGCGGGCGACACACTTCGCGCCGCAGGATGGCGATTTCGCAACCGGCCCCATCAGGGCCTGCACTAGGTTCACCCGCCGCGCAGCCGCCGGTTCTCCTCTTCCAGTTCGCGGATACGCGCCTCAGCACTGCCGGCCCGCGCCTCAGCACTGCCGGCCCGCGCCTCAGCACTGCCGGCCCGCGCCTCAGCGCGGTCGGCCCGGGCCTCGGCGCGGTCGGCCCGGGCCCGCACATCCTCGAAGGTGAGGATGTGCCGCCCCGTGGCAGGGTCGTGGCAGCCCAGCCGGCCATTCTCCCATCGCCAGTCCAGGTCCAATGCAGCGCTGCGTCCCTGCAACACGCCGTCTTCGACCTCTTCTATGTCCACCGGCTCGTAGCG
>DAOUJS010000011.1:0-1547 GCA_034422355.1 Dehalococcoidia bacterium | reverse complement strand
TGGAATTCTCGTTCAACACCCTGGTTGGACACCGGGAGTATCTTAAAAGGGATGATTTCAGACTCTTCGGCTTCGCCTCAGAATGACACGAAGTTAGAATGCGTTTGCCCTGGAAGTTGGCCTTGGAGAAACAAAAGACCGGCCCCGAATGTTCGGGGCCGGTCGAGCCATGATTATGTTTGCCGAAAGCAGACCTAGAGATTGAACTGGGGGTCCGCGTAGTTGTTGTCCTTCTCGTAGATCTGCAGGCGGTTCCGCTGGGTATCGCAGACGATCAGACGGTTCGCGTCCTGGTCGAAAGCGCAGGCCACCGGCATCCGGAAGGGGCGCTGCTGGTCCTCCAGGTCATAGACCTGGCGGCGGCGGCGCTGCATGTCCGGGTTGGCGTCAATGGACTTCTGTGCCCAGGGGGACACGTCGATGGCGTCGCCCTTGAGGTAGGTCAAAGGGTTGCCATCCTGGTTGTAGATGACCACCCGCTCGTTCATCCAGTCCACGACATAAACGTCGCCCTCGGCGTCCACGGCCACACCGGTCGGGTGGCGCAGCGAGCCGGGGCCCCTGCCGCCGTAACCGAAGGTGGTAAGCAGGTTGCCGTCGGTGTCGAACTTCTGGACCCGGTGGTTGTTCCAGTCGGCGATGAAAATATCGCCGTTGTTGTCGATGGTCATGCCCCAGGGCATGTCCAACTGTCCGGGTTCGCTGCCCTTCTCGCCGAAGCCGCTGATGAAATTCCCCTCGGGGGAGAATTTCTGGACCCGGCTGTTGAGGCTGTTGACCACCCAGAGGTTGCCGTCGGCATCCATGGAAACCCCGGACGGCCCGTTGAGCTGACCCTCGCCGTCGCCTTGCTCGCCCCAAGTCCTGACGAGGTTGCCCTCAGTGTCGAAGACCGAGATTAGGTTCTTCCACTCGTCGGCGGCGTAGATGTTCTCGTCCTTGTCCATCGCAATGGAGGTAAGGAACGCGAAGTGGGGCTCCTCGGTCGAGCCGTAGGTCGGTCCGGTCTTGCCGAACTCGGTGATGAACTCGTGGTTGACAGTTACCTTGGAAATCCGTTGGTTGGGGTTGGTGTCCGAGCCGCGGTTGGCGACGTAGAGGACACCGTCCTTGGCCGGTATCACACCGACGGGAGTGCTGAATCCTTCCCCTGCTGCGGACCCTCGGCCCACGTGGTGGCTGTAGATCCATGCACGACCGCCGGCTACGGTTTCCAGCGCCATGCTCTCTCCTCCTGCTGTTGTGTGACGCTGGGGCCGGAGGGCAATGCCTCCGGCCCGTAGGTCTTGGTCAGCGGTGGCGCGGTATCGCGCCGGTTCTGGGTCTGTCTAATGATGGGCGACCTAGAGGAAGCCGTGCTTCTCGAAGCTGCCGTTCACGATGGGCTTCGCGTCCAGCCCGAACCATTCCTCTATGATCGTGCTGTACCCGCCACGGAAGTCGTAGTTCGGCACCAGGTCTCCCTGCTCCAGGTCCTCCGCCTTCGCCGACGGGTACTGCCCGTACATGCCTCCCTTCACCGAGTCCCCTATCGCAAACGCCGCTCC
>DAOUJS010000010.1:0-34843 GCA_034422355.1 Dehalococcoidia bacterium | reverse complement strand
GTCTTAACTTTTTGGGGCTTGGGGCGCAGCCGCCCACGCCGGAGTGGGGCGCCATGCTCAACGACGCTCGCCCGCACTTGCAGACCGCGCCCCGCCTGTTGCTCTTACCGGGGTCGGCCATATTCGTTGCGGTGCTGGGTTTCAACCTGTTGGGCGACGGGCTGCGGGACCTGCTGGACCCGCGGACTGTCCGGCCGGGCAGTTGACCGGCAGTGACGCAACCCGCGAGTGCCGGTCCCTTCGGCCAGGCATGGTTCCGCGGCGCGGTCCGGGTTCCTCACGGCAATACATGTAATCGGCAGCACGCACCGGCTTGAGTTCGCGTTTGTGTTAGCACTACAGCCGCAGATGGCCATTGGGAGTGTTGGACGATCCTAAAATCGCAACGCCTAGCTACTGCCGACTTCTCTGATTCCAATGGACCTGGGCTGAATTCGAGACCGAAAGTACCGGGGCAGCATTAGTGTGGCTCTAAACCAAAGCCAAGGTGGAATCGGATGTCGCGTATCGCGGATGACCTTAAGGCCAAGTTGACGGGTCTTGCCCCCGTTGCTAGACTCGCCACGTTCCCAGATAAACGCGCACATGCACGAGGAAAATGGAGGAAAAATGTACGTCATTATCGCTCCCATCCAGGTCAAGGAAGGGTACTTGGACCAGTTCATTGAAGCGATCATTGATGACGCCAAGGGGTCGGTCAACGACGAGCCGGGGTGCCTGCGCTTCGACGTAATCCAGGACGCCGGCGACCCCAACCGCATCTGGCTCTACGAAGTGTACCAGGACGAGGAAGCCTTCCAGTCCCACACCCAGGCCCCACATTTCATCCGTTGGCGGGACGCGACCCAGGATATGCGCGAGCAGGGAATCCAGGGCGCGGGCAGGGGCAGCAAGAACATCTGGCCCCCGGACGGCGAGTGGAAGTAGGTCACATCATCCCGCGCTGAGACTATCAACCGCCTGGGGCTTTGCGGCGCGAATCCAGGGTTAAGTTGGTGATCACATGAGAGCAGTTTGGTACGAGCGGAACGGACCCGCAGACGTGATGCAGGTGGGTGATATGCCTACGCCCGGTCCCGGCTCCGGCGAGGTGCTGGTCAGGATAGTCTCCTCCGGCATCAACCCCTCCGACTGGAAACGGCGCGCGGGCCAGACCCGGAGCATGGAGTTTCCCAGGGTCATCCCCCACCAGGACGGCTCGGGCATCATCGAGGCCGTTGGTGAGGGCGTACCGGATTCGCGGGTCGGCCAGCGGGTCTGGCTTTACGAGGCCCAGTACGGGCGGCCCTTCGGCACCGCCGCCGAGTACACCGCCCAACCTTCTCAACACGCCGTCGCCATGCCGGATAACATCACCTTCCAGCAGGGCGCATGTCTCGGCGTCCCGGCCATGACGGCCCACCGCTGCGTCTTCGCCGACGGCCCGGTCACAGGCAAGACGGTGCTGGTTACCGGAGGTGCCGGGGCGGTGGGCAACTACGCGGTGCAGTTGGCGGCGCTGGACGGGGCAACCGTCATCTCTACGGTCAGTTCGGACCACAAGGCCCAGATTGCCCGGGACGCAGGGGCAGCCCACACCGTCAACTACCGCGAGGGAAACACGGCGCAGCAGATCATGGAACTCACCGGGGGCGAAGGAGTGGACCATATCGTCGAGGTGGACTTCGCGGGCAACTTCCCCGTCAGCCGCGACGTAATCCGTCCCAACGGGGTCATCGCAATCTACGCCCAGGGAACTGTGGCCCAGCCCCCGGTCCCGCTGCAGATCAGGGCCAGCAATGTCACTGTCCGCTCCGTCCTGGTCTACGACATGCCCGAACAGGCGAAGCAGGACGCCACGGAACAGATCACGGCCCTGCTGGAACAGGACAGGCTGACCCACCTGTTGGGGCCCCGCTTCCCCTTGGAATCCGCAGTGGAGGCCCACCAGGCGGTGGAGGGTGGCGCGATAGGCAACGTCACTCTGGACGTAGCCAGTGATTAGCACCCTACAGCCACCTCACCCACATCGATCTTCGCACCTGAACTCACGAATCCTATAAGACAGAGGAATTGGACGATGGCAAGAACGCCCATAGTCACAAGAGGCATGGTACCCGAAGAGTTTCGAGAGGCATTCGACGAGCTGACCAGGGACACCGGAGGGACCATCACCGGAGGCCCTGGTTCCATCACCATCAACAGTCCGGAAATGTCTCGCCGCCGCAGCCACCTCACCGGCTACCTGCGCTTTGAGAGCACTTTCCCCAAGCGCATACAGGAGTTGGCCATCCTGGCCACGGCCCGGGCGATGGACTGCCCCTACATCTGGAACGCCCACGCACCCGCCGCCCGCAGGGAGGGCGTAAGTGATGCCCTGGTGGACGCGCTGCGCGACAGGAAACCACTGCCGGACATGGCGCCCGATGAGGCGGCAATCATCAAGTACTGCACCGAGTTCTACAAGAACCACCGGGTATCGTCATCGACGTTCCAGATTGCCCTGGAACAGTTCGGCGTCCAGCACCTGGTTGAGATAACCGCCCTGATGGGCAACTACGCCCAGACCGCCTTCTTTCTCAACGCCTTCGAGGTTGATCTACCAGCGGAGCGTACCGAACCCGTATTGCCGGTGGGGTAGGACAGCCCGGTATCCCGGAGTCGGCCAGGGGCAGCAGAAGTGCGGACCGCTCCAGCGGCTTCCCCGCTCCTACTGCCCCGCAGCCACCGCGCTGTCCACGGCAAACTCGTAGAACGTGATTGCCTCGGCGGTGCTGAACTGCTCCCGGTCGTACACGGCGCGGGGCGAGTCCCCCTCTCCGGTCTCCACCTTCACTCCCAGCGCGGGCCACACGTATCCCTTGCGGGCCGGGGTGCCAGGGGCGCGCTCCAACTGGATCAGGTCCGGCTCACGCTCCATCAGCGTCAGCAGCGCCTCCACGCTCTTGTGCACCGAGGCCGTGGCGTCTCCCTCCCGGTAAGCAGCTCGCGCCTCGGCGACCAGGCCGCGCAAGTGGTCGTCACGAATGTCGTCTACCCTGGCCATATGTCCCTCCTCTCACGCCTGCCGGCTGGGTCTAAATGCTGGAGTTGACCTCGAATGGGACTCCGTCCAACTGCTTCTCCCGCCACTTCCGGTGGTCCTTGTGCCTCTCCTGGAACTCCGGCATCACCTCCTTGGCGAACAGTTCCAGGGACGGCATGATGTCCTCGTGCTTCCGGTCTCCGCTCTGGGCGATAAACAGGATCAGGTCGATATGGGCCGCCTCATACTGGCGAATGGTGTTGCGAATGAACTCCGGGTTGCCTATGAAACCTCCCCGGCGGCTGGCGCGGTAGAGGGCCCGGGCGCTCTCGTCTTCCGGCTCTTCGTCCACCACGTTGAACCCTTGGCGCTGGGCGTAGACCTGCTGGCGACCCTCATCGGTCAGGGAGTCGAACTGGCGGTGGAAGTGGTCGCGGCCGTAGTTGCGCTGGCCACGCCCCAGAAGGAAACCGAACATCTGCGCCCCCCGGAGTCCTTTGGCGACAGCCTCTTCATTGGTTGGGCAGCACATCAGGGACCCAAGGGCGGTTACTGCCGGGTTAATCGCGTATCCCAATGGGCTGCACTCTTCGCGCACCAGCTCCCAGTAGCGGTCTATCCGTTCCGCGGCTTCCTCCGGCGTCTCGAACCCGAACCCCAGGGCTCCGATGCCCATGCGCGCCGCCACGAAGATGGTCTCCCTGCGGGACGCGGCGGTCCATAGGGGCGGGTGAGGTTTCTGGAGGGGCTTGGGCACGACGTTGCGCACTGGCACCTTCACGTACTGACCGTCGTAACCCTCATAGGGCACCTGGACCATCATCTTCACCGCTTCCCGCGTCGCCTCTTCCCACATGGCTTTCTTCTGAGTGACGTCGATACCGAAGCCGGTATTCTCGATCTCGCCGCCCTCTCCAGTGCCGAACTCGACCCGGCCGTTGGAAACGATGTCCAGGGTGGAGATTCGTTCCGCCACGCGGATGGGATGATTGAAGCTTGGCGGCGCATGAATGATGCCATGACCAAGCCTGATATTCTTCGTGCGCTGGCTGGCGGCGGCCAGCACAACCTCCGGCGCGGAAGAGTGAGCGTACTCTTCCAGGAAGTCGTGCTCTACCTCGAACACATAGTCAAAGCCCAGCTTGTCGGCGAACTCGATCTGCTCCAACGCCTCCATGAATACCTTTTGTTCGTCCTCTGGCCCCCACTGGTCGGCGTCCAGGGGCTTGGGACACTGCAATTCGTAGAAGAGTCCGAACTTCATACCATCCTCCGTACCGGCCTGTTAGGGCTGATTCTACACTCCTTGGCTTGAGACTGCATCGGCCACTCGGAAATTAGGTTAGGGAATCAGTCCTTAACATCAAAGTATTCGTAGATGCAGATTAGCCGTTTTCCATCAAGCATTATTTCGTGCGCCAGACATATCTCATTGTCCCGCATTAGACATTCGCCACCAACAAGATTTATGAAGTTCTCGTAGTCAAGCTGGTTTTCTTTACCGTCTCCTTCATCGAAATCGCGTGTCCTGAATATTGAAACGTAGAATACGAATACGTCCTTCTGCTGCGCAATTGTTCCGGCTGTTGCGGTCAGCAACTGATACCCAACATCGGCAAATCTCGACTCACAGGGTTCGTCGGTATTTCCCAAATACCGCGAGAGCAATTCCTTCACTCTGGCTGCCGCCTTTGACCGCGGATTCTCATTCAAATACTCGACAGCTTCCTGATACCTTTCGCACATGGTTTTCGACCCAAACGGCTCATCCACCTTGGCTTCCACACCCACGTACAAGCTTCGGCCGGAGCTGGTACGACCAAAGATTCCAATATCGTGACGGGCCGGTCCTCCATATCGGTCAAACTTTGCTCCGTATTCTGGCGTTCCCTGCTGGAAAGTCGCCTTTTGCGAAAGTAACGACGATATACGCGATTCGAGGGTAGCTACGCCATTTCGATTCAGGATGAAATCCGCTAGGGAATAAGCACTTCGCCCCTCTTTCCAATGGGACTTTCTTACGGCGGTGCTCCACTGTTCCATGTTGGTTATGCTGTTGCCCTTTGAGCCAACGATTTTCATCTGCATCGCAGGTAGGACCTCCTCTATGGCAACCGGTGTTGGAGACGGAACCGGCGTCGGCGCCGCGGTCGGCGTTGGCGTGAGTGTTGGAGACTGCATGGGTGTCGGTGTTGGAACCGGCGCCGGCGCGGCGGTCGGTGTTGGGGCGAAAGTAGGGGACAGAACCGACATCGGGGTTGGAGCGGGCATCGGTGTGAAAGGTGGTGGTGTGGGTTCTACGCATGAAGCCACAACGAAGAGGACAAGAATCAGGACAATTACGACCACAGCGTTACTGCCCGATTTACCAGGTCATGGTACAAGACCCACAAACTCCAACAACCTCGGTAGCGGAGTTTGCGGGGCCAATATCTGACACCCGATACGACCGTACCGTACCGGTCAGTCATCAAGCAGAACGTAAACGGCAGCCGAAGGAGTCAGGTCGTTATGGGAGTGGCCTTTGCCGGTCACATCTTCCATGAGGCGTATGTCCCCGGCCCGCAGCACGACCCTGGTCCCATCTGTTGCGCCGATTTCGACTTCTCCAGACAGATGGATGATGAGCCTGCGCTCCGGCAGCGGGTGAAAGTCCATGTGGCGCGACCCGTCGAACTGCTGGACCCGCACCTCCGAGACGTTGACCAATGCACCCAACTCCGGGTGGTCTTCCAGCTTCATCTCTTCAATGTGACTCTCTCCATCGGCGTCGGGAAACACACGGTAAATTGCCATTGCTAACTCCTCTCCGCTCTCAAGCCTTGAAACTCTGTCAGGCAAACCGGGGCATAACTTCTTCGGCAAACAGCTTCATGGACTTCAGCGCCTTGGTATGCTCCATGCCACCGAAGTCGAAGTTACAACCAAAGTATTCGATGCCCTGTTCACGCAGACGCTCTATTTTGGCGGCGCATTGGTCCGGCGTGCCGACGATTGCCCGGTTCTCTATCAGATACTCGTAGCTGACGGGTAGCCCGGACCGGTCCCTGCGCCAGTCCTCCATCCTCTGATAGACCTCGCTCCCGCTGCGGAAGAAGTTCCGCCACTGCATTATGTCCACTACCCAGTTAAGCCGTTCCATAGTGTTGCGTCGCGCTTCCTCTTCCGTTTCGGCTACATGGATATACCTGAAGAAGGGTATCCGGGACTTGGGCACGTTGATTCCCGCTTGTGCGGACTGCTCAACAAACCGGCGGCACAGGTCAAGAGAGTCCGCCGTGTCCTGCACAACCGCAATGCACAGGGTATGTCCGGTGGAGACCAGGAAGTCAAGAGTGGACTGGGTCCGGCTGGCGGCGATATAGATGGGCGGGTGCGGGTCTTGTATCACCGGCGGCACCAGGTTCACGTTGTCCACGTCGCAGTATTTGCCGTGGTAGGTGAAGCCCGGCGTCGTCCACAGCCCTTGGACCACGGCCACTGACTCGCGGAATCGCTCCTGGCTCTCCTCGGGGTCAACCCCGAACCCTCCGTACTCATAACCGAATGTTCCACGCCCAAACCCCACATCGAGCCTGCCGCCGCTGAGAACATCCAGAGTAGCGGTGTCCTCAGCAAGACGGATGGGGTTATGCAGCGGTGATACCAGGACAGCGGTCCCAAGCCGGATGGTGCTGGTCCTGGCTGCGACATGCGTGGCTACAATCAGAGATGATGATCCGATGCTGTAACGGGTGAAGTGGTGCTCCGCCAGCCAGGCGCTGTAGAAGCCAAGAGATTCTGCATACTGTACCTGTTCGGTGGTCTCGGCCAGCACTTGCCTCGGGGACGTGCCTTCCGGCCAGGGCATGTGGGTAAAGTAAGCGAACTTCATGGCTATACCTGTCGTCTGAAAATCAGCTAATCGACGAGCGGCGCTGCGAGCCAGGCCCCCGCATTCAGTCCATAACCCGCCGGAAGAAGTCAAGAGCGTTGCCCCCAGCGATCTTCTTGATGTCCTCGTCGGAGTAGCCTCGCCGGAGCAAGCCCCGCAGGATGTTCTTACCGTCGGCCGGGGATTCCAGGCCATTCAGGTACGGCGCAGGGGTCAGCGACGGGTCGCGTCCGAGCATTACCTGATGAAATGCCACGTGGTCCCCGACGTTGGTGTCGGTGCCAATGCCCACGTGATCCACGCCGACCAGATTGACCATGTAGTCGTAATGGTCCAGCACGCAGTCTATGTCCTGCTCCGGGTCGTCGCTCAGGGAGTTGGGGACGGCGGTGACGGCTATCAGGCCCCCTTTCCCGGCACAGGCCACCAGCTCCTCGTCCTTTCGGGTCCTCGTGGTAGGCCGCAGGGTGTAGGCTGCGTTGTGGCTGAAAGTGACCGGGGCGCGGGAGAAGTGGATTGCGTCCATCGCGGTGCGGAAAGACGCATGGGACAGATCTATGGCCATCCCAAGCTGGTTCATCCGGTCCACGACCTCGATTCCGAACTCGCTCAGCCCCCCGTCGTTGCGCTCGTTCATCCCGTCGCCGATGTAATTCTTGCGATTGTAAGTCAGCCCGGCCAGACGTACCCCCATCGCGTAGAAGGTGTCCAGCCGGTCCAGCTCGCTGCCGATGGCCAGATGCTCCAGGGTGGGCATGAACCCGGTCCGCCCTTGTTGCTTGGCCGCCTCGATCTGGTCGGCGTTGGTCACCAGATCCACCCGACCCGAGAGGGCCATGTCCGATACCATCAGCGCAACCTCGGTCTGGAGGTCCTCGAAGCGGGTGTAGGACATGTCGTGGGTATTGACGAAGCCCCGGAAGGCGTTGGCGGTCGTTACCGCGGTCCAGCCGCCATGTTCAACTGCGTCGTAGGCCCAAGTGTAACTGTTGCCCCGGAGGAACTCGACCAGCCGGGTCATGTCCTCGGGGCATACGAATGGGTGCTGGTGGACGTCGATCATAATGGTTTCTTCTTCCAACCGCTGGAACCGCCGCTCCTGCCGGGAGTCCAGCGGCACCGTCATGGAGGGGACGCGGCCGATCTCTTTGGCGAGAGGTATCGAGGGTGTAACCATAACTTTCTCTCCTTGTCCGTTGCCGGGGTCAATGCCGGGTGTCTACTCAAGTGCGGGACAGCAATTCCCGATTCCTGCCCCTGCCATACAACACCGGCATCCGCCACGACCGCCCGCTCCATGACTTGCATCGTGCGCTCCATTGTGCTCCATTGTACTCCTTTGTACTCCTTCGGACAGGTCTTGGCAGAGCAAGTCGGCTTGACCCTGTCAGGGCCAACATCTATCATCGTGCCCATAGTGCATGGCCCGTACTGTACAAGTCTCTGTGGAGTTTTTGAAGATGAACGTTCAAGAAGCTGTAGCCCGTATTCTCAAGATGGAAGGGGTGGAATGGATCGCCTGTTTTCCCTCCAACGAGTTGATTGAAGCAGCGGCCAGAGAGGGCATTCGCACCCTGATGTTCCGCCAGGAGCGGGGAGCGCTCATGGCCGCCGACGGCTACAGCCGCATGAACGACCGGGAAAAGTTCGGGGTGGTTATCACCCAGGGGGGACCCGGTTCCGAGAATTCGATGGGCGGCATCGCCCAGGCTTTCGCCGACAACGTTCCCATCCTCTACCTGCCCGGCGGCCCGGCATTGAGCCAGTACGCAGTCCGCCCCAACTTCTCTCCCGTGCGCACCTACCAGTCGGTGTCCAAGCACGGAGAGGTCATCTACCAGCCGAACCAGGTGGCCAACGTGATGCGCCGGGCGTTCCACAACCTGCGCAACGGGCGGCCCGGTCCCGTCATAGTAGAGATACCCTCGGACGTGGGAACGCAGGAAATACCGGACGAGGCATTGGCCTACAACCCGCCCAACCGGATGCCCCAAGCTCCGTCGGCAGGGGCAGTCAAAGATGCGGTGGAGTTGCTGCTCAACGCCAGTAAACCCGTCATCTGGTCGGGCATGGGCGTGATGATGTCCCAGGCGACGGAAGAACTGAAGGAACTGGCCGAGCTTACCGAAATCCCGGTCTATTGCACCATGCCGGGCAAGTCGTCCTTCGATGAACGCCATCCGCTGGCGCTGGGCGCAGGCAGCAGCGCGACCACCCTCCCCGCCCGGCGGTGGCTCCAGGAGTCCGACGTGCTGTTCGCCGTCGGTTCAAGCATGACCCGCACCAGCTATGGACAGCCCATCCCCGGCGGGAAGGTGATCATCCACAGCGTCGAGAGCATCGAGGACATCAACAAGGACTTTTCGGTGGACGTAGGTCTTCCCGGAGACGCCAAGCTGACCCTCCAGGCCATGATTGAGGAGGTCAAGGGTCAGTTGGGGGAGTCCGGACGCAAGGGCAAGTCAAGCGTGGCATCCGAGATTGCCGACCTCAAGAGCCAGTGGCTCTCCCAATGGAGCCCGCTGCTCAATTCCGAGGATGTGCCGATCAACACCTACCGCGTCATCGGGGAGTTGGAGCGGTGCCTCAACAAGACCAGCAGCGTCGTGACCCACGACGCCGGGGCGCCCCGGGACACCATCATGCCCTTCTACACGGCCACGGTGCCGCACAGCTACATCGGCTGGGGGAAGACCACCCATCTGGGCTACGGCATTCCCCTGATGATAGGAGCGAAGCTGGCCAGGCCCGACCGGTTCTGCCTCAACTTCATGGGTGACGGCGCGTTCGGAATGTCCGGCCTGGACATCGAGACCTCGGTGCGGGGCGGCGCCCCCATCACCACTATTGTCCTTAACAACGGCGGCATGGCGACTTACCCCGGCGGCTATCCGACGGCGGCCGAGCTATTCGGAACGACCCACATGACTGGCGACTATGCCAAGATCGCCGAGGGACTGGGCGCAGTGGGCATCACCGTGACCCAGCCGGGAGAGGTGGGGCCTGCACTGCGCAAGGCCCAGGAACTGAACGCCGACGGGAAATCGGTGCTCTTGGACATCCACACCAACCTGGAAGCGGCCCGTTCCAACTTCGCGTAGCCCTAACGTATACCGTATGTATGATGGCCACTCTCTGGTCTGCCAAATGAGGTGTGGTCATCATGATCTCAAGTAGCCCGTTGCCCTCTGCATTGGGCTTCAATGAAGTCTATGACTTCTATAGCCCGGCCCAGGTAATTCCTCACGCGCATCACTGAAATGGAAGTGCTTCGACCATGGGCAATTAGATGCCGGTTGTTCATTATCGAGTCAATGGCGTCTTTCCGTTCTCCACTACCGTCATTCATATATGCTTCCAGGTCTCTGCCCCATGATTGATCGAACGACCTGGCAACCTCTATGAACCGAGACGCTTTGGGGCTGTAGATATTACTCAGGCTGTAAACTGCACGACTCGCCACTTGAGGACTGGATGCGTTCCTGACGAAATCTCCATAGACCTCACGAATTGAGTTCTCCAGCAGCCCCGCAACCAACACGCAAAGATATTTTCCCCAATGTCCCTGCAATTCAATATCCTGCGGTGCAGCCTGAGCGGTACGCTCGAATAGAGACAGGATGGCTTGGTGCTGACTCACTAACCGAATGTTTCTCATTCACAACTGCGCCATCCGGTTTATTGTTTTTTCCATGCGAGTTTGCACGGATCCTTCGTCCGATGTTGACTGATTCACCGCACGCAGATACTCATCGTCCCGTAACAGGTCATTATAGGCACGTGCCAATGAAGTAGGATCCGGGGAGTCCGCAGACTCAATCCTTTTGTGCAATCCGAGGAACATGGAATCAAACACCGCCGCATTTAACGCCCTTACCGGTCTGAAAGCTCTGCTGCCCAAGGCGTTCCACCACAAGTCGGCAACCTGTGCAAATGACCGGCGGTAGGATTCCAGGTCCGGCGGGGCTGGATTTCGGTTAGCAACGACAAATTTAGTCAGAAACTCCTGGAGCGGGCGCGAGTATTGACGGTCTGAGAACGCGAGCGCCAAGAACCTTAGAATCAACTCCTGGTCTCTCAGATGCGGGTTCGGCTTTCCATAGATGTTCCGCCAGTTTGGATAGTGGTTCAGGTCCAGGATTGTATCGATCAACGCTCCTTGGTACAGCGCAGTGCGCATTTCTTGAGGATATAGCCGCCGTCCACCGGAGTTTAGCCTCTCAAAAATATGGTATATGCTGGTGTCATCGTCAGTCGGGAAGTCCTGTTTTACAACCATAGCGTGTATCACTGAGTTGTTCAGGTCAATCCTGTCTTTTGTATCCAAGCTGTCGTATGTGAGCCCGGCAAACCTTTCCTGAACATCTCGCAGTGCGAATTTCCGGGGATTGCTGCCGCCATCGACCGGATTAAAGACGCCATCGTAGAAGAACATCAAGGACTTCAGTCGTTGTTGCCCATCAATTACCAAAAATTCGTCCGAATCGGCATCCTTCGCCAGGAAAATACCGGGCACCGGCAAACCAAGCAAAAGGCTTTCTATGAATCGTGATGCCTCCTTCAACGTCCAAATGAAACTTCGCTGGAATGGAGGGATGACGATTTCCCCCCGTTTGAGTCTCCGGTAAAGCCCGTCAACATCGAAGTCAATTCCATAGCTGGTTATGTCGTATCTCACAAACGCAACAGTGTCATCACGCTCCGATTCATCCTCGATATCGTCATCATCATCGTAAACCTGCAAGTCCGAGGCTGGCGATAACTCGATCTCGTTATCTCTGTCCAGCATGTTATCCCCCCGTCAACCACTATCGGCGGATGAATGGCCGAAGGATACATCGAATAGACACTCTTTCAAGTTATGGACTGTCCTGGGGCAGAAAGGCATTGGGGACGACGGCGCTGCCCTGACCTGCCGCGGTGGTGTCTCCACGCTGATTGAGCACAGTAATGTCCACCGAGACGCGGCTGCCGTTCACCTCCCTTGATACGCCGGTAACCTTTCCGGTAAAGGTTATGGTGTCACCGGGACGGACGGGACGCAGGAAGCGCAGGTCCACGGCGCCGGAGTGGTTGAACACTTCCGGGCCAAAGTAACGGCGCAGCATCTCGATGGCAAAGGATAGGGACATTCTGCCCGAGGCCACAGTACCCTCGGTGCCCAGAGTTTCCCGGGCTGTTTCCTCGTCGGTGAATTGGGACGGCCCCGACTGCCCGGCGCTGCCCTCGAACAGGTTGATCGCCTCCTGGGTCATTTCCTTGACCAGAGGCGGAAGTTCGTTGCCTTCCTCGTAGCTGCGGACCTGGCCCGCGCTTAACCTCCCCATTTCTTGCCTACCTCGGTGGGTTGTTTCAGCTCATGGGTGATTACCCGGTCGATCAATCGTCCATCCTCGTCCACGGATACGGCCTCGGTGACGATGTAGTTCTTGCCCCGGCGCAGATATTTGTCGGCAATCCAGGCCCGCACCGTTATTTTCTTCCCCGCAACGGGCGGGTTGTAGCAGAAAAAGGCGCAACGGGCGTTGACTGATCCGGCATCCCGGTACCTGGCGTTGTACTGCTTCACGTCCACCTTGTGAGAGATGGTCGGGAAACTGGCCTCCGGGTCCATCACGCCCCTGCGGTAGGCGTCGATCATATCCTGGGTCAACAGGTATTCGTAGGTGTCGAAGGTCTCGCCGACCTCCAGAGCGTCCCAGTCCAACAATATCCGCGTATCGGCTTCAACCATAGCTGTGCTTCCTTTCGTATCGGATGTGTAACGGGTCCCTTCGATATTTCCCTGGCAGTATTTCCCCGGCATTTCCGGCGCTTCAATGTCAATGCGGGAACTCTCGCCACGGCTCGATGGCGGTTTCCGGACAGGGCGCGAAGGGGGAGCTCACGGGCATCCCGTCGTTGAGGGAGACCAACTCCACGTTGGCGACGCTGGTCGTGTAACCTGCCATGGCTGTATTTCCTTCGGACTGATTCGGGGCCTTTTCTCTCATTCCCGTATCTATGGCCCCGTCAAGGGAACGCCGCGGCGACCATATTACCCTAACCTGTGTTTCTCGGTTAGCGACTGGACCGTTCTACAAGGCCGCCGGACAACGGGCGAATCCAGCCATGCCGCAGGGCCGTATCACATATATTAGCACGGCATAGACTGCGGCATAGCATACAGGCGACGGCCTGAAGCCAGCCTCGGATTCCGGACCGTCGCGGTAAATGGGCGCGTTTCAGCAGGCTACTGAATCTGGAGTTGGTACGGTTGAAATGGGTGTGTTGTTGCGTTGACGTAACGTTATGTTAACATCTGACACCAGTTTTGCGTCGTAAACTGACATCAAGCCTTGCACCGGCTTTATTGACGAGGTTATCCGGGGCTAATTATACTCGCAGGAGAATATGCACTTCCGCCTCCCGGCGCTATCAACCCGAAGCTGGAAGCTCCCCCGGTCTGGCGCCTGGTCCCCGCAGTATAGGAGAATTTGGCCAGCCCCTTGGACACACACCGTCTCTTGCCCAACTCTATCCGGGCCGCGTGGCCCTTCTTGGCATTGGCAATTGTTGCTGCGGGCATCGGCATCTTTTCGTACATACAACCTGTGGGCGCCCACACACAAACCCAATTACACCAACACACATTGACCGTCAGTATTTCCGGTGCCGGCGACGGCACGGTAACCAGCAACATTGGAGGCATCAACTGCAGAAAAGGCGGTTCGGGAACCTGCACAACAGACATCGCTTCGAACTTCACTACACCTGTAACTTTAACTGCGGCCCCCGTGGGTGGCTCAAGGTTCAGCGGTTGGAGCGGCGGAGGTTGCAGCGGTTCCGGCACCACTTGCAGCCTTAGGGTGGACCTCCAAGACAAGAACGTAACCGCCACTTTCATTCCCCCGCCCCAGTCCCTCACAATAACCCCAACCAGCGGCACGCCCCGGACCACGACCGTCACGGTAAGGGGCAGTAACTACTCTCCCGGACTCTCTCACACTATTTCTTTCGGGACCACCGACCAGGTGGGGCAGGTCCTGGTAGATCGGGACGGAAACTTCAACTATACCTTTCAAGTACCGTGGGCGCCGCAGGGCCCCCATCCGGTGAGGGTGGACACAGAGACAGTCACCTTCACAGTGAATCCGGGAATAACGCTCTCCCCCGCTTCCGGCCCCACCGGGTCCGACGTGCAGATAGAAGGGGATGGATTTCTAGCCAACCAGAGCAGTCTACGATTCCAATTCGGCCCCCAGACATTGACGCCCGTCGCGACTGACCCAGATGGGTCGATAAGGACCTCATTCCAGGTCCCGGACCTGGCCGCCGGGTCGTACCAGGTGAGAGTCGGGAGCGCGGCTCCGGTGAACTTCACGGTTGCCTCTGAACTCAGACTCGACCAGACCAGGGGAGCGCCAGGTGATACCATCCAGATCACCGGGTCCGGGTTCAGGGCCAATACCAGCGCCGAACTGAGCTTCGACGGAGCGACGGTCCGTTCGGTGCCCGTGGACAGCAACGGGCGGGCCAATACCAGTTTCCAGGTCCCTGAAACGCCCGCCGGGTCCACCACGGTATCCCTTGAAGGAAGGTCGGTCAGCTTCACGGTAACGCCGGCCCTCACCCTTGAGACAGGGTCGGCGGTCCCCGGCGGATTCTTGATGGTGACCGGGACAGGGTATTTCCGCAATGAGCGCAATATCGTAATCACCATTGGCGGCGCGACAGCGGCCTCCGGCATCTCAGCCGACGGGAGGGGGTCATGGCAGCATTCAATCGAGGTCCCGTCCCTTGCCGCCGGCACGCACCAGGTATCTGCGTATGGAGCATCGACCTCCAGGTCCATCGCCCCCTCCGCCCCCCTGGTACTGGGATCGATGCTGATTCTGAACAGGTCCAGCGGCCCGCCAGGGACTGAACTGCGGATCAGCGGCTCAGGCTTCGGTCCCAGAGAGAACGTCCTGGTAGCGATAGGCAGCAACCTGGTAACGAGTTCGGTCAGGGCAGACAACCAGGGAGCGTGGACGGTCACGCTGAATGTCCCCGCCAGCGCGGGCGGACCGCTGCCGGTCTCGGCCACCGGCGCGCGGGGGCGTCGCGTCGAGTCCGAATTTACCGTAACCGCCGACGTCAGCCTGTCCCAGTCGTCGGGGTCTCCGGGCTCGTCGATTGCCGCCCAGGGTTCGGGGTTCCCGGCAAACGCCGGAGGAATCTCGCTCAGAATAGCCGATGTCCCGGTGACGTCCGTCTCTGCCGATGCCCAGGGTTCCTTTGACCGGACATTCACCGTACCGCAGGTACCGGCCGACGCCTACACGATAACCATCGGCGGGGCCGGCGCGGACCTCAGCGTCCCCTTCGAGGTGACTCCCAGGATCACGCTCAACGGAGACGTCACGGACCGGCTGGGACCCATCACAGTCCGGGGTCTCGGGTTCGGCGCGAATGAAGAGAACATCAGCATTACCCTGGACCACAGGACCATCAAGTCCGGGATTACGGCCAACTCCAGGGGTTCCTGGTCTGCCGAAATTGAAGCGCCGTCATTGCCGTCGGGGAGTTACTCACTGCGGGCGGGGTCCACCAACGTCACTGCTGTCGAAAGCGTTCCCCCGGCGACCCTGACGCTGACCTCCTACCTGAGACTCGACCGGCCCAGCGGCCCGCCTGGGGAGACGCTGCAAATTTCCGGCGGAGGCTTCAGTCCCGGCACCGGGGTAACTGTAACGGCCGGAGACGGTCTGACCCAGGCTACGGCAGTAACGGACAGAGCCGGGTCCTGGTCAGCCAACCTGATCATCCCCGTGGCGCCGGGAGGAAACATATTGATCGAAGCCTCCGGCGGCGATGGTCAGGCGGCAAACGCCAGCTTTATGATCACGCCGACAGCCATACTGGCGGAACCCTTCAGCAGACCGGGAGGGGCAGTCGAGATCATCGGTCACGGGTTTCAGGCGGGCCAGAGCCTCGGCGTCAACCTGGGGAACGATGTCATGGCCTCGCCGCTGGCCGATCCCCGCGGGTCCTGGACTGCCAAGTTCACCGTGCCGGAGATTCCGGCGGGCAACCGGCTGGTAACGATCAAGACAAATGACGGTGAGATGAAGATACCCTTCCTGGTCTCGGCAGGCATCTCGCTCAGCGCCGACCGGACCAGTCCTGCCAATCCTATGGCAGTATCGGGGGCAGGTTTCGGGGCTTCCGAGCGGGGAATCAAAGTGACCGTAGGCCAGGTTACCGTGGCTGCCGGGGTCTCAGCCGACCAGCGCGGCTCATGGAGCGTGGACATCCCCGCACCGGTCCTCCCTGCCGGATCATACGAGGTCTCTGCCTCCGGCCCGGTTACGTCCCCGGACAACGTGAGCCGGGAATTCCTGACCCTCATCCCGGGACTGGAGATAGTACCCAACGAGGGGGGGCCGGGCACTCGAGTCAACGTGACCGGCCGGGGATTTGGGGCCAGTCAAAAGGATATACAAATCAAATTCGGGGTTGAGACGGTGGCGTCCGTCGCAGAGGCGGACGAATCCGGCGAGTTCACGGTGAACTTTGAAGTACCGGAGGCGCCCTCAGGCGTCCACCTCGTCGACCACTCAGGCACGACGGTGGTGCAAGACTCTGGTCCCGGCTTCGAATTCCAGGTGATTCCGGCCATTATCCTTGACGCGAAGAGCAGTCACCCCGGTCTGCCGGTGCGGATCGACGGGCTGGGGTTCCCCGCCAACGATTCCGAGGTCACGATAGCATTCGACGGGGTCTCGTGGCGGACCGGGGTCTCGACCGACGAGCTTGGGTCCTTCACCGTCTCACTGCAATTGCCGCCTGCGACCTCGGGAATCCACGAGGTCTCGGCGATGGCATCCGGCGTCAACGGAGCGACAAACCCCTCAAAAGACTTCGAGATCACTCCAACTCTGACCCTGAGCCTTGAATCGGGGAACGTCGGAGACTCGGTGGAAGTAACCGGCCTGGGCTTCTCCCCCCAGTCCCAGACGTCCGTGGTTTACAGCGACGGCCTTCTCGATATGGCTATAGGCACTGACGGTACAGGGACTTTCAACGCCCGCCTGACTATTCCGGCATCCGATGGGGGCGACCATCTGATCGTAGCCACGGATATGACCGGCCTCAGCGCCGTAGCAACCTTTGCGGTGGAGAATACCCCTCCGCCCCTGCCAGTGCTGCTGCTGCCTGAGGACGGCACCAGCGGCGGCCTCCTAGGAGGTTTCCGGCCGGAGCTGTCCTGGGGGCCGGTGGAAGACCCCAGCGGAGTGACATACGACCTTCAAATAAGCTCTGGACCGGAGTTCGTGTCCACCGTGTTCGAGCAGACCGGCTTGACCACTCCGGCCCACGCCATCGCCGAGGAAAGAGCCTTGGACCGCGGAAGATACTACTGGCGGGTAAGGGCTGTAGACATGGCCAGCAACGCAGGCCCTTGGACAGAGCCGTTCGAGATGAAGTCCGGAATACTGCCAGTGTGGCTGATTCCGGTCGTGGCCATCCTGCTGGCAGTCATGGCCGGAGGCGGCGGGTTCGCCTATTACAGCCGCCAGCGGTACCAGTCCGCCAAGGCGCCGGCGTTCCCGGAACTGGTGCGGGATGCCAGGACAACCCCGACGTTGCCGTCAGCCGCTTCGACCGCCGGCACCGCCCCAACCTCCAGGCCGCAGCCAAGGCTGGCGCTACCCTCGTCGCCGCTACGGCGCCGGCAGTCACGTTCCCCGGAAGAACAAGCGCAGCTACAGTCGATAGTCGACTTCCTGAAATCGCTGCCCTTGCTCGAAGTTACCCAGGACCTTGGATGGCTCGAAGAACTGGTCGAGGTTGCCGGAAGCCCCGAACCGGCCGCATTCGAGCGCGTATTGGAGGGGGAGTTGGAGTTGCGGTATCAACCCGCATGGATGCGACACCCCACCTTCGAGTTAGTCAAGCTGGTGCTGCAGGGTCATCCGTTCCTGGAGGAGCTTGAGGCATTCGTCCGGGAAGCCGACGGCTGCGCCGTGGACATGGTCGGGTTGCTGCGCCAGGTGTACCTGGACATGGAAGACGCCGGGCCGGGCGATACGGCCAGGGTCTACCGGTGGTCGTTTGTACTGGGTGTTGTGAAGCACTCCCTTGTGTGGTTCCGGGGATCATATCTTCGTGAGCCATCCGTCAGGGACTACTACATCGAGCCGTTCGATGAGGACAGTGAAGCGTCATTGTTCACGTTAGCGGGCGAAGACAGCACCCCCTTCGCCGGACCACTGGTCAAGGGACTGACCGAGGCAGATGCTATAGCATACCGCGACATCCATATCGCTTTGCGCGGGGGGTACATCAACAGCGATGATGCCCGTTTGCTGGCGTCCAGGTTAGCTTCCCTGGAGATACTGCACCGGCAAATGATCAACAATCTGGAACAGTTGGGCGACATCTCCTGAACATACCGGCCCTCCCATTTCTGACGCGCCTTTTACCTGCACCATAGACTGTTACCCGAGATTGTTACCCGGTCCGCCCGGTTCCTCGAAATCATCTTTACGTGGGATGGCTTCTTCCGGCTTGCGCATCGACCTTGGCCGCCGTGAGTGGTAGTATCAGGCTATCCGATCAGAAAAGGAGCGGGCATGGACATTGGAATTTCCGCAAGGGTGTCATCAAACTCGCTTGACCCGGCCGAGTTGGCGAAGCGCGCCGAGGAACTGGGGTTTGAATCGTTCTGGCTGCCGGAGCACGCGATTCTGCCCGTCAATACAACTTCCCGCTACGGCGGCACTCCGGACGGTTCCATTCCCCCGTCGATGGCCGACATCGGCGACCCGCTCATCGGCCTGGCCAGGGCCTCGGCGTCCACCAGCACAATCAAGCTGGGCACGGCCATCAGCCTGGTGCCGGAGCACAACCCCCTGCTCCAGGCCAAGCAGATCGCCACCCTGGACCGGGTATCCAACGGCAGGTTCCTCTTCGGCATCGGCGCCGGCTGGTTGCAGGAAGAGACCGAAATCATGGGTGGAGACTTCCGCCACCGCTGGGGACAAACACGAGAGGCCATTCTGGCCATGAAGGAACTCTGGACCAGGGAAGAGGCGGAGTTCCACGGGCGTTTCTACGATTTCCCGCCCGTGAAATGTTCCCCCAAGCCGGTGCAGACTCCCCATCCCCCGGTCTACCTGGGCGGGTTCGCACCCAACGTGTTCAAGCGCGTGGTGGCCTGGGGTGACGGTTGGATGCCCGTCCGCGTCACCGAGGACCAGGTGCGCATGGGCCGGGCGACCCTGGACGAGTTGGCGGAAGCGGCGGGCCGGGACCCCAAGTCCATCCGCCTGATGGTGTGCAACGTTCCCTCAGACCCGGACCTGATCGGAAGGCTGGAGTCTGCCGGAGCGGACCGCGTTACCGTGTCATTGCCTGCCGAGGCCGGCGACGACGCGCTGAGCGAGATGGAAGCGCTGGCATCGGCCGTAATGGGCTAGACAGGCCGCCAATCAGAGAATCCAAGGAGGCTGAAGTGGCTAGAATACCTGCTCCTACAAGGGAGTCCGTTCCCCAAGACCAGTTGGACGCATTCGACGAGTATGTAGCGTCGCGTGGCAGCATACCCACCACCGGGCCAATGTCAGTGATGCTGAACGTACCGGAGGTGCTCAAGCGGGGCGAGCATCTCCGCGCCTACCTCCGCGGCGACGGCTCAAGCCTGCCGCGCCCGATTATCGAACTGGCCATGCTCGTAACGGCCAGGGAGAACAACTGCCAGTTCATCTGGAATGCCCACGCCGCCGCAGGCCGCGCCGCCGGTCTCAACGACGACCTGGTGAACAACCTGCGAGACAGGAAGGACCTGCCCGCGTTGTCGCCCCAGGAGCAGGCCGTGGTGGAATACGGCAGGGAATTCTTCCGTACCAGAACGGTCAGCCGGGCCACCTTCGACGCAGCAATGGCCCAGTTC
Source organism: Dehalococcoidia bacterium (assembly GCA_034422355.1). Taxonomy (GTDB): domain Bacteria; phylum Chloroflexota; class Dehalococcoidia; order Lucifugimonadales; family UBA3495; genus CATOSP01. The sequence goes on along the minus strand of DAOUJS010000010.1, from coordinate 15,046 downwards.
GGCACCCGCGGGCTGGCGGAGTTGACTACCCTGATGGGTTACTATGCGCTGCTGGCGTTCAACATAAACGCCTTCGGGGTGGAGATACCCGAGGACCGCACGGAGGAAGCGCTGCCGGTTTAGTATCATCCATTGGCATCAGGACGTTCTGTCATTGCCCCGTTCAAGCCGGGGTCAAGGCTAATCGAGGAGGGAGAACAATGGAAGTTAAGCCCTTCCAGATTCACGTAAGCGACGATGTGCTGGCCGACCTCAAGCAGCGCCTGGCAGACACCCGTTGGCCCGACGAGATTCCCGGCTCAGACTGGGACTACGGGTCCAACCTGGCATACATGAAGGAGCTGGTCGAGTACTGGCGGGACGGGTTCGACTGGCGCGCCCAGGAGGAGTTGATCAATTCCTTCCAACACTTCAAGGCGGACGTGGACGGCCTCGACATCCACTTCATCCACGAGAGGGGCAAGGGGCCAAACCCAATGCCCCTGGTGATCACCCACGGCTGGCCGGGGTCCTTCTTCGAGATGCACAAGATCATCCCGCTGCTGGCCGACCCCGCATCCCACGGCGGCGACGCCCAGGACTCTTTCGATGTGGTCGCGCCGTCCCTCCCGGGTTTCGGCTTCTCCGCCCATGCCAGGGAGCGGGGAATGGAGGTCGGGAAGACCGCTGCCCTGTGGGTGAAACTGATGGAAGGTCTGGGCTATCCGAAGTTCGCGTCCCAGGGCGGGGATATAGGCGCAGGGGTCACGTCCCGCCTTGGCTACGGCCACGCAGACAGTATGATCGGCATCCACCTCACGTCAATCACCAGGCCCACGCCCTATCTCGGCCCGGATGCCAATCCGTTAACTGAGGCGGAGAAGACCCTGGTAAGCGACCGGGAGCAGTGGCAGCAGGCCGAGGGCGGTTACGCCCACATCCAGGGCACCAAGCCCCAGACCCTGGCCTACGGGTTGAACGATTCCCCTGCCGGGCTGGCGGCCTGGATCGTGGAGAAGTACCGAACCTGGAGCGATTGCGGCGGCGACGTGGAGAAGCGGTTCACCAAGGACGAACTGCTGACCACCGTAACCATCTATTGGGTCACCGAGTCCATAAGCTCGTCCACCCGCATGTACAAGGAAAACCAGAGATACACCTGGACGATGGGCCGGGATGAAAGGATCAGCGTGCCCACCGGGGTAGCGGCATTCCCCGCGGAGATAAGCCGCCCGCCCAGGGAATGGGGCGAACGCTCCTACAACATCCAGCGATGGACCCAGATGCCCCGGGGCGGCCACTTCGCCGCGCTGGAGGAGCCACAGCTTCTGGCCGAGGAAGTACGGGAGTTTTTCCGGCCGTTGAGGTGAGGCAGCTAGTCCCGGCTCACACCTGTTCCGTCAGGAGATGAGGATGGTTCAGAGCAACCATAGCGCCCTGGGAGAGGGTCTCAGGCTGTACACCAGCGCAATGAGCCGGTTTGTCAAACAGAGGCTGGAGACTGCCTTTGGCGGCGCATGGTGGGAGAGGGGTGTGATTAAGGCTTGCGCCTCTGGGAGGCGACAGCAGCTTGAGAGCAATATGGCGCAGAACCCCAGGGCAAACATATCCACATTTCTTGAACCGGGGACATTCGTCGACATCGTAATCAGCAACTACTCCCTCTTTCGCAGCACATTCCCCAAGCGCAGAGAAGTCTGGTCGCTGCTGATACAGGTCTCCGAAGGCCGCAATAAGTGGGCCCACTGCCTGGGATCGTCAGACCTGACGAAAGAAGATGTGGCCCTGACCCTGGTTGCGATGGAAAAGTTGCTGTCATACGCCAGACTATGGGAAACCGGGGAAGTGGAAAAGTTGCGAATGCAAGTGATGAGGATGCCGGAACCATCGCCTCCGATATCAGTCGCACCGCAACCACAACCGCCAGGCAGCAGACCTGAACCAAAAGTTCACAACGTGGAACCCCAACGCCGGCCGCAGGGCACATTAGCGGAAGTCGTCCGGCAGGAAGTGATAGAACACTGGTTCACGCCCGCCCGCAGCCGGGGCGAGCGTGAAGTCACGGTCGCAGCAAGGGACGTCAACAAGTGGTTAGGATGGTCGCAACGCTATCCATCGATTTGCAGCGCACTTTCAGACAGAAATGGCGAATTGTCCCGGCGGGCCAATGTGGAATTGATACAATCAACCCGTCCAAACCCTAGCAGCACAACCACATTTGTTTACCGGCTGCTATAGGCCGTGGGGAGAAGTGGGTATCCCTTCTCCCCAACAGCGAGGGACCAAAGGCGCTTAGATAGATGCCCAAAGAGTTCGAGTCTACCCGTCTATTATCTCAATGTTGATAGTCCCCTGGGGAATGTCTCCCCGGAGCTGGACTCCGGCCCGCTCTTCCTGGAGCAGACGTACCTTGTTGGTGGGGTCGTCGCCCCAGCCACGGTTCACAGCCTCGACCAACTCCTGCTCGGTCAGGTTGGCCAGGGCCATCGGGACATTTAGTTCACGGCCCAACTGGGTGGCCAGGCCCACGTCCTTGCGCATCAGTTTGACCGCGAAGAACCCCTTCTCCCAGTCCGGCTCGAAGTCGCCGTTGAACCAACTGTTGGGCAGCCCGTGAATGCCGCCTCCGCCGCGCCCGAAGGCTCCCCGGCGTACCGTCTCCCACATCGGCTTGAGGTCAACCCCGGCCTTCGCGCCCATCGTAAAGCACTCGCTGATTGCCTGGCTCGTGACCGCTGAAATCGTGTTGTGCATCACCTTGCAGACCGAGCCCGCGCCAATGCTGCCGCAGTAGACTACGTTATCACCGAAGTCGTCCAGCACGGGTTTCACTCGCTGGTACACCGATTCATCGCCGCCGACCATGATGGCCAGACGCCCGGTGCGCGCGCCGATTACGCCGCCGCTTACCGGCGCGTCCAGCATCTCCACGCCCTTGGCGTTGAACACCTCGCAGACCCGGCGCACCAGGGTGGCCGAGTTGCTGGTCAGGTCAATGTACACCGATCCGGGTTTCGACCCTTCCAACACTCCCCCGTCTCCCAGGGCGACAGCCTCCATGTCCACCGGCGCGGGGAGGGAAGTGAAGGTTATGTCGCTGGCCTCCGCCACTTCCCGGGGTGAGTCGGCCCACTTGGCCCCCTGCTCCAGCAGCGGGGTTGCCCGCTCCCGCACCAGGTCATGGATTGTCAGGGAATGTCCTGCCTGGAGAAGGTTGTTGGCCATGCCGAATCCCATGTTGCCAACACCGATGAATCCGATGTCCATGTCACGCCTCCTCGCGCGGGCCGGCCGGGTTCCGGCGCGGCCCGGATGTGGGTCCCGGTATCACGGTCCAGTCGCAGGGCGTACCCCCGCAAGCATTTCGAGTCTATCATAGGGTGCAGGTGATGTGTTATGTTTGGTGCGCTATGGCTGACCGAGCGGGACTGGTCCGGCGGGCCAGGGACTTGGTCCCGAGGATACGAAAACTGGCCCGGCGGACCGAGACGCTGCGACGGATACCCGAGGAGACCATCCATGCCCTCCACGCCACCGGCGCCATACGCGCCGCCCAGCCGGAGAGGTACGGAGGGCTGGGGTTGCCCTTCGACGTAGTGTTCGACGTAGCCGCCGAGCTTGGACGCGGCTGCAGCTCCACAGCCTGGTGCTACTCCATCTGGGCAAGTCGCAACTGGCTGGCGGGAATGTTCCCGGAACAGGCCCAGGAAGAGTACTGGACCAACGGTTGCGATACTCTCTCCTCCACGTCTCTCAATCCGGCGCGCGGCCGTGTAGAGCAGGTACAGGGAGGGTACAGAGTCTCAGGCAAGTGGGACTTTGCCAGCGGAGTGGATGCCGCGGACTGGATGTTAATCGTGGGTAACTGTGGCGACGTTGCCCTGATGTTGATGCTCCCCAAGACTGACTACGCGGTCCAGGATACCTGGTTCGTATCCGGCCTTCTGGGCACTGGAAGCAAGGACGTCGTGCTCAACGATGTCTTCATCCCCGAGCACCGAACCATGCCCATGCAGGACATGCGAGACGCCCTGACGCCAGGAAGGACATTCCACGACACCGCCAACTACCGTATCCCTCTGCACAGCATCCTCCCTTTTACCCTTGCATCGCCCGTCCTGGGAATCGCTCAGGGCGCACTGGAGGCATTCGAGCGCGCCAGGCAGGGAAGCGAGTCCCCCGCCATCCAGATGAGGCTGGCGGAGTCGGCCGCTGAGATAGCCGCTGCCCGCGCCCTGATGCAGGCCGACACCAGGGAGATTTTCGCTAAGGCGGAGCGGGAGGAAATGCCGACCTTCGGGGGACGGATCTCATCCGCCGCTCCCCGGCCGGCACACGAGTATGGTGCGGCGTTCTCAGTTGACGACCGGGTGCGCTACCGCCGGGACCAGGTATACGTGTCGAGACTGGCCGTCCGCGCCGTGGACCGGCTGTTCGAGGCCAGCGGGGGGCATTCCCTTTTTGCCACGGAAGCGTTGCAGCGTTTTCACCGCGACATCCACGCCGCTACGCACCATGCCTCCCTGGCATGGGACGGCGTGGCCGAGCAGTACGGCCGCGTCCGCCTGGGACTGGACCCCAGCAGCGTTGACCTTTAGGGCTCCCGGTTCTGGTACAATACCGGCAAAGCCACGGGAAGATATGTTAACCACGGGCCTACGTTTATCACTTTCGTTTTTTAAGGAGTGCAGGCGATGGCAGTGCAAGACAAGCTGGGACCCGAGGAACTTCAGCAATACTACGCTACATCCGACGGCATCCGCCTCTCTCCCGGCTGGGTGGGCCGGGAACGGTCCGGTCCGCCGGAGATTGAACCCTTCCTGTGGCGATGGTCGGACGTGGAGCCGCTGGTATTGAAGAGCGGAGAGATAGTTACCCCCGACCGTGACGTGGAGCGGCGCACCATGCGACTGGCCACCCCCGGACTGGACCGGGGCACGACCCACACGATGGTCGCCGCCCTGCAACTGCTGCTCCCCGGAGAGTGCGCCCCGGCCCACCGACATACCCCGACGGCGATCCGCTGGATACTCACCGGAAACGGCGCGTACACCACCGTCGAGGGCGACAAGTGCTACATGGAGCCGGGCGATCTTATCCTGACCCCATCATGGACATGGCACGACCACAGCAACGAAGGCGCCGAGCCGATGATATGGCTGGACGGTCTGGATGTCCCCTTCGTAGGCTACCTGCGGGCTCACTTTTACGAGGCATTTCCCGAGGACACACAGCCCATAACCGGGGTCGGCGATTCGATACGCAAGTACGCTTCCGGAGCGCTCCGTCCCATCTGGGGCGAACAGGACCTGCCTTACTCCCCGCTCTGGCATTACAAGTGGGACCGGACCTACGACGCCCTCAAGGGCCTGTCGGAATTGGGGTCGGACCCCTTCGACGACGTGGCGATGGAGTTCAGCGACCCGACCACCGGCCGGCCCGTGCTGCGCTCCATGACCTGCTGGGCGCAACTGATACGGCCGGGCATCCGCACCAAGGCTCACCGCCACACCAGCAGCAAGGTCTACCAGGTGTTCCGGGGTGAGGGCTACAGCGTAATCAACGGCCAAAGGTTCGACTGGACCGAAGGCGATTTCTTCGTGGTGCCGTCATGGGCCTGGCACGAACACGCCAGTGCGGAAGGCACCGAATCGGTGCTGTTCTCGATTCAGGATACTCCGGTGATGAAGTCTATGGCCCTTTACCGGGAGGAACCCTATGCGGAGCACGCCGGGCACCAGCCCGTAACCGGCAGTTTCGGAGGCTGACGCGAACAGAAAATCCGTTCGCGCCCTACCTTAGAAACAATCAAGATGACACCGGGAGGTTAACGAAATGGCTATCAACGTCAAGCGCATCGGTCACGTTGGGTTCCTGGTCTCCGACTTCGAGCGGTCATTCAGGTTCTACACCGAGGCCATCGGCTGCACCGTGACCCACCGGACCAAGCGGGCCGACGGCAGCGAGTCCGCTTTCCTGCGGTTCGACGAGGACCACCACAACATCGTCATCGGCTCGGCTCCTCCGGGCGTGGATGTGAGCATGGATGGCCAGCCGGTGCGTCTCATCCAGCAGATAGCCCTGGAGGTGGAGAACCGGGACGAGTTCCTGCGGGCGCTGGCCCACCTGCGCTCCAAGGGCGTAGAGCCGGTCAGCGGCCCCCTGGTCCACGGCATCGAGGGCGGCGGCAACGCCGGGGGCAGCGGCAGCCGCTCATTCTACTTCCTCGACCCCGACGGCAATCGGCTGGAGATTTTTTGCGACGGCATGAAGATCCCCAACGGGGAGCAGTTCCCCAGGGCCGAGTACGAAGAAGCAGTCAGAGCCTACGATCCCCAGTGGCAGCCGGTATCGTAGATTAGAACTCAGGGACTGGATGGCAACAATGGGCGTTTTGGATGGAGTAAGGGTACTGACCCTGGAGCAGGTACACGCCCTGCCCTGGGGAACATCCTTCCTGGCCGACTTCGGGGCCGAGGTGATACGGGTCGAGAGCGTGGACCACATGCAGGACCGCCGCTCCGGGCCCTTTCCCGACGGTCGGCCCAGCGAGGAGTGGTGGAACGAAGGCGGCGCGCTGGCCTACTTCGGCACCCGCAACAAGTCCAGCCTTTGCCTGGAAGTGGTCCACCCCAAGGGCAAGGAGATATTCCTGAAACTGGTCGAGTCCAGCGACGTTGTCACTGACAACTTCCGGCCCGGCACCATGCGCCGGTTCGGGTTCGACCACGAGTCCCTGCTGGAGGTCAACCCGCGCATCATCTCTCTCAGCTGCACGGCCTACGGCCACACCGGTCCCTGGCGTCGCGCCGGGTCTCGCGCCCGGACAGTGGATGCTGCCTGCGGCCTATCCTATCTGACCGGGTACGAGGGCGGGCCATCAATCCGCGCCAGCAGCAACTACATGGACCACTCCGCAGGCAACAACGTCGCCTACGCCATCATGCTGGCCCTCTACAACCGGGACCGTACCGGCAAGGGGATGCGCATCGACCTCTCCATGCAAGAAACAGGCGTATCCGCCATCGGCCCGGCGGTGCTGGAGGCCCAGCGGGACATCACGCGGCCAAGGCTGGGCTGCAGCCACATCTGGAAGTCGCCCCACAACATTTACCCATGCCTCGGCGAAGACCGCTGGATCGCCATCGCCGTGTCCACCGATTCCCAGTGGCGCAGCCTGAAGAGGGCCATGGGATCGCCGGAGTGGGCCGCGGACGGCCGGTTCGACACCACAGAAGGCCGGTGGCATGACCGGCAAGACCTGGACGAGCGGCTTGGTCAATGGACCTGCGGCTACGAGCCGCAGGAGTTGATGCTCCACCTTCAGCAGTACCGTGTGCCCAGTGGCGCGGTGTTCACTGCGGAAGAACTCGCTGCCAACCCTCACCTGCGGGAGCGGGGATACCTCCAGGAGTTCTACAACGACCACGCGCCCCAGGCCAGAGTCCGCACCTATGCGGGCAGGCCCTTCCAGGCGCCGTTGATGCCCCTGGAAATCAAGCATGTGGCCGCCCTGGGAGAGGACAACTGGCGCATCCTGCGCGTCCTGGCGGAACTGTCGGAAGAAGAGATTGGGACTCTGTCCGAAGAGGGAGTAATCTCCGACCGGCCCAAAGCCGACGAGCCAGCGCCCTGACGCACCAGGACACAGATTCTAAGACAGGACTTGAGATGCTTGGAATCCTAGATGACGTGAAAGTGGTGGAGCTTTCCGGCTCCCAGTCCGGCGCGTACTGTGCCAAGCTGCTGGCCGACCAGGGCGCGGCCACCATCAAGGTCGAACCTCCAGCCGGAGGCGACCCGACCCGCATGGAACCTCCCTTTATCACCGAGGAGCCGGACACCGACGGAAGTTCCCTCTTCCTGGCCTTCAACACCAATAAACGGGGCGTGACGCTCGACGTTGGCAGGCCGGAGGGACGGCGCGTTTTCCTGCGCCTGGTCCAGAACGCCGACGTGATGATTGAAAGCTGCGCACCCGGCTACCTGGAGGACATAGGGCTGGGCTATGCGGCACTCACGGAGTCCAATCCCAGGCTAATACTCACGTCTTTGACCTACTTCGGCCAGACCGGGCCATACGGCAGCTTCGTGGGCAGTGACCTGGTGGCCCAGGCCACCGGGGGATTTCTCCATGCGGTTACAGGGTCGGCCGACCGTCCCCCGATGGGAACTGTCCTGGAGCAGATGGAGATAACCGCCGCCCGCAACGGCGCAATTGCCACCCTGGCTGCCCTGATGCACCGCAAGCAGACCGGCGAAGCCCAGCATATAGACGTTTCCACGATGGAGGCTGCTGTCAGCACCCCGTCGGGCCTGATTCACCCCTACAGTTTCACCGGCCGGAGTCCCAAGCGAGGCGGCAGCGACGGCAACGTAATGGACGGGATGCACCTGTTCACCAAGGATGGGGAAGTAACTCTGACCACCGCCGGCACCGGCGGACGCCCGATGCAAGCGTGGGCCGAGTTTCTGGAGGAACCGGGGCTGCTCGACCCCAAGTTCGCAAGCAGGGGCGGGCGCATGGAGAATTGGGAGGAGCTTTACGACCTGGTGGCCCCCAAACTGGCCCAGTGGAACAACCTGGACCTGATGGAGGCAACGATGGCCCGAGGACTGGTCATCGGACTGGTCCAAAACCCCCAACAAGTCGTCGAGTCGCCCCACCTGAACGAAAGGGGCGCTTTAGTCGAAATAGACCATCCCGTCAATGGCCCAATGCTCTATGCCGGGCCTGGATTCCTCATGGACGGCGTAAACCCGATGGAGGGCAGCATTCCAGCCCCGCGCCTGGGCGAACACAATGAGCAGGTCTATTGCCAGGAGTTGGGCCTGAGCATCGTAGAATTGGAGAACCTTCAGGAAGCCGGAATCGTCTAGGCAACGTCCGCATCTTGAGTTGCAGCCGAGACTGCCGATGCGGAGTACAAAGGGAGTTCCGCACGCCTCGCATCGCAATGGCCTCCCCCACTACATGAGCAACAGGACTGATATTGCCAGATGACCAATCCGCGTCCATCCCGACTTCTGGTAATCTGCACCGGCAACCGGGCGCGGTCCCAGATGGCCCACGGATGGTTGCGCAGCCTGGGTGGGGATAATGTTGAGGTCACCAGCGCTGGCACCAACCCCAATGGCGTGCATCCAATGGCGGTCCGTGTAATGGACGAAGTGGGAATCGACATCTCCAGCCACACATCGGACCACGTGGACCAGTATGTTGAAGATGACTTCGATCTGGTCATCACCGTTTGCGATTCTGCGCGGGAGAGTTGCCCCGTTATTCCAGGCGCCAAGCGAGTCCCCTGGAGTAGCAGCATTCCCCATGAAAATATGCCACCCGCCCAGGGAATAGGGCGAACGCTCCTAAAACATCCAGCGATGGACCCAGATGCCCCAGGGCGGCCACTTCGCCACACTGGAAGAACCCCAACTGCTGGCCGAGGAAGTGAGGGAGTTTTTCCAGCCGTTGCGGTGAGGCAGCTAGCCCGACTCACACCTGTGCCGTCAGGAGATGAAGATGGTTCAGAGCAACCATAGCGCCCTGGGAGAGGGTCTCAGGCTGTACACCAGCGCAATGAGCCGGTTTGTCAAACAAAGGCTGGAGGTCGCCTTTGACGGCGAATGGTGGGAGAAGGGCGTGATTGAGACCATCACTTACCTAAGACGCCATCTGCCGAACGATATGGCCAAGAACCCCAAGGCAGAAAAACGCGAATTTCTGGTCCCAGGGATGTTCATTGACATTATCACCCGCAATCACGCCCTCTTTCGGGATGCCTATCCCAACCGCAGGGAAGCCCAGTCATTACTGGTACAAGTCTCCGAAGCCCGCAATAGGTGGGCACACTCCCTAGCATCGTCGGACATGACAGAAGACGATGTAGTTCGAGCCTTGATGTCAATGGAAAAGCTGCTGTCAGACGCAGGTCTGCCCGAAGCCAGAGAAGTGAAAAAGCTGCGACGGCAAGTGATGGGGATGCCGGAACCAACACCGCCCAGAACAACCACAATGCGACCCCTTCTAGGAGGAGAACGCCGAACAAATCAATCCGCACCTCAGAATGCGACCGAACCGAAGACCCCGAGGTCGGTCAGCAGGGCCGATGCAGGGCCCGAACCTAAAGTTCGCAAAAAGGAACCCGATCACCACCGCCGGGCTACATTGACGGAAGTCGTCCGGCAGGAAGTGATAGAACACTGGTTCACGCCCGCCCGCAGCCGGGGCAAGCATGAAGTCACGGTCGCAGCAAGGGACGTTAACAAGTGGCTAGGATGGTCGCAACGCTACCCGTCTATTTGCAGCGCATTATCAGACAATAGCGGCGAGTTGGCGCGTCGGGCCAACGTGCAACTGATACGCTCAACTCGTCCAAACCCCAGCAGCACAACCACATTTGTCTACCGGCTGCTGTAGGCTGTGGAGAGACATCATGCCTCCACCAATCTTTTGAGGACCCTGATTGCCCCGGCATGGCTGATGCGAAACTGATCGAGTTTTTCCGGCGTTTACGAGACGAAATTGGCGACTTTTGCCAGTGGCTAGTGGACCATGAATTGACCGCGAAGTCCGGCCTGGAACAGACTCCTTGAAATTCGCACCCAACTTGAGATTCGCAACCCAATAAATGCCCTGTGGCGTAGGACCGAACCTCTCGTCTATCGAGTGACTGCCCCGAAGGGAGAATGATGGCTGCGTACATGTACCTATCATTGCAGGATGACGACCAGATTCTGGTTTTCGCGCAGGACACCGTGAATGGCGCTTTGGAGTTGCAGCACACTGTCCCCGTGGCCGGCGGTCCCGCTGCTCTGTGCGTCGGGCCAGCCCGTCAGAACCTGTACGTCGGTCGCCGTGCTGTCCGGGACATCGCCAGTTTCAGGATCGACTCTGCCAGCGGCAACATATCCCTCATGGGAACCGCTCCCCTCGAAGGAGAACCCGTGTTTCTGGCCACCGACCGGAAGGGCGGGTACGTCCTGTCAGCCTATTACTATCAAAGCCGCGTCGGTGTCCACCGAATCGGTGATGATGGAGCGGCTGTTGCGCCTCCCGTAGAATGGCTGGAGACTGCCAGTGGCGCTCATGCCGTCCAGACCGACCCGACCAACCAGTTCGCATACGTGCCGCACATCGCCAACCGAGGTCCCAACGAGATTTTCCAGTTCAGGTTTGACGAGAATACAGGGCGGCTGACTCCCAACTCGCCGCCCACAGTTCCCAACGACAACTACCTTGGCCCGCGCCACTTCTGCTTCAACCCCAACATGGACATGCTCTACTTCTCCGATGAACAGGGTTGCAGCGTGAGCGCCTACCGGATGGACTCCGGCACCGGCACTCTCAACCTGGTCCAGACAGTGTCCACTCTGCCCGACGGGTTCGACGGCGAAAACACCTGCTCCCAGATTCAAATATCTCCGTCCGGCAGGTTCCTGTACGCTCCCAACCGTGGCCACAACAGCGTTGCCAGCTTCGCCGTGGACGGTGATACCGGCCTGCTGACCGGCACGGGCTACGCAGCCACCGAGGCGGTGCCAAGGGCCTTCAGCCTGGATACCAATGGCAAGTTCCTGTACGCTGCCGGTCTGGATACGGGACGGCTTGCCTCCTACGCTGTGGACCAAGAAACCGGGACCCTGACGCCCCTTGAAGTCAGGGACGTGGGCAACCGGCCCATGTGGGTGCTAATCACCGAATTGCCGGGGTAGGCCGCCAATGGGTATGAATACTCAGGGCTGCACAACCAGGGACTTCCGGAGGCATGTCCATAGGGCCTGTTCAGCCATCGTCAAGAATCCGGTGTCGGACCGGCTTGGCAAGACCCTTATGGACTTCCACGACTGGATTACCGACCCGCCCATGACGGAGCGGGACCGCATCAACCGTTGGATCGCTGAAGCGCGGGCAGAGGCACGGAAGCGCCACCTGCTGCGGCGGTACTAAGCAGCTATCTCAGAACAAGTCATTGGCAAAGTCTCCCTCTTTCCAAAAGAGGGATTGAGGGGAATGCCCGCCTTTCCAAGGCCGCCCGCATAATCGGGATATGGTCTCCAAAGGCTTGTCGAGACGCCAGAAACCCGGCGCCGCCTTTTCTGATAAGCGTGAAGACGTAAAGGCGAGGCATTGGCACAGTGGACATAGCGGCGACCCTGACGTTGGCGGTCATCTGTCTTGCGGCATTAGTCTTGGCTGGACTGGCCGCGGCTGGCTGGTATCTCTCGGAACAGCTACGCCTGCTTGCCCTCCTGCCGCTGCGCATTAGCTATGAATATGGCCTGGAAGTGGTGGGTGTCGAGGAAGGCCAATGTACTCTGGGAGTGGCCTCACATTCCGGCGAGACGGCACATCGTTCCAGGCCGGTGATTCCGAAGGGCGTCTGGGGGCTGGAGTGGGATGGCGGCTACGCCCAGACAGGTCCCGAGCCGGAATACGCCGGGGACAGAGCCACCTGCCATCTACTGTCCTGCTTTGACGCCCCAGACCCGGGGGAGTTGGCCCGCATTGACATGTTCGCTTACCCGGAGGATCCTCTCCGAGCCTTTGAAATCCCCTTCCGGGAAGTATTCTACCGTTCTCCCCTTGGGAAATTCCCGGCGTGGCAGGTGGACGGTGAAGGAGACACCTGGGTAATCGCCGTCCACGGCAGGGGGGCGCCTCTCAGAGAATGTCTCCGTTATCTCCCCATTCTGGCCGGACTTGGCTTGCCCATGCTGGCCGTTACCTACCGCAATGACCCAGGCGTCCCGGCAAGCCCGGACGGCTTTCACCGGTACGGGATGACGGAATGGCAGGATGTGGAGGGCGCGGTTAGATATGCATTGGAGGGCGGCGCCAAGTCCGTGGTCCTGATGGGCCATAGCATGGGCGGCGGGATAGCGGCGAGTTTCATGTACCGCTCACCGTTGAAGGACAAAGTGCGGTGCCTCGTCCTGGACTCACCAATGCTGGACCTGAACCTGATCGTAAGAAACGGTGCGCGCCAGTTCGGGCTGCTGCGCCTCCTGACTCCGTTGGGCAAATTAGTATCGTCCATGCGATTCGGGATAGACTGGCGCGAATTGGACTACGTGCAAAGGGCCTCTGAGTTGGACGTCCCTGTCCTGCTGTTCCACAGCGCCGAGGACAATATCACGCCGGTGGAAACAAGCAGGAGATTCCTGCTGGCCCGCCCGGATATCGTGGAATACGTTCCCTTCGAGGATGCCTACCACGCCTGTGGCTGGAACAGAGACCCGGAGCGGTACGAGGCTAAACTGCGGGATTTTCTGGCGCGGCACTTGACCCATCATTACCGCCCTACTCGTCATTCCCAAGAAAGCGGGAATCCATGAGTGTCTTGATGAATAGCGCCGCGACCGGGTCCGGCTGTGCGCCGCTTTCGCCTCTGCTCATGCCGGGACCAATGACGGGTAAGACTCCGATAGCCCCGTCGCCGGAATCTACAGGCCGTCAATGTAGCTAGAGAACGCCTCCGTACCCTTCCAGCGGACACCTCCACCGTTGTCCAGCGCCATTTCAACATCCCCTGCTTCCTTGAGCAACTCCATGTGGCTTATAACCTCGGTAAAGGCGGGGAAGATCATGCGGTTGTCGAGGCCGATGTGGGCAAAGTGCCGCCGGGTGATGGCAGTCAGGTCAGACATGCCCTCCCGGACCAGAGAGAGCAGGTCGCCGCAACGTTCGCGGTGGTGTTCCAGTATCTCCCCGGTGCGTTCCAGATTGATGGGGTTGAATGCACCGTGGTAGAAGGCGCGGTGAGCCGGCAGGACCGTTATCTCTTCGCCCAGGCCAGAAATTTTCTTTAGTGAACGAAGGTAGACTGCCAGCCCGTAGTAGCGGTTTCCGCTCTTGTAGGGCTCAGGGAGTTCTTGCCGGAAACGGCTGTAGCTGAGGCTGATGCTGGGATGCGGTGTTATCTGGGGCAGGACGTGGTCGCCGGAAAAGAGCATGTTCCCATACTCGATGCAAAGCTCATCGGGCGAATGGCCGGGGGTATAGTGGAAGGTCAAGCCGTTGGCCTTCTGGCCGTCAGTGACGGGGTTTGAGAGGTTTAGCTGACTGATCAGGCGCTCGTGCTCACTGATTCTGTTGGAGAAGGTGTCGTCCTCCCGCGCCGGGTACCCGGGAAAAGTCCGCCGCCAATCGGTCTCGATCTCCCTCCGCCCCAGTCGCGCCAGCCAGCCATATACCTCGTGCGCCCATAGCTCAGCGCCGTTGCGAGACAAGACAGCGTGGCAATTCCCGTCGTGGTCTACGTGGCCGTGACTTACGATCACCCGCTCTATGGAGGCTATGGAATAGCCGATGGTCTGAAGGCCCTGCTCCAGGCGGTCAACGGTGCCATAGCATCCCGGGTCAATGAGAGTCAGCCGGTCCGTCTCAAAGACGTAGCTCCATGTGGGACCCAGCCGCGAGGCCCATGCCTGCGGAACGCCGATCCCGTAGATGGGCGTACCGTTGGGGCCTTCATACTTGACCACCATCCGGTTGCCGGAATCGTCGCCCTTCTTAATGGTCTCTGGCTCCATACTCCTCCAGCAATCCTGAATGTACACACACCTGGCCCCAGGAACCGGCCGGCCTTCGACCAGCTTTCGCCGGGGCATACGCCGCCTAGTGTAACCCGATGCCCCAGTTTAGTATAGTCCAACCGTATCCTGGGGTGTCCGTCAGAATTTTGGATGGGGAGAGGATGGAGGGGTAAAATAGCGGCAAAGGACTGAAGAGAGAGGATGGGTGGGTCTTATGGAAATGAAGGATTGGGGATTGGCCTGGCGGGAGTTGAGCGAAGAAGCAATCACCGGGATGAAGGAGTGGCGGTTGCAGAATCCTAAAGCCACTTTCAGTGAGATTGAAAAGGAACTGGACCTGCGGCTGGCGAAGTTGCGGGGCCGGATGCTCCAGGATACGGCTCTGGCCAGTTCCGCCAGGGACTGGAGCGGAAATCAGTCTGGAGAAAGGCCGGTGTGCCCTGATTGCGGCCATGAACTGGCCTCTTCGGGCAAGCGGGAGCGGCGTTTGCAGACCCTGGGGGGTCAGGAGGTCACGCTGGAACGGGAGTAC
>DAOUJS010000009.1:0-12850 GCA_034422355.1 Dehalococcoidia bacterium | reverse complement strand
AAGGCCCTCGGCGTCGACGACTTTCACCAACTTTTCACACTGGAGGTAATCGATGACGAAGCGCAACCCTGAAGCCCTTTTAATCGGGCGTTCGCTCCGGATCAAGGTCGGCGGCCGCCTGCTGCCCGTGGAGACCGCCGTGTTCCCCGAGGACTTCCCGGACCGCCTCCGCCGCCTCAAGGAGGCCAGCGGCCTCACCTGGACCGGCTTCGCCTGGGCCATCGGCGTGGACCTCAAGCAGCTGCGCCGCTGGCTCACCAAGGGCGTGGAGCCCTCCGGGGGACCCCTGATGGCCCTGTTACGCTTCGCGGCCCTCATTAGTGACGGCGGCGAAATCCTCCTGGGCGAGGGGTACCAGCTGACCTTCTGCGGCATGGTGGAGGAAGAGGAGGGCTAGACCCAACCACCCGGCCCCGGCGCCCGTCCCCACCGCCCGCGCCGGCGGCTTATTCAGCAGACTACCTGCGATACGAAGGAAGTACAGGAGAGACACGCCCGTCTGAGATATATGCAAGACAAGGACAGGAAGGAACAGAAACGAAGAGGTAAGCCCGCCGGGGATGCCCCGGAGATCGGCGTGGTCCGGGTCTTTTCCAACCCCGGACCCGACGCCCAGGACCGGCTGCGCCGCCTTCTGTCCCTGATGGTCAGGTACGCCACCAGGGACGGGCAGACCGAGACCGGGCAGGACTCGCCCTCAGACGCCCAGCCCGATGACTACCCAGCCGATGGGCAGGAATGATGCAGTCCGGCTTGGCGACCCTGATGAAGAACTCACGTATGGACGGAGACGGCAACGGAAGGGCAGGGAGATGACTTCGGCAACGAGTACGAGGGGCAAAGTGGCGTCTGAGAGAGGTGGTGGTGCGACACACGGAACGTTACCATCCCGGAGGTTTGGTGATGACGCCAACATCGTCCCTCAGCGTGTCGGGAAGCAGGCTCCGTCTCAGGTGGCTCTTCCACAGACGCCTGACATAGGTCGCCGCGTCGGCCAACTGCCTGGGGCTGGCGTTCCTGGGGTCCGGGTTGACCAGGGTGACGCGAAGCCCCAGGTCGTCCCGCACGTATCGCATCGCACCGGCGAAGTCCCCGTCGTTAGATACTACCACCGCCTGCTCGTACTCACCGTTGAAGCCGTCCACCAGCAGGCGGGTTGCCAGGTTCACGTCGGAACCCTTTTCCTCCGAATCCCTCACCAGGACCTGGGACGGGAGCCCCGCCACCGGCTCAGCCAATGGGCGCCGCTTTACTCCCGAACGGAAGACCCCGTAGTAGGCGTCGAAGTCCGGCAGCGTCGCCAGAGCTCGCAGGTATGCCTGCTGCCGCTGACGTTGAGACGGATTGCCGGGGCGGGCGTCGAGACGGGCCGTGAAGTAGCAGACCCGGTTGATGTCGTCCTGGGGAAAGAGCGTCTCGGCCAGCTTCCGCAGGTCCAACCACCTGAACGGCGTGTCCTTCAGGGCGCGGTAGTACAGATTGAAGCCGTCAATGTACAGGTTGGTGATCAATCTCCGCTCCCTCACAAAGACAGAGACCGTCCCGAAGGACGGCCTCGACCCTACCGCCGAAGAGATAGGGGTGGTGAATCCAACCTAACACGAAGCGGCGGCGGCTGTCAACGAAACCTTTGACGTGGTCCTGTTTCAGTTTGAATTACGGTTAGGCTGGTGCCGTCAGCGGGTATACTTAGAAACTATCTCAAAACGGTAGAGGCAGAAAGGGAGAGGGATAAGCCGGTTCGGTTAGGATGGGGGGAAATCAGGTGAGGCGGTGGATGATGGCGGGAAAGAGTGAGACTTTAGCAACGATTTGGGAGGTTCCAGACGATCTGTGGGAACAGATTCACCCGGTGATTCTGGAGATGGACCCTCCCAAGGCCACGGGACGCAAACGGGTTCATCCGAGGCGGATCCTGGACGGCATCATATTCCGCATGCGCACCGGCTGCCACTGGAACCGGCTGCCCCGGGAGCTGGGAGACGACAGCACCATTCACCGCACTTTCCAGCGCTGGGTGGAATTGGGTGTGCTGGAGCGCATCTGGGCGGAGTTGGTCGCGGAGTGCGAGGAACTGGGTGGTGTGGACTGGGAGTGGCAGGCCGCAGATTGTGCCATGGGCAAGGCCCGTTTGGGGGGATTCAATAGGCCGCAATCCCACGGATCGGGGCAAGGCGGGCAGCAAACGAAGTATCCTGGTCGAACAGGGTGGAGGAACATTGAGCTTGGTGGTGGCCGGAGCCAATGTTCACGACACCAAGCTGCTGGACATGACCTTGGATGGCATAGTGGTGGAGCGTCCCGATACTGGTATTGAGCATCTGTGCCTGGACAAGGGGTACGACAACCCAACAGGCCACCAAGCCGTGGCGGCTCACGGGTACTGGGGCCACATCCGGCGGATAGGAGAGGAGAAGCTGGACGCCACAGGAGTGAAACGCCATCCGGCCCGCCGGTGGGTGGTGGAACGCACCCTGGCTTGGCTATCCAAGTGCCGGGCCATCCTGGTCCGGTACGACAAGAAGGCATCCAACTACATAGGCCTGATCCAACTAGCCTGCGCCCTAATCTGGTACCGGCGGCAATGGCAACTCAGGGTTTTGAGATAGTTTCTTAGAAGTGATTGGATATTGTCAGGAGAGGGCGACCCATGTGTTGTTCCCGCGGGTTATTGTGGCTGGTGGTTTCCATCTTAGCCTTGGCGATAGGTGCTGGCGTCTATGCTGGGTATGATGATCCTGAGTTCTTGGGTCCTTACCTGTTGTTGGTAGGGGAGTTGTTCGCGGCGTGCTACGTGCTGCGTTCTGTCGAAAGGGGAAAGTGGCTCGGTCATCTGGGTGTGATCGTTATCGCTCTTTGCGGGACTTTCGTGGTTCTGGTGAGTGTTTCAACTTGTGGTGGAGATGCCTTAGCGTCTGATGAGTCATGTACGCCTATGCACTATTGGTCTGCGCTCAATGAGATGGTGGGTATATTGTTGATTTCAACGGTGTTGGTTGTGGTTGGCGGAGCGGCTTTTTGGTTGAGGGTTTTCGTCGGCTCTCGGGAGAATTGAAACTCTCTGCCATGTTGTTGGCCGTATCGGCGCGGTCGTCGCCTTTGTGACGACAGTTTGCAGGAGGCGTGAGGTGAGATTATCTTGTGAGGAAATTTCGACGCTCAAATTCTACAGAAGAGTTAGTGGAAGTTGGTGGATGGCCTGACCGTTTTCGCGACCGTCTCTAGGACGAAAAACGTCACTCAAATATACGTTTCACGGCGCCACTCAATCTGGTCTGGAGCAGCGAAATTTCCTCAAACTGAGACACTACCTTTGACGTAGCCTGCCGGTCCGAGTATCATGGTTAGCGAAAAGTGGCCCGGCGGTGGTGGAACACCCCGGGCCGTGGCGCCACCTGGTAGGACAGGTGATGCGGTGGTATTGTACTACTTGCAGACCCGTTCCCGGCAGGGGGCGGGTCTCTTTTATTTGCTGCGGGTATCACCGATAGGAGGAAATCATGGCGAAGAAAGCACCGAAGCGCCAACAGCAGGAATACGGCAAGAGGGCGGCCATCTACGCCCGCGTCTCGGACAAGAGCCAGGACACCGAGGACAAGACCTCCATCTCCGAGCAGGTGGGCGAGATGGAATCCTACTGCGAACAGAAGGGGCTGACCATCACCGCCCGCTACCAGGAGGTGGGCCGGGGCTGGAGCAAGAAGCGCCCCGAGTTCCAGCGGATGCTGGCCGACGCCAGGAAGGGAAGATTCGACACCATCGTCTGCTGGAAGTCGGACCGGCTCAGCCGGGGCATGTACCCCGCCGCCGCCCTGATGGAGGTGGTGGAGGCCCACCAGATACGGCTGGAAGCCGTCATGGACGCCATCGACATGAAGACCTTCGGCCTCATGGCCGCCATCGGCAAGATCGAGCTGGACAACTTCCGGGAGCGGTCCACCCTGGGCAAGCGTGGAACGGCCAAGCAGGGGCGGGTGCCCACCGGCAGACTCCCCTACGGATACCGCAACGGGCAGGACGGAAGGGCCGAGGTCATCGAGGAGCAGGCCGAGGTAGTCCGGCGCATCTTCCAGATGTACGTCCACGAGGGTATGGGGTCCTACTCCATCGCCATTCGCCTCACCGACGAGGGCATCCCCACCCAGAGGGGCAAGCTGACTTGGCTCCAGTCCCGCGTGCACCACATCCTGGGAAATTCTGCCTACACCGGCACTTGGCTCTACGGCAAGTACCGCCACGTCTCCACCGAGGACGGCATGAGAATCCACGAACAGCCAGAGGACAACTGGATCGAGATTCCCATCCCGCAGATCATTGACGACGAGACCTGGGAGCGGGCGCAGGCGCTGAAGAAGCAGCGGAGCAGGAAGGCCAAGCGGAACACCAAGGTGCTCTACCTGTTGCAGCATCTCTTGAAGTGCGGCGAGTGCGGCCACAACTTCCATGCCCGGTCCACCTGGAGCAGCGTCACCGTTCGCAACGGCAAGAGATACCGTTACGACCTTCCCTCTCCCAACCGCTACTACAAGTGCAACGGGATGCAGAGTATGCGCCTGGACTGCCGGGAGCGTCCCCATATCCGGGCCGAGCGGTTGGAGGAGCCGATCTGGAACGAGGTGAAGCGGGTGATTCAGAACCCCGGCCTGATCGTCGCCGGTATCGACGCCCTCGATTCCCAGGATGACGGCGGCTTGGAAGAGGATACCGCCCAGGCCGAGCGGGACCTGCGGAGCATCCAGATGGAGGAGGACCGGGCCATCCGCCTGTACGTGTCGGGGAAGATCACCGAGGCCCAGCTGGACCACCAGCGCCGGTTCATCACCGAGAGGCTGGAGACCGCCAGGGCCAAGCTGGACGATTGCCGTGCGCGGGCGGCCAGCGGGACCGAGAAGCGGGAATTGATGGAAGCTGTCCTCTCGTGGGCCAGGGAGGTCGGTCAGGGCCTGGACGAGTTGACCGACGATCAGCGCATGGAGATTCTCCAAATGGTCGTGGAGCAGGTCGTCATCGACCGGGACAACAACGTGGACATCACGCTGGCCATACCCATCGGCGGCGACGGTGATTCCTCTGAACCCGGTGCGCCCGAGCCGCAGTCCCCTGAGAGCGATTTCGTTGCAATTGGTTCTAAAGAATCTTCACTGTCAGGTTCACTCTGGCGCTGTAACACGATGCCCAATTCCCTTGATTCGAAGAGCCGTGTGCTGAGGTCACGGCAGTGTGCTATCTATGTCGTAACGTCAGAGACCCTGACGCACTAAATCGGCAATCCTTTCCCCCAGCATCAGCACTGCCGGGTTGATGGGCGCACTCACCAGGTCGGGCATTATGGATGCATCCGCCACCCGCAGGCCCTCCAGTCCTTGCACCCGCCCGTACTGGTCCACCACAGCCATCGAGTCCGACGACGGCCCCATCTTGCAGGTGCCCGATATGTGGGAGAAGGTCACTGCATCCCGCAACATCCAGGCATCGAGCGCCTCATCCGAGACAAGGTCTGGGTCGGCAGGTTCCAGACGGTCGCCCAACAACTCCCTCAGCCCCTCATGCCGGGCCAGTTGCAGGGCCTGATGCACCCCGTGGCGCAAACGCTGCCGGTCGAAGGGTTCACTCAGGTAGTTGTAGTCCAGCCATGGCTGAACGTTGTGGTCCGTCGACCTCAGTCTCAACTCGCCGCGACTGGCGGGACGCAGCAGGGCAACCATCATCTCAGCCAGGTCGGGTCCGGAAGCCCCGACTTCGCCTTCCTTTGGCACCTTCAGAGTCTTGACCCGCGGCGTGACGAAGGCGCCCATCCCGATAGACAGGTCGTTCCGGTATTCTGAGTCCGGCGCGGTGAAACGCAGGGTGGCCCCGCCCCGGGCCGGAGCATCACCCTTGGAGTGACCGTCCCTGATTCGCCAGGTCACGTACAATTTGGGATGGTCCTTGAGGTTTTGGCCGACCCCCGGCGAGTCCAGCAGCACCGGGATTCCCACGCCTTCCAGGTGCTCCGCAGGCCCGACCCCCGACAGCATCAGCAAATGGGGTGAACCGATGGCGCCTGCGCTCAGGATGGTCTGGGATCCCTCGACGGTGAACGTCTCGCCGCCGCTTTCCACCAGAACGCCGATGGCCCGCTTCCCCTGGAACAACAGTTGGCGCACGGTGCAGTCGGAGCGTATGGTGAGATTGAGGCGGTGTCTGGATGGTTCCAGATACGCCAGGGCGGTGCTGAAGCGGACCCGGTTATGGTTGTTGGTAATGCCGGGTCCGACCCCGGTGGCGTCCGGGCTGTTGTGGTCCGGGCAATCGGGAAACCCAGCCGCCCGGCAGGCGTTGTAAAACGCTTGCTGGGTCGGATGCCAGTCCTCCCTCCGGGAGTGGTGAACGAAGATGGGACCGTCGGAGCCGTGAAAGTCGTCGTGATGGTCTACATCGGTCTCAATCTTCCTGAAGTAGGGCAAGACCTCCCGGAAACTCCAACGGTCGTTGCCCAGCGCAACCCAGTGGTCGAAGTCTTCGGGGACTCCGCGATAGAAGGCCGATGAGTTGATGGCGCTGGAGCCGCCGGTAACCTTGCCCCGGGGCACCGGCATGTCCGGATACATTTCGGTGGCGCGCGCAACATACTGCCAGTTGTGACGGCTCTCCAGCAAGGATATAGGGTGACCGCCAAACGTGCGCAGGGGAGGAGCGTTCCCGCCGGTGTTGTATCCGAACTTGACATCTTCGGGCAGGTGCTCGAACTGAGGATAGTCCGGGCCGGCCTCCAGCAGCAGCACCGATACCCCGGGATCCTCCGAAAGCCGGGCTGCCAGAATGCTGCCGGCGGAGCCGGCGCCAATGATGATGTAGTCGTACCTCATATTTCTCCCTCGGCTGGCGCCATACTAATTTGCCAGTGCGATAGCCGGGCACGGCTAGGGGTGGCAAGGGCAGGATGTTGGGCCGACGGGACATTCCCATAGCCGCAGGCTGGTATGACCCGGAAATTAGACTCGAGGCAACCCTCCTTCCCTTCCTTTCTTCACCTATGAGATTCGGTCATCGCTGCGCCGGTTGTTCCGCAAGGCTCTCTTGGTTGAAACACAGGCGCGGATGAATTTGCAAGTTCATCGGCGATTCAGTGGCACTGGCTTTCGACACCTTTGGCGGTCCAAAACCCCTCCGCAGGGCCGTCGTGCCGGCCCTGCTTTCGTCCCTGGTCTGCCTTGGAGGGGTGTCACGTCGCCACGCAGTGATCTTCGGTGATTTCTCAGGCGCTTCCATAGTTCTTCTATTTCTTTCAGGGCGGCTTCCCCGTCCACCGGAACGCCGCACCTGAGAAGCCCTTCTCTGTTCTGATGCAACTGCGGGGAGTCGGTTGCTGGCGAGAATCAATTATAGGACATAGGCGGGGAGATTGTTGAAGCACGGGGACTTCCGCTGTTGCTGTGCCTGGGGATCGTCGGAGTGCAGTTCAACCAGGCTACGGACTCGATATGCACTTCGCCTGGGAAGCAGACCAGTCTGCCATAAAGTCGGTTGGCAATAGGGTTGGAAGGATCAGAGCAACGGTGGTTGAAATCATCTCTGGTGCAAATTCCCTTATGCCCGTGACCGAGGTTGGCGCGGAGAACATGAGGCCTCCCTCCACAGCTGTCCCAGCCCTGGGGGAGGCCGCCACGAGGCCGAATCAAAGTGGACCAACCTTGCCTTCGGTCTTCACGCCGTTTCATTGCATCCAAATCGCCGCGGTGATGAGCGTGCTCTACGTCGGCAAGACGCGCATCGCAGCACGGATGCAGTCCCGGTCGCTGCGGGCGGAGGCCACCGAAACCCTGTTCTGCGACCTTCAGGACTTGACTATCCTGATAGGCTTGGGCCTCAACGCACTGTTTTCCTGGTGGTGGGCCGGCCCGGTGTCAGTCCTGGTCTTGGTGCCCTTCCTCGTCAAAGAGGGCAGGGAGAACCTTTCAGATGATGAGGAAGAACATGAACGCCAAGTCTGCTCTTGCACCGGCCGTTTCTACGGCCTGCGCGCATGTCGGGCGGCATGTTGTGGAGCGTGACCGTAAGTTCCCTGTTGCTGGAAAAGGTAGCGACTAACCCAGCCCGAACTGCTCCCTGGCGTTTCCGCCCATCATTCTGGCGATGACAGGCCGTTCTATATCCGCCTGGCTCAGCGCTTGGATAGCGTCCCAGGCCGAGGACGTGTCGTGGTGCGGATAGCGAGAGCCCCAGACGACTTTCTTTTCGTATGCGTGGGGAAGTTCCTGTATCAGCCTCTCCTCGGCGTCGAAGCCGAGCATTACGCAGCCTTCCTCCCACGTCTCTTCCGGTTCAGTGCTTACCGGGTAGTAATGCTGAAGGGGGATGACCCGGGTCGAAGCCTCCATCTTCTCCAGCACTTCCTCCATCCACGACGCCTTACCGTGGGCCATAACGACCTTCATATCGGGGAACCGCTCCATCACGGTATAGCCGATCAGCGTGGACGCCACGAACATGTGGTTGTCCAGCCAGTGGGAAAGTATCGGGGCCAGGGGATGGCCGAGCGGGACCATTCCCGTGGCCGGAGATACCCGGTTGCGGTCGCTGGTGCTGCCCCCGGCGTTGGGGCCTCCCCCGCCGCCTCCCAGTCCAGCCGTCTGGGTGAGACGGCCCTTGATCTTCTCGAAGAAGGGGCCGTGAGACGTCCACTCCGGGTTCCACAGACCCGCGGCGGGATGCACCGCGGCGGTCAGCCCCAGCCGCTCCAGTTCGGACCAGAGGGGATGGTAATAGGGGTGGGTGAGGTAGCGCCCTTCCATGAACATGGGGCGGATGAACGCCCCCTGGAAACACCGCATTCCGGCGGCGCGGCGCAGCTCAGCCAGGGCAAAGTCCATGTTTCCCAGGGGCACCATCGCGGCGGCGTAGAGGCGGTCCGGAGCTGCCTGGCAGAAGTCCGAGACCCAGTTGTTGTAGGCCCGCGCCAGCGCGTAGGAAACGTCCGGGTCCTCCACAAGATGGAATCCCTCGGCGAACCAGGTGGGGTACAGGAAGGACTGGTCGATGCCCATCTCGTCCATGTCCCGGAGCCTCGCCTGTGGGTCCGACGCGCCCTCGCTCATTGGGTGGCGGACAGCCGGATCCAGATCGCCTATGGAGTCCCAGGTCATCCCCGGTCTCCAGATGGCGTGCCGGGGGATGTTGGGGTTGGCAGTATCCCGGAACACCTGGCCGTTGATCTTGAGGTAGGAATCAAACTGGCCCTCTTCCCGCCACAGGGCATGTTTCCCCAGGACCCGGTACTCGGGTTCCAGGTATTCCTCCCACACCTCCCTGGGTTCCACCAGGTGGGAGTCGCTGTCAAAGACCTCGAAATCTTTTCGAGTCGTCATGTCACATCGTCCGGTGGTTACCGTCGAGTCACTGAAGACTGCGGCTTCAGGGCCTCCCGGATTTCGTCCTCGTCGGGCCACCAGTCAGGACGGTGGATTTCGGTCACCCGATCCCGGATTATCCTGTTGGGCGGCTCGATATTGTAGAGCCTGCGCGCGTTTGCCCCCAGGAACCGGGCCTGGTCCTCGATGGGCAACTCGCATTCCTCCATTGTCTCTATCGCCCTCCAGGCGTCGTCTCCGTCGTGGTGGTAGACGTCGGAGGCCCAGGCCAGGATGTCCCGGTAGAAGTCGGGCAGGCGCGAGGGCGGCGCCTCGTCCCCCTCAAAGCCGGTGACGCAGTGCTGGAAGAATGTCTCGCTGGGCAACTGCTTCAGCGGGGGCAGTTGGCGTTCGTTGCGGTAGAGCCTGTAGGTCTTGTCGCATTCGTCCAGCAGGAAGCTGAGCCAGGTGGAGGACGCCTCGAACACCGCTGCATTGATTCCGGGGTGACGCTCAAAGAAGCCGGACATCAGCACCATCGTCACCCACAGGGCCGCCTCCGCCTGGAAGTTCTGCACGTTGGAAAGGAAGGTGTGGGGCAGGCCAGAGGTGGAGATGGTCTTCCTGATAAGCTCCGCGCCCGAGTACTGGTCGGAATACCCGGGGGGCTTGGCAATCCCCGACGCCGGGAACGGGTGCATTCCATAGACCAGCCCCGTATCCTCCAGCGCATTCCACACGGTCTCGTACTTGGGCTGGATCGGGTAGTTGCCCATCGCGTCCATCGGCCGGATAAGGGCGACCCGGCAACCCTTGGCGGCAACACGATAGACTTCTTCCGCGGCGAACTGGGGACTCTGCATAGGGATGAGGGCGGCGAAGAAGAGCCGTTCCGGGTCCTCCTGGGTGTATTCGTAGGCCCAGTCGTTGTAGGCCTTGCACATGGCCCGGGCGCCGAGGGCGTTCTGGAGCCAGGGATAAGTGTCGATGCTGGTGGGAATGACCATCACCTGGTCGATGCCCTGGACGTCCATATCCCTAAGCCGCGGCCCCGGCTCGTCGGCTCCGGCGTGGGCCAGGTAGTCCGATTGCTCCTTGGTCAGGGCGGTCTCGGGATTGAGGTTGCGGACGTTGAAGGCACGCTGGATGTCGTGCTTCAGGCCGGGTCCGGCCAGCCTTACGATGTCGATGGCCCCGGGGCCGGTCTTTGGCTCCGGGGCGAAGCTGTTCACGTCGGCCTTGCCGTTCACCAGCAACTGTTTCGTCTCGGGGTCATACCACATGGTGGCTTTCAGGGCTTCTAGTTCGTCCCTGGTGAGGCTGTCCGCGGCCCGTTCCCAGACCCTGGCGGGTTCCACGATATGGGCATCGCAGTCGAAGGTGGGGAAATCCTTGGTCATTGGCCTGAATCTCTGGACCGGCACGGCTGACCTCCTCAGGGAAATGGTGCGCACGATGGCACGGTTGTTTCTGCGTGGCAATGCGGATAATCTAACAATGGGGGTGGCGATTGTCAACGTGCAGACGTGTTGGTTAACGTGGAATCGTAACTGGTCAATCCAATCAGCAAGTTCTTCACTTGTCAGGAGCGGTAAGTGTATGGAATATCGAAGATTCGGACCGACGGATATGACGGTTTCGGCCCTCGGTTTCGGGTGTTGGGAGATGGGAGGCACCTACGGGGACGTTGACGGGTCGGAGATCGCCGATGCGGTCAACCGCGCCATTGACCTGGGCGTCAACTGTTTTGACACTGCCCCCGCCTATGGCAGGGGGGAGTCGGAGAGCGTGCTGGGCCGGGCGCTGGGACCGAGGCGCAAGGACGTGGTCGTCGTTACCAAGTGCGGGGTTGGCTATGCGGACCGGCCCAAGGGCAGGGACAGCCGCATGGTGTCTATCTTCGCATCGGTGGAGGAGAGTCTGGGCAACCTGGGGACGGATTACCTGGACGTGCTGCTCATTCACTGGCCCGACGTGAACACCCCATTCGAGGAGACCATGCACGCGCTGGACAGCCTGGTGCAGCAGGGCAAGGTCCGCGCCGTTGGCGTATCCAACTTCACCCTCGACCAGATCAGGGAGTGCGAGGGGTTCCGAAGCGTGGACGTGGTGCAGTACGGCCTTAACATGTTCGACCGGCGCATGGAGCAGGAGATTTTCCCCTATTGCCAGCAGCAGGGCACCGGCGTGATGGTCTATGGGCCGTTGGCTTTCGGCCTGCTGTCCGGCACGTTCACCGCGGAAACCCGGTTCGGGAACAACGACTGGCGCTCCACGGGCGGGCGTCCCGGGTGGAATGTGGGAGTGTTCGCCGAGGAGCACTTCCAGCGGAACCTGCAAGTTGTGGAGGAACTCAAGCCAATCGCCGCGGCAAGGGGCAAGGGGATGCCGCACCTTGCGTTGCGATGGGTCCTCTCTAACCTCGCCGTAAGCGTCGCGCTGGTGGGGATGCGCACCGTTCAGGAGGTCGAGGACAACGTCTCCGGCCTGGAGTGGGCGCTGTCGGGCGCGGAGATGGAGCAGATCGACGATGCATTCGCCCGCTACGGGGTGGACACCCACCCGGACATAGTCATCGACCCGCCGGAATAGCAGAGGCAAATTTGCCAGACGAAGCGGACGGCTGATCAGGCTGGCATGCGCCGTTGTGGTGGGCGCTGGGGGCACGTCGAGCACTGGGCTAGTGTCGAAGAATCCCACCGGCTTGAGACTGAACCCGCAATAAGCCACCGGCGAGATGGCCAGTCCTCAGGGCGCGGGACGTGATGGTAGGGTGGCAGACCATCGAAACTGAAAGTCTGGTCGGCAAGAGAGGGCTTTCGATAGAGTCTCCAACCTGATTGGCATATGCGGCCTCCTGAAGTGACAACTGGGCAACTCAGGAACCTCGCCCAGACGCTTGGAGTGCTGCAGCCCTGCAACTGGCCCGGTCTTGCTGGTTTCTTTGAGCGAGCGACGCAGCCCGGGTCTAGCCCTTCAGGTGCTTCTCGTAGAATAGAAGTACGCGGTGCCACATGTCCTGGGCCGGGGCGGCACGGTAGCTGGGACGGTAGTCGGCGAAGAAGGCGTGGCCCGCATTGGGGTAGGTTACGAACTCGTAGTCCTTATTGTGGGCGTCAAGCTCCTGCTTGAGGCGGGCGGCGTGTTCCGGTGAAGGGTTGGGGTCCTCCTCGCCAAATAAGGCCAGCAGCGGGCAGTTGAGATTGGCAACCATATCCACAGCGGCCACGGGCCGGGCTTCGGTCAATTCATCGGGAATGATGTGGCCGCCGGCGGAGTCCACCGCCGCGTTCACGTTGCTGCTGGTGCAGGCGAACATGAGGGTGTAGCGTCCGCCGGAGCAGAAGCCGATGATCCCGACTCTACCGTTGGCGTGGGCATGGTCCTTGAGGAGCATGGCCGCCCCTTCTAAACCAATACCAAGGTGGGATGTGCATTTCTGGAGTCTTGAAAACGACTGAAAGGACTCCACAGCACCTCATATCACCTTTAAGCTCCAACTGGGTGGCCACCGACAGTCC
>DAOUJS010000008.1:0-76050 GCA_034422355.1 Dehalococcoidia bacterium | reverse complement strand
GGGAAGCAGAGGTGGTCCGGTTCACCCGGCAAAGGGAAGTCACGCTGAAACATGCGGAGAGAGCTGCCGGGTTTGTGGAACGGGAGGGCTGGAAGGCCATTGGCGGTTGCCAGGACCAGTGCGGCTTCCGGCATGGGAAACATGGCTGATAGTGGAGACCGGTGGCAGCACGGTGCGGACTGGTGAATTGGAGTTGGACCCGGCGGGAGGGTGAGTCCCGGAAGAGGGTGTCCCAAGCGGGTCAGGCGGACCCATTGGCGGGAAGCGCGGTAAGCCTGGTGGAGGCGCCGGGAGGGAGGGGGCGGCGGTATGCCGCGGCGCTGGATTCTCCCCAAGGGACCGGGGAGCGGATGTTCGCGCTGGCGCTCCAGTGCGGGTATGGGACAATACCCGGATGCACGGCGCACGGGATGGAGCGGCCCTGGATTGCCCAGCAGGCAGCGGCGGTTTTCCCCCGGCAGAGCTTCCTGCCGGACCGCTATCTTCTGCTGGAACATCTGCATGACGGGGCGTCCGCCCTGATGGGAGGGGACGCGGAGTCCTCCACGGCTTGGGTGGCGGAACAGGCAAGGCGCATTGACCGGGGCGAGGCGGCCAGGGTGGTGGCTGAATGCCGGAGGGAGGGCGGGATCCCCTGGACCGGTTGGCCGGCTACCTGGAGAACCGGCAGGGACAGTTGGACCCTACCGCCGCGCGGCGGTAGGGTCTGCCCATCGGGAGCGGGGCGGTGGAAGGGGGCCATCGCCACGTGATTCAAGCCCGGTTGAAGTTGCCTGGGGCATGTGGCAGGAGGAGACGGTAAACCCCTTGCTGGCATTGAGAACCCTGCGCGCTAACGGCCAATGGGAAACCCTCTGGCATTGACTCCAACTGCTTTTAGTCACTCCCTACCAGATTCAGAACCTTGTCCGCCGGTCGGGGCGTGTCGTACCATTTAGAATATGCTGCTCACCATCTCCACCGCACATCGTCCTGCCACGGACCTGGGGTATCTGCTGCACAAGAACCCTGGGCGATTCCAGTCATTCCCGCTGCCCTTCGGGAGGGCTGACGTCTTCTATCCCGTGGCGGACGTAGACCGGTGCACCGCCGCCCTCCTGCTGGATATCGACCCGGTGGGTCTGGTGCGTCCCAAGGCCGGCGCGTCCAATTCGGCGGGCTGGCTCCAAGAATACGTAAACGACCGCCCCTACGTCGCTTCGTCGCACCTCAGCGTGGCGATTGCTTCGGTGTTCAGCAGCGCGCTGGCCGGCAGCTCCAGGGACCGGCCCGAGTTGGCGCAACAACCGATCCCATTGGAAGCCCAACTGCCGACCCTGCCGTCACGGGAGGGACCGGAACTCATTGGCCGGTTGTTCGAGCCATTGGGCTACGCCGTTGAAATCCAGGACCACCCGCTGGATGCGGACTTCCCCAAGTGGGGAGCCAACCCCTGCTTTGGTGTGGGCCTCAAGGGGGTGGTGAGGCTGCGGGACCTGCTGGCCCATCTCTACGTGCTGCTTCCCGTTCTGGATGACGCCAAGCACTACTGGGTGGGCGACGACGAGGTGGACAAGCTGCTGCGATTCGGCGCGGGCTGGCTGGGTGATCATCCACATCAGGACCTGATCTCCACCCGTTACCTGAAGCGGCAGCGCAGCCTGGTGCGCCAGGCGTTGGACCGGCTGTCGGATGATGGCCAGGCCGCCCCCGACGTTGCCGCCGAACGCGGCCAACACGATGAAGAGCGTCTCGAAACCCCGCTCCGGTTGGGGGAGCAGCGGACGCAGGCGGTGCTCGCCGCCCTGCGGGAGGTGGGCACGACCCGCGTGCTGGACCTGGGCTGCGGAGAGGGCAACCTGTTGCGAGAGTTGTTGAAGGAACCCGTGTTTCGCGCCATCACGGGCATGGACGTTTCCCACCGCGCCCTGGAAACGGCCCACTCGCGCCTGCGTCTGGACAACCTGCCAGCCGCCCAGCGGGAAAGGATCACACTGCTCCAGGGGTCCCTTACCTACCAGGACCAGCGGTTGGCCGGATTCGACGCTGCGGTGGCCATGGAGGTCATCGAGCACATTGATCCGGACCGGCTGGAAGCATTTGAAGCTGCCGTGTTCGGAACGGCGCAACCCGGCGCGGTGATCATCACCACGCCTAACTCGGAATACAACGCCCTGTTCAAGAATCTGCCGCCCGGCGAGTTCAGGCACCGGGACCACCGCTTCGAGTGGACGCGGAAGCAATTTCAAGATTGGGCCGGTGGGGTTGCTGCCCGCCGACAGTACGATGTGCGCTTCCAAGACATCGGCCCCGAAGACTCCACCCGCGGTGCGCCGACCCAGATGGGGGTCTTCACCCGATGAAACTGGAAATCCCGGAATTCTGCCTGGTGGCGCTGGTTGGACCGTCCGGATCGGGAAAGTCCACCTTTGCCGCCCGGCACTTCAAGCCTACCGAGGTGGTGTCTTCCGACGCCTGCCGGGCCATGGTGGCCGACGATCCCAACGACCAGGCGTCTACACCTGAAGCCTTCGCTCTCCTGAATTTCATCGCGTCCACCCGCCTGCGTGCCGGGCGCCTCACCGTCATTGATGCCACCAGCGTGCAGCCCCAGGCTCGCAAGCCGCTGGTCGCCCTGGCCCGGGAGCATGACTGCCTTCCGGTGGCAATCGTGTTCAACGTGCCCGAGTCCGTTTGTCTCGCCCGCAACCGGGAACGCGACGACAGGAATTTTGGCTCTCATGTCGTCCGCCAGCAGGCCCAACAATTGCGCCGGTCCATCCGGGGACTGAGACGCGAGGGTTTCCGCTACGTCTACGTGCTCGATACTACGGAGGATGTGGAGGCGGCCAGCATCCGGCGGGTGCCGTCGTGGACCAATCGCCAGCATGAGACAGGGCCCTTTGACATCATCGGAGACGTACACGGCTGTTTCGATGAACTGGTCTCGCTGCTGGAATGCTTGGAATACCGGATCACACCGCCCGTAGCCGATGACGATGGTGACAATGGTTATGTGGTCGCCCACCCGGAGGGTCGCAAGGCCGTCTTCGTTGGTGACCTGGTGGACCGTGGCCCCGGCGTGGTCAACGTGCTGAAACTGGTGATGTCCATGGTGGCGGACGGTACGGCGTTGTGCGTCGCCGGCAACCACGAGTCCAAGCTGGTCCGCAAACTGAAGGGGCGGAACGTTCAGGTGTCCCACGGACTGGCCCAGTCGCTGGAGCAACTGGAAATGGAATCGCCGGAATTCCAGCAACTGGCCACCCGGTTCATGGACGGCCTGATCAGCCATTACGTCCTGGACGGCGGCAACCTGGTGGTGGCGCACGCGGGGATGAAGGAGGAGTACCAGGGGCGTGCCTCGGCGAGGGTCAGGGACTTCTGCCTTTACGGCGAAACCACCGGAGAGACGGACGAATGGGGCCTGCCCGTGCGCGCCGACTGGGCCGCCGGTTACCGCGGCAACGCCATGGTGGTCTATGGGCACACGCCGGTTGCGGAACCGGTGTGGTTGAACCGCACCATCAACGTCGATACCGGCTGCGTCTTCGGAGGACGGCTCACCGCGCTACGCTATCCCGAAAACGAACTGGTTTCGGTTCCGGCGGCGCGGGTCTACTACGAACCGGTGCGACCCCTGGCTACCGGCCCCGAGGACGAACCGCGGGTTGCCGCTACGAATGACCGCCCGTCGAATCTGCTGGACATCGACGACGTGATGGGAAAGCGCGTGGTGTCGACCCGGCTCCGGGGCAACGTCACAGTACGAGAAGAACAGGCTGCGGCGGCCCTGGAGGTGATGAGCCGGTTCGCCCTGGACCCCCGGTGGTTGGTGTACCTGCCGCCCACGATCTCCCCGTGCGAAACCAGCAAGCTCCCTGGTCTTCTGGAACACCCCGCTGAAGTTTTTGCCTACTATCGCAACAACGGCGTCTCCAGCGTCGTCTGCGAGGAGAAGCACATGGGGTCGCGGGCCGTCGTCGTGGCTGGCCGCAACTCCGATGCTGTCGAGCTGCGGTTCGGCATCACCAGCGAGAGCGCCGGCGCCTGCTACACTCGAACGGGCCGCAGGCTCTTTGAAGACCTCGCACTCGAGGCGCAGTTCCTGCAACGGGTCCGCGCAGCCTGTGGCGAATCCGGCCTTTGGGAGGACCTGGAGACCGACTGGGTGCTGCTGGACTGTGAGCTGATGCCGTGGTCAATGAAGGCGCAGGAATTGGTGTTGGAGCAATACGCGCCAGTCGGAGCGTCTGCCCGCGCCGGGCTGTCGGCGGCACTGACTCTCCTTCAGCAGGCGTCGGCGCGTGGAGTGGACACCGGCGATGCTCTGGCGTTGGTCGATGGGCGGCGTCGTCTGACGGAACTCTATCGTGACGCCTACACCAGGTATTGCTGGCCGGTAACCTCACTGGATGACGTCAAGCTTGCGCCCTTCCATCTGCTGGCGAGCGAGGGAGCCGTCCATTCAGGCAGGGACCACCTCTGGCACCTGGCCATGGCCGAGCGCCTGCAACAGGCCGATCCCGGGCTGTTCAGGGCAACAGGCTACCGGGTGGTGAACCTCGCCTCGCACGAAGAGGAAGAAGCCGTCCGTTGGTGGGAAGAATTGACCGCCGTGGGAGGAGAGGGAATGGTGGTGAAGCCAACCGGCTTCATAGCCACCGGCCGGCGGGGTCTGGTGCAACCGGCGATGAAATGCCGGGGCGGGGAGTATCTTCGCATCATCTACGGCCCCGAATATACCCTGCCCAACAACTTGGAACGCCTGCGGGGGCGCGGCCTCTCCACCAAGCGGTCGCTGGCGCTGCGGGAATTCGCACTGGGTCTGGAGGGATTGCAGCGGTTCGTTAACCGGGAACCGCTCTACCGCGTCCACGAGTGCGCCTTCGCGGTCCTGGCTCTGGAAAGCGAGCCGGTTGACCCACGCCTGTAAATCTCCCGCGTGGCAGGCGACAAGGCCAATTTCAATCCGCCAGGCAACTTTGACAGAAGTAGTCGTAGTCCGGCAGGAAACCTGCCAGATGTCCCAGGAAGTCCAGAATAGCTTGCTGCTCAGCATTGGTATGCCCGAAACCGGGCCGTGCAGAGTAGAGTAACTGGGAAGGACAGCGGTCAGGTACCATCGCGGCGGGCGGTGTCGTCCGGGACGAGACCGGGTTGACAATGGGCCCCGGCCCGGTCATCCAGCTTGCGGTATCGGTTGGCCTGGGGCCGCTCCTTTAGCACTCCGTCCAGCCCGTCCTCCGCGAAACGTCGCTTGATGCGGTATACGCTTGACTCGGCCACGTCCAGAGCCTGGGCTGCCTTGGGAAGGGTGGTCCAGCGGATCTTCCCGTTGGTGCACTCTTGGTCTATTAAGCAGGATCAGTCTTCCCAGCGTACTTGGCCAGGATGGCATCTACGAAGGGCTTGAGCGCGGTTTCGGCATCATCAATGCGAATTGCCACCGCTGATGTCGGTCCTGTGTCTACGTCCTTATCGTAAAGGACCAGTACACCCTGAGCCATCTCCTCTCCCACAGCACTTGAGCTTTGGGGTTATAAACCACCTTTGCCTGCGGCAAAGGCTCCAGTTCCAAGCGTTTCACAGGATGTCCCACGGTCTCCCTCCGTACTTCTTGGCTTGAACGCCCGCCACGACTGAACGGAGGGGTTCCCATTACCGGATGGCGGGTGTGCCTAACCCTGGGTGCCGGTGGGACCGGAGCCGTTGGCGTCGTGGAAGCGGACTGAGCCTGCGCCGAGGAGTTCAGTGAGACGCTGATCCAGCTCTTCGCAGTAGCCCGTGTTGACTACGGGTATTTCCAGGACAACCCGGGCGCCGCCGGTGTGAATCTCCAGGTTGACCCGGTCCTGTCCGGGGTATTCCAGCAGCACGCCGATGACCTCGCGGAGGAGGTGGGCATCTTCCGAGGCGTCGTCCGACTCTACCACGCCCAGGGACAGGGTGCGCTGGTAGGCGACGTTGCCGTTTGTTACATCCCGGTGGCTGTTCCCATTGGCGTTGCCGTTCTTGCCGTTGGCGTGAGCGGCCCCGTTTGGGCTACTGTTGCCGTTGGTCTGAGCGGGAGGCGTTTCGGCGGCGGGTTGCTGAGCGACTGGGGGTTGGGACTCGGCCTGGGGCGTAGTGTGTCCGTTGCGGCCCGGCTCATGGACGCCGTTGGCATGGGACGGGGCCGCGGCAGGAGTTGAATACTCCTGGGCGGTGTTGCAGGCCAGGGACCACTGATCGCTGCGGTTGCGGAGCTTGCCCGTAGCCTTGACGACGGTCCCCTCGGTCCACAGGCCGTCGGTCTGCTCCAGGACATTGGGCCAGACCACCAGTTCGATGGGGCCGCCCAGCAGCTCCAGGTTGACGATGAGGAACTTCTTCTGCTCGCGGGTGTAACGCTCGCTGACCCCGGAGATCTGGCCGAGGAAGGTCTTGGTCTCGCCTTCCATCTCGTCGTCCAGTTGGTCCAGGGCGTTGACCGCGTCCCCGGCGTCCAGGCTTGCGATCTGGAGCAGGGGGTTGTGGGAGAGGGAGAAACCGAGCAGTTCCTTTTCCCACGCCGCCTTTGTGCCGTCTTCAACGTCCCGGTCGGGCAGGGTGAGGCCGGGGAGAGAGTCGGGGCCTTCTCCTTCGGCCGCGCCGTCGAAGAAGCTGGTCTGGCCGGAGTCGCGGCGGCGGGCCTCGAGTTGGGATGTGGCAACGATCTGGTCAACGGACTCTACCACCGCGCCGCGGGATGCGATAGTATCGAAAGCTCCTGCCTTGGCGAGGGCCTCCATCGTACGGCGGTTGAGGCCCCTGGAGTCGGCGCGGCGGCAAAAGTCGTCGATGGACTTGTATGGCCCGTTCTCCTTGCGCTCTTCGACCAGGGGACGCACCGCGCCCTCGCCCACGGTCTTGATGGCGGCCAACCCGATGCGGAGGCCCGGGGTTGCGCCGACGCTGTGGTCGATGGTGAAGAACTCCTCGGAGCGGTTGATGTCCGGCAGATGCACGGATATGCCGAGGCGGAAGCACTCGTTGATGGACGATACTATCCTGTCCGGGTTGTCGAGCCGGGAGTTGAGGACGGCGCACATGTACTCCAGGGGATAATGGGCCTTGAAATAGGCCGTCCAGTAGGAAATCAGGGCATAGCTGACGCTGTGGGCCTTGTTGAAGGCGTACCCGGCGAAGGGTTCTATGAGGTTGAAGACCTCTACGGCAATCTCCACGCCGAAGCCCTTGGACTGTGCGCCTACGACGAAATTCTCCCGCTCCTGGGCCATCAACGCGGCAATCTTCTTGCCCATAGCCTTGCGCACGATGTCGGCTGCGCCCAGGGAATACCCGGCGAACTGCTGGAGAATCAGCAGCACCTGGTCCTGGTAGACGATGATGCCGTAGGTCTCGTCGAGAAGCTCTTTGAAACTGGGATGAGGATAGGTGATAGGCGCCCGGCCGTGCTTGGCGTTGATGAAGGCTTCGATGTTTTCCATCGGGCCGGGGCGGTAGAGGGCGATCATGGCCGAGATGTCGCTGAGGCTGGAGGGCTTCAACTCCTTGATGTAGCGGCGCATCCCGGCGCTTTCCAACTGGAACAGGTCGGTGGTGTGTCCCGATGAGAGGAGGTCGAAGGTGTCGCGGTCATTGAGGGGAAGCCGGTCCAGGTCGATGCGGATGCCCTGGTTCTGCTCCAGCAGATTGACCGCCCGGTCGAGGATGGTCAGGTTGGTCAGGCCGAGGAAGTCCATTTTGAGCAGACCGAGCCTGGCAACTGGGTCCATCGAGTACTGGGTCATAAGGACCGGGCTGGACTCATCGCCGCGGGTGGGGCGTTGCAACGGGACAGTCTCAGTCAGGGGTTCGTCAGCGATGAGGACGCCGGCGGCGTGGGTGCTGACGTGGTGGACGATGCCCTCCAGTCCCTTGGCGTTTTCCACCAGGTTCTGAATCGCGGGCTCGTTCTGGTAAGTGTTCTCGAACTCCGGGTTGACCCGCAGCGCGTCCTCAAGGTTGCGGGCCTTGAATGGCACCATTCGGGCGATCCGGTCCACGTCGCCGTAGGACATGCCCATTGCCCGGCCCACGTCGCGCAGGGCAGCCTTTGCGCCGAGGGTGCCGAAGGTGATTATCTGGGCCACGTGGTCGCTGCCGTACTTTTCGATGACGTAGTGCAGGACCTCGTCCCGGCGGTCGTCCTGGAAGTCCAGGTCAATGTCCGGCATTTCCTTGCGTTCCAGGTTGAGGAACCGCTCGAAGACCAGGCGGTACTCCAAGGGGTCGACGTTGGTTATGCCCAGGCAGTAGAGGGCCACGCTGGCGGCTGCGCTGCCCCGCACTCCGTACATGATGTTCTGCTTGCGGACGAAGTCGATGATATCCCAGACCACCAGGAAGTAGTTGGCGAACTGGGTGTACTTGATTACCTCCAACTCGTACTTGAGCCGTTCTTCCGCCTGCGGCGTCGGGTTGGGGTAGCGGCGCTTGAACCCTTCCCAGCACAATCGGGTCAGGTATTCTTCCGCGTCCATGTTGTTGGGGGTCTGGAACCGGGGCAGGTGGGTCTGGTCGAAGCTCAACTCCACATTGCACATCTCGGCGATGCGCCCGGTGTTGGCCATCGCCTCGGGGAACTCCGGGAACAGTTGGGCCATCTCGTCGGGGCTCTTGATGTAGTAGGAGTTGTCCTCCATGCGCAGGCGCTTCTCATCCTGGAGGTTGGTGTTGGTCTGGATGCAGATGTAGACGTCCTGTAGCGGGGAATCGGCCTGGTGGACGTAGTGGGCGTCGTTGGTGACCACCAGTGGCAGGTCCATTTCCCGGGACATGCGGACCAGGGCCTGGTTGATCTCGGACAGGTTGGGGACGTGCTCGTGGCGTTGCAGTTCCAGGAAGTAGCCGTCGCCGAAGAGGTCCTTATACCAGCCTGCGACGCGCTTGGCCTCGTCCAAGTTGCCCGCGGCGATTAACTCCGGGACTTCGGACGATGGGCAGCCGGAGAGGGCAATCAGGCCGTGGCGGTACTGCTCCAGAATCTCCCGGTCGATGCGGGGTTTGTAGTAGAAACCCTCGGTGTGGGCGCGGGTGACCAGTTGCATCAGGTTGCGGTAGCCGGTGTTGTCGCGGGCCAGCAGGACCAGGTGGTTGGGGCTGCGCTCCAGGCCGCTGCGGTCGTGTCGGCTGCTCTTGGCCATGTACACTTCGCAGCCGATGATGGGCTTTATACCGGCCTCGATGCAGGCGGAGTAGAAGTCCACCACGCCGTAGAGGGTGCCGTGGTCGGTCATGGCCAGGGCCGACATGCCCAGGTTGGCGGTCTGGGTCACCAGGTCCGGGATGCGGCTGATGCCGTCCAACATGCTGTACTCGGTGTGGACGTGCAGGTGGGTGAACGGGCTGGCGATGGACTGACTCGACATCTAAACCTCCGAAGAGGGATATTATAGCCCTACCCCGATAGGTAGTTGTCAAGGCAATAAGTAGACATAAGATACAAGATATGGTAATTCGGTTGGCATTTGCTACCACAAATCGTCTGGGTGGGGAACCCAGGGACGGCGGAGGACTTCTTTGGAGTATGAAAACCCCCGTGCGGGGCCGGGTTGACGGCCCGCACGGGGTAATAGTCTATGGGTTGGGATGCCTGGGCAGGAGAGGAAGGAGGAGGCTAATGCAGGGTTCCTGCTAGTCCCCGTCCTCGAAGTCCTCCTGCTCGGCCATCATGATGGACCTCTGGCGGTCCCGGATCTTGTCGATGGCGGTGGGCGGGTTGAGGCGGATGTCGCCCCAGGAGCCGTTATCGACGTGGTTCTTGAAGGACTTGACCTCGCCGCAGACCTGGCACTCGCCCAGGCTTTCGGGGCCGTTGGCGGGCTGGATAACCCAGTGATGGCGGCAAATCACCGGGAGGGCAATATCTTCCGCGCCGGGAACAAAAGCTGCCTGTGCCATAGTATCCTCTCCTCTTATTGGTTACGAATATGGTACATCTTGTGGCCAATCTGCGTCAATATGTTTCCAGACCTGTTTGCAATAGTCCTTACGATGTTCGGAAACAGGACAAGTTTCCCTGGCATTGGATAAACGCTGAGGGCAGGAAAGTGGATTCCCGCGAAAGCGGGAACAGCGGCTTTGGGCTGGGAATGCCGGTCAGGGAGCCACGGCAGCCGGGTTACTCAGGCAGTTCTATGTCCTGGGTGGTCATGCGGGTGACGCCCCAGCCGGCGAGCCACGCGGAGTGGCGTCCGTCGCCGCCGGCTACGACGATGGCGATGTCCCCGGGGTCGCGGACCAGGGGGACCATGGTATTGGGGTTGTCCTCGTCGACCCAGGCGGGCCAGTTGCGGTTTCCGTAGTGGGCCACGCCCTTGAGTTGGCCGATGGGCATCCGGGCGTTGTGGAAGACGTACTGGCGCACGTCTTCCTTGGAGAGGCCGGAGCCTGCGATGTCGTCGGCATGTTCTGGGCAGAGGACCAGGACGATCTGGGCGCCGGTGCCTATCTGGTAGTAGTTGGAGACGGCGGACCCGCGCATGGTCCCGACAATGGTGGCCAGGACCTCCAGGCCGGTTGATACGGTGGTCTCCATGACGGGATAGACGCCCCTGATGCCGGCGACGGTGACCATGCTGGTATTGGGGTCGTGGCCCAACTCGACGTGACGGGGTTCCCAGGGGCTGCGGGCCTCGTTTTCGGAAAAGCAGAAGGTGTAGCGTCCGGGGAGGGCCAGGGTTGCCTTGTCCATCTCGCCGGGAATGAGTCCGCCGACGTTGCGGATGAGCAGGCGCAGCGCCCTGCCGATGGAGGCGTTGGCGCGGTAGCCGGGGCCGAAGCAACCGGCGTCGCCATTGATGTTGAGGCGGGAGGCGACGGGGCCGTTGACGATGATGACCGGCGCGGCTCCGCCGGTGGTGGAGGATACCCCGGCGACGTTGAATTCTTCCTGCATCACGGCCTTGACCGCGGCCAGCACCACGGGGAAGTACTCGGGGCGGCATCCGGCCATGACGGCGTTGATGGCGATCTTCTCCAGGGTGACCCTGGCGTTTCGGGGGTGCATGACGCCGAGGGAATGGCCGGGCGGCCCACTAAGGGACTCCGGGCACGCCTCCAGCATCCGGAGCACCAGCGGCTCGGTAGCGGGGACCACGGGCAAGCCGTCGGTCCAGCCCTGGCCGGCGTAGTAGTCCTGGATGGCGTCGAAGGAGTTTTCGACGTCGATGCGGCGGGCGTTGAGGGTGTGGCTTGTTCGATTCTGCATGGCTGGGCCAGTATAGTGCCTTGGCGTTGGCCGCTCAAGTTGTGGGCTGGCGGTAGCAGGATTGGAACATTCACCGCATGATGATAGCCATGCGGAAGGCGAGCCTTAAACTCCTGAAAGAGGTCGAGCCTGCGTTGGACAATCTGCTGAGGTTCCCGGATGCCCCTCGTCCAGAACTTTCAACCCGGTGAGTTTATCGATAATAGTCTGTTGGACCAAAGCGGACGGCCCCGGTTACGCCAGGGACATCGGCGGTTGGAATGGGGAATTTGACCTAAAACTGTCTCTGGGTTTCAAGTGTGGCGGGCCGCTTTCGGCTTTGGAACGACCAAGTCAGCGGAATCTGTAGTCCCATTTGTATAGATAACTTTGCAAGGTCAAGCTGGTTGAGTAATTTCGCAGTTATCGGCCGCTTTGAATCCCAAAATACCAGGGATGACCAAAACGCGGTCGCATCTGGCGACGTTACGACTTTGAAAAGCAAATCGCATTCTTCTTCGCTGTCGCAAGGGAAAAAGTAACATGTATCGTCCAATAAAACGGGCTTCCCGTCCACCGGCCCTACCTTGGAGAACCGTAGATTCTTGTAAAGCCCGGATATAGCTACTTTCCAGGGAGTGAATGAATACGGCCCAATGCCGAAAACAGAAAACTTTGGCCGATTCTTGTAGATAGCACTACCACGTGCATTGAGCAAGGATTCATGAGCTTCCAAGTATCGCCACACCAGAGGGGCCCGAATCCGCAAGTCACAGGGAGACTCATCAGTTGAGCGATTTGGGACCAAAACATATTTGTGTGGATACCGTTGGTTCGCCAAATCCGAACCTTTTAACAGTGGAAATACTATGTTTTCGGACTCCACCCTGACTGTCTCACCAAGATCATTGACCAATTCGCCGTTTCTCATCGATAACTCAAACACTTTCCGGCAGTCATGCTTTACGCCCGACCGCCAACCGGCTTGCGTGTTTGAGTAAAGATCTGACACTCTACTGGCAGCGGCAGGGTCAAGTCCAGACAAGAGCGTGGAATGTTTGATCCCGAAACGTGACGACGGACTCAATGAAGATAGACCATCGTAAACGTCACAGGAGTTGGTTTCCGATTCTGGAGCTAGCCGGATATACAGAAGACATGCGTCTACCGAAGCACCAAACTCCCGGTCTGCGTTGATCCTGAAAATTGATGCGGATGCGATGGGGGCGCGGGTTGACCATGCGTATGACAGTATTCTGCGTGCCACACTGGTCTTGCAGAGCACCGCAATGGCCCCCTCCCGGTGAGCGAACCATCGCAGATTTTCCCGAATCATCCACTCCGATATATCGAAATTCGCCTTCCCAGTGATGGCGTCAATGCCTCGCAGTCGATCCAAGTTGGACTTGGGGGGAATGTTACGCCCGTCCATAGAACCGAGTACGGAGTTGGTGACCCACGGCGGATTTCCAAGTACGAGCAAGGGATCTTCCACCTGCTCCAGTTCGGCATCCCAATCGGTCAGGAAGAAATCGCTGCGGTAGACTGTGGCTTGAGGAGACCGTGACACAGAGCCAATTGCCAGGCTAGTATACGTTGGATCGTATTCATAGCCCACTATCCTGGCATTCGGAAATATCCCAAGCGCTGCCCTC
This sequence comes from Dehalococcoidia bacterium, assembly GCA_034422355.1. Taxonomy (GTDB): domain Bacteria; phylum Chloroflexota; class Dehalococcoidia; order Lucifugimonadales; family UBA3495; genus CATOSP01. The sequence continues at coordinate 63,201 of DAOUJS010000008.1, read as the reverse complement.
AAGAAGTTTCCTTGCCCGCAGGTAGGTTCGATAATCGTAGACGGCTTAAAACCGGTATTGCCAATGAGGGCACAGACTGATTTGGCAAGCGGCAAGGGGGTCTGAAAATCGCCAAATTCAACCTTGCGCCGTGTTTTAATTTGCTTCACTTGACGCGGACCACTCCAGTAACAATGTCGGCCTCGCTTATTACACGGCGGAATTGCAGCCGCCACTGGAGGGCGTTGGAAATCGTGAGGTATCCTATCGCCGGAGGGGTCTCCAGCAGTTCGTCTGCCAGGTTTGACGCTTCGATGTCATCTACCGGAAGCATCCGATCCATCATAAAAGCGATGAGGTCGTCCTTGTTGCCGCTGTTTTGAAGTATGTTGGTTATCCCTGTGGTCATTTGGTAATCAGCTGTCCGGTTTGCCTCCACGAATACAACATGTCTTATATCTAGCCGTCCGGTCTCACTGACGGTATTGTCAGCCTTTGCATAAACGAAGACCAGAAGCGAATGCCCGAGTCCGTATATCTTCTGGCGGGCTGACCTGTACGGAGAAGAGGACTGAGGCTGCCGGATACTCGTCACCTTCATATCGGTGGCGAGACCGGGGAAATCAATGCCCTTGGCTGATGATCCCTCCTCATAATCGTACTGTCCCTTGAGATAGGCTCGAAACTTCTGCTCGAAATATGTCCCGATGGCTTTGCCGTCCGTCACCCAGTACAAGCTGGGCTCTTCATGTCGTGATTCGGCTTCCGCAAATACATTGGCTTCTGACTTGAGGGTATCAATAGTTAAATCGGGCATGACTTTACGAGAATCTCCGTGGTCGCGTGTATAGGCGGTACTGGTTCGCTGTCCCGTATTGTGCCCGTCGGAGATGGTTAGGTGTCAACTGGCCTCTGCCACTGATTTCAACCTGCGTTGTAGATGACCCTGTGCTAGAATGGCCGCAAAGTTACGCTGTGAGGAATACAGGGTATGAAATTCGGATTGATGTACGAGATTCAGATACCGGAGCCACACTATCCCGGCGTTGAGGCGGAGCGGTACAAGCAGGTGCTGGCCCAGGTGGACCTGGCGGATGAGGTAGGGTTCGATTATTTCTGGACGGTGGAGCACCACTTCCTGCGGGAGTTCTCCCACTGCTCCGCGCCGGAGGTGCTCTACGGAGCCATCTCGCAACGCACCAAGCGCATCCGCATCGGCCACGCCGTGGCGCTGTTGCCTGGGCAGTACAACCATCCCGTCAGGGTGGCGGAGCGGGCGGCGGTGCTGGACATCCTCAGCGACGGCCGCATGGACCTGGGCACGGGGCGGTCAACGACCCTGATCGAGATGGACGGGTTCGAGGTTGACCCGGAGCAGACCAGGGCCCAGTGGCGGGAAGCCATCGGTATGATACCCAAGATGTGGACCGAGGACCCCTTCTCGCACCAGGGGGAGTTCTTCAACATCCCGGAGCGGTCAGTCATCCCCAAGCCAGTGCAGAATCCGCATCCGCCGCTGTGGGTGGCCTGTAGCCAGCCCGATTCCTTCCGCCAAGCCGGGGAATTGGGGTTGGGGGTGCTGTGCTTCAACCTGGGCGGCTACGCCCAGATGGAGGAGCGGGTCGCGGCATACAAGGAGGCGGTGAAGAACGCCGAGCCGGTGGGCGCTTTCGTCAACGACCAGGTCGCGGCCCTGTGCATCGTGCATTGCGGCGAGGACGATGAGGAGGCGCGGCGCATCGGCGGGCAGGAGGGGGCGTGGTTCGTGCAGCAGGCGGAGAACCTCTATGCGCCTTGGGCGGGCCGGAAGGTGCCCGATTCCTACCGCTTCGCGGTGGATGCGGTGCAGACGGAGCGGGCCGACAAGACGGCGGAGGACCATCTGGCGTCGGGGGCTTTCGCAATGGGCAGCCCGGACACCATTATCGAGGTGATGAAGAAGTACCAGGAGGCGGGGGTGGACCAGGTGCTATGCTTCGTGCAGCCGGGGAACCTGGAACATACCCGGATCATGGACTCGATCAAGCTGATGGGGCGGCACGTGATCCCGTACTTCCAGTAGGATGTGACTGGCCTAGCTGTTGCGTTAAGGAGGCCCCGGAACATTCCGGGGCCTTTCTCTTTGGATGCCGACTAGGGGGTGTGGACATTCAGGCAAAAACGTAGGGATTTCCCTACTATAAAACATCTACATTTCACATATACTGCCCCGCAGTCTCGACCAAAAAGGAGGTGATGCAGTGGCGTTGTCCAGGCTACCCACGACCCTCGAACTCATCCTTCTCCCGGTCGCCACGACCGGCTTCTCTCCCCATTGGCATATATGTACCTCCGTCGTTGATCGCTAACATCAACAAAGTGCCCCCGGCTACCACACTTTAACGGAGGTATCCCCAATGTTCTCCACGAAGCTCTTTGCAGCCATAGCTGTGCTTGCCCTGCTCATCGCAGGAACGAGCTACGCTGGCGCCTAAGACACCGGCGAGAACCTGAACCCCACCACGCACAAGGACAACAACCAACTCCTCGCTGAAATCGGTAGCACCGTCCCCGAGTTCGGTGGCTTCTACTTCACCAAAGACGATGACGGCGATGTCCTCAACATCTTCCTCACCAGCGACGAGACTAACACAGAAAAACAGTCCGACGCCCGTGATGCCGTACAGGACAAGTTCGGGACCAATACGAACGCCCGACTCAACATAGTCAGCGGTGACTACACCATGACCCAGCTCCAAACATGGTACTCCTCCATGCAAAACGACGTATGGGGCCACTCCAGCGTTGTCGCCACAGACCTGGAGGAGCAAAGCAATCGCCTGGAAATCGGCATTCTCGACTTGTCGAAGAAAAGTGAAATCCTGGCGATACTCACGAAGCTCGAAATACCACACGCCGCCGTTAACATCACGCAACGGGAAAGGATGGTGAAAGAGCAGACGCTCCGGCAGAGAGCCCGGAACAACGAGATGATGGGAGCCTACCAAGTAAAGAGCGCAGAGCACCACCTCTGCTCCATAGGCTTCGTTACCGAAAAAGCCGGAGTCGCCGGCTTCGTCACAGCCGGGCACTGCACCGAAGATGACTGGGACGGCGGTAGCACGAGCATCGCCTTCTACCAGCCGAGCAGCGCCAATGCAAGCCACAAAGTAGGCAATGAGTCCGTAGACCCGGCCTTCTCCGCCATCACCGGCTGCCCAACAGGTAAAACATGCCGAAAGTCCGACTCCGCATTCATACGGTTCGACTCCGGTGTCAGCTACGGACGCGGCTACATCGCCAAGCCAACCGCCAACAATGCCGTGGACGTAGCCACCGGAGACCAGCTAAAAGTGAAATACGAAGGAGGGACTGTTTACCCGGGCAAACCTCTGCGGCGGTTCGGCAGGAGCAGCGGCTACGTCTTCGGGAACATAAGTGACACCTGCGAGAACATCGACGAGGGAAACAACCGGATGCTCCTCTGCCAATACCTCATCAACATAACTTCCCACGGAGGCGACAGCGGATCCCCCTACTACGAGCTGGCCGGTTCGGAAACCGACGTCAGGTTGTACGGTATTCATGTCGGCAAGTTTGCCAACACGAGAAAGAGCATCATATCCCCGCTGGTAAACGTCTACCAGGACCTCGGGGAGGACGACAACTGGCGCTCCTGCGCCTCACCCTATAGCTGCTAAGAGGAGACCATGAAAATCTTAATGCTCACCCTGATGACCCTCTGGATCACAGTCGCAGCGGCCTGTGCCGCTGCGACTCCCGGTTCCAACCCTGACCAGGTTCAAACAGGACCCACCCGGCCAGTGCCAACGCCCCTGCCAACGCTGGAGCACGGCTTCGCCATCAAAGATGTCCTGTCTGAAAGCGGCAAATCAGCGGAGAGAAAATGGGAGAAACTAATCGAGCACAACATCACCGACCTCCCCAGCGTCATCAACGTCTACCTCCACGAAGACTCCTACTACATCTATATCCACGTCGTAGATAAAGACGACCTCAGCCAACTATGGGCCTTCTTCGCCCATGCGGGAGTTTCAGCCACCCGGAACGTCGTCATAATCGAAGGGGAGAGAAAGCGATGATGGTAAACCGTGACGCCACCGCCTCACAAGAAATCACCCAATCCGTTATGGGACCACATGAACTTCACCCTTTTACAGTACGCCTTCCTGGTCATAACCGCCGCGTCTGGGGCTTCATGTTCATGGCCCTCCGGGACGCGGTCTCCGGCCAGGGCGAGAAGGACCCTGGCCACGCCATGTTTCTGGCGGTCCTGTCCGCCGCGATTACCTTGGTCTTCGCCGTCATTTTCCTCGTCTCCCTCTAACAACAAAAAGGGGCGCATTGGCGCGCCCCTTCGTAGTCGCAAACGATAATGCTCTCCCATCAACTCAGGTAAGGCTAACCCAACGTACGATGTTGAGCTTCGTTGTCCCTGAGTAAAAACCGGGAGGCAGTCCGCTGTCTGAATGTCCACACGCCCTAGTCGTCGTCGGGGAGGTCGGGCATTAGGACGAATTCGGGGTAGGCTTCGATGCCCAGCTCGGCGGCATCCTGGCCTAGCTGTTCCACCTGCTCGGAGACGCGGGCGCCCAGAGTCCATGCCAGCACACGCCATGCGCCCCACGAGATGCCGAAGACGAACACGCCGACGGAGGCTATGCCGGCAAGCTGGACCAGGATGTCCCCGCCGGTGGTTATGCAGACGGCCAGGGTCCCCCAGATTCCGGCGAACAGGTGGACCGGGACCGCACCGACCACATCGTCGACTTTGACTATCTCCAGGAACTTGAGGCCGCCGGTACAGATAGCGCCGCCGATTGCGCCGATTATGACCGCCCAGTAATGGTCAACGAAGTTGGGCCCGGCGGTGATGGCGACCAGCCCGGCCAGCGCGCCGTTCAGGCAGGTGAACAGGTCGATGCGACCGAAGAGGGGCCGGGAGAGGGCCAGGGCGGCGATCACTCCGGCAGCAGCGGCCAGGTTGGTGTTGGCCAGGACGATGCTCATCCACACGGCATCGACGGCGCTGCCCAGGGCCAACTGGGATCCCCCGTTGAAGCCGAACCAGCCGAACCACAGGATGAAGACGCCAAGAGTGACCAGCACGACGTTGGACGGGGGGGTGGGACGCGCGCCGCCGTCGCGGCGGAACTTGCCCAGCCGGGGGCCGACCACCATCGCCCCGGCCAGGGCAGCCCAGCCCCCGGTACTGTGGACGATGGTGGAGCCGGCGAAGTCGGTGAACTCCATTTCGGCCAGCCAGCCGCCTCCCCAGGTCCATGCGCCGACGACGGGATAGATGAAGGCGGTCAACAGCAGGGTGAAGATGAAGAAGGACCACATGTTGACCCGCTCGGCCAGGGTACCGGAGACGATGGAGGCGGTGGTGGCAACGAAGACCATCTGGAAGAACCAATCGGACATGACGGCCTTGCCGCTCTCGACCACGGCGGGGAGGGCGTCTTCCTGCCCCTGGACGAGGGCAGCCTCGTCGGCGGAGGGGCCGTAGAGGAGCTTGAAGCCGCCGATGACGTGCCAGACATCGACGTACATGAGGTTGTAGCCGATGAAGAAGAAGGCCAGCCCGGCGATGGCGTAGAGGCCGATGTTCTTGAGGCAGATCATCGATGCGTTCTTGGTGCGCACCGACCCTGCCTCGAGCATGGTGAACCCGGCGCACATCCACATCACCAGCGCGCCCCAGATGAGGAAGGCGAAGGTGTTGAGGACGAACTGGGTCTCAGGGTCTACCCCGGCGGCGTGGGCGGCGGATGGCCAGGCGAAGACGACGCCCATGGATACGATCCCCGCCAACGCGATGAGGGCGAGCCGGGAGTGGTTCCGAAGGAATCTGGCCAGGCCGCCGGTTGTCATTTCAGATGCCGTCATTCGCGCATGGGGCCATGCGCCGAACTTCAACATGAGCTAGTCTGAAGAGGGCAGCTTGCGAGGTTGCTGCAACTCCATTTCGACGTCGCAGCAGTTGATCACTCCTTCACCGCTCTTGGTACATAGAACGCTGCTGCCACAGGTTTCGCAGACGTAGCGTTTGCCCAACTCATTTGCCATATGGGGGCCTCCTTGACTACGGGGTATGAGGGCCGGAGATTGGCCGCTGTTTACTTCTGCTGCATGGGTTCTCTGCAACAGTTGATGGTTCCCTCACCGCCCTTGGTAACGATGAACTCGGCACCGCACTTGGAGCAGCTATAGCGTTTGCCGGTCTGGTTGGCCACGGGACTTACCCCTCTATGCCAGCGGACTGGCGGAATGTTGGGCTAATTATAGACAAGACTCATGGGGCGTTCAACGTGGGGCAGCCCGGCGGCGGATTTCTGGGGGAATTTGGATTTTCCGGTCAAATCCGGACATTTCCCCATTTCCGGCGGGTTGGCCTGGTTGCCCGTGATGGGCACACTCCCCACAGTGCCCATCACCTGGTCCGTCTCCCATGAATATATGACAGAGCAGCGGGTCGGGGGTTGGGAAGGGGCAAATGTCAGTGGGGCCGGGAGTTTGTGGGGTGCGCCACCCGAACCTCTATGGAGGTATGAATCCCCACCTATTCATCGGGTGAAGCGGGCTGTTGGGGCTGAAAAATATCGTGTCTACTCTGATGGCATTTGAATTCAAGATTCTGCACCGGAAGTGCCAGCCCTGGATTATCCGGTCAATTTGCCCCCTCCTAGTGGTAGGGGTGTATTGTTCGAGGCCATCAACGAGTCGATTCATCATCACGTCCCGGCAGTCGTTTCGTATGTCTTCGGGCAGTTCATTCAGGAACAGTTCAGCCGCCTCACTGAGAATTGGGTCGCCCAAAGACATTACTTTTTCCCTTCAAGACTGGCAGCGTCTGGCCCGTAGTAACCCGCTTCGCTATACGCATCGTCGGTGTAAATGAAACTCCAATCAGCCAGTGTCTGCACGTTTTCATTCCGGCCGATACCAGTAGCCAGATGATGAAGCACCCCAATCATGCAGAGTTCGCTACTAGCAAACAGGTGCGCGATGTAGCGCCAAGATTCCTCCGGCCATCCTTCGCTATAAGGCATCGTGGCATTTCTTACAATTTTCTTAAGGCTTACTGCGCCCACCAACGCCCGCACCGCTGGCTCACCAAGCCGCTCATGTGAGCCAGTAAAGATTTTTTTCAGGTGGTCGTCCTGGGCATCCTGCATTGCCAAAACGCTTTCAATGTCGATATTTTGGGCTCTTGCTTCATCGGCAAGTGCAGAAACCCAAGCATTCCGCCAATCCTTGTATTCTGTCCTCTTGTCAGAAAAAGCAGCGAATATGTCATCGCTTTCCAAGATCGGGACGAGAACATAGCGGTCGATGTATTCTTTCCTGCTTGCCAGCAACTCAAGGTCAGAGTGTTGCGCCAGACGCAAATCTGCAGCGCTGTCGTATCCAACCGAATTCTCTATGGCAGGGGCATACAGGCTAGTCCCAACTGCCGTTAGTGTGGCATCCATCGCTGGCTGCACTGTTTTCCCTCCTTAACTTCGTAGCCCCTATCGCGGCTGCGATAGGGGACTAGCGACAGGCTCATTATCCAACCAAATCAGAGATAAGCGGCGACCTGACAAGCCCCTGACAGACTTGTTGTCGCTTGACAACTCAATGGTAAGGACATATCCGATGCCTGTCAAAAGGAGCCAATCTAGCGTTGCATCGGGAATGGCGAGTTGGGGCCAGGCGGTTTCGCCTAGTGTTGCCTGGCGGCACTGGTACCGGCGGACGTGCTGGGCGGACTGGTAGGCGTCGGAGCGGGAGGCCGAAGCCGTTGCCGGAGAGCATTTCGCCGATGGCGCACAACAGGATTTTTGGATAGTCGCGCTGCCACAGGTCGGAGTGGCAAGAAGCCTCCGGCGGCGGTCCCGGTGTTCATGGGGGCCGGTTGGAGGGTCGAGGGAGATGAACAGGCCCATCGTGGCCTTTTCGCACTCCACGACGCCGATGAGGTCGCGGACCGGGGAGACGGTGACGTGACCGCCCTTGACCTGGACGACGATCCTGTGGGTGGTGCGCTTGGGGCCGTCTATGCCATGGTCTGCGCCTCGGCGTTGCTGGGACTGGCTTCAGGCAGGGAGACGGCCCAGAACGGGAACTGGTAAGGGGTCCTGCTTCCAGAGGGCGCGGGCGCTGCCCTCGTCCTGGGGCTCGCCAACCACGTCGTATCCTGGACGGGGCCGAGTCGAAGGCAGTCTTGAGGCGGCTTTTCATCGGGGCGACGGCCAAGTGGGTAATGCCGATGCCGAGCCGGTTACGGCCCAGCTTCTGCGCCGCCGCCATTCTGACTTTCCCCGGTCAAGGGGGAAGGGATTCGTTCAGAGCTTCGTTGCGTCTCTAATGATTTGACCGGTCAGGCTGTGGCAGGCAGCCCCGCCCCTTCCTCCAGGCCCAACATCAGGTTGAGGTTTTGGATGGCAGCGCCACAGGCCCCTTTGCCCAAGTTGTCCAGCAAGGCAACTAGCAGGATGTGCCCCGATGGATGCGGAGACACATACAATTGTATCCGGTTGCTTTCGTTGCAGGCCTCGGGGTTGAGACTGCGCTCGTTCAATTCGCCCGGCTCCTGCAAGCGAGCTACTTCCACAAATCGCTCGCCCTGGTAACGGTCATGCAGGGTTTCCCACACTTCCTCCCCGGTGGCGCCCATATTCAGCATGGCAGAATGTATGGGTACCTGCACCCGCATGCCGCAACGGAATGGTCCCACGGCCGGTACAAACTGGGGCTCGATACTCAACCTGGCGTACTTCATCATTTCTGGAATATGCTTGTGTCTCTGGTGAAGGGAGTATGGAGCCTCATAGGGCAACCCATTTAACCCATTTTCCGGGTTCTCCCACTTGCTGATCAGCGAGTTTCCGCCGCCGGAATAACCCGATAGGGCATTGATCGATATCGGCGCATCGTCGGGCAGCAAGCCCGCGTCGACCAGTGGCCGCACCAGCAATATAACCCCGGTAGGGTAACAACCCGGGTTGGAAACCAGCTTTGATTCGCAGATGGCGCCCCTCTGGTTCGGTTCCATCTCGGGCAGTCCGTAAATCCAGCCCTCCTCCACCCGGTGGGCCGTGCTGGCGTCTATCAGGCGGGTGTCAGTCCCGGCCACCCAGCCGGCCACCTCTTCCGCCGCATCGTCCGGGAGGCACAGCACCGCTATATCCGCTTCCTGAATTTGACCCCGCCGTTCTTCAGAATTGCGCCGAAGCTCCTCAGGGAGCGTCAGCAGTTCAATATCGTCCCTTTCCGCCATCCACTGGTGAATGCGGAGTCCGGTGGTACCAGTGTGCCCGTCAATAAACACCTTAGGAAGCATACTCAGCCCCTCGACATAATCGTTGCTCAGCCACGCAAGTTTAATGCCAACGCAAGCAGGCACGCAATAAAACGCCGGTCCTGGGCATAGCAGGAAGCCAGCTTGGCCAAAACCCGGTGAAGTAAGGGGTACGTTCTAAATCCCATACCTGCGACCTAATTGATGGGCCTTGCTCAGGTGTTCCTGGCTGCGCTCCCGGTAGGTCAGGGCCTGCTGCATTAGAGTGGTTGCGCCCCTTGCGATCAGACGGATATGGATTCCCGCTTCCGCGGGAACGATGGGTTGGGGGCGGGATTGAGGGAGAGTCTCGGATTAAGCGAGACTCCCCCGTTGCAGACAAGCGTTACGGTTGGCCGGTGAGGAGGGAGACTATTTCGGGAGCGAAGTCGTGGGCCATTTGCTGGACTTCGTCCACCGAGCGGGTGGCGAGGGGGCTGGGAATTGCCACTATACGCGCGCCGGGCATTCCGAGGGTTGTGACTCTGGCGTTGGCGGCGCGGGTGAAGGCACTGGTGATTACGCTGAGGGAGGGCACTCCCTTGGTCTCGGTGATAACTGTGTCGTGGAGACCCCACGTCGTGCAGGATCCTCAATCCGCCACGCCGTGAATAACCACGTCGCACTCCTTGGCCAGGGATTCCAGGGTCTCGGCGGCACAGGGGGCGCTGTAGCTGAACTTGGTGGCGTAGATGACCTTGTCCGCGCCGTAATCGTTGACCAAGACATCCTTCAGTTCATGGAGGAAGGAGTCGGCGTGGTATTTGCGGTTTTCGAGGAGGCCGATGGTCTTGCCGCGCAGGCTGGGGAGATTGGCGTTCAGGCCCTTCTCCTCGGGTATGTCCTCGGCGGAGGGGTCGAGAATCTGGATGGTGTCGGGCATGGTTTCCTCCTAATGGTCAGTGGCCGGTGGCTAGTGGTCAGTGGCTAGTAGCCGGGGTTGCTCGACACTCTTCAACAGCCACTGGCAACTATTTACTATGTCCCGGCGAACTGAAAGTATTTGCCCTCGGTCTTGATGGCGGGAGCGATGATCATGTCGGCCTTGTGCAGGTCGCGGATGGTGTATGCGCCGCACATTCCCATTGCCACTTTCAGGGCGCCAATGAAGTTCTGGGTGCCGTCGGTGACGGAGGTTGGTCCGTAGAGGATCTCGCTAAGGGTGCCCTTGGTGCCGACGCCGATGCGGGTGCCCCTGGGAAGCTCGGGGTGGGGGTTCGCCATACCCCAGTTGAAGCCGCGGCCGGGGGCCTCGGCGGCCTGGGCGAAGGGGGTGCCGAGCATGACGCCGTCGGCCCCGCTGACGATGGCCTTGCAGATGTCGCCGCCAGTGCGGAGTCCGCCGTCGGTGATGACGCTGACGTAGCGTCCGGTGCGGCGGAAGTAGTCCTCGCGGGCGGCGGCGCATTCGAGGGTTGCGGTGACCTGGGGGACGCCGACGCCGACGACCTCGCGGGTGGTGCAGGCCGCGCCGGGTCCGACGCCGACGAGGATGCCGTCGATGCCGGTCTCCATGAGTTCCTGGGCGACCTCGTAGGTGACGCAGTTGCCGACGACTACGGGGACCTTCAAGGTGTCGAGCAACTCGGAGAAGATGAGGCCCCGGTAGCTGCGGGACATGTGGCGGGCGGTGGTGACGGTGGACTGGACGACAACGATGTCGGCCCCGGCCTCAACGGCGACGGGGGACATGCGCTTGGTGTTCTGGGGGGTGAAGGAGACGGCGCAGACGGACCCGGACCTGCGAATCTCCTGGACCCGTTCGCCGATGAGATGCTCCTGTATAGGCTCGGAGTACACCTGCTGGAGGTAGCCGGTGGCCTCGGCCTGGGGCATGGAGATGATCTCTTCCAGGACCGAGTAGGGGTCTTCGTAGCGGGTGTAGAGGCCCTCGGCGTTGAGGACGCCCAGGCCGCCCATCTGGTGCATCAGGGTGGCGAAGCTGGGGGACACCGCGCCGTCCATTGCGGAGGCAAGGACGGGGATGTCGAAGTTGTGGTGGCCGATGGTCATCTTGGTGGAGGTCATGTCGGGGTTGATGGTGACCTGGCCGGGAACTATTGCCACTTCGTCGAATCCGTAGGCCCTTTCCAGTTCCTTAAAAAGGCGCTTAGCCATCGGTTTCTCCCTATGCGGAATAATTCAACTGAGCCTATCAGTAAGGGAGAAGGAAAGTCAATAATGGCGGTGTGGGTTAAGGAACGGGAATGGTGTCTGGGTGTTTGGCGCAGGGCTGGTCTTCGACTATTGGCGGGGATTGCGCGGCCCATGTTGCGTTTGTATCATGGGCGAATCCTGGGGCCGGAGCGTAATCGGGTTTCCGGCCCTTGGTTTCTTATTCAGCACCAGGGAGATTCCCAATGACTACTATGGTCACCGGCGGCGCGGGATTCATTGGCAACCGCATAGTGCGCAAGTTGGTGGAGCGCGGCGAGGAGGTGGTCTGCTTCGACCTGGGCCGTCCCGGTCCGAACCTTGCTCCCTTCCTGGACGGCATCCATGTTTACCGGGGGGATATTACACAGGTCCCGCACCTGCTGGAGGCGGTCAACGTGCATGGGGTGGACCGGATTATCCACATGGCGGCGTTGCTTCCGCCGGATACGGAGGAGCGGCCCCACTTCGGGATGCTGGTAAACATACAGGGGGCGAACAACGTCTTTGAGGTCGCGCGGTGGACCGGGGTGCAGCGGGTGGTGTACGCCAGCTCCATCGCCGTGTATGGGGTGCAGGACACCTTCGGGGACCGTCCCATCAACGAGGATGACCTGGCCGCGCCGGTGAACGTCTACGGGATGACCAAGGCGGCCAACGATTTTGCCGCGGCCAAGTACAACGAACGGTACGAGCTGGACTGCGTGGGGATACGCATCTGCACGGTGTTCGGACACGGTCGGGTCACGGGCATGACGGGGATGATCGGCGGGTTGATGGTGTCGCTGCCGGCCATCGGGCAGTCCGTCAGTATGCCGTTCCACCAGGACGAACCCTCGCCGATGATCCACGCCGAGGACGCGGCGGAGATATTCGTGCGGGCGGCCCTGAGCGACAGTCTGAACCACCGCATATACATCAGCGGCGGTCACCTGGCGACGATCAAGGTTATGGCTGACCAGGTGCGGAGCTTCATCCCGGACGCCCAGATAACCACGGGCGACCAGGCGGTGCCCCATGTTTACCTAGTGGACAACAGCCGGATGCTGGCGGACATCGGCTATGAGATGGCCCCCCTGGGAACGCGCATCCTGGAGCACATCAACGACGCCCGCGCCGAGGCGGGTATGGGACCGCTGGAGGGGTCAGGTAGGGCGACGGTATAGCCTGGTGCCACGACATGACTACATATTTGTGGACGAGTCCGGCGATCCAGCCTACACGGTTGACCCGTACTCTGGGCGGCTGTTGAGCAGTCCCTTTACATTGTGGACTAAAATACGTGTGGGCTAGGACCGGCCTCCATGTTTCGGGAGGCCCGCCTAGCCCACAATTAGCTAATTGAGCGGACTTGGGCTGGATGTCTATATATACACCATAGGCATCTACACTCCAAGTGTCAATAGCTTTTGGAAAACGGGTCTGTTGCCCAGTAGGTAATTCCCTCTGTTGTTCTCCCTGTGGCACCGCACGACATTTCCCTATAAAATGCCGGTAAGGACTTCTAACTGCCATCTACCCACCACTATCCGCTAACGCAAACGATGTAAGGAGCAGCCATGAGCATCGCCATCGGCTACGTACCAGGCGCATTTGGTCAGGGAGGTGGAGACCCTGGGTTTCTCCGCGAGTTGGTCGAGGTCGGGGACCAGTACGGATACGATTCCATCTGGCTCAGTGACCGGATCGTCAGCGACCGTTTCAGCCTGGAGCCGATGATTGCGCTGTCGATGGTGGCTGCCTACTCGGACCGGATGAAGTTCGGCACCAGCGTGTTGGCCATGCCTCTGCGGAACCCGGTGGTGCTGGCCAAGCAGATCGCAACCCTGGACTACCTTTCCCAGGGCCGGTTCTTCCCCGCCGTGGGGCTGGGACAGGAAGAGCCGGAGGAGTACGAAGCTTGCGGCGTTTCCAAGGAGGACCGGGGCCGACGCACTGATGAGGCGATCAGGCTGATGCGCCGCCTGTGGGAGGAGGATAACGTTACCCACGAGGGGATGTTCTATAGCTGCCACAACGTTTCAATCACGCCTAAGCCGTTCCTTGAGCCGTCAACTCCCGTCTGGATTGGCGGGCGCAGCGCGGCGGCGGCCCGGCGGGTGGGACGGGTTGGCGACGGCTGGCTGGTGTCCAGCGCGACGCCGGAGGAAGTCGGCGAGGGCCGGGAGATCATGTTCAGCACCGCCGCGGAGCATGGCCGGGAGATTGAGGACGATCACGTTGGGGTGCTGCTGGGGTACTATGTGGCGTCCAGTTCGGAGGAAGCCGAGGCCAAGGCGGAGCGGTACGTTACCCGCGCTCGTCCCGGCGCTCACTTCACCGAGTACAGCGCGTTGGGGTCCACGGAGCAGATTTGCCAGTCTATATCCCGCTACATCGACGCGGGGGCGCAGAAGTTCGTGGTCCGGCCCCTCTGCCCCGCGGAAGAGACTATGGAGCAGCTTGAGATCATGGGCACGGAGATACTGCCCCAATTCGTGCCGTGAGGTAGTGGATAGCAGCCAACGGGTCTGACCTGATGGGGGAAGGTTGGCAATGGTAGTCGCAACCGACGATTCCCGCCTCGCGCGGCTGGAAGCGCAGATGGAGAAGGTGCTCACCACGCTCCAGGATATGCGAACCGAGACGAGGGCTGAAATCCGGGACCTCAACGCCCGGATAGACCAAGTAACTATCCGGATGGACCAACTTAATGACCAGCTTAACGCCCGGATAGACCGGCTCACGTTGGCAGCCCTGGGGATTGGCGGCGGGGTTATCGTCGCGTTGATTTCCCTGGTGGGTGTTCTGGCTGCCAGACTCACCCAGAGTGGTGGGTAGCCCGCACGTATTCTAGCAGATGACTTACCGGCGGCCAGTGCCCCGTAGCCTTGGGTCTAGGACGTCGCGCAGGGCGTCTCCGAAGAGGTTGAAGGCCAGCACTACGACCACGATTGCCAGTCCCGGGGACAGGGACATCCACGGCGCTATCAGGAAGTAGTCTCGGCCTATGCCGGAAAGCATCCTGCCCCATGACGGGTGCGGCGGCGGCACCCCCACTCCCAGGAAGCTCAGGGACGCCTCCTGTAGTATCGCGCCACCCAATGCGGCGGTGGCCACTATGAGGTAGGGCGCGAAGCTGTTGGGCATTACGTGTGAGAAGACTATTCTCTTCCAGCTTGCCCCCATTGCCACCGCGGCCAGGATATAGTCCATGTTCCTGATGACGATGGCCGAGGAGCGCACGACCCGCGCCGAGGTGGCTATCAGCCCGATGCTGATGGCGATGACGATGTTGTTGAGGCTGGAACCCAGGGAGGCGACGATGACCAGGGCCAGGGCCAGGGTTGGGATGCTTTGCAGCACGTCGATGAAGCGCTGGCTTATCAGATCGTACCTGCCCCCATTGTAGCCGCTGGTCAGCCCCCAGACCGCGCCGAGCCCCGTGCCGATAATCACCGAGGCGAAGCCCACGTAGATGGAAATCTTCGCCCCGCCGATGATGTTGCTCAGAACGTCCCGCCCGTACAGGTCCGTTCCCAGGGGGTGAGTCCTGCTGGGGGATTCCAGCTTGGCGAAGAAGTCCATGTCTATGGGGTTGTAGGGGGTGAGGAAGGAGCCGAAGGCGCTCAGGAAGAACATGAAGAGCACGATGGCAGCACCCACTGCCCCCAGGGGCTTGTTGACCAGGAAGCGGCGTGTCCAGCGGATGCGCCTGCTCCACTGGCTCTCTTGGGGGAGTACCAGCAGCGGCTCCGTTGCCGGCGTCTCGGGTGTGCTTGGTCCAGCGTTCATTAGTCTCCAGGCTTGCGGCACCAGGCTTGCCGCTAATAGTCGGCGTATCGGATTCTGGGGTCTAGGAAGGCGTAGAGCAGGTCCACGCCCAGGTTGACCACGATGTGTACGATGGTTATGAAGAGCACCAGGTTCTGGATTACAGGGTAGTCCCGGAGCCGCACCGCGTCCACGGTTGCCAGGCCCAGGCCGGGAAGGTTGAACACAACCTCGGTTACCAGCGACCCGCTTATCAGGCCGCTGAGCTGTCCACCGGAGATGGTGAGCACCGGGATGGCGGCGTTCTTGAGTGCATGACGCCATAGCACCGCCTGCGCTCCCAGCCCCTTGGCCCGGGCGGTGCGGATGTAGTCCTCCCGGAGGACTTCGAGCATGGTGGCCCGGGTCATTCTTGTCTGAATGGCGGCCAGGGCCGTGCCGAGCACTACTGCCGGAAGCATAAGCTGGGAGAAGTTCTCCGTGGGGGCGCGCCAGGGGGCCTGATAAGTCAGTGCGGGAACCCAGCCGAAGAAGGCGGCAAGGTAGGTGAGCATCAGGATGCCAAGCCAGAAATTGGGAGTGGCAAGCCCAATGATGCTGAGGAATCTTGGTATGTAGTCAAGAGGCGTGTCCTGCTTGACCGCCGATAAGATGCCGACGGGGATGGCGATGATCCATGACAGCAGCAAGGCCATTGCGGACAACTGGAGGGTTAAGGGGAAGCGCCGGACGAGCAGGTCGCTGACAGGCTGGCGGTTCCACAGGGACTCGTCGAGGTCGAAGCGGGCCAGGTCCCACATCCAGTTAAGGAACTGCATGTGCAGGGGAGCTTCCAGACCGAGACGCTCGCGGATTTTGTCCAATGCCTCCTGGTTTATTTCCTCCTCGCCCTCCGCACCGCCGATGGCTATCAGGCTTGCCACGTCGCCGGGGGCAACGCGCATTATTATGAATATGAGCAGGGCGGCCCCGAATATGGTGGGGATGCCCAGAAGCAGTCTGCGAGTTGTGTATTGACGCACTTTTACTCTACCTGAGGTATCCTGAGGACTTCCGACTTGGCCGACAGCGGCTCCCCAACCGGGAACGCTCCCGATGATACGGAAACCGCAAGGTAGTGTCAATTGAAATGGTGTGAGAGAACCCCTGCGCAAGCCATGATTTCGGGTCGGGCATGTACCGTCTTGGCCTCCTAGAAGGGGATTGACACCACATAGGCAATCCATATAATCATCCTAGACTTGCGCCGGGGTTGTGATCAGCCCTTCGGCGGGGGCAAAAGCGACTTAATCGTAAAGCCGTACCGGACTTTTCCATTCGTCGCACTATGGAGGGATGAACCTATGACCGGTAGTTTTCTCAGACTTGCAGTATTGGCCGCGGCGTTGTTGATAGTAATGGCGCTGGGAGTGGCCTGCGGCGGCACTGCCGCAGTGCAACCGGAGGTGCAGACCGCCCAGCAGATGCAGCCCGCCGACCCGGAGAAGCCACAGGCAGCGCAGGAAGGGGCAGAACCGGAGAAGCCCCAAGCCCCGGAGCAGGTGATGATGCCCACTCCCACCAAGGTAGAGGGGTTCAAGATTGGCGCGGTAGTGCAGAGCAAGGCCGAGCCTACAGCAATGCCAGCTCCGGAAGAGACCATCAAGCGCGGCGGGATACTCAACCAGGTCCACCGCCGCAGCCCGCTCCATTTCCGGCTCGACGTCCGGAGCGCCATTGACGAGACCACGTCGAATGCTCCCGTTTTCAACCAGTTGCTGTCCCTGCAACACCCGGATTTCCTTGGAGTAGGGCCGGACATTGCCCACTCGTGGGAAGTGAACGAGGCGTCCACCAAGTACACTTTCTATCTCCACGATAATGTGGTGAACCACAATGGCAACCCGTGGACTTCCGCCGATGCCAAGTTCACTCTGGAACTCATGACCAGGGAAACTGAAAACCGGCCGCCCCACGGGTTCCTCAGCGTCGCCGGAGAAAGCACGGTGGAGAGCATCGAGACTCCAGACGACACGACGATCATCATCAACCTGAAGCAGCCGGACGGGATCCTGCTGGCCAACCTGGGGCTGCAACAATACTCGATGTACACCGAAGTCGATTACGACGAAATGGAATCCCTGGATACCCCCATTGGCACCGGTCCGTATTACATGGAGAGCCACCAGCCGGGTGAGAAGATCGAGTTCCGCCGGAACGAGAACTACTTCAAGGAGGGTCTGCCGTACCTGGACGGTATTGACCTGTTCATCATCCGGGACGTGGCGGCGAAGCTGGCAGCGTTCGAAGCCCAGAGGTTGGACTACATCATGATGGGCAGCAGCCACGGCATGTTCCCGGAGAACATCGATCCGATGGTTGAGCGTCATCCCGGTCAGATTACCTACTTCCCTGGTCTCCATCCTGTGGGCAGGGGTGTCCTCTGGAACTGGCGGGAGGAAGGGCCGTGGCAGGACAAGCGGGTGCGGCAGGCCATCAACCTGGCAATCAACCGGGACCAGATGTGCGAAGCGATGCCCAACTGTACGATGGGCGACTACTTGGCTTCCACCGTCTACGGCAAGGTGAAGCGGGAAGAGCTGGCCGCCAGGCCTGGCTTTGCACTGCCCGGACCGGCCAAAGACGCAGAATTAGCTCAGGCCAAGCAGCTAATGATTGACGCCGGGTATCCCGACGGGTTCGAGGTGAAGTCGCTGTGCCGGGACATCGCCGACTACCGCGACCACGTTTGCCCCATCATGGAGTTCATCCTCCGGGATACCCTGAACATTCGCCTGATCCTGGATGTTCAGGAGAGTGGGGCATACGTGGAGAAGAGGAACGCGGCGGACTGGCTCTTCCAGACTTCCTCGGCCAGCAGCGCCCGAGTGGACCACCCCTATGACTGGCTGGACCAGGTATCCTTCTGCGGGGAGCCTCCTGTAACTAACATTACAGGATATTGCAACGAGGCGCTGGATGAATTGCTGCAAAAGATGCGGGTCACTTCTGATGTGGAGAAGCTGAAGGTGCTTGCGGACCAGGCCTTAGAGATCTACTACGACGACATTCCCTACGCGCCGCTGTTCTGGCCGGTCCGATACCCGACCCACTGGAACTACGTCCAGAACGTGCCGGACGAGCGTTTCTCCGGTCAGTATTCCCAGGCCCGCAGGCTGGAGTACGTGTGGCTGGACAGGTAGCACTGTTTAACGCCTGACCGTAACGCTACAGCTTCCGGTCAACTGGAGCACATTAAGGCCCCCTCCTGATATCAGGAAGGGGCCTTAATGTGCTTGTTGTGCCGCCCGAGTTGAAGCGGGCTACCTCGTCTCCGTTAGGCTTCCTTCTGCGCAGTAGGAACTGACCCAATCTGCGAAGTCTTCGTAGCAATTGCAACTGGGTTCGCAAGCCGGGCAGCCGGCGTGGAAATTAAGCTCCAGACGATTCAACCCGTCCTTCCAGGCCCGCCAGATTCTGGAACTTGCTGACCATGCGAAGACGCCAATGCCGACCGGAACCAGTACAGGAGCGGCGGTTGCAAGGGCCGGGCCCGCGCCCAGGGCTACGGCCACAGTTGTTCCCGCCGCTATTACACCCCCAGCCGCTCCTGCTGCCGCCAGGTCTTTCCCGGTATCCTTTGCTGCTTCCTTTTTGGATTTCTTGTCCCTAAGAACGGAGATGCCATTTTCGGCGAGGCTTACCGGAAGCTCGAACAGGACGGCGAATGCGGCGCCCTTGCCAGCGCTCTTCCCGGCGGCCCTCCCGGCTATTTTGACGGTGTCAGCCGCGTTTGTTGCCCTGACGACGACCACTTCCATGCGGGTCATATTCCGCGAGCCGCGTTTGCCGTTAGCCCTGGCAGATTCCCATGCTATGTTCGCCGAGTTTCGGGCTTGACCGGGTGCGTTGGCTACCGAACGAATATGGCTTGCCTCTTTGCCTTTGGTGAACTGCTTTACCGCGTCTTCCCCCAGATTGCGCACCAGTCCCGGTATGCTGGTCCTGAAAAACGTTCCAGCTTCGGCCTCGGTACGGATTCCGCGACCATTGCCCAAGCCGGCGCGTCTAAACTTCGCCGCGGTTTGACGGCTGAGATCAGAGAAAGACGCAGGCTTTACCGGCCGGCCCCTGGTCAGGGTGGCGAGAAGCGCGGCCGGCCCAGATTCATTCTCCAGATCGTCGGCGTTCTTGCCATCGTCCCGGATATGGAGGAACTCCTGGAGATATTCTTCGCCTTCAAGAATCGCATGGCCGCAGCCCAGGCAGACCATTTCATGTTTCGCCCGCTCGGAGACCAGTTGGGTGGAGAACTCCTGATAACAGGACCAGGAAGGTGTGGCGTATGCCGGACTGCACTTCGGGGACTGCAAATGAAAGTGGCGGTAATCTCTCCGAGCGATGTTCCTGGGCAGTTGCCGCGGTAAGTCCGATATGCAGGGGTCCCCAGGCGGGATTGGATCACCGCAACCGTCGCAGGCTATTGGCTGGCCGGTAGTTACGTACCACATAAGTTCACCTTTGCCGGGTTGCCGGATTCGTTGGTATGGATGGGTCCAATTGATGAAGGTCTATTCATCCCGCAGCCTTCGCAGTTCTTCCCTGGCCTTCCTGATTTCCTCCACCTTCTCGGCAATGGCGTCGAAAAAGGATTGGCGGGACTTGACACCCTCAACTACGAGGTAATTGGCCGCTTCAGACCGGCTACCAGCCACACCGGCTTCCACCAGGTCGTCCAGGCGGTCCAGAGTGTCTTTGTCAACCCGCACCATCACTACATTGTCCCGGGTCTGCCGGTCGTTGGGCAGTCTGCTCTTGACGGCTTCCTTCGCGGTTTCAACGCCGGCCACAGTGGCATCCCGCACACCACTGCCGACTTCGCGGACGCCTCTGCCAACTTCTTCCACTCCCCGGATAACCCGTTCTCTTGCCCCTGTCTCTTTCTCTGACATTATATTACCTCCATGTTTGTATATTAACTGCTAGATTACGTGTAATCTAGCATATACATTACATTCTGTCAATTCTCCTTTTGGGATAGTGGTTTCTCCATTGCCGAGGGTTTCCCCTAGGCGGCCCTGGAAACGGAAAACCGGCGCAGTGTCGATACTGCGCCGGTCGTTTTTCCTGCCCGGTGGGGACCGCTGTGCTGTCGCTTGCTGTGGCGTCAGCGCGATACCCTGATGTGAGGGTATGTTCCTACTGGGAGGCTTCGGGTTCCGCGGCGGTTATCATCAGCGGGGCGCTCGCGCCGCCCTCCTTGCTGCCCAAGACTACGACGCTGTAGAGTCCGGGCTTGAAGGGGCCGCCTTCCCGCACGTTGCTCCGGGGCCGTATGTCAACCTCAAAGGCGCGGGACTCGTCGGCGACTGCGCCGCCGATGAAGACGCTGTATCCGTCGGGGCCGTAGACCTCAACGGTCACGGCTTCGTCGGGCTGCCAGCCCGCTCCCAGAACCTTGATGGTGGGGCGGCCTTCCTCAGCTTGAGAGGGTATCAGGGTGATCGACGTGGGATGGGACGATCCGGCAGCTCCTGTATCGCCCTGTGGACCCTGGGGTCCCATCTCTCCCTGTAGGCCTTGGGGACCCTGTTCCCCCTGGGGGCCGGGGTTGCCCGGCACGCCCTGGAGGCCGGGCAGTCCGGGTTTTCCGGGCAGTCCGGGATCGCCCGACAGCCCCGGCTTTCCGGGCAGTCCGGGTATTCCCTGAGCGCCCTGCGGCCCCTGGGGGCCGGCGCACCCAGTGAGAATCACCGAGAGCATTCCTATTGCCAGAAGGATTGCGAGGGGTTTGAGAAACCGGTCCATTGGCATGAAGTTACCTCGATCTTATGGGGATATTGGCCAGGAAATGGCCGAAGGGAAGTATATTTTAGGGGATTCGGGGAGTCAAGCGAGGTTTTGGCCGTCCGTTGGCGACGCGGCGGGCAGCCCAGACAGGACAAGCGCACTTTTCACGTCTGGTTATTTGGGGTATCTTGACCGTACTTTGCTTACGGTGTCCGGTGGGTCCCGGTTGCGGTTTCCCGCCATTGGAATCCTGGTTGAGTTGGGCTGAAGTTGGCCAGAGCAAGGGTGTTGTACTGGAAGGAAGTCCCGGTACAGGTACAGGTACAGGGCGATGCGGGAACGGTGTCCCGGCGGCTTGACGACCGGTTTCAGCAGGGTGTGGACGCCATAGCCATGTTCGATGGCAGCCAAGGGACTGATTCTTACCTTGAAGCCTGGGAGTGGGGAGCTTTCGTGGAGGTTGATGGCGGGGCTGAGGATGCCGCGGACCTGATCGCGGCGCGGTACAACGAGGGGTTTCCCCGGGACTTCGTTGCCAGGATACACGGCCTGATCGAGTCGGGCCGGCGCGACCCAAAGCCGGGCGCGGTGGACCATTGGTGTGAAGCATGAGCACGGGGAAGATGCCTTCACTGCTGGACAGAATCGCTGCCGGGGAATTGCTGATTTCCGACGGGGCGACGGGTACTTATCTCCAGGGCCGCGGCCTGGAACCGGGGGCCTGTCCCGAGGAGTTCAACTCCGACTATCCCGACGTGGTCAGGGGCATGGCGGCAGACTACTTCGCCGCCGGTTCCGACATGGTGCTGACCAACTCCTTCGGCGCGAACAGGTTCATGCTGAGGAAGTACGGCCATGAGGACAAGGTGGAGGAACTCAACCGGCTGGCGGCGCAGCACGCCCGCAGCCAGGCCGGGCCGGAACAATTCGTCGTCGGGTCCGTGGGTCCCACGGGAGAGTTCCTGGAACCGCTGGGGCCGGTGAGCCGGGAGGAGATGCTGGACGCCTTCGTGGAGCAGGTGACGGCGCTGGAGGAGGGCGGCGCGGACGCGGTGGTCATCGAAACCATGTCGGCGGTTGAGGAAGCGGCGCTGGCGGTCGAGGCGGCGAAGGGCCACACGAAGCTGGCGGTTATGGCCACGATGGTGTTCGACCGGGGACCGCGTGGATTCTTCACCATGATGGGGGTGACGCCGGAGCGGGCGGTCAGGGAACTGGCCGCGGCAGGGGCCGACGTTACGGGGGCGAACTGCGGCAACGGGACCGACGTCATGGTGGAGCTAGCGCGGGAGATGCGGCAGGCGACGGACGGGCCGCTGCTGGTCCACTCCAACGCGGGTCTACCGGCCTACCAGGGCGGCGTGATTGTGTACCCGGAGTCTCCGGAGTACATGGCGGAGCGGTTCAAAGCCCTGGCGGATATGGGGATCAACATACTTGGCGGGTGTTGCGGCGCCGGCCCGGACCACGTTCGGGCACTGGCGGCGGCGGTCAAGCGCAGTGGCCAGTGACCAGCCGCAGACCACCAATTACTAATCCCCGTCGCCGTATGGAGTGACATTGATATGGCTGCAAGCCCGGCCATGCGAGTTTCGGAAGTGCTGGAACGGTACGGTACATGCGTGGAGTTGGTGCCTATGGACGCCCATTTCGGGGGCATCAGCGTCGGGCTGTATGCAAAGGACGGAGTGTTCACGGTGTGGAGCTTCAGCCGCAAGCCGGGAGTCCGGGACCGGCTGAGAGCGGTGAGGGACCAGTTGGTGTCCCTGGGCGGGCTGGCTGCCGTAGACGGCACGGACAACCAGGTGGTGTTCCCATGCGGGTACGTTCACCAGCGGCTGATCAAGTTCCTGGTGGCCCAGGCCGTGGGGAAAAGTCCGGACTACTCGCCGCCCGAGGGCGAAATGTCCATAAGGGACACCCGCACCAGGCTGACCATTGTTGTGACGGGTGAGGAAGTGGGTGACAGGTACGTCTACAATGTGTCGGCCGAAGGGGACGCGCCGAATGTTCCGGCGCGGCTGCGGATGATCGTGGCGGGGTTCCTGCGCTACGGGGAGATGGAACGCGCAGGCGATACCGCGGTTGTGTTCCCCTGCGGCCAGCGCCACGATGGGCTGGTACGGCTGCTCCTCCCCTACTCCCGGAACGTGAGCAGCGTTGAGAGCATGTTGGAGGCCGAGGCGCTGCGGGGGCAGATGACCACCGGGACGCTGGGATTTACGCCGACGTAAGCATTGGAGGTGAGAGAGATGAAAACGGCTTTGACACTCACCATAGAAACCGACCGGGAAGAAGACGGGCGGTGGATCGCTGAGGTGGTGGAGATTCCGGGAGCAATTGTTTACGGCCTAAACACTGAAGAGGCCATTGCTAACGTGCAGGCCCTTGCCCTCCGGATTTTGGCGGACCGGATAGAGCACGGGGAAAGCGGCCCGGAATTGGTGAGCGTATCGTTTCAAACGGCATGAACCGGTGGCCTAGCACGCGCCCGCGGAGAGTGAAGGTAATCTTATGCCCACACCTAACTTGGCGAGAATAGAGCGTGTCGACCTGCGGGACGGATGGGAGCACGAAGCCAGGGATTTTACACCGTGGTTGGCTCAGAATATCGAGGAATTGGGAGATGCGCTTGGGCTTGATCTGGAGTCACAACAGATAGAATCTCCGGTAGGTAGCCGTTCACTGGATATATTGGCTACCGACCGTAGCGATGGCCGCCCGGTGATTATCGAGAATCAATTGAACTTTACCGACAACGACCATCTGAGCCGCCTGCTAATCTATGCTGCCGGCAAGGACGCCAAACTGGTCATCTGGGTTTCCGGCGGGATTGAGGACGAACACCGGCAAGTGCTGGACTGGCTCAATCAACACACTGACGAATATGTCCAGTTCTTCGGAGTAGTCGTCGAACTGTGGAAGATAGACAATTCCAATCCCGCTCCACATTTCAGCGTGGTGGCGGCGCCTAACGATTGGCGCAAGTCACAGGTCGGTGGCTTAGGAGGTGGACCGCAAACATCTGAGCAGGGTGAGACTAACCGCCTATTGCGCAGGGAGATTGATGATAAGTTGCGCAAGCACAGCATAGCTCTGGGAGTAACACGGAACCCTACTGTACCTTATCGTCCATTGGGATATGCTGTCCCCTACGTCCGATACACTGCATATTGGCAAGTCAATGGTCTTGGTATTGCTATGCACATGGATAAAAGAGGAACAGAAGGCAAGGATTGGAACCAATGGTTGTTCCAGCAACTGGAAGCACACCGGGAAGATATTGAATCGGAGTTTGCAGAACTTAACCACAGTGAACAGATCATATGGGAACCAACAAGAACCCGAATAGCAATTCACCGGCCCGGCAATGTCTATACCGACGCACCGGAATCAAGAGACGAATACTGCAACTGGATAGTCGAGATGTTCCTCCAGTTTCGGAAAGTGTTTACGCCCCTCCTGAAAGAACTGGTGGGGTAGCAGCGGGGAGAGTCATGGAAACAGAAAGCGTTATCCACAGCAATAAGAGAATCGTCAGCGGCACACCGGTGTTCAAAGGGACTCGTGTGCCAGTGAAAAATCTGTTTGACTACCTTGCTTATGGGGAGGACGTGAAGGACTTTCACTACGGGTTTCCTTCTGTCCATCCCAAGCAGGCGCTGGCTGTCCTGGAAAGGGCCAAGAAGGCTATTCACGAGAAGGCTTCTCAGGCTCCGGATGGCCTCTATCATTGCGATCCTCGCATCATGGGCGGCTTGCCCGTTGACGTCGGGACAAAGGAGCAATTGGACAGTCTATTTGACTACTTGATACAAGCCCGGAATGTGAAGGACTTTCACTATGATTTCCCATCCATAGACCCATGTCAGTCAGAAGCAGCTCTTAGAATGGCCCAGCAGATATTGGAGCAGGAAGCCTATGCGGCTGCTGGATGAGAACCTGGATGAAAGATTACGGTATTCGTTTCCCAGTCGGCACCAGGTTGAAACGGTCAAGTTCCATCGGTGGGTCGGGATGCTGGATGACCAGATATTGGCAATGGCCCGCGGCCAGTTTGACGCCCTCATCACGGCAGACCAGAAGCTTCCGGAGGAGCAGACGATAGCCGGCGCAGACGTAGCTGTGATAGTGCTGCACGGCAGGACAAACAAGCTGGCAGACCATCTACCCATGATTCCTGGAATCCTGGAAGCGCTAGAGACAATAGGCAGCGGCCAGGTTGAGCATATCTACCCGCCTGACTTGTGATGAAGGAGGCGCTGACATGACCTTCACTGAAACTATGACTCCCCGGGAGCGGGTTATGAATGCTTTGGCCATGAAGCCGGTGGACCGTCCTCCGGTGGCCAACCCTACCAACGTGGCCACGGTGGAGCTGATGGACCTGGTGGATGCGCCTTTTCCCCAGGCCTGCCGCGACCCGGAGCTGGCGGCGCGGCTGGCGGCCACTGGGCATACCGAGCTTGGTTTCGACTCGGTGATGCCCTACTTCACCATCATCCAGGAGTCTTCGGCCCTGGGCTGCGAGATGCAGTGGGAGGACAAGGACAACTGGCCCACGGTGCGGATGCAGAACCCCATCTGGAGCGGACCGGAGGATGTCCATATCCCGCCTGGATTCCTTGAGCATCCCGACAATCAGACCATCATCAAGTCCATCGAGATGCTCAAGGCGGAGTTTGGGGACCGGGTGGCGGTCATCGGCAAGACGATGGGGCCGTGGACGCTGGCGTACCACGTATTCGGCGTGGAGCGCTTCCTTATAATGACGGTGGATGACCCCGATATGGTGATGCGGTGCCTCCACAAGCTCAAGGAGATTTCCGTGCTGTTCGGGGAGGCCCAGATTGCCGCGGGCGCGGACGCCCTGACCTTCCCGGACCATGCTACAGGAGACCTGGTCAGCGGAGACTATTACCGGCGATTCCTGCTGGACATTCACCAGGAAATGGCGGAGCGGCTGGGTGTGCCCCTGATCCTGCACATCTGCGGCAATACGCTGGACCGGATGGACTACATCGCCCAGACGGGGATGGCGTCATTCCATTTCGACTCCAAGAACGACCCGCAGGCGTCGATGGATACGGTTTCGGGCAGAATCGGACTGGTAGGCAACATCAACAACCCGCAGACGCTGTACGCCCGCGGCCCCGAGGAGGTGCGAGAGGAGGTGTTCCGCTGCCTGGACGCCGGAGTGCAGATGGTGGCCCCGGAGTGCGCTGTACCCCTGGCCACCAAGCTGGAGAACCTGATGGAGATTCCCCGGGCGGTGAAGGCGTGGTGTGCCGAGAGGCAGGGAGGGGAGTAATCCGAGGGCGTCGTTTTCAAGCTGGGGACGGTCGGGCGGTCGTCGCCATTGTTGAGGCGGCTGTGGGGTGCCTGTTAGAATTCCAGCCATGCGCCACCTGTGGCAGCCCTATCAGAGCAGGAATCACTTTAGTAGAGACTTGGTGAATGTCTGAAGTTAATGAAGGTCTGGAATCCGAACTGACCCTGATCGCCAATCCGTCGGAGAGGGGGCATATCCGGGGGCTGTTCGAGAACGCCGACCCCTTGATGCAACGGATTTCTTACCACCTGATCGTTGGCGACCATAACGAGGTTGACCGGATGACGGTCGAGGCCCTGGAAGGCGGGTTCGATGCCAACACCATCCTGGACGACGGCCTGACCGCGGGGATGGCCCTCGTGGGAATCAAGTTCCGGGACAACATCATCTTCGTACCCGAAGTGCTGGTGGCGGCCCGGGCGATGAAGTCCGGGATGGCCCACATCGAACCCATCCTGTCGGCGTCGGGGGTCGAGCCGCTGGGGACGGTGATCATGGGGACGGTGAAGGGCGACCTGCACGACATTGGCAAGAACCTCTGCATTATGATGCTGCGCGGCGCGGGGTTCACCGTGCATGACCTGGGGGTGGACACGAAGCCGGAGGAGTTCATCGACGCGGTGATGGAGTACGACGCCCAACTGCTGGGCATGTCGGCCCTGCTGACCACGACAATGCCCAATATGGGCAAGACCATAGAGGCGTTTGAGGAAGTGGGGATGCGGGACCAGGTGAAGATAATGGTGGGCGGCGCTCCTCTGAGCCAGGAGTTCGCAGACGATATGGGTTCGGACGGATACGGCAAGGATGCGATGGCCTGCGTTGAGCTGGCGTCGCGCCTGCTGGAAGAGGCCAAGGAGATGGACCCTGCGCCCGCGCCCTGACCGGGAGTTCAACTGAAGCTGCGAGTTGTGCCGGCTCATCGGGGGATGGATCCTATCCGCTGCTCCCCGGACGGCAAGCAGGCATGGGGGAGACGTTCCAAGTGGACCGGAAGATGGATGTAGAGCGTTACCGCCGGAGCATGGCCCGGCTGGAGGCTATTTTCCGGTCCATCAATGACACAGCCAACGAGGTCTCGACCTGGCGCTGCCCCTATGCCGACGCCAACGACCGTTGCACCGCCAATTTCGGGTGCCGCAACCAGCGGCGGACTGGAGAGGCCCAGGAGTTGCCGTTATGCACCGGGGCCACGGATTTGGACTACCGTTCCGCCTGGCAGGTATAGCGGGGTGAGCCGGATGAAGAAGGGCAAACGATATGGTGATAGAAGGAAGGGTCAGCAGGCTGGAAGGCGCATACGAGCAGGTTGACCGCCGTTTGAGGGATCTTCACCAATCGGTACAGTCACTCCGTGAAGAATCGCGGCAGTCCACAGAGTCTCTTCGCCGAGAAATGGTCCAGAATCGGGCGGAAATTGACACCCGGATTAATCTTCTATTCTTAATGACAGGCGGCATCTGGGCTACTATCGTGGCTGGCCTCATCGCCCTTTTCCTCAAACTGTGAGCGCATTCCAAATGGCCCCTTTCCAGCGAGATGCCTCTACGTCAGATGCTCAAAACTCCCAGCATCCGGACATAACCCTCACCCCGGAGGCGGCCAGCCGGATTTGCATGGAGCAGTGCCGTGCGATGTGTTGCCGCGGTCCCATCATACTGCGACTTGCACCGGGTGAGACTGAAGGGTTCCAAGCCAACGCTGCAAGGCTGGGGGTAGAGGCCCGCATCACGGCCAACGCCGACGGGAGCGGCTGGTTGAGGTTCACCGACCATCCGGGGGACCGCTGCCCCATGCTGGACCCGCAAGACTTTTCCTGCCGGAGCTATGCCGACCGTCCCCGGCGCTGCCGGGAGTTCCCGGAGAAGCCGGAGCCGGGCTGCGCCATTTCAGGATGGCGGGCCGGTGGAGATTCTTCGTGCCCTTAGCGGAGACCATCACCTACCTGGAGATGAACTCCCGGAAGGAACTGCGGCCCTCGCCGGTTACGGTCAATGTATGCCGGAGGTATACGAGAGACGCCGGTTTCAGCCGCTCTCTCTACGCTGACGTTGGCGGAGAGTACAACTGGATAGAGCGCAGCAACTGGACCGACGGTCAATGGCTGGAACGGCTCGCTTCGCCCAACGTGGAAACGTGGCTGGCGTATGATGAGGGAGAGGTCGCCGGGTTCTTCGAGCTTGAAATGCAGGACGGCGGCGACGTGGAGATAGTCTATTTCGGCCTGCTGCCCCGGTGTGTTGGGCGCGGCCTGGGCGGGGCAATGTTAACCGCCGCCGTGCAACGGGCCTGGGACATAGGGGCGTCGCGGGTCTGGCTTCATACCTCGTCCCTGGACAACCCCCACGCCCTGCCCAACTACCGGGCGCGGGGATTCCGAGTGTACAGGCGGGACCATATCCCCGGCAACTGAACCTGACCGTCACTACCGGGCAATTTCCTCACTGGGCGGTGCTGCCGCCGTCGATTACCAGCTCGCTGCCGGTCATAAACGACGACTCGTCGGAGGCCAGGAACAGGGCGCCGTAGGCTATGTCGTCCACCGTTCCGACCCGGCCCAGGGGCGTCCGGGCTATGGATTCCTCCCTGGAGTTGTCCTCACCCTGCCAGACCTGGTGGATCATCTCGGTGTCGATGGGGCCGGGGTGAATGGAGTTGGCGCGGATGTTTTCCCCGGCGTACTGTATGGCGGTGGCCTTGGTGAAGAGCCGGACCGCTCCCTTGGAGGCGGTATAGGCGGTGCTGCGGGGGCCGCCCACCAGCCCGGCGGTGGAGGAGATATTGATGATTGAGCCTCCACCGGCGTTGCGCATTTCCGGGATGGCCGCTTTCGTTCCCAGGAAGACGCCCTTGGAATTGACGCTCTGAATGGCGTCCCAGTCTTCCACCGTGGTGTCCTCGACCCTGCCCCTGCGCCAGATGCCCGCGTTGTTGACCAGCACGTCCAGCTTGCCGTAGCCGGAGACCGCGGCGGCAACGGCGCTCTGCCAGTCCTCCTCGCTGGTGACGTCGAGGTGGACGTACATGGCTTCGCCGCCCAACTCGGCAATCTCGGCGGCGACCCGCATCCCCTCCACGTCGAGGAGGTCGCCGATAACCACCTTCGCACCCTCACGGGCGAAGAGCCTGGCTTCTGCTGCGCCCTGGCCCCTGGCCCCGCCGCTAATCAGGGCGACCTTTCCGTCCATTCGTCCCATGACCCCCTCCTTACGCTCCGGCGCATGTCCGGGAAAAGTCCAACTTACGGCGCTGCCGTCTCCCGGACCGGCCATATTGAATGATACTGTACCGGTTTGTGACTGAAATGGAAACCTTGCGGCGACCCGGCCCAGTCCTGCTCAGGCTATGGCCTGGCAACGGTCACGGAGCGAGCCTCCGGCTTCCCATGCGCCGTATAATGGGCGGAACGCCGGACTTTACGGGCATGGGTGGTTTTGCACATCCTCAAGCCCGCACGTTTTAGGAGGCTACGATGACGACCGAGAGACTTGACGGAGGGGAAGCCGTACTGGAGGCATTCCGCAACCTGGGGGTGGACTACATCATATCCTCGCCGGGTTCCGAGTGGCCGTCGGTGTGGGAGGCCCTGGCCAGGCAGAAGACCAACGAGATAGATGGCCCCCGCTACATCGACTGCTGGCACGAGACCCTGGCGGTGACCATGGCGATGGGCTACACCAGGGTAACGGGGCGCCTTCAGGCCGTGCTGCTGCACGCGGGGGTGGGCCTGCTTCAAGGTTCGCTGGGCATACATGGCGCGTACCTGGGCGAAATACCCATGATCGTCTGCTCCGGGGAGTCCATCACCTACGGCGAAGACCCTGACTTCGACCCCGGCGGCCAGTGGTACCGGAACCTGAGCGTGGTGGGCGGTCCCAACCGGCTGGTGGAGCCGTTCGTCAAGTGGAGCAGCCACGTCACCAGTCCCCAGACCCTTTTCGAGACGGTGAGCCGGGCTGGTGAGATGGCCCAGAGGGTGCCCAAGGGTCCAACCTACCTGGACATACCCATCGAGGTGATGCGTCCCGAATGGGCGCCACCGGCCAGGATGACGAAGCCGCCAGCCGCACCGAAAGTGTACCCGGACGCCGCTGCCGTAGCGCACGTGGCCGGCCTGGTCTCCAAGTCCAGCTACCCGGTGATCGTCGCCGAGGGATGCGGCAAGGACGTGGCGGCGTTCCATAACCTGGTACGGCTGGCGGAGAAGTTCGCCATCCCGGTGGTGGAGGTTGCCCCCAACTACGCCAACTTCCCCAAGGACCACCCACTGTACATGGGGTCCGATCTGGGCCGGTTCATGGATACCTCGGACCTGTTCCTGCTGGTGGGCAGCAGGACGCCCTGGTACCCGGCCTCGCAGGCCCCGGCCCAGGGCGACATCGTGGTTATCGACGATAACCCCATCAAGGAGCACCTGGTATACCAATCTTTGAAGGCCGACGTCTACCTGGAGGGGGACGTAGCCGCGACGCTGGAGATGCTGCTGGATGCGGCGGGTAGCAATGGGGACTCGGGCGCGGTCGAAGAGAGGCGTTCATCCTGGGGCGCGGAGCACGGCAAGATGCGGGACAGCGCGGATGCGGTGGTGGAGAGGGTCAGGAACGACCGCCCCATCGACCCGGCGTGGCTGTGCGCGGCGTTGGGCGAAGTGATGCCCGATGACACGGTATACGTAGAGGAGACCATCACGCACCGGGGGCCGATCTTCAGGCACCTGGACTGGAACAAGCCCCAGAGCTACTTCCACCCCAATGGCGGCCTGGGCCAGGGACTTGGGATGGCCCTGGGGGTGAAGCTGGCCAAGCCCCGGCAGCCGGTGGTCGCGCTGATGGGCGATGGCTGCTTCCTGTACAATCCGGTGACCCAGAGCCTTGGCGTGTCCGCCGCGGAGAACATTCCCATAATGATAGTGGTGTTCAACAACGGCAAGTACGCGGCGATGCAGAACTCGCACCTCCAGTTCTTCCCCGATGGTGTCGCCGCCAGGACCGGCATCCACCACGGGGTGGACATTCCGGGTCCCAACTATGCCGAACTGGTCGCGCCATTCGGAGGCCACGGCGAGCGAGTGGAGGACCCGGCGGAGTTGAAGCCCGCGCTTGAACGGGCCCTTGCCGCGGTGAACCGGGGGCAACTCTCGCTGGTGGACGTGGTGCTATCGCGCTAACCCGCGCTGACCACGGCTCCAGCAATGCCCAAGTCGCGGATGGTTGCAGTCTTTTGGCCGCGACCAGGGATGAAGATTACGCTCGGGCCAACTCTTCAAATGATGGCTCGGGCATACCCTGGATCCAGGTCGGGTCTCTCAGCTCCAGGCGGTTGCCGCTGGGGTCAAAGAAGTACAATTCGCGGCCGGTGAACACTCCCCGGGCGCGATAGGTCAAATGCTCTATGGTCACGTTTCTCTCGTGGAAGACCTTGCAGGCGAGTTCGAAGGTCTCGGGAGAAACGGTGAAGGAGTGGTGGACTCCCGCATCCTCCTTCAAGGGGCCGTCTACCGGGTTGGGACGCTCGCACAGCAGGATGTTGTGGTCGCCGACGTTGAAGCAGGACATAATGTTGTTGCCCAGCCGTCCCACCGGGGCCAGCCCCAACAGTTCCCCATAGAAGTCTTCGGCCTCGCTCAGGTCGTTGACCGGTATGGACCAGTGGGTTACGCCTTCCACTTTTAAGACTGGCATGACTCCCTCCTGTAACAGGTTGCGCCTGGGTAAGTCCAGCTACTGCCGGGCTGACGCCGGGATGCCTGGTCAGGGGTGCGGGGTGTTTGCCCGCATTGCCGCGATCCCCTCGGTGAGGCCCGGTTGAGGTAAGTTTAGCAGGCTCATGGTCCGGGCGCAGTCCAGGCCGAGCATGTCGGGGGCTGGCGCGGGCGCGCCATCTGTCCGAATCACCAGTCCGGTGTCGAGGTGGAACCCCTCGGCGACCGCCTCGGCGAAGTCGTACATGCTGACCCAGTCTTTGCCCGCAACGTGGTGGGTGCCGGGGTAGGCGTTCTCTATGAGTTTCACGATGCCATCCACGAGATGCTCAACGTATACCGGAGTCCGCATTACCGCGGTGGAGCCGAGGTAGGGCTGTCCGCTTTGCAGGGAACCAACCAGCCAGGGGACGAAGTTCCGCCCTCCGGGCCTGGGCCAGCCGTAGACAATGCTAGTGCGGAGAATGCTCCAGGGGAAGTCCAGCTTTGCTACTTCCCGCTCGGCTTGCCACTTGGTCTGGCCGTAGTGAGTGGTGGGGTTGGGAGCGTCGTCTTCCCGGTAGAACCCGTGGGTCCCGTCGAAGACGTACTCGGTTGACACGAAGACCAGCCGGGCGCCGTGCATCTTGCAAAGGCGAGCTATCGCTGCGGCGGCGGTTGTGTTCACCGCCGCAGCCCTGCCGGGGTTGCGTTCAGCCGTTCCCACGTCGGCCATTGCGGCGAGATGCACCACCACGTCGGGCCGGGACAGACGGAATAACTGCTCCAGGCTCCCGGTGTCGGTCAGTTCGAGCCTGTGCCAGGAGTTGCCGTCGTTTCCGGGAGGGCGAGACAGGAAAGTGCCGGTGATCTCATGGCCGGGAGTTTGGCCCAGGCGACGCACCAGGTATTGGCCGATGAAGCCGCTTGCGCCGATGACCAGGATACGCAACGGAGTTTTTCTCCTTCGCCCCGGTCAGGCTACCGGCTGCCTGCGGACCTGCCGCCGTCCACCATGTAGACGCCGCCGGTGCAGAAGCTGCTGTCGTCGCTGGCAAGGAACAGCATCAACCTGGCCACTTCCTCGGGATGTCCGTACCGCTGGAGGGGTATGCGCGAGGCGGTGGCCTGTTTCAGATGCTCCACGGTTATGGTGGAGTCGTCGAGGGCCGCGGCGCGCATCTCTTCGATGGAGCGCATCATGCGGGTCTCAACAGGGGCAGGGTTGACGGTGTTGACCCGGATGCCATGAGGCGCGCCTTCCATAGCGGCGGTGCGCATGAGGCCAACGACGGCGTGCTTGCTGGTGGTGTAGGCCGACATGTCGGGGCCGCCGCCTACGCCAGCGGTGGAAGAGGTGATGACGATGCTGCCGCCTCCGCGCTGGCGCATGGCGGGGACCACGTACTTGATGCCCAACCACACCCCGCGCACGTTTACCGCCATGACGCGGTCGAAGACGTCTATGGGATAGTCCGGTATGGGAGATATGGCGCCCTCGATGCCAGCGTTGGCCAGGTATACATCAATGCCGCCCCAGCGGTCCACGGCCGCGTTGACATAGGCCTGGGCCTGTTCGGGCTGGGTCACGTCGGCCGCGGTGTAGCTCGCCATGTCTTCGCCAATCGACCGCACGGTTTCCTGGAGAGCCGTTTCGTCGAGGTCGACCAATGCCAGGCGCGCGCCCTCTTCGGCGAAGAGCCTCGCTGCAGCCTGGCCGATACCGCCTGTGGCCCCTGTGATCAGGGCCACTTTTCCTTCAAGACGCGCCACGTTCAATCTCCTTTCATGGAAGGGCTTCTGACCTGCCCCGGTGTTTCTGCCACCGGCTATGTCAGCCGGGTGAACACTGGAATCCGTCCGGCTGGCAGAATAGCCGCTGGCGCGGGTGGGTTGCAACCCATGAAACCATGAGGGGCAGCGTCCCGTTTCAGACGGAGACTAACAGTTACAAGATATGATAGGGAATGGCATACGGGGTTGGAAAGGGGGAAAGTGTCCGTAGCGTGATGTCCAGTGAGCGGCCTGGGGATGAAACCATCCCCGATGGAGGCGGGGGCTGGCTCTGAATTGCACGCTGCCACTATGTAGGGAGAGTTGCGAAACTCCAACGAGGAGAGATCGGCTGAGGATGGTATGTCCTTTGACCGAAATCGGACGGCGGGGGAAAATGGAAGAAATTTCAGGATTAACCATCGCCTCGAACCGGAGAAGAAGAGATGGAAATCTACCAACTGGACTACGTGATCCACGAGCCCAATGAAAGCGAGGGCTGGATGTACCTGGCAGAGGTACCGGCGCTTCAGGGCTGCATGGCCTGGGGGGATACGCCCGAAGAGACTCTGGATGAACTTCGGGCGGTGGCCAAGGCCCTGATCCGGTCGCGGAAAGAGCGGGGAATACCCCTGCCGGAAGAAGTAGTCCCACAGCAGACTGGCAGGGGGAGCTTAACGGTGGCAGCGTGACCTACCGCGAACTGCGCAGGAAGCTGGAACGGCTTGGCTGTAGATTCGACCGGCAGGCCAGCGGTTCCCATGAGATATGGCTCAACCCAGCAAACGAACTACAGACTCCGCTGGATACAATGCAGGGAGCTTCGCAATTCTCGAATTATGAGGTCGCGTACCTCAACAGTGTTGTCCGGTGAGATATAATCGGTAGTTGGGCGGAAAGAATTGCTATTTGCATCGGACATCAGTAAGGGCTACTCGGACAGGACCCTGTTCAGTGGCCTCACCTTCAGCGTGACCGCCGGAGACAGGATTGCCCTGATAGGCGCGAACGGTTCGGGGAAGACCACGCTCATGGACATCCTGGCCGGGGAGACGTTTCCGGATACCGGCAGTCTCTCCACGCGACGGAACGTCTCCATAGGCTATCTCAAGCAAGACCTGGCGGCATTCACGGACAAGCCGCTGCTGCGGGAGGTGCTGGACGCCAACTCGGAGGCGGTTGCCCTGGGGGACAGAATTGCCGCTACGCAGCAGGCACTGTCGTCGGAGACGGACTTCGGGAAACAGACTGCCCTGATGGAACACCTGGGCCAGCTTGACGCAGCGCTGGAAGCAGCGGGGGGAGGGGACCGGGAGCACGAGGCCAAGGCCATTCTGTCGGGTCTGGGATTCAAGGAGAGCGAGTTTCTCCGGCCTATGCGGGAGTTCAGCGGCGGCTGGGTGATGCGGGCAGCCCTGGCCAGACTGCTGTTTATGAAGCCCGACCTGCTGTTATTGGACGAGCCGACCAATCACCTTGACTTGGAGGCGAACCTGTGGTTTGAAAAGTACCTGGCCTCTTTCCGGGGCGGGGTGCTTGTTACATCCCATGACCGGGCGTTTCTGAACCAGGTGGCGACGAGGATTCTCGCCATCGAGCCGGACGGGGCGGCGCTCCATCGAGGCAACTATGACGAGTACCTCGCAGCGCGGGAG
Source organism: Dehalococcoidia bacterium (assembly GCA_034422355.1). Classification (GTDB taxonomy): domain Bacteria; phylum Chloroflexota; class Dehalococcoidia; order Lucifugimonadales; family UBA3495; genus CATOSP01. The sequence goes on along the minus strand of DAOUJS010000008.1, from coordinate 27,778 downwards.
CGGGCGCTGGAGATCAAGCAGGCGGCCGCGGCCAGGCAGGAACGGGAGATGCAGAGGCAGATGCGCTTTGTGGAGCGTTTTCGCTACAAGGCGCGGAAGGCCAGCCAGGTGCAAAGCCGGTTGAAGCAGCTTGAGAAAGTGCAGATCATCGAGCTGCCAAGGGCGACCAGGAAGGTCCGGTACTCGTTCCCGGAACCTCCCCGGGCCGGTTCCAGGGTTATATGGCTGTCCAACGTGAGCAAGTCCTACGGCGATAACCCGGTGTACCGGGGGATGGACTTCGAGCTTTCGAGGGGCGACCGGGTTGCCCTGGTGGGGCCGAACGGCGCGGGCAAGAGCACTATGCTGAAGATGCTGGCGGGCGTCCTTCCCATTGATGCAGGTGAAAGGAAAACCGGCCACAACGTGGTGATGGCCTACTACGCCCAGCACGTGCTGGAACTGCTGAACCCGGACAACACAATCATCCAGGAACTGCAACAGGCCGCGCCATCGGAATCAGACCAGAACCTGCGCACCACACTGGGCGGGTTCCTGTTCAGCGGAGACGATATCCACAAGCCGGTATCGGTGCTGTCCGGCGGAGAGAAGGCGCGGGTGGCGCTGGCCAAGCTGCTGCTCCAGCCGAGCAATCTGCTCCTGATGGATGAGCCGACCAACCACCTGGATATCACATCACGGGAGATACTGGCAGACGCGCTTGGCGACTATCACGGCACGATTTGCCTGATAACCCATGACCGGACGCTCATCCGGCAGGTTGCCAACAAGATAGTCGAGATTGAGGGCGGAAGGCCCAGGGTCTTTCCCGGCGACTACGACACATACCTTGACCAGAAGCAGGAGGAGAACCGTAACGGGGCCGCGAAGCCAGAGACCAACGGGGCGTCCGCCGCGCCATCGAGGGACGGGGCCCACGCGCACGCGCCGGCCGGTATTGCGGTCCGGGGCGACGTTCCCAAGAGGCAGGGACCTGCCAGGAGACGCTCCGGGAGGCCGTTGACGCCTGAAGAGGAACAACGCCGGATGCTTGCCAGGGAGTCCCGCAAGCTGGCAATGCGGATAGAGGAGATAAACGTGTCCCTGTCGGACCGTGAGGAGCGCATTGCGGAGTTGGAGGCCATGTTCTCCAGCCCGGACCAATTTGACAACCCCGATGAGGTGGTGTCCGCAAGCGAGCATTACGCCACGCTCAAGAGTGAGGCGGAGTCTCTTTGGGATGAGTGGGAGCGGCTGTCGCTGGAGGCGGAGAATATCGACAGCCAGTTGGAGGCGCTGAATCCCGGTTAGGCCGACCGTTGACAGCCTCTGGGGGCGCCGTTTACAGTTTTATTGCCGGTATGGCCTGAAAACTCACGAAAGTCCCCCAATTTAGCTACGCGGAGAGATGGCTGAGCGGACGAAAGCGCCGGTCTCGAAAACCGGTATACCCCTTGGGTATCGTGGGTTCGAATCCCACTCTCTCCGCCATTTTATTGTCCCATTAGGTCCAGTTAAGTCTCATAAAGCCCCCAATCACGCTTGGCTATTGAGACTAAGGTCTTGAAGGTGTCACCGAGATGCCGTTTACTCGCACATTTGGAGCGGCCTTGGAGCAATTAGGCGCAGTGTCGGCTCAACTTCCGGTCACGGCGGCCAGCCCCACGGAGAGGACTGTGCAATGATGATGGGGGCATCGAAGTTAAGTTCCTGGCAGACTTCCTTGCCGAATGGGAACAGGGCAAGGAAAAGTTGACAAACATCACCCAACCCATATATCAGGCAGTCGTCCACGGCGACGCGGAATGACCGATTCCTGTCCTCACACACTATCAGAACAACATTAGGGAGGTCCCCATGCAGTTTGGAGCTTCAATGTTCTCCACCGATTATTCCATACGGCCCGACGATTTGGCCCGGTTGCTGGAAGACCGGGGGTTCGAGTCGATGTGGGTACCGGAGCATACCCACATCCCGGCCGACCGCCGGAGTCCCTGGCCCGGCGGGGCCGATCTTCCCCGCGACTACTGGCATACCTACGACCCCTTCGTCGCCCTGACCGCCGCCGCGGGAGCCACCACCAACCTGAAGCTGGGCACCGGCATCTGCTTGCTGGTGGAACGCGATCCCATCACCACCGCCAAGGAGGTCGCCAGCGTGGACCGGCTCTCCAACGGGCGGTTCCTGTTCGGCATCGGCGGCGGCTGGAACGCCGAGGAGATGGCCAACCACGGCACCCGGTTCCGGCGACGCTGGCGGCTGATGCGGGAGCGGGTGCTGGCCATGAAGGAAATCTGGACCAAGGACGAGCCCGAGTTCCACGGCGAGTTTGTGGACTTCGACAAGATGTGGGCCTGGCCCAAGCCGGTCCAGCAGCCCCATCCGCCCGTCATCATGGGCGGCGACGGCCCTACCACCTTCGACCGGGTGATCGAGTACGCCGACGGCTGGATGCCCATCGGCGGCAGGGCCTCCCAGGGGCCGAGCCTGCCGGAGAAGATTGCGTTGCTGCGACGCCAGGCCGAGGAAGCGGGCAGAGACCCGGCGTCCATCTCGGTGTCCATATTCGGCACGCCGCGGGACGAGGGGTTCATCCGCACCATGGAAGCCGCTGGCGTGGACCGGCTGGTCTTCGGACTGCCCTCCGCCGAGAGAGACGAGGTGGTGCCGGTCATTGACGAATGCGCCAGGTTTATCCAGTAGCGACAAGCAGTCAGAGGCCGGAGCCTGCCGGTTTTCCGGGGACTCCCTAACGTCCAACAAATGGGTATGGAGCGTCTTATGCGAGAGAACACGCTGAAGCAGAAGCTACAGGATGGGAAGGCGGCCTTCGGGGTTATGCTCACCTTCCCGTCTGCGCCGATGGTCGAGATGCTGGGGCATCTGGGGTATGACTGGATTCTGATCGACAACGAGCATGGCTCGGTCACGGTCGAGAACTCCGAGGATATGATACGCGCCGCCGAACTTACCGGAATGGCCCCCATTGTGCGCCCGGTGAGCAACAAGCCGGAGATCATCGCGCCTTTCCTGGACCGGGGCGCGTGGGGAGTGCAGATTCCCCACGTGAACACAGCCGATGAGGCCCGCGCCGCGGTGGATGCGGTGAAGTACCCATTGCAGGGTCACCGGGGCGTGTTCAGCGGCGGCCGCCCGGGGGAGTACGGTTTCGCCGGTAACACCGCCGAGTACGTGGAAGACGCCAACCGCAACACTCTGGTCTGCCTGATGATCGAGGAGGCAGAGGCCATCGAGAACCTGGAGGAGATGGTCGCCGTGGACGGGGTGGACGTGTTCTTCATCGGTTCAGGAGACCTGTCGGCGTCGATGGGTTACGCCGGGCAGCAGACCCACCCGGAAGTGCAGGCCATGATGGAACGCGGGATTACGGTGATCCGGGAGGCGGGCAAGGTCGCCGGTTGCAGTTGCCCCGACGCCTACGTTCCCAAGTTCCTGGACATGGGCGTCCAGTACTTTCACGGCAGCGTCAGCCGCCTGATCCACTCCTCCAGCGCCACATACCTGGGGGACATGCGGAAGGCCGCGGAAGCGGCAGGGCTGTAGCCGCCGTCAGGGTGTGGGGGAGGACAGCGCTTGTATGAACCTGTCGGCGTAGTCCGATGCGGTCCTTACCTTAACCGGGTCCAGCTTTTCCAGGATCTGGAAACTGTCCACGCCCTTCTTGTAGCTGCCCTTTCTGGTACCCCTGGTGGCTTGAGCGAGCCCGTTAAGAGTGTCCGGCTTGGACACATCTTCAATGTTTGAGTTCTGCGGGAGGTCTTGGGCTCGGAAGCCCTGGCCGTAGAATGATGCCAGGCTGGCTCTGTCGGCCAAGAACCAGGACTCCATGACCTGCACCATTAGATGGCATTGATTGTCGGTGGCGGCAGCAGGACGGCCCCAGTTGTCGGTGGAATTTAGGTGTTGCCAGGGGTCTGACGCCGTTACCGGACTCTCGGCGTCTACCAGGAGCATGGCTGCTTCACCGGCGGCTTGTGCCGTCCTGAAATCGTTGTAAGCGTTCCCGCGACTGCCGCACGGAACGATAGTGGGCATATTCCCAGCCAGCCCTGCATTCTCGAGAAATTTTCTGAAGCCTGTTCGGCAAGCCGTGTTCAGTGCCCTTGTGTTGCCTCCACCTTCCACGAACACTTGAATGCTCACCATCGGTTTCCCCCTAGCTGTCCCCTCGACCACAGTTCTCCGAGCCGGTACTTCTCCAGCCAGTGGGACAGCTTCTCAGGGTCCAGGCGGCTCAATTGGGTAGCCCCGTCAGGCTTTTCGCAGACGATGACCGCCTCCGGCGTCTCGGTGAGGGCATCGACCAGGACGTCTGAGTGGGTGGTAACAAATATCTGGCTCCGGGACGATACTTCTACCAACAACTCAGCCACCTTGGGAATTATGTCCGGGTGCAGGCCGAGTTCTGGTTCCTCAATACAGATGACCGGTGGTGGGTTGGGATGGCAGAGCACAGCTAGTAGGCAGAGATAGCGAAGGCTGCCGTCAGACAGGCGCGGAGCTGGCACCGCATCTACCAAGCCCTTTTCATGGAAAAATATCTGTACAGTGCCGCTCCCTACGGTGGCGGTAACGTCCCTGAACGTGGGGTAAAAGTCCCTCATGAGCTCAAGTATCCGCTCTTTAACAGCGGGTTGGTTCAACAGGTTGCTTAACAGTACGGCGAGATTCGAGGCGTCCGGCAGCAGATAATCCTGTGGCAAGTCGGGTCTCTGCGGAAAACGGAAGGGCGCGAACCGTCCCATATTCCAGTCACGATAGAAGTGCATCCTCTCGAATATCCCTGATAAGTAGGTCAATTCAGGGAAGGTGTATGAATCCCGACGTTGCGACAGAATCGACTGATCCGGCTTCACGTCATCCCATTGAAGCTGTCTTTGGTATCTATTTCCTTCCGTGGGGGCGGCGACGTCGATGATCGGTAGTCCTCCTTGGAAGCGGTAGCGGTAATAGAGGTATGGAGGAATAAGAGGTGCGTCTTGTTGACTCCTGCGTTCCACTACTTCGTCCACCAGTGCGAAACGCCAACCGACCTCGGTGAAAGATAGAGAATAGCTGAGCGGAATGCCCGGAACCGTAGGCGGACCTGGTAATCTAATAGTTGATTCTATAGTCGCTACTTGGGTTCCCGCAGTGCCCTTCCAAAGCCAGGCATGGGTACCTCCACCCCACCCAATTGGGGCCTGAAGGTCCCGGGGTGCTGCCGCCAAGAGGGACAGTGCTTCTATCAGGTTGGACTTACCGGAAGCATTCGGCCCGATGAGAACGTTCAAAGGTTCCAAGGGAAAGGGGGTACTGTTCGGGCCATAGGAGAGTATGTTGTCCAGGCGAATTGACTCTATGAACCTTTTGCCTTCCATAGCCTATCCCTTTGCGCGGTCGCGGCAGTATTCTTGCATCGTTTACAGCCCGATCAGCGCCCGCGCGTTCTCGCCCAGGATGCCCTCTTTCTCGGCGTCGGAGAAGGGGAGGCCGAGGATGTAGTCCGAGTCGGTTACCTGGCTGGCCAGGGGAAAGTCGGTGCCGAAGCAGACCTTGTGGGAGCCGTGCTTGTTGAAGATGGCGGTCAGGGTCTCGGCTGCTACCTCCCGCAGCGAGGGGGGCCAAGTAGTGTCCACCAGCACGTTCTCCTGGCCCAGCAGGACCCGTTCCGCCTCGTCCAGCATGTACATGCCGCCCAGGTGCAGGGCGATTATCTTCAGCCGAGGGAACCGGCGGACGATGTTCATAATCCGCTCCGGCGCGGCGTAGAGAGGGTCGTCGGGGCTGTCGTTGGGGAAGCGGCCAGAGTGTATTTCCAGGGTCATGTCGTCACCCAGTTCCTCGTACACCGGGAACATCTTGGGGTCGTCGGCGTAGAAGCTGTTCATCACCGGGTGCAGCTTGATGCCCTTGATGCCGTTCTCGCGCAGGCGGCGCACCTCGTCGGCCTTGTCTTCAAGCTCCGGGTGGATCGCCCCGAATGGCACCAGCATGTCGTCCTGGATGCTTATGAGCCAATCGTTGGCCCGTTTCACCTGGTCGGGCCTCTCCACCACTCCAAGGACGACGGACTTGTCGACGCCGGACTGGCGCATGTGGGCCTTGACTCCCTCGACGGTGTTAACTCCCACGGCATCCAGGCCCATGTCGCGGACCATTGAGTCGAGCACCGCGCCGGCGATCCGGTCAGGCCAGATGTGGGTGTGGACATCAATGCGCATGGCTGCCTGCCTCCTCCCCATGCGGGGGTAGTGGATGGTGAGCGTGACCGAGAGTAGGTCAACATCCTAACCCGTGAGGTGCAGGGAGGCAACACGGTGGGGACTGGACCTATTTTGTGCAAGGGGGTAGAACATTCCCGTCGGTGGGGAAGGCGTGGGGATTAAAGGACGAAGTGGATGCAGTTTTGTCGAGGTATGTCTTACTCTGAGCCCCGGAGCCGGGGGTCCAGCACGTCGCGGAGGGAATCTCCCAGCAAGTTCCAGGCGAAGACAACTATGGCAATGGCGGCACCAGGGAACAGCCACATGTATGGTTGTATCCTTATCTGGTTGGCTCCCTCCCGCAGCATACCTCCCCAGGTTGGGACATCCGGGGGAGACCCTACGCCCAGAAAGCTGAGAGATGCCTCGGCAATGATGGCGCCGCCCAGGTGGAAGGTGAAAATCACGATCAACACGGCCGCGAGGTTGGGGACCATGTGACGGAACATGATGCGCCAGTTTCCTGCCCCCACCGCCTGGGCCGCCAGGATGTAGTCCATCTCTTTAATGGCCAGAGCCTGGGAACGCAAGATTCGCACGGTGCTCGGGATGTATATGATGCTCAGCGCAATCACCACGTTGTTGACCGATGATCCGAGGGAGGCCATGATAGCGATGGCTAGGATAAGGGCCGGAAAGGCCATCATGGCATCCACGATTCTCTGGAGAAAGAGGTCGGTCAATCCTGCAAAATGGACGCTGACAACACCGATGACCATGCCGATGCTGACCCCGAAAAATGAGGAGAGAATTCCCACATACAGCGAGATCCTTGCGCCGTAAACGACCCTGGTGTACACATCGCGGCCGAGGCTGTCGCCCCCAAACCACGCCTCCGGGCTGGGCGACATACGGACAAAGTCGGACCTTGTCAACATTGGGTCGCCAGGTGCGATGACAGGGGCAAATATCGCAAATGTCACCAGGAGGGCCGCAACCACAGCCCCAAATGCACCCAGAGGCTTTCGCCGGAAAAAATTGCCGATATTCTGCCAGACGGTCCGCTTGGGTCTCAAACCGGGGATGCCCTGTCCGGCAACCCTGACTTCCGCGACTAAACGTTCCTGACTCATGCCCCTCCGTTCAGTTCAGTGAAGATTAAACGTACCGTATCCGTGGGTTGAGCCAGGCGTAGACCAGATCGAGGGCCACGTTCAAGGCCAATACCATCACGGCTATGATCATCACTATTGCCTGAATCATGGGGAAATCCCGGTGAAAAATGGAGTCAATCAGAAGCCGGCCTACCCCCGGCACTGAGAATATTACTTCGATTATCACTGTGCCCCCTATAAGCCGCCCAAACTCATAGCCGGATACGGTGACCACTGGCAGAAGGGCGTTCTTGAGGGCATGCCGGTAAATCACGGCACTTTCCCCCAGGCCCTTGGACCTGGCGGTGCGGATGTAGTCTTCCCGGAATACCTCCAGCATGGCGGAGCGGGTCACCCTGGCGATGAAAGCCATGTTGGAAAAACCGAGGGCGATTGCGGGAAATATGAGCTGCTGCAGGTTGGTCAAGGGCCGTTCCCAAAGATTGGCGTAACCCAGGGGAGGAAGCCAGTTGAACCACATTACCAGCAGGAAGATAAGCATGATGGCCACCCAGAAGTTGGGAAGGGCTATTCCCGCGATGGTTATAATCCTGGCTGCGTAGTCGCCCAGAGTATCCTGCTTAATGGCTGAGACTACGCCCAGGGGCACCGCAACCACGCTGGCCAGAAGGGTGGCCAGTACAGTCAACTCCAGGGTGATGGGAAACCTCTTGACCAACTGTTCGCTAACGGGATTGTTGTAGAAGTAAGAACTGCCAAAGTCCAGCCGTAGCATCTTCCATACCCAGTCTCCATACTGGATATACATGGGCCGGTCAGTGCCCAGCTTGGCCCGCATGGCGTTAAGCTCTTCGAGGGTATACTCCTCGTCCGCATCCGCTCCCTGCAGTAGCATGATCGCAGGGTCGCCCGGAACGATTCGCAGGATGAGGAACACGAACGCCGTGACGAGTATCAGCGTTGGAATAAACAGGGCAACTCTTTTGGCCAGATAAACCCGCATAGGTCCGCCTGCGTGTAACTGGATTTCTTGATTCCTGCCCGATATGGCGCTCCGGTAACGGTCAATAGAGGGTATGGGACAAAGCGGAGCGGTAGTTTTATCTGGGAATGTCGCCCCATACCATCGTGCCAGCCGGGGAGGGGCGGATAGAATCCGCCCCCCGATTGCAGTGATAACGGAGACAGGCCCATAATGGGCCTGCCATTACGAAGGGACTACTAGCACGCTGGGTCGCACCAGATTTCCTCATGCTTCAGGTGGGCGTAGATGCTGGGATGCACGTTGAAACCCTGGATATTGTTGTAGACCGGCCAGTGTCTCATCTCCCACATAATGCCGGGGTAAGCGTTGTCCTTGTTCAGAAGTATCTCCGCCGCCTGCAAGACCAGGGCCTTCCTCTTCTCCCGGTCCGGCTCCTGTTTTTGCGCATCAAAGAGCGCCTGGACTCCATCGGCCGTGTAATACCGTTCACCTTCCCCTGCTCTCGCACCGGCGGCATTCCATCGGGTCATAGTACCCGGGACATACCGCCGGAAGGCCGCGTCGGGGTCGGCCAGATTGAAAGAAGTCCCCTGGGCCATGAATGTGTAGTCACCAGCATCGTAGGCTTCGAAACCCGCCGCGCTCTCCATCGTCCGCAAGGTAACGTCCCAGCCCAGGAACCGCCTGAGTTGGTCGGCCACTATTTGCGCGATGTCCGGGTAAGAGCAGCAGTTCCTGGCCGACAGTGTGATCTTGAAACCTTCTGCCGGTACGCCCGCCTCTTCCAAAAGCCTCTTTGCCTCGGCCAGGTCGTCGGGATGTTTCTCCCCGTTCAATTCCCGGAAACCGGGGAAGGCGGCAGCATCTTCGTTCGTATAGCTGAACCACAAACCCGGCGGCAGGGGAGTACCCAGCAGGTTCATACCGCCGCTCAACGTTTCTATTATGGGCTGTCGGTGGATGGCCAGCATCATAGCCCGCCTGACCCGCACGTCATCGAACGGTTTCTTTGTGGTGTTCATTCCGATGCCTTGGATCCCAGCCGGGCCTCCCCAATGCACGGTCAGCTTGTCGGCGTTGTCCTCTCCCAGTTTTAAGGCTTCGATAACACTAAGATTGGTCACCATGCCGTTGCTCATTAGCACCTGCCCCGTTTCGTAGGCTGCAAAGGTGCTGCCGGGGTCCAAGATTACGTACATCTCTATTCCGTCAATGCGGGGATAGCCTTCCTTCATGTAATCTTCGTTTTTGTGGAACGTCGCCCCCACGTCGGGATCGAACTCGACCATCCTGAAGGGGCCGGAACCATTGTAGTTCTGCCAGTCAGCAAGGGTCTGGATATTTCCCTCATCCAGCACCGAATGGGCGGGAATCATCTTCAAGGTCTCAAGCGAGAGGGTCGACAGGAAAGCGGACGAAGGAAAATTCAGCTTGACTTCTACCGTCTTGTCGTCTATGGCCCGGCAGCAATCCGGCCATGTGGTGTAAAGGTTAATCTTCTTGACTATCGCGGACCGGCCATGGTCAGCAAGAACGGCATTGCCGTCTTTGTCCAACACGCTTGCCTTGTCGATCATACTGTTCAGGCTGAACATGACATCCCTGGAGGTAATGGGAGTTCCGTCCTGCCACCGGGCATTCTCCCGCAGGCTGAAGGTATAAGTTAAAGCGTCGTCACCCAGTTCCCAGCTTTCGCACAGGTCGCACCTGAGGTCGTCGGGGTCCGCCGTCTCGGAGTTAAACTCCACAAGGGTGTTAAACCCGGGCGAGATGATCTGGTCTGTCGGATACCCCCACTCGTGAATTGCCTTGATAGAGGGGGCCGCGTAGGCATTCATGGGGATGGTCCCGCCGTATTTGATCTGCGTATCGGGCACAGGCTCGGGTGTCGCTGTGGGCTGGGCGGTAGTCGCCGGTGGGGCTCCTGCTGCCGGAGCCGTGGTAGGAGTGGCGAAGGCCCGGATGGGGGTCGGCTCCGCCGTGGCCTGCTGCTGGGGTGCGGTCGCAGCCGCCTGGCCCTGTGCCTGTGAGGGCGACTGGGCGGCAGTCTCCGGCGCGGAAGTGGCCTGAGGTGCGCCACCACAGGCTGCTATGAATATCAGGAGGAGCAGCAGTGGGGGCAGTCTCAGGGCTTTCGGGCATAGGGCCAATCGCCATGTCATAGCGCCAACCTCCTAAACCTGTCTTAGACCTGTTGTCGGCAGAGTGCATATGCCTTTATTGTGAATTACGACTACCCACTGCTATACCGTATTACGATATGCAATACGTAGATATATGAGATGGCATATCTGGTAATGGTTTGCAAATATATATGGGATTATTATGTCTAGTCAAGCCTTAATTATGGAATATCTCAACGAATTCACTATTAGTTTATCTATAAACTGATATCAGTACGCTACACAAGTCTATGTGATGAAGGCATCATCTGGCACGTCATGAGCGCCGGTTTCCGAAACCGCCATGCGGAGGAGAAAGGGGTGGTGACCGGAACGCGCCGACGCTTGACAGTTTGGGGCATTCGGTTAGAATAGGGTACGTACCCAATCTTAAGCTCAGGGAGGAGCTATGGAAGGCAAAGTCCAGATCGAGATCACCTACTGCGTACCTTGACAGCACCACGCTACCGCCACGTGGATGGCGAATGAGTTCTTCCGCTTCTACGGCTCGGACGTCGCGATCACCATTTCCCCGCGCGGGCAGGGCATTATGGAAGTGTTCCTGGATGGCGAGCGCATCTTCGACAAGAAGGCCGAGGGCATTTACCCCGACCTGTCCAGGGTCCGCGAGATGAGGAAGGTCATCGACGCGAAGCTGGCGAACCTGGTTGCGGTACCGGCCGACAACTAGCACTCATGTAAACGCCGGTCCGGATGCGGGCAGGCGCGAACAGTCGAAAAGTAGTGAGGCCCCTCCGAATTAAGGAGGGGCCTTTCTTATTGGTCCACTGCTGGGGAAATTGAGTATACCGTCGTAGTCTGTCAGACGAGGGCGGCGTCGATCCGAGACCAGACCTGTTCCGCCACCTGCTCCGTGGACATGCTCGCGTCGATGATCGTCCACCGGTTGGGGCTACTGTTTGCCTGATCCATGAACCCCCGGCGGACCCGGCGGTGGAATGCCAAGGTCTCCTCCTCGAACCTCGGCTGGGCTTCAGGGGCCTCTCCCTGGCCGAAACTGCTCCTCTCAGAAGCCAGGGCTAAGGACAACTGGCGGCTCCCAACACGCCGCAGCCCTTCGGCGGGGTCCAAGTCCAGCAAAAAGGTGATGTCCGGCGCACGGCCTTTGACGGCAAACCGATTGAGCCGGTCTACCACTTCCAGGTCCAGCCCACGGCCATAACCCTGGTAGGCAACGGTGGAAGCCTCGAAACGGTCGGCTATCACATGGCAACCGTTGAGCAGGTCCGGCTCTATGGTCCGGATGACAAGCTCCACCCTGGCGGCCTCGAATAGCAGCAATTCGGCCTCGGCGGTCAGGGGATCGTTGCTTTTCAGGTAGGAGCGAAGGTACTCGCCAAGGGGTGTGCTGCCCGGCTCGTGGACCAGAATTGCGCATTGTCCCGCTTCCCGCAGCCTCCGGCACAGCAGGCGCGACTGGGTGGTCTTGCCTGCGCCCTCGCCTCCCTCGAACGAAATGAACAGCGGCGCTCCCATCCTCACACTCCACCCACGATTATTAACATAAGTTTACCAGCAGGACAGTCCCCCATGGCTTGGGGGCCGGATGCGGGTTTGCCCCGTTTGCCCGCAATGTATCAAAGGTCAGCCGCTCAGGGGCGGTAGAACATGACGGAGCGGCTGGGTTCCCTGCCCCGGCTGGTGGAGGCGACGTTGTAGCGGTTGCCGAGAAGGTGCTGCAACCGGCGGACGTATGACCGCTGGGGCGACAATTGGATGGACGGTTCGCCTCCCAATACCCGTTGGGCCGCTTCTTCGGCTTCCTGCATGGCCTGTTCCAGCACTGCCTTGTAGTCTTCATCGGAGGGTTCGAGCCAACTCTCAGAACCGTCGGGGCCGCGGCCATGCTCCCTGGCCAGGGTACGCAGGAATTCCTGTATCTGGGGCATGGTGTTCTTGCGCAGGACGTACACTGGGGTGCCGCTGGCCTCTGCGATGCGAACCAACTGGGAACCCCGCCGGTAGTGAGTCTTGGTGGTGAGCACCGCGTCGGCACGGCGCAGTTCGTTGACCGTCTCCACGGACACGCCAATTTCCGCCCGGGCCGCTTCCAGCTTGTCGCGGCCAATCCCGAACAGGAACACGCGGATGTCGATATCCTCGGGCCGGGGCGCATCAGCCTGGTGATTATCGGCGGGATAAGGCTGGATACGCGGCCCGTTCTGTTTCGTCGGGGTGTATTGGGCGTTCCAGGGAGCAGGAGCAGCCTCGCTGGGCCTGGCCTCGGCCCGGCTCCGGTTCACCTGTCCCGACTCGTCCAGCCAGCGCAACTCAGGCGCGACGGGAAACCCGCGGAGCCACTGGTCCACCACGTTTGCCACGCCGTCGTGTACTGCGACCCGCTCCCAGCTTTGAATCTCTACCACGACGTCGAAGGTCGGGGGGGCCTTCCGCTCCAACACGGTCTTCTGGGTGCCCCTGTAGCGTGCTTCCTGGTCGCCCAGGGTCACGGCCTGGACACCGCCGACAAGGTCAGAGAGGGTCGGGTTCAGTACCAGATTGTCCAGGGAGTTGCCGTGGGCGGTGGCGACAAGCTGGACGCCCCGCTCGGCGATGGTGCGTGCGGCGGCGGCCTCCCTCTCGGTCCCCATCTCATCGATGATGATCACCTCGGGCATGTGGTTCTCCACGGCCTCGATCATCACGCTGTGCTGGGCCTCCGGTGTGCCCACCTGCATCCTGCGGGAGCGGCCGATGGCAGGATGGGCGACGTCTCCGTCTCCGGCGATTTCATTGGAAGTATCGACGATGATGACCCGTTTTCGGGCGTCTTTTTGGGGACGGATCCCGTCCTCCGCTCCCCGGCCGGCGACCTCGTCCGGGGCCGCGTTACCGGTGGAGAGCACCCGGGCCATCTCGCGGAGCATGGTGGTCTTGCCGACGCCGGGACGCCCCAGGAAGAGGATGTTCTTGCCGGACAGGGCAATGTCTTCAATTATCTTGATGGTCCCGAATACGGCGCGGCCCACCCTGCAGGTGATGCCCACGACCTGTCCCTTCCGGTTGCGGATGGCGGAGATTCGATGCAAAGTCCGCTCTATGCCGGCGCGGTTGTCGCCGCCGAACTCGCCCAACCATTGGATGACGCTGTCCAGATCGTCCCGGGTGACTTCCTGGTCCGACAGGGGAACGTCGCCGTCTGGAAAGCGAGCCTCGGGCAGCCGCCCCAGGTCCAGCACGACCTCCAGGAGTTCCTCCACATCATCCCGGCTATACAGCGTACCTGCGACCCTGGGAGGCAGCACGTCGAGCAACTGGGCAAGTTCTTCCCGGACTGACTGCGAGACCGTTGCCAATGTCATCCCTCCGTCAAGGATGTATCAGTATCAGCCCTGGCCGGCCCTGACGCCGGTAAAGGCCGCCCTGGCCCGCTCTTCGGCGTCCACCTTTATGGCTTCCCACCGCTCGCACAACGCCTGCGCTTCCGCAAGGGAGTCGAAGAGGGGCAGACTGTCTGAATCGTACTCCGGCCATCCCTGGGCTATCCATCGAAGCACGGCCGTATCCGGATTCAGAAACGCCGCACCATACCAGACTTCGTAGGTCTCGCCGGAATCTCCAATGCCCGTGAACAGTTGTTCGGCCATGCCCGGTTCTGGTTCCATTTCTTCCCATTCAATGGACATAGGCGCATCTCCTCTGTGAATTGGCTGAGACAGTCCTACGCTTCCATCCCGGGGACGGGTCCCGCCCGCAGGAAACCGGGATACTCTGGATGGGATATGATTCGTCCCGTTTCGAGTCCGTTGCGGGAATGAAGAGCGAGCATCCCAGTTACCCGGTCCCGCTCCCAGAACGCCAATTCCCGGCGGGTCCGGTCCGCGGGTTCACGGTCGTCGCGCCAGATGACCGGCCTTCCCAGGCCCCGTCCGGATGGGAGGGCACCGCCGGGGCAGACCAGGTTGGGCGCATTCGGAACGTTCAACAACAAGCAGCGCACGACGTCGGTGATGCGTATGTTCTGCATCATTCCGCCGCTGAAGGAGCTACCCAGCTCCCGCTGAAACGCGGGTCCTTCACGACCGCTCCGGCCCTCCACGGTGCGTGGAATCCGCCTCCCTAGCGGTTGGGGAAGCAATGCTGAGGAAATGTTCGTGGAACCTCGTATCGTTGGTCAATTCCGGGTGGAAGGATGTTGCCAGCAACGCCCCCTGACGGACGGCCACCGGCTCCCCGCCGGGGATGGTCGCCAGCACGTCTATGTCCTCGCCTACCCGGATGATCTTGGGCGCACGGATGAAGATGCCGTGAAAGGGTTCCGGGCCAATTCCGGCAATCTCCAGGTCCTGTTCGAAGCTGTCAACCTGGCGTCCGTAGGCGTTGCGGTGGACTCCGATGTCCATGAGGCCCAGCGGGACCGGGTCATCTTCGGTAATCTCCCGGGCCAGCATGATCATGCCCGCGCACGTGCCCCAGACGGCCTTGCCCTCCTTGACCATGCCGGCAATGGGATCGCGGAGGTGGTAGATGTTCATGAGGCGGCTCAGCGTGGTGCTCTCGCCGCCCGGAATTATCAGCCCGTCCAGGGACTCCAACTGCTCCGGCAACCGGACTTCGCGGGCATCCACGCCTGCCTTGCGGAGGATTGCGATATGCTCCGCGAAATCGCCCTGTATCGCCAATACGCCGATGTTCAACGCTTCCTGCCGGTTAACCCTCTTATGATGGGCGATGGTTGATGCCTGCCCGTCTAAATTGCCCTGGCCCGAAGGGGCTTAGTTACCAGTTGCTCTTCTGAGGGGTCAACCATAAGGTTGAAAATTTGCAGGCTGGTTGCCCCCAGAAGGAACTGTCCTTCCGCGCCAAAGATGACCGGGCAAGGGAATTCCCGCCCATCAATGCCGAATCGGGCCATTCCGTAGCCGTATTCCACCTCTGTGCCGTCGGCAATCGCAAAGGGTCGATACTCAATGGGAGTTAAGCCCATCCGTCTCAGCACGGATTCGGGCATCACGGAGTGGGCTGCTCCGGTATCAACCATCGCAGTCACCGGGGTCAGTTCGCCCTCCCCCAACCGGCCTATGCCTACTGTAACCTCGAAAGCTCCCATTACTACACCCTCACCCTGACCTTCTCCCTTCGGAGAGGGAACTTGAGCAGAGCTACCGGCTCCGGGGCGCGAGGAGCTCAGCCTCGGGGATGGTGCGGGCGCTGATGCCGACCATTGCCTCGCCCAGGTCCTTGGAGACTTCGGCGAGAATCTTGGGGTCGTTGTAGTGGGTCACGGCCTGCACGATGGAGTAGGCACGGCGCGCGGGATCGCCGGACTTGAAGATGCCGGAGCCGACGAACACGCCGTCTGCGCCAAGCTGCATCATCAGGGAGGCATCGGCGGGAGTAGCCACGCCGCCGGCAGCGAAGTTGACCACGGGCAGGCGCTCCTGTTCGCGAGTCTGCATCAGCAGGTCCAGGCTCACGCCCAGGTTGCGTGCCTCTACGACCAGTTCATCGTCGGGCATGGTCTGGAGCTTGCGGATGCTGTCCTGGACGGAGCGCATGTGGCGGACGGCCTCCACCACGTCGCCGGTGCCTGCCTCTCCCTTGGTGCGAATCATGGCCGCGCCCTCGGAAATGCGGCGCAGGGCCTCGCCAAGGTCGCGGCAGCCGCAGACGAAGGGGACGGTGAAATCGTGCTTCCAAACGTGGTGGGTCTCGTCGGCGGGGGTCAGCACTTCCGACTCGTCGACGTAATCGACGCCCAATGCCTCCAGTACCTGGGCCTCGACGAAGTGCCCGATACGGCACTTGGCCATCACGGGGATGCTGACGGTATCCATAATGGCGCAGATGACGCTGGGATCGGTCATCCGGGCGACGCCGCCGTCGGCCCGTATGTCGGCGGGCACCCGCTCCAGGGCCATGACCGCGACTGCGCCGTTCTCCTCGGCAATCTTGGCCTGCTCCGGGTTCACCACATCCATTATGACACCGCCCTTGAGCATCTGGGCGTGCCCGGACTTGACTGCAAAAGTACCCGTCAATACGTCGACCATGTTCACTTCCTCCGCTAGGACATCTTGGAACTACCCGGTCAGGCCAAGTAGCTTCGGCTCTGCGTGATGGGCTGCTTTTGGGGTTCCAGCCCCAGCGGCGCGGAGCCGATGGATTGGCCCGTATTATACGCCGCACCAGCACAGGTTATCAATGTAAGTACGAATGGCAGCGTCAGGAGTCCCATGCGGGGCCGGAACATCGCTGTGATACAATTTTGGGAGTTGTCATGGGCATCGGAGCATGGGGCCGTGGTGATCCGGCTTTTCCTTCCCGCCGCTTCCTGCGGTTGCTTTCCATATCGGCCCTATTGTTGACCGGGACTCTGGCCGCGGGCTGTTGGGAGTTGGACGACTATTCCACCGTCAAGACCGATTGGAAGAGCGGGCGGGTGGTGGACGTGGTGGAGCGCAACCGGGACGAGGTGGAGTGGTTGAGTATCCGCACCGTGGAAGGGGAGGTCTGGCGGTTCACCAGCGAGGGGCCGCTGCCATTTCTGCCGGCCCATTTCCGGCAGCACCAGGTCCTGGGACAGACGGTGAAGATTTTCTACATCACCAGGGGCGAGTTGCTGGTGGCCATTCACGCGACGGATTAGGGTGTGCGGGGCGTGTTGTTTCCCTGTTTTTCAAGTAATGGGCAGACTCACATTGTATCCACGCATGGATTCCCTCTTTCGCGGGGATAGACCGATGTCCCGGCAGCCGCTGGAAATTCGCATTGCGGTTCCGCCGGGCAGTCACGTACGATAGGCGGTACTCTCGAGTTAACCTTCATCATCGTTTACTTTCGCAAACTCTCCGCCAGACCTCAAGGCTTTGCGGAACCAGACTCAGCCATTTACGAAGGAGACTCCCAGTTGGGACAGCGGACCTTCCTGACCGCCCTGCTCACCCTACTCGCCGCAACCCTCGGCCTCATAGCCTGCGCCGGCGAGGTCCCAATTACCAGCCGCCCGCTCCCAACTCTCACTCCAAGCCCAACTCCAGGCCAGGTCAACCGTTGGCCAACAGAGCCGCCAGCCGCAGAATACGAAGCACTGGGCTGGCTCAGTCACCACAGGACTGAACTCGCCGGAGATCTGGCCCAAGCAATCATCCAAGCCACCCCGTTCCCGGCTGAGTCCTACACAGCCCAGATAATCAGGGATGCCGAGATCAAAGTCCTCTCTTCCCGCTCGCTTGAATCCACCAACCCACTAGACCGGATCTACACCATCCGCGGACAGGTCAGCGTAACTTTCACCGTCGACCACCCGCAGCACGGAGGCGCCTATCACGCCTCGCTCCCTGTCTTAATTAGCATGAACGCCAGCCTGCCGGCAGACCAGAAGATCACCGACTACTCCGTCTCTAACGACGACATCTCCCTGACCAGAAGGTACAGCCGATAGCTCAATGGCACAGCCCTGCCAAAAGCAGGGACGCTAGCAAGACCGCGACCGGACCCCGCCTGACGCTGGTAAACGAAGCATTGGGATGAGCAACGTGCCATTTCATCTCGACCGGGCACTTCTTAGCTTCTGCAATGGCTGTTCTTGCCGTTACCCCTCAACCACTTCCAGCAGCGCCGCCTCCAACTCCTCCTCGGTGGTGAACTGCTCGAACTTGGCGTGTACACGCCCGGACTTGTCAATAATGAACGTCCACGGCTCCGATGGCAGGTTCCACTCCTCCACGGCGGACACGTAACCCCCGGTGGGCGGACGGCCCCCCTTGATGAGGTGAGGGTCCTTGAAGACCTCCACGTGGATGAAGTTCGCCCGGTCAGAGTAGCGGTCCTTCATGCGGGACACGACTTCCAACTGGGGGCCGCAGGTGGCCGATACGCAGAACCTGGGGGTTGAGAACGCCACCAGGACGGGTTTGTCCTGTTCCAGCGCCTCGCGCAGGGAGACCTGGTACAGGTCCGGGTCAGGGGTGAATGCGCTGGTGATGGCGGCAATGTCGTCGGTATCGGACGCAGTGGCGGTAACGCTGCGGGGGGCGAGTTCGCCGATGGCCGGTGATTCGGCCTTTTCCTTGACCTCCACCGCGCCCCTGGCCGTGACAGGGTGTCCGTCATCGCCGGTGATGGTGGCCTCTATCTCCCAGAAGCCGACCTCGTCGAAGCTCAGTTTCGTGGTGAAGACCCCCTGCTCGCCCATTGGCCACTTGTTGAAGGTGGCCACGGCGGAGTCCCGCTCCTCGCCGGGACCTTCGGTCGGGGGAAGGAGCAATGCGCGTACCTGCACATGTTCCCGGCGAACAGGCATTCCGTTCAGGTCCACCAGCCCGAAGGCGATACGGTTCTCGCCCAGCCCCAGGTCTCGGGTGATGACCACGGCGCTGACCTCCGGGATTGGAGGCGGTTCCGGCGGGCTTGCCGAGCCGCTGCACGCAGCCGCGCTCGCCAGTACAGCGAGGCAGAGGAAGATGGCTGCGCACACCAGCAAGTATCGTAAGGGGCTGCTAATCACGAGCCGCCAATCGCCAGCAACCGGCTACCGCCGGACGCATAGCTGGACCAACTGGGTTATGTCCGGGAATTTTTCCAGGAGAGAGACAGTATCGACCAGGGCAATGAGGCGGTCGGTGGGCCAGGACATGTCCGGGAACAGGGCGCTGATGCGGCGCACCTCGGTGGCAAGGTCCCATTTGAGTTCATCGCCGTGATACTCGCCCTGGTAGGTGTTGCCTCCGGCGACTTCGATGGTGATGCGGGGCGCGAAGGCGGGGCGGTCCCTGTGGCCCACTACATAGACCCGCCGCATCAAGTCCATGACGTCGCCGGATTCCCTGGGCGCGCTAATGCCGGGGTCGAGCCGGGGCTTCAGAGGAGGGTAATGGCCGTTGATGCAAGTATAGGCGGCGAAGTAGTGGGTGCTGCCAACGCCGGGAGACGTGCGCTGGGGGTTGGGGAACTCCGGAGAGGGATAAAGGGTCTCCAGCCAGTTCATGTCGATGGTGATGCTCTCTATAGTGTCCGGGGCTATCTCGTGGCTGGTACGAATCTGGGTCATCAGGTCGATGACGGGGCAATTGTATCCGGCAGTCTGGTAAATCTTGGGGGTTACGTGCATCACCTCCCAGCGGGAGCCGAGTCCCTCGGTGACCGTGGACATGTCCGTTTCGTTGGGGCCGAGGAAGGAGTAGGTGAGATCACCCCGGTTGTTTCCGGTGAAGGCGGTATAAAAGCCGGCGTTGCCCTCCAATGCCGTCTCCGAACCCCGGACGTTCTCCCGTGCCAGCAGGGCGGCCATGATGCCGTTGCGGGTGGCGTTGGGTTCGTGGAAGAGCATCTCCTGGCCTCCGGAGCTTGCTCCCTCGGTGGTGCCGCCGGTGAAGGTGCAGGCCAGGGCAAGAGCGGTGACCATCTGGTCTTCGGTCAGGCGCAGGAGCTTGCCGGTGGTCACCGCCGCGCCCAGGGTGCCGTAGACCGGGCTGGAGCGGAAACCCCGGGCCTGGGTTGAGGGGATAAAGTCTCCCGCAATCCGGGCCTCTACCTCGTAGCCTGCCACCAGTGCGGTCAGGAAGTCCTGGCCGCTGGGTTTTCTAGTCCCGCTCCCACCCTCGCTTCCGCCTCCGGCGCCCATCTCTGCGCTGGCCAGCGCGGCGGGAATGTTGCACGGGCCGGGGTGGATCAGCATACGGTAGGAGTCGGACTGGTTGGTGGCGTGCATCAGCTTACTGTTGGCGAAGGCCGCGCCGCAGCGGGTGGCCTGCGTACCGTCCACCAGGATGGTTGCGCCGCCGGGGAGGCTTTCCTCGGCCTTGGCCAGTTCCACCGATGCCTTGCCGTGGCCGGTATCTGCGCCAACGATTGCGGTAACCATTGCGTGGAGTACCGAAGCCTTGATCTTGTCCACCACCTCATGGGGCAGGGCATCGAATTCCAGGGCGGTAACGAACCTGGCGAAAGTCCGGCTTAGCGAAGTGCGGCTTGCGTCCGGCATTTGGTCCCCTCTGCAAAGGTTACTGGAAGATCTTGAGCGTTCAGCGAGTTATGCCGTGTCCATTGCCGACGTAGGTATATGCGACATTACGACTGGCAGCATCGGCTTCAAACTGGGCAGTGGCAGTCTCCCCTACCACAGCCGGGCGGACTTCACGGCCCAGCGCCCTGGTCAGCAATGCCGCCTTGTCAATGGCGCGGTCGCTGTCGTCAACGCCGATGGTGTAGGAGACCTCGACCGCGTACATCACCGCTGCTCCGTGGGAATCGGTGCCCTCCAGGAGGAAATCGGACGTACCGGCTCGGATGAACTCTTCCTCGGACATAGCCCCGACGTGCCTATGATGGCCGATGTAATGCTGCAATTCCCCGTCGGGGTAGATCCGCAGGAGGTATCCGCCGCACAGCCGCCGGAAGATGGCCCTGGCCCGCCGCTCGACCACCAACTCGGTCTGCCAACCCTTCATCACGGCTTGGTCGTCGGAGATTCTCTTTACATCGTCGGAGACTCTCTTTACATCATCGGAGATTCTCCCCATATTGCGCTCAATGCGCTCTAACCGGTCGCTGTCGGAGTTTTGAGGCGTGGTCATGGTGTTTGCACCTGCTGAGATATGAAGCGCCAAGGCTGGGCGTGTGGCGGAATTATTGCTTATTGACCTTACAGTTGCGGCCGCGTTTTCGTCAATGGGAGGATTACCGCGCCAGTACCAAGGACCGTATCTTGACCGGTTGGATGCCGCTAACTGACCACCGGCAAAGACTCATACCAGATCGCGCAGGTAGCGGTGCAACACGACCTTGATGCACACGAGCAGCACTATGGCTCCGATGATTACCGCGGTAGTATGCAGGTCCCATGCCCTGGAAGCCACGCCCAAAACGGTGCCCGCTGCCGGAGGGTGTTCCGTGTCGGTCACCGCCATCATTACTATAAGGATTCCCACCGAGGCGGCCAGAGGCAAAACCCGCAACAGGCCGACCCCTTCGATGATGGGCATTCCCTCTTCGACCAGGGTGATATGTTCCAGGACCGAGACTCCGTCGGTGGAGAAGAACAGCAGAGATAACCCTGAGCCTACCCCCAACGCCAGCATGTGCCCCCCGACCAAGGCCCGAGGCGTGGCGGCGCGGCTCGAGGGGTGCATAAACAGGATGATTACGCTGGAAGCCAGCCCGGCAGCCAGGGCAGCGTCGGAGAGAGAGTCGGTCAGCAGCAGGACGGCCAGCATTGCGATGGTGGCCAACCCTGCCTGGGCAAGGTAGTGCCTGCGCGAGCGGGAGAATTCCGGGTCGACTATGTGGTCCGGTTGCGGCAGGTGCAAGCTATGGGTGAGCCGGTAGGTAACGTGCCGCATTTGATCGGGGAGACGCATTAGTTCCGGGCGATACTCCTATTCGTTATCTAGGCTACGGGCGAAATCGAGCCAGACCCGGGCACAGGGCGCAGGAAGGATATGCTGCACGAAGCCCGAGACGCCGGGGAACACAACGGCCCGCCCGTTGGGGAACAGATCCGCCGCCCCGCGGAAATCTCCCAGGACCTCTTCCCGCAGGCTGGCCGCAGCCAGGACCAGCACGGGGGTGCGGACATCCTTGAGCAGAGGACGCAGGTCGCCTCCGGGGGCGCTGCGCTGGAACCCACTGACCACGTGCGCCGGGGTCGCCGCCATCTGGTCAGCATACCAACGGATGTAAGCAGGGTCTACGATCTGGGGGTCGAGCCTCCGGGTAATTGTGCTTTCCACCCACGCCCGGACCCCTTCCCGGTCGATCAGTTCCGCGCTTTCCTCGTGGTGCGGGTCCAGGAAGCTGGTGGGAGAGGTGCAGAGGGCGAGGGATTGCAACCTGTCCTGGTGCATGGTGGCAAACCGCATGGAGATGGATCCGCCCACGGTCTCGCCGACCAGGTGGACTTTCTCTAACTCCAGGGCGTCGAGGAAACCGAGCAGGTCGTTGGCGAAGTTGTCCAGGGACCAAGGGTAGCCCGGCTCCGGTACGTCGGACTGGCCCATGCCACGCATGTCCAGTCGCACCACTCGGTAATGGCGGGCCAGGATGGGGACCCATCCAAACCACATCTTGTGGTTCTTGGCCATGCCATGGTGGAGAACCACCGTTTCCGGTTCAGTCCAGGGGTCGGTGAAGTCGTCAACCTTGTAGAAAAGCTCTGCGCCGTCGGGTAGTCGGGCTTTCATATTGGTCTCCCCGTTACGTTGCAGGGTGATGAGATTCCCTATTCCGATAATCCTCGCTCCACGAATACCGACCTGGCAACCCGCATGGCGGAGCGGGTGGTGAAAAACCCGCCGTAGAGCATGATCTGGATGAACACTTCCATGATTTCGTCGGGCGTCATCCCGATGCCCAGCGCACCCTGGATTCGGTTGCGGAGCTGCCGGTCGTACTGTCCGAGAACACTCATGGCCGAAAGAGCGCACATGGCGCGTTCCTTGGGACTCAGGTGTGGCCGCGTGTTGATTGCGCCCCAGTGGTACTCGATAATCAGCTTGTCGAGCTCCTCCTCCGGCGAGTCCGGAGGGACCGGAAGCGCCGGTTCCCCCAGGATCTCATCACGGACCCTATGCCCGAGATCGTGCAGTTCCTCGACCGGCCTATCCGTGTCATAGACCACGGTCGGGGTGAACTCGATTCCCCGTTCTTCAAAAATCTCCCGGGTGATGCGAATGGCAGTCTCCACTTCGGGGACGCCCACATAGAAGGTCAGTTGGATGAAGACCTCGACCACCTGGTCGGGTTTGAGCCCCAGGTTGAGGCCGCGCTCTATGTGGCGACGCAACAGCGGAAGCTGCCCCATGGCCATGAGGGCAGAGATGGTGCATATGGCGCGCTGATGGGGTGGCAGAAGTGTGCGGGTCCAGATGGAACCGAAAAGGCACTCGTCTATTATCCGACGCAGGTCCGGGGCATACTGGTCGATACCCGGCACCGAGAAGTGGGTGGGATCGCCGGCTGCCATCGTGCGGCGCATTTCCCGGCCCCGCTCGAATCTGTCATTGAGGGTGGTCAAGATATTTCCTCCTGGTTGTGAACTGATAAGGATTGTTCCGGCGAAAACCGTGCCTAAGATTATACTATGCGCCGGGCATTATTGGGATTGGGAGGCCGAAAAACACAGGGCCGCTCCCACGGGCGACATTTGAGCTGTGTTGAAGTTATGTGCGGGCGATGATCTCCTCGGCGAACCAGGCCATGCGCTCGGTGGTCTCGCTCAGGTCGGCGCTGCGGATGTCGAAGATGATCTGGCTCACCCCGGTGTCAGCGTAGGTCTGGACGTCGTGGGCCACCTGCTCCGGGTCGCCGGAAAAACGGCGGCGCGACTCCCTGGATGAAAGCGCCGGATCGTACAGGGGGGCCTTCATCGCCACGTCGATCTCGCCCGGGTCACGCCCCGCACGCTCGGCGAAGCGGCGGAGGGTCACCATGTTCTGGGCCAGTTCCTCGGGTTCCAGCGGAGCGGCGGGAATCGCCCCAACGGGGTGCCAGCCGTTGCCCAACTCGGCGGCGCGCCGGATCGCGGGACGGCTCTGGCCGCCGACCCAGATGGGCGGGTGAGGTTTCTGCACCGGCTTGGGCAGGAAGGCGATGTCCGAGAACTGGTAATACTTGCCGTCAAAGGTGGGGTTGTCGCTGGTCCAAAGCTCCTTGAACGCAAGTAGGTACTCGTTGGTGACAGCGCCCCGCTCGGCGAAGGGCGGCGCGTCCAGCGCAACGAACTCCTCCTCCATCCAGCCTACGCCCACCCCCAGGGTAAGCCTTCCCTGGGAAAGCACGTCCAGTGTGGCGAGGATTTTCGCTGCCAGCAGCGGGTTCCGGTAGGGCACGATCATCACGCTGGGGACGAGGCGGACGTTGCTCGTGATCCCGGCGAGAAAAGTCAGGAGGGTTAGCTGCTCGAAGTACTCGCCTGATCCCGCCGGGGGGAAGTCGCCACCCACCGTGTAGGGATAGGGCGATTCTATATTGCGCAGCACCAGTATGTGGTCCCCCACCACCATGTACTGGAACCCCAGGGCGTCTCCCCTGCGGGCTATCTCGGCAAGGGGACCGGGCTGCGCCGTAGGGCCGTGATTGGGCAGGTAAAATCCGTACTGCATCAGGTTCCTCTCTTAGAGCGTGTGGACATTCAAGGCATTGCGGATGCCGGGGACAGGACTCGAACCTGCACGGGCGGTTAAGCCCACGGAGCTGTGCTCCGCCACGTTTAGCCATTTCTGCTACCCCGGCAAGACCATGTTACCAAACTCTAATATCCACAGGACTCAGTGGAAGGGTCTGGGCGGGTTACGGGAGGTTCAGGCGGTCGCTTCCGCCGCCAGACGCTGCGGCGGGGTGCGACGCTCGCCGCGGAAGAAGACCAGCACCGACGCCGCGAATAGCAGGACAATGTTGGACCAGATTGCCACGTCGTAGACGCCGCGGATGTCGTAGAACAGGCCGCCGAGGAAGGAACCGAGGCCGCTGCCAATGGGCATGACGGCGAACATAGTGCCGTAGATCGTGCCCAGGTGGGCAATGCCGTAGCGGTCGGAGGCGTATGCGGCGGTGATGCTGACCACGGCGTTCCATGAGAGTCCCACCAGCATCACACCCGCCAACAGGGCCGCGAATCCCAGGGGTGGAATCCCCAGGAAGGGGACGCCCATCGAGAGCAGGACCACCACAAACCCCATCATCCTGAGGTTGTAAGTTGCCGTGAGCATCTTTCTGCGACCATGCTGGTCGGAGAGATGTCCCAATATGAGGCTGCCGATGACAGCGGAAGCCCCGATGAGGCTGAACGCGCCAGCTGCCGCCATCGGCTGGTATCCGAGGTCCCTGGCGTAGGAAACGAAGTGAGCATTCACGAAGCTCATCGAGTACCCTCAAACGAAGTACCCGAACGTGAGCCGGTAGTACAGGTTGGAGACCAGGGCGTCCCGGAAGGTGGCGTCCCTGCCGTATAGGTCCTGGGCCGTGTCTTCGGGGTCGCTCCTCCGTCGGCGCAGGTCGCTGGGGCCGCCCAACGGCTCCATGCCCACGTCCTGGGGACGGTTCCTGATGAGCAGGAGTCCGCAGGGCAGCACTATGCCCAGGAGCAGGGCGGAGAGGAAGTAGTAGGCTTCCCGCCAGTCGAACAGCACCAGGAACATGGAAGCGGCGGGCACCAGGAGCAGCGCCCCGAAGGAACCCGCGCTGGACATGATTCCCAACGTCAGGCCACGCTGGGCGAAGAACCAGGAGCTGATGACCTTGGTGAGGATTGGCCCCGTACCAAGGGTGAGGCCGATGCTCATCACAGAGAAGACTATGTAGAGCTGG
The DNA here is from genome assembly GCA_034422355.1 of Dehalococcoidia bacterium. GTDB lineage: Bacteria > Chloroflexota > Dehalococcoidia > Lucifugimonadales > UBA3495 > CATOSP01. The sequence continues at coordinate 2,064 of DAOUJS010000008.1, read as the reverse complement.
GCGAGGTTCTGGATGGAAGGAAGGAGGAGCAGCATCAGGCCCAGAAGCGCAACACCGGACAGGGCCACCATCCTGGGGCTGTAGCGGTCGGCGAGGTAGCCTGCAAGGGGGCGCATGAGGCCGGAGAGCATGAAGGTGATGCCGAAGGCGAGGGACAGCGTGGCCCGGCTCCAGCCAAAGTCCTCGGTCATCGGCGTGAGGAACGCGCCGAAGGAGAACTGGGTCCCGGCCACTCCCAGGGACACCAGAGAAGAGCCTATGACTACGTACCAGCCGTAGAATACCTTCCTGGATTCTTGCTGCATGGTGCGCCCCTGGCGGCCTGTGTTCACTGCGATGCGGACCCTCTGAGACCGCTGCTGGGAACGTCGTCCCATACCAGCGTGCCGACCGGGGAGTGGCAGATAAGAACCGTCCCCAGTCCCCATACATGGTTGGGGACCCGTCCCTCAATATGGAGGCTGCTATAATAACGCAGGTATCGGAACCCTCTCAACTGCCCGGAGTTATGGAAACTTGCCGATAAGGAGACTGACCGACATGCCCAACATCACTCTCGATCAAGCCGAAGTCGTTTTGGCCGGGGCAAAAGCCGCCGCGCTGGAGATGGGTAAAGCCTTCAGCTTTTCAGTAGTGGATGCCCGCGGCGATCTGATAACCATGTGCAAGATGGATGGCTCCCCCTGGAGGACTCCCTACGTTTCCCGGGGCAAAGCGCGGGCATCGGCCTGCTTCGGAGAGGCCAGCGGCGACCTGACGGAACGCTCGACGACGCCGATTATGAGAGCCGTCATGGAAGTCGAGCGCGGGGAGTTCGTTCCCGGCCAGGGCGCGCTGCCAATCTACATGAATGGCGAACTGGTCGGGGCTGTAGGCGGCAGCGGAGGCACCGCCCAGGAGGATGAAGACTGCGCCAGGGCCGGCATCGCCAAGCTGTCCGGGGCCAGCGCCAGCCGTTAGCCTTGCCAATCCCGGCGGCGGGACAATGAGGCCCCGCTGCGCATTCCAGCGGGGCCCTTGGGTATAGTCACCTGACCGGATGCGGCACGGGCCAGTCGGCCGGGTTCTCCTGTGCAGCTAATGAGTGTCCGTCACCTCGAAGTGGCGGACCCAGTACTCCCCCCGGTAAAGCTGCTCCACTTCCCTGGCCATAGACTGCCGGACCTCGCCCATCTCATAGGTGCGCATGTTTTCCAGCGAGTCCCAGATGCTGACCGAGATGCCTTCGTCGGGGTCTTCCATGCTTCGGAGAAGCTGACGCTCCCGCAGGCCATTGATAGAGCCGGATGCGGCCACCAGGTTTTCATGGTAGTGCCCCTCGTACCGGTCCCAGGCGCCGGGAAGCAGCTTCCCCCACACCATCCGCACGAACGTTGGCCCTTGGGTATCACTGGACCCTGAGCCGAACTGGGTCGAAGAGATGGTCTCGAAGTGCTTCACCCAGTACTCACCACGGGTGTATGCCCACGGGTGATGGAGGTGGTCCGCCTCCTGGAGCAGGTTCTTGCGAGCTTCGCTCCGCTCGTAGGCGGTCATGCTTTCCTGGGACTCCCAAAGGCTCAGGGAAACCCCTTCGTCGGTGTTCTCGGTGCTGCGCAAAAGCTGGCGCTGGCGCAGCCCCCGGACTGAGCCGGTCGGGCCGGTAGTCGATGGCGCAACCCGTTCATTGTAATACTTGCGGTACTCGTCCCAGTACCCGGACCGGATGGTGCCCCAGGACATGCGAACATACATAGCAACTCCTCCCAAACACCTCGCCGCAATGCGGACCCTCTACGGCGGAGGTTTCGGTCCCGCCTGAGAACTTCGTCCCTTGCGTGATGACCAGTCCAGCGCCGCGCCCGGTGTGATTATATATACGAATGTATATGTACAATTGTATCCATTACGAACCCCAATGCGCCAGTGCCTGTGCTCTTCTCTCCTTCCTCCACACGGCCAACGTCTGATGGCCAAACGTAACTGTTCAGGGTTGAGGGGAAATGAGCAACTGGCGGCATTCCAGGAAGGGGTTCAGGCCCTTGGCCCGCCAGGTCCCAAAGAGGGAGGCCAAGACCATTTTGC
>DAOUJS010000007.1:0-7153 GCA_034422355.1 Dehalococcoidia bacterium | reverse complement strand
TCTGATGCGCGAAGTCCTGCATGGTGCGCCGCCCCGTCACCGTCACCTGCCGCCAGCCCGCCAGGGGTTCACAAGCCAGGAACAGGTTGCGGGTCCCCTCCCGCCGGTATTCGCAGTCCTGCCGCAGCGCAATTCCCGGCCGGGCCGGCAGGGCGGGCCGGGTCTCTGCCAGCAACTGGGTTGAAGTTTCGTCAAAGCAGACCACCGGCCGTTGGGGATCATAGGGTTCTTCGTACAGGTCCAGGACATCCTCCATGTTGGCCACAAATTCCGCGCTCACCTGGGGGATGCACCATTCCTTCTTCTGCCAGGGCTTGAGGGCGTTTTTTTCAAACGCTTTCGCACCCCCTCGTGGGACATGGAGGGCGCCAGTCCCAACTCCACCACCTTGCCGGCCAGCAGGCGCAGGGTCCAGCGCTCATGCCCGGCCGGCGGCGGTGTGCAGGCCAGGGCTATCAGGTGAGCTTCGCCCCGGTCGTCCAGCTTCCGGGGCCGGTTGGCTTGGGGACGGTCCCGCAAAACCCCCTCCAACCCTTCTTCGGCGAAACGCTGCTTGATCCGGTATACGGTGCTCAGGGCTACATCCAGCCCTTCAGCCACCTGGGGCGCCGGCCAGCCGTCAGCGCTCTTGAGCAGAATCCGCGCCCTGGCGGTCACCCTTGCCGGGCTTTTACCCGCCCGAATCAGATGCCGGAGTTCTTCCCGTTGTTCCGCCGCCAGCCGCACCGCGTACTTGTCCCGTACCATCACCGTCACCCCCTGCCATCAACGCTTCCCGCCATACATGATAACCCCAATTGCCCCTTCCTCGAATAATTCCTATACCCATGTTGACTGAGTACTAGCTCCGCTATCCTGGACACACTGCGTCAGACTAAAAGTGGCGGTTGCCCGGCAGCGACCGCTCGCGACCCGGTATGAGCTACAATCTCTTCATCAGTGCCCACGCCAGGGAAAGAACGGGGTTTAGCAGCGGTCACTTCCAGGTGGTCTTGCTTACTGAGGCTTGCCCATTTTTCGTTCCGTACCCACTGCCTTACCATATCTCTCCAGGACGGAGTTGGGATAATGGCAACTCCGGGGAGAAGGTGTATCTCCCACGCAACTTGGCCCATCAGTCGGCCACGGACTACCATACGTGCCGGAACGGGTGAAAGTGACCGGAAAATCGAAAATTCCCCGGCTTGACTGAGGCGGGAACCACAGGGCCGCTGCCGGTCGGTCCACCCGGAATGGAACGTTGCGGGGTAGTTGGAGGACCCGGACATACCCCTTGATGCCATCCGGAAGCTCGGTATCCTGGGGACGCTCTACGGGATGGGCGTCTCTTCCGTCCGGCGAAACCTTACGTCGTCACCGTGTGTTACACTCGTCCCGTAACACATACCCAGGTTGAGTGAGGTAAAGACATGAGCGGCAAACTGATTGGGGTAGCGGTGACCGGCGCAAGGACGCAGGACGCCCACGCCACCATCCAAAGGGCTGAGGAGCTTGGCGTCGGCGGCGCGTGGATGACCACCGGCGGGGCGCGCATAGATAGCCTCACTGTCTTCGCCTCGGTGGCCGAGAAGACCAGCAATATCAAAATGGGCACTTCCATCGTTCCTACCTTCCCCCGCCATCCCCTGGTGATAGCCCAGCAGGCCCAGGTGGTGGACCAGTTGGCTCCGGGCCGCCTCCGGGTGGGCGTCGGCCCCAGCCACCGTCCCAGCATGGCGGCCCTGGGCATCCGCATGGATTCTCCCCTGGGGCACCTGCGCGAGTACCTGCAAGTCCTCAAGCAGTTGCTCCAGACCGGGTCGGTGGACTTCGACGGCGACCATTACCAGGCCCACGACTCCATCACCGGGCCGCTGGACATCCCGGTTATGGCCTCCGCTCTCCGCAGTGGGTCTTTTGAGCTCTGCGGGGCCGAAGCCGACGGCGCGATAAGCTGGGTCTGCCCCCGCGCCTATCTCCGCGACTCTGCTCTGCCCGCCATGCAGAAGGGCGCTGCCGCGGCGGGGCGTCCTGTGCCGCCGCTGATTGCCCATGCCCCCGTCTGCGTCCACGAAAACTTCGACGAGGTGCGCACCGCCTTCCGGGAGCAGTTCGGCAACTACCCCCGCCTGCCCTTCTATCGCCGGATGCTCGTCGCCGCCGGCTACCCGGAGGCCCGGGAAGCGGCCTGGAGCGACGCCATGATCGACGGCCTGGTTATTTGGGGTGGTGAGGACGCCTTCGAGCAGCGCCTCAACGAACTGTTCGATTGCGGCGCGACCGAGGTCCTGGCCTCGCCTATCCTGGTCGGCGACGACAGGAGCGCCTCCCTGGACCGCACCCTTGCCGCTCTCGGCAAGATAAACCGGGCATTGGCCGGTTAGAGTCACTGTGGTGACATTGCCCGAGGGTAGCACGCTCCAGTTTACCGATGACCTGCGCATCTGCCGGGTGCTCAACGGCATGTGGCAGGTGTCGGGGGCGCATGGCCCCATCAACGCTGAGGCTGCGGTGCAGGCCATGATCGGGTATCTGGACGACGGGTTCACCACCTGGGACCTGGCCGACCACTACGGCCCGGCGGAGGACCTGGTGGGAGAGTTTCGCCGGCGCCTGCTGAACTTCGGCGGACCGGAGGAACTGGCCCGCATCCAGGCATTCACCAAGTGGGTTCCCCGTCCCGGGCCAATGACCCGCGAGATTGCCGAGAACAACGTGGCCATATCCCTTCGCCGCATGGACGTCGAGTCGCTTGACCTGATGCAGTTCCACTGGTGGGACTACAGCAACCCGGCATACCTGGATGCCCTTGACCACCTCTCGGACATCCGCGACGAAGGGCGCATCAAGCACCTGGCCCTGACCAACTTCGACACGGAGCATCTGCGGACAATCATAGACCACGGCACGGCCATAGTGTCCAACCAGGTCCAGTACTCACTGGTGGACATACGGCCCGAGCGGGAAATGGTCCCCTTCTGCCTGGAAAGCGGTGTGCAGTTGCTCACCTACGGAACGGTCTGCGGCGGCCTGCTCACTGACCGCTACCTGGGCAAACCCGAGCCGCCGCGCCGCGACCTGAACACTGCCAGCCTGGGCAAGTACAAGCAGATGGTGGACGCATGGGGAGGCTGGGAGCTTTTCCAAGAGTTGCTCCAGACCCTGCGGGGCGTGGCCGACAAGCACGGGGTCAGCATCGCCAACGTGGCCGTCCGTTACATCCTGGACCGCCCCGCGGTGGCGGGCGTCATCGTGGGCGCGCGCCTGGGCGTCAGCGACAACCGGGCCGACAACGCACGGGTCTTCGGCTTCAGCCTCGATGAGCACGACCTCGAAGCCATCGCCTCCGTCCAGTCCAGGTCCCGCGACCTGTACCGCATCATCGGCGACTGCGGCGACGAGTACCGCCGGTAGCCTCGGAGTCTTCACCCGTCACTGGCAGGCTGAGATACCTATGCCCCCAATGCTGACGCCAATGGCCATCGTCTACGATTTCGATGGCACCCTGGCCCCCGGCAACATGCAGGAGCACGCCTTCATCCCCGACATTGGGATGGAGGCGGCAGACTTCTGGGACGAGGTGGAGCAGCTTACCAGGAAGAACCAGGCCGACGGCATCCTGATGTACATGTACGTGATGCTGGAGAAGGCCCATGCGAAGGGTGTGCCTGTCCGGCAGGAAGACTTCCGCAAGCGGGGCGAGCGGGTCAGGCTGTTCGACGGGGTTGGCGAGTGGTTCGGCCGCATCAGCGCATATGGCAGCGCAAAGGGAGTGGATATAGAGCACTACCTCATCTCATCGGGCAACATGGAAATCATTGAAGGTTCTCCGATAGCCCATGAATTCACCGAGATATACGCTTCCAAGTTCATGTTCGACGAGAACGGTGTCGCTAGGTGGCCGGCCCTGGCCATCAACTTCACCACCAAGACCCAGTTCCTCTTCCGCATCAACAAGGGCGCCCACGACCTGAGCGACGACAGCAGGATCAACCAGTTCGTCCCCAAAGGCGACCGGCCCGTCCCCTTCGAGAACATGGTCTATATCGGCGACGGCGAGACCGACGTCCCGTGCTTCCGGCTGGTCAAGGACGAGGGCGGCCTGTCCATAGCCGTGTACCAGCCCGACAGCATCTCGGCGCGGGACAGGGCCGCGACCTTCATGGCCGACGGGCGCGTCCAGCGCGCCGCCCCCGCCATCTACACCGAGGGCGGCGAGTTGGAGGCAACGGTAAAAGCCCGCATAGACCTGGTTGCTGCTAACCGCGATTACACCCGCACCCTCTCCGGGGAGTGACAGGTGCAACTTTGAATGGATTATGTGGTCGCTAACTGGGATAGCTTTGTCGGTGTAGCGGGACTTGCGGCCAGCATCGGAGGCTTGGTCGCTGCTTTCTTAGCTGGTCGCGCCGCAAAGTCAGCGAAGCAGGCGGCAAGCGAAGCCCATAGCGCTATCACGCGCACACTGAGCTTGGTGGACGTAGAGCGGGCGATTGCTCTGATCAGCCGTTTGAAAGAGGTCCACCACCAAAGGAATTGGGATTACGCACTGGGACTATATCCAGTTCTCAGAAGGACGCTTAGCGAGATTGCCGCAGGCGCACCCGCAAATTTTGCCCAATACTACGAATTTATCGATAGTGCTATTCCCCAGATTACCACCTTGGAGAATCTGGTCAGACGGTCCCGCCATGAGAGAGCAAGCGGAGATCCGGAGGATATTCCCGGCCTCGATGAGGCCTTGAACGAGATTCAGCAGAACCTCGAAACGTTGCAAAGTAGTATGATGTACACAGACGAAACCGCGAGCAGATAGCATGGTAGAAATGAAGGATGTTGTTGACAAGCTTGCCAGACTCACAGAGCGGGGGCAGGTTTCCTGGAAAGCCACCGTTGACAAATCAACCTTTGCGGCCACTTTCGGCAGAATGTCGGTGCTTATTTCGGCCAAGAATGCAGAACTGGGGGGTGGTGACTTAGCATCGTACAGATTGTCTGTGCTGGACGAAAAGGGAGACGAAATCGACTTCGCTACGGCTGGGTATGGGCCGTCCACAATCGGCGTGGATCTTCCCGTTCTTGCGCCTCTCTACGTTTCCGCCAGACGGACCGCCCTGAGCATTGAGGAGCGGCTTGAAGAACTGTTGAATGCAATGGATCGGGTTTCGGATTCCTGACCGGAGACCGGTTGGCTATTGCCGCCGGTCCCGGCGGCTACTTGTCGATTTTGCAACCGCTCTCTAACCCAGGCTGAGCCGTTCTTCGTAGCTGGCGGTGATGGCTTGCTCGGCGCGCTTGCTGTGGGCGGCTATGAAACGCTCCAACCGCTGAATCTCGGCAACGGTCTCGGCGTCGCCGCCCGCCTCCCGGACCTTCCGGCGCAGGCCGGAGAGGGACTTCTTGGCCTCGTCCACCTGCTTGATCAGTTGCAGCGCCTCCAACTCGTCGGTGGCTGTTTTCTTGATGGCCAATAGCCTGCGGCGCGTGTTCTCGGCGTCGGACAACCGCTCCTCGACCTCGCCCATTGCGGCCAGGGCGAGGTCCAGCCCCATCCTGCCGTAGACGGCCTGGCGGGGCACCCGCCGCAACTGGGTGCGGAACTGGGAGATCATGGTGTCAAGCTGGCCTTCCTTGTTCCTGATCTCGGCCAGACTGATGCGCAGGGTGGCCATTGCCTTTTCTAGCTGGGATGTGGACATGATATTGGCCTCCCCTGGGGTGCGTCGGGAGCGTGACGGTGACGATGGATTCCCGCGAAAGCGGGAATGACGGGCTGTATTCTGCGCTGCCCTCTCCAGGTCCTATCAGCTGGGGTTGAAGCCTACCTTGGGCAGCACCCGGGCCAGGGCGTCCAGGACTTCCTGGATGTCTTCGCGGGTGACGTAGCCCAGGTGTCCGATGCGGAAGATGCTGTTGGAGAGCTTGCCCTGTCCACCGGCGAGCACCACATTCTCCTCGTCGTGGGCCAGCGACCTGAGCCTGCTGTTGTCCACGCCCTCGGGGACCTTGATGGCGGTGACGGTGTTTGAAGCGTAGGTCTCGTCCTCAACCAGCAAATCCAGGCCCAGGGCCTTCACGCCCTCGCGGGTGAAGCGGCCTATGTCGGCGTGGCGTTCGTAGACGCTCTCCATGCCCTCTTCGAGAAGCTTGTCCAGGGCCGATTGCAGACCGTAGAGCAGGGCGACGTTGGGGGTGAAGGGGGTCTGGCCGCGCTCCAGATAGTCGCGGGCGGCGCGCAGGTCGAAGTAGAAGCGGGGCATGGTGGCTTCCGCCTCGGCTTCCCATGCCGCCGGGCTGACGCTGACGAAGGCGAGTCCAGGCGGGACCATGAAGCCCTTCTGAGAAGCGGTGGCGACTAGATCGCAGTTCCAGCCGTCCACAGGGAGGGGCAGACAGCCCAGGCTGCTCACCGCGTCTACCAGCAGCAACTTGTTGAACTCGCCCTTGACCACCTGGGAGATGTCGGGCAGGGGGTGGGTGACGCCGGTGGAGGTCTCGTTGTGGGTCACCAGTACCGCCTTGATGCTCGGGTCGTTGTGCAGGGCGGTGCGGACCGCCTCGGGGTCCACGGCCTCGCCCCACTCGAAGTCCAGCCGCTGCACGTCCGCGCCGTAGGCCGAGGCCATCTCGCAGAAGCGGTCGCCGAAGGAACCGGCGGGGGTAGACAGTACCCGGTCTCCGGGAGAGAGGGAGTTGACTATCAGGGACTCCAGGCCCCCGGTGCCGGAGGACGTGAGAATGAACAGGTCGTTCTGGGTCGCAAATACTTGCTTGAGACCTGCCGTAGCCTGGGTGATGAGTTCGAAGAACTCCGGCCCGCGGTGGTCGATCATGGGCGTGCCCATTGCATCGAATATGTCATCGGGCACCGGGGTCGGGCCTGGAGTGCGCAAGTTCTGCCTGGGGATATTCACCGTCGAACCTCTGCCTTGTCGTATGGGCTGTCCGTGCATCTTCTCGCCAAGGACACGCCGAAAAGAGGCAATTACGCCAACGGTGACGAATTATAGCATGGGCCTGATTTCCGCGCCATTTCGCCGGGGGCGCGACCAGGGCAATCGCGTCTTAATGGTAGACTGAGCAAAGGTGACTGAGGTTTAAGTACCGGGTGATGTTGGGAGGAGCAATGGAGAATAGGCGGGGCGTATCGATCATGGACCACTTTGAGGATTTG
>DAOUJS010000006.1:0-86970 GCA_034422355.1 Dehalococcoidia bacterium | reverse complement strand
ACTATCCCGGCAGGGAGCGGATAGTGCTGGTGATGGACAACCTGAACACGCATCACCCGTCGTCGCTGTATGAGGCGTTCGAGCCTGGGGAGGCGCGGCGCATCGCGGAGAGGCTGGAGATACACTACACGCCGAAGCACGGCAGCTGGCTGAACATGGCGGAGAGCGAGTTGGCGGTGCTGGTCAGCCAGTGCCTGGACCGCCGGATTCCCAGCCGGGACGTCCTGAAACACGAAACCGGAGCCTGGCAGGGACAGCGAAACCGCGACGGAACACGTGCCACCTGGCGTTTCACCACCCAAGACGCACGAATCAAACTCAAGCCCCTCTACCCATCAATGCAATAGTGGCAGTCCACTAGAGACAGGAACGATAACACCACCAAGGACCGGGTCCCCGGCAGACGTGCCGGACGGTCTGAAGTTTAGGGCGAGGTTTTCAGTGGCCGAGACAATTCTCTACGACAAGCAGGACAACATCGTAACCATCACCCTCAACCGCCCCGATTCCCTCAACTCGATCAACCGGCAGTTGCGGCGGGAGCTGGGGGAGGCCATAGAGCAGTTTGACGGCGATGGCGACGCCTACGTGGCCATCATCACCGGCGCGGGCCGGGCCTTCTGCGCAGGCCGGGACCTGAAGGAGCGGGCAACGGACAACGCCGAGGGGATCCAGGCCCGGGCCTCGGCGAGCATGACACCGGAAAGCCCATACATGTGGCCAAGGACGTGGAAACCGCTCATCGCCGCGGTTAACGGGTTTGCCCTGGCCGGCGGCTGGTCCATAGCCCAGATGTGCGACCTCCGGCTGGCCTCGGAGGACGCCAAGCTGGGCATCACCGAGACCAAGTGGAGCCTCATGCCCCCCTTCGGCACCATCCTGCCCAAGCAGGTCCCCCTATCGGCGGTGCTGGAACTGGTGTTCACCGCCGAACCGATCACGGCCCAGCGGGCATACGACATCGGCTTCCTCAACAAGGTCACGCCCGCAGACCAACTGATGGACGAGGCAATGGCAATGGCCCGGCAGATAGCGTCCAACGCTCCGCTGGCGGTGCAATACTTCAAGGAACTGGCCTACCGCGGCCTGAACATGTCCACCCAGGACATCTCATCTCTGACCTACCACATGTACGACCAACTCCTGACCACAGAGGACTCCAAGGAGGGGCCGCGGGCCTTCGCGGAAAAGCGCAAGCCCCGCTGGCAGGGCCGGTAGTCTACCACGGCAAGCCTGCTCAACAACGAAATCAGGAGGAAAACGAGTTGGAACCGATAATCCGCAACTTGAAGGACGTTTTCACGCCGGGAGGCTCTCCGGGACGGCTCATCACCCTGGATGACAACCCGCCCACCTGCACCATGACTTACTCGGAAATCGAACCCGGCCAGACCAGCGCCCACCACATCCACCCCTGGGAACACGAGGTATACATCATCGATGGCTCGGGCACCCTGGTCTGCGACGGCAAAAACTACCCGGTGAAGGCCGGTGACGCCATCTTCATACCCGGCGAGGTAGACCACTATACCCTGAACGACGGTGGGCAGGGCAACGTCAAGCGCATCGAGATCAACCCGCTGATGGCGGCCCAGCAGGGCGGAGCCAGGGCCGGCGGCGGAGTCGGCAGCGGGAAGCCGCCGATGATACGCAACCACGCCGACCTTAACGCTCAGACCGGCAGCCGCATCATCGGGTCAGCAGACGGCGCACCCACCTACTTGATGCTTTACAACGGGGCAATGGCCCCAGGCAGCGTGAGCCACGCCGCCGAGGGCGGGCATGTGCATCCCTGGGAGCATGTGGTATACATCCTGGAAGGCAGCGCGGTAATAGCCTGTGAGGGGACTGAGTACCCGGTGACCGAGGGCGACGCCGTCCTGGTGCCGCCCAACACTTTCCACCAGTGGCGCAACCACAGCGACCAGCCCATGCTCCGCGTCACTTTCAACCCCCTGGAGTCGGAACACGCCGAAGGCTAGACTTCATTCGGGAGAGTCAGTTAACTACCGACATGAGTCATCCCGAATTTTGGGTACAGAAGGAGAAGGTTGGCGGGCAGGCGAGCCGGAGGGGGATCGAAACTGACCTGATTCGAGGAAGCGGTACCGTAGCGTCGCGGTGCCGCTTTCCGGTTCTATGGCGCCAGTTTCTCAGCAGATTGCTGGGCCGCCTGGTTCCGGCCGGAGACTGAGCCCGAGTGAGGACATGGGCGCCCAATTCGCTCAGCAACAGTCCTGGCCGGGGATGGCGCAGGCGCGCTATGGCAATCAAGGCCAGGAAAAAGGCGCGCACAAGACGGCGGTCTATCTGCCGGTCCAGCCATTGCTCCAAAGGCCAGATGATTGTCCCTCAGGCTTCGGCCAGCTTCTGCACTACGTCCTCGTCGAGTTCCACCCCCAAACCCGGACCCTCTGGCACGTCCAGGTATCCGTAGTTCACCTGCAGCGGTTCCTTTAGTATAGGCCACTCGTCGCGGATGGAAGTGGGTTCAATGTTGTATTCCTGAGCGTAGGGTATGTTGGCATAGGCGGCGCAGGCGTGAAGGTGGGCTACCGTGCTTATGGTCGGCTGGGTGTTATGGACGGTAATGGGTTTGCCAAAGGCAGAAGCCAGAGCGGCAATCCGCTGGAACTCGGTGAAGCCGGGTACCTTCACGATGTCCGGCTGCACGATGTCGATCCTGCCCCGGAGCATCAGGTCCCGGTACTCCCAGTGGGTGTAGATCATCTCTCCGGACGCGATGGGGATGTCCAGCGTGTCCGCGATGGTCGCCAGCCCTTCAAGGTCGTAGTGGGGCCGGGGCTCCTCGAAGTGGAACACCCCCAGGTCTTCCAGCGCCCTCCCAATCTCAAGGGCGTGGTGCGTTGAGAACGCGCCATTAACGTCAACCAGGATTTCGATGTCGTCGCCAACGGCAGCGCGGACCTCCCTCACCGTGTCTATCGTTTGGTCCGCCGGGTGGTCGATGGCCCCGGGCACCGCGCTGTGCAGCTTGTAGGCCGAGTAACCGGCATCGACGAAAGAAGCGGCGCGCTTGGCTTCCTCCGCCGGGGTCATGTCCCGCCGCATGGAACTAGCGTACATCCGCACCTTGTCCCGGGCCTTGCCGCCCAGCAGTTTGTAGATGGGGACGCCCAGAGCCTTGCCCTTGAGGTCCCAGAGGGCTATATCCAGCCCGGCGATGGCGCAGTAGACCGCGCCTCCCATGTCCGACGCCGACCCTGCTGCGACCATTTCCCGCCACCGGACCTCCGTGTCCACCGGGTCCTTGCCAAGCAGGACCGGTTTGAGCGTAGTGTCGACCAGGGTCTTGACCACCTGCGGCTGGCGGCGGAAGCACTCCCCGATTCCCGCCAGTCCTTCATCGGTGTACACGCGCACGAAGGGGAATTGCCGGTCTAGGACCAGGCATTCCACGTCGGTAATCTTCATGGTCGGACCTCCACTTTGTCTCCTGCATCCGCCCTCTTGCGTCCACAGCGTTTACTCCCGCGGCAACTTGACCGGGAATGGAACGTTGGGGTATCGGCTGACGACCCTGTTCCACACCGAATGGCCGATTTCCTCGGCACGGCGCACGATGTCAGGCTCGTCGATGGTCAGCGCCTTCCCGTCTCGCATGACCCATTCCCCGTCAACCATCACGGACGTTACGTCCGCGGGTTGGCCATTGTGAACAAACGAGGAGACGATGCGCAGGGTTGGGACCAGGTGGGGACGCATCATATCAATAAGAAAGAGGTCGGCCTTCTTGCCCGCCTCCAGGGAACCGGTATCCGAGCCGAGACCAAGAATGTTCGCTCCGCCCTGGGTTGCCCACTCCAGCACGTCCTCGGGCTGGGGGTCCATCTGGTCGTTGCGGCGCACCCGCTCCAGGAACAGACCGGCGCGCATAACTTCCACCATGTCCTCGGCCATGTTGTCCGACCCCATGCCGATGCGGCAACCCGCAGCCTGTAACTCTTTCACCGGCGCGGCTGCCCCGCGTCGAGCGGCGATGGCAGCGTTGTTGGAAACCCCGACTCCCGCCTGACCAAGCAGCGCAGTTTCCGACGAGTTCACATAGCGGCAGTGGGCGACCACCAAACGCGGCCCCAGGAAGTCGTTGGCGAAGAGGTAGTGGGTGGGCGGCACTCCCCGGGCGCGCATGACGGCCTCGATTTCGTCCTGGCTCTGGGAGAGATGGATCGTGTAGCCGGTGCCGTAGGACTCCGCCATCTCCCGGGTGGCCCGCAGCAACTCCGGTGAGCATGTCTCCGGCGCATGTGGGGCTATGAAGCAGGTGACCCGTCCATCTTCTTTGCCGTGCCAGCCCTCTATCAGGTCAGCGCTCCGGCTGAGACCCTGGCCGGCACGCTCCCGGGAAAATTTGTTCCCGCCCCGGTCCTGCCCCTCTTCCGCGTCGTTGATGTTATCGGCCAAGACCAGGCGCAGCCCGGTACGCGCCAGGGATTCGGCGTACCCGCCCACGCCGGCGGATATCTCCAGCAGGCAGGTCGTGCCGCTGCGCATGGCTTCCAGCACACCCAGGGTGGCCATCACTTCCTGTTCCTCTACTGAGAGCAGGGAGCGCGCAGCCGTGGGGAACCGCAAGGTGGTTGGGAAGCCGAAGTCCTCCAGGATGCCCCGGTCCGCCGTGGCCAGCAGGTGAGTATGGCAGTTGACCAGGCCGGGGAACACTGCCTGGCCTGTCGCGTCCACCCGTTCGGCATCCGGGTAGAGAGCGGAGACTTCATTAGCAGGACCGACAGCCGCGATACGGCTGCCGTCTATAGCTATGGCTGCGTCGTACAGCACCGTCCGCCCCGGGTCTCCGGTGACAATCGTGGCGTTGCTGATAACTGTTGTCATGGGCTACATGGTAACATAGCGCCCGTACCAAACGGTCAAAGAAGGAGAGATTCTCATGCCAGAAGTGGAGAACAAGCTGAATGAACTGGGCTACGAGCTTCCGCCGCCCCGGCGCACCCAGTTGGGCAACTTCATCCCCGCTGTGCGCACTGGCAACCTGGTCTACCTGTCCGGCACCGGTCCTGGCCTGCCCGACGGCACCCTGCTCCACGTGGGCAAGCTGGGTTCTGACCTCACCATCGAACAGGGATACGACTGCGCGCGCCAGACGATGCTGAACCTGCTGACCAACCTGAAGGGGGAGATAGGCGACCTGGACAAGTTGAAACGGGTGGTCAAGCTGCTGTGCATGATCAACGCGGCCCCCGACTTCGGCGACACGCCCAGGGTGGCCAACGGAGCCTCGGACCTCCTGATCAGCCTCTACGGGGAGCAGGGCCGCCACGCCCGCTCCGCGGTGGGCATGTCCACCCTACCCGGGGGTATGCCAGTGGAGATCGAGATGATCGTGGAAGTGGAGGATTAGTAGACCAACCGCTTAGAAATGATGGGTTACATTGAGTGATGTCGTACCCCATCCGGCCTTTAAAGGTTAGCTCGACAAGCTTGATTACCCATCATTACAAAAATTTCGCACTACTAGGAGAGCCTGTGGACACTCAGAAAGTGTAGCGTTAAGCTGACACAAGTACAGTCCATAGTAGTACGCTGCTATGGCTCTGCACGAGATGGGTCCCGCAGACTACCCGAGGATCGGCTTCGTGCCATTTCGTGTCGCGCGGAATTGGAGCTTGTGCAGAGTGCCCATCCTCTTTCGCAAGGCAACGACGCTATGCAGTGCAAATTTGGTTTCTGTATGTACCAAGCCACCCCGAGTTCAATTGGTCTCTGCAGTGCTCATCACTTTCAGTACCAAAAAGGTGAGATAGACCAATGCCCTGTGTGTCAGGACTTTAAGCATTCCAGATACACAGCATGTTATCGATGCAAAGATTTAGCTCCGGAACAAGGGAGCCACTGGGAAAAGGGGGATAAGAATGCGACCGAATTCTTTGTCTATATTCTCCGACTATCCAATGACCGACTGTATGTTGGTCAGACCAGGGATCTCCGGCGACGAATAGCACAACACGAGGCAGGAGGAACAAAGTCCACAGCCGGACTGAATCCGATATTGATTTGGTACAATACAGTAGCAACTCGCGAGCAAGCGACGGCCTTGGAACTGCAACTAAAGAACCAAACCCGCGACTATCAAGAGACGATGATTAGGAATTTCAACGCTGCCATTTCGGGCACGTTGCCCGATTTACTGCGTGATAGGGACCTGGACGGACTGCGCATGCAGATTGGCGACCTTCGGAAAGACCTTGACAATCTCCGTGTGTGGCTTCTCTACGGAATCTTTGGTCTAGCGGCGTTGATCGTTCTGATCATAGTTTTGATGATATTCTAAGCCTACATGATGCAAGGAACAGTTATCTAATGAATGTTGAGTATTTCGTCAGACGGGAAGGGGACAGCATCACACTGATTTTGTTGCGACCCGGTAGTGAGCCGTATCCTATCGAGATGAGTTTAGGCGTCGCTGAGTTTCTTCACCGTGAGCTTGACACACCAAGCGGGGAAGTATATCAGACAGGCATAGGGGGGCTTCGTCTAACAAACGAGTCAAACGAAATTCTGATACATTCATGGGATCCGCCAGTTGTACTTCGCGTGACGAGTCAAGAGGCTGAGATGTTGGCGGAGAAGCTACGGGAGTATCTTGACGCTCCCGCATAGATGCTACCTTCGGTATGAGATGGTCGGGGGGTAACGCTTCCAGAGCGTTACCCCCCGACCATCTCATTTTGTGCAAAAGGCTCTTTGGAACGTTGTTCCAGTATCCGGTGGATTCCATGCCACGAGGATGGTCAGTTTGCCAGATCAGACCAGCTGCGGGTGGCGGTGCTGTATCCACGGCCTGGCCTGCTCGAAGGTTGCGGACGCACGCAGCACCGTGGCCTCCTCGCCGCGCCGGCCTACTATCTGGAGGCCGATGGGCAGACCTTCCGCGGAGAACCCGCATGGGATACTGGCTGCGGGCTGCCCGCCCAGGTTGAAGGGACGGGTCATTGGCGAGAACCCGCCGCGAGCCGGAACGTCCACGCCTCCGATGCGGGACGGTGGTTCTCCTACCGGGAACGCGGGAACCGCCAAGGTGGGTGTGAGCAGCAGGTCATAGCTCTCCATCAGGTCGTCGACACGGGCGCGCATCTGGTCAACGGCGCGGATTGACCCGGCATAATCTGCCCCGGTCACATTCTGGGCGTGCTCCAGGCAGAAGAGGGTGTTTTCGGTGAGAAGCTCCGGGCATTCGTCAAGCAGGTGGCCGTAGCTCACGTAATTCCCGATGTAGAAGATGTTGAGGAAGGCCGGGACCGGATCGTCCAGCTCGAACTCGGGTTCTGCCACGATGCAGCCCAATTCCTCGAACACCCGCGCCGCCCTGGAAGTGACCTCCACCACCTCCGGGTCGATCACGGCGTAGCCCATGTCGGCGCTCCAGGCTATGCGCAGGCCGGAAGCTCCGTTGTCCAGCGCCGCCTCGAAGTCCGGGGGCGTTTCCCGCATAGATGCGGGGTCCCTTGGGTCGTGGCCCGCCAGGGCTTGCAGCAGCACGGCGGCGTCCCTGACGGTGCGGGCCATCGGACCGGACTGGGACGTAAGGTTGGGGGAGGGGCGGCCCAACCCCCCGGCGCGGGGGACCCTGCCCAGGGTTGGCTTGATCCCATACAGGCCGCAAAAGCTGCTGGGGTTGCGGATGGAACCGCCTCCGTCCGTGCCGGTAGCGATGGCGCACATGCCCGCGGCCACCGCTGCGCCCGCGCCGCCGCTGGAGCCGCCGGGGGTGCGCTCCGTGTTCCAGGGGTTGCGGGACGGCTCGCCGAGCCGGTTTTCGGTGGTGCCCTGCAGCCCGAACTCCGGCGTGTTGGTCTTGCCCAGAAGCACCGCGCCTGACGCCTTAACCCGCTCCCACACCACCGAGTCGGTGTCCGGGACCGTGTCGCGGAAAGCCAAGGACCCCATCGTAGACCGGATTCCGCTGGTGGCTTCCAGATCCTTGACGGATATGGGGATGCCCAGCAGCGGCATTCCCCGAGTCCCGCTCTCTATCATCCCGTCGGCGGTGCGGGCTGCTGTCAGCGCTTCGTCTCCCGTGACAGTGAGGTAGGCATTGAGAATGGGGTTTAGCTGCTCAATCCGGCGCAGATAAAGTTCGGTCAGTTCCACCGAGGAGACCTTGCGGGCGTCCAGCATCTCCCGGAGTTCGTACACGGGCGCGTAAAGCAAGTCGGTGTCCGGCATCGTTCCTCCTTGTTCGGCTTTCAGTTGGAAGGGTTCGCGGCTACGTCCCCTTGACGTTGACGATCTGGCGGAAGGTATGCACCACGTCCACCAGGTCGCGGGACTGTTCCATCACCAGGTCGATGTCCTTGTACGCGCCGGGCAACTCGTCCAGGAAGGCTTCGGACCGCCTGACCTCAATGCCCTCCATGTACTGGTCGAAATCTTCCATCGTGAAGGAACCGCGGGCCTTGTTGCGGCTGAGACTGCGGCCCGCGCCGTGGGGCGCGGTATTCAGTGACGCCTCATTGCCCTTGCCCCGCACCACGTAGCTGGCAGTACCCATTGAGCCGGGAATCAGTCCCAATTGGCCTTCCCTGGCCTCGATGGCCCCCTTCCTCGAAACCAGCACGTTCCTCCCGAAGTGGTGCTCGCGCTGGGTGAAGTTGTGGTGACACTGGATGCGCTCCACCTCGTCGAACTCGCCGAAGCGGTACTGGAGGATTTTAAGGACGCGCTCGATCATCTCCTCGCGGTTGAGTTTGGCGAAGTCCTGCGCCCATAACAGGTCGGTCATGTAATCGTCAAACTCAGGCGTGTCCTCGACCAGGTAGGCCAGGTCGGCGTCGGGCAGGTTGATATACCACTTCTCCATCAGCGCCTTGGCGGTCTTGATGTGGAGTGTGGCGAGCCGGTTCCCGATTCCCCGGGAGCCGGAGTGCAGGAAGGCCCAGACCGAGTCTTCCTCGTCGAGCACAATCTCGATGAAGTGGTTGCCGGAACCCAGCGAGCCAAGCTGCTTCCGCCAGTTGCGGTCGACCTTGTCGTAGAAGTCAAGCCGATCCAGTTCCGCGGCCTGGGCTTCCAGTTGCTCGACGCGCTCCCTGGCAGTCTTCTTGACGTTGCGGTTGTAGCGGCCCGCGCTCAGGGGTATCTGCTCCTCAACGGCCTTGCGCAGGTCGGACAGGTCCTCGGGCAGGTCGTCTTTGACCAGGGGTGTCTTGACGGCGATCATGCCGCAGCCGATGTCCACACCCACCGCGGCGGGAATGATGGCCCGGAGGGTAGGGATGCACGAGCCGACGGTCGCGCCCATGCCGAAGTGGCAGTCAGGCATGACGGCGACGTGCCTGAAGATGAAGGGCAATTCGGACAGGTTCCTGATCTGCTGAAGAGCGGAGTCCTCGATCTGCTCCTCGGCCAGCCAGGACAGGATGTTCGGGCCAATGTTCAACGGCGGCATGGTGGCCTCCCCGCGTCGTTGAGTGGGGACGACGCCTTGTGGAAGTGTGTAACTTATAGTGTAACACGGAGGGATTGGGGGAACGGTCGCCGGCGGGTCGATTTACCCAGAGGGCGCAAGGGAAGTAAGGGCTTCTTCGGGGGTGACGACCTCCAGGTTATACCTTGCACGGATGCCCGATGATTCCAGGTCGTCGCGCAAGGGAGTGTCGGCAGTTACCAATGTGGCCCCGGTAGCCACAGCCAGTCTTACGAGAA
Source organism: Dehalococcoidia bacterium (assembly GCA_034422355.1). GTDB lineage: Bacteria > Chloroflexota > Dehalococcoidia > Lucifugimonadales > UBA3495 > CATOSP01. The sequence goes on along the minus strand of DAOUJS010000006.1, from coordinate 77,286 downwards.
ACGTGTCGTCCTGGCTGCCCCGGGGAATACGGCTTTCTTCTTCAAACGGCCCAGCATCGGCTCGGTCGAAACCATCGAGTTTGCCATCAATTCTAATCGCTTCGAGCAATAGGCGCACCATCGCCGCTCTTTGACTGACCGGCGGGCGTCTGGCTTGGTCCAATTGGTGACGATATTTCGCCCACAGCGGACGATCTATCACGATTGTATGACAGATATCGATGATTCGGTTTACCAGTTCAGTACAAGTATCGTCGCGGGCACCGCTCTCGTTGGTGCCCGTCTGGGCGAAAATAAGGACGTTCTCGTCCAGGATGAAAGACCTGTTTGGTGTCAAGAGTTCTTCCGCAACGCTTCAACTAGCCGGTCCATTTCGTCCAAGTTGGCATCGTAGAACCCCGGGAGTCCGCCCATCGTCTGGCCCCTGTCAGTGACCTCGATCTCGGTGGCGGAACAGATTCCCTGGCCGTCTTTATCGAAAGCGTAGATTGCCACTTCCTCTTTGGAGATCACTCCTTCGGCCACCAACACTAGAAGCCGCCCCAGTATGTGTTCGCCGTGGGTGGTCATGATTACCTGCTTGTCGTTGGCCTTTGCTTCTTCTACCAGGACCTGAGTGAGGTCACCCTGCGCCTTGGGGTGAAGGTGCAACTCCGGCTCCTCGATCAATATGGTGGCTCCCGTCTCCGCTCTGGCAAGCTCGAACAGCAGGTGAATCAATGAGTTTGTCCCAGACCCTTCCATCGTAATGTTTATGTCGCCTGTCGTGGTTGTGGAAAGCGGCCGTATATTCCGGCCAGGAGCCAGATCAGTCTTGAACCCTACTCCCGTTATTTTCTCCATCCATTCGGAGACATGGGCCTGAGTAGAAGAGGAGTATACCAGTGTACTAACGATCTGGTCCTCCTGGGTATCCAGCCCGGACGCAGAGGATATGACCTCTGCTGGTCCTTCCCTCAATGAGTAGTCCAAGCGCACCAGACCCCGGATGGCCGGAACCATCTTCATGTTTTCCATTACCCTTGCAGGAGCAACGGATGCTTCGTTCAGGAAATCTTCAAAAGGCCGAATTGGCCAATCTCTTGATTCATCCGGTGGTTGGAAATCGAGAACCCTCATACTGGCAATGTTTAGTCCGTTTAACGCCAAGACTCCCATTTCAATACCTATAGAATTTTTGACGGTTTGGTTCATTCCTGCGGGGATGTCGAACAGAATATCAGAATACTCGAACTGGGTGCTCCCTCGTTTTTCCCCCCGATGGATTGTGTCACGGGAATAGTCCAGATGGACATCAAACTTGACCGGAATTGTGTTATCCATCGACCTGACCGGCCAAGTGCCCCATAACGAAAACCCCACTCTATCAGATGCACGGTCAACACCATGCAGCATAAAGTCTTCGGACGCAGACCTGACGGAGCTGCCCTGCAATTCCAGGACTTGGTTGGGATCTCGCGACTGCTTCAGCAACAACAATGCCTGCAAGACGCCGGACTTGCCGGTGCCATTCGGCCCGATTAGCACCGTTACCAGCTTTGGGCTGATTTCCAGGTCGCGGAAGCACTTGAAGTTTCGCAGACCTATTTTGGTGATCATCTGAGCCACCCTTCACACCGAATTATAGCAACGTCAAGCATCATTCCGTTAGCTCCCGGAAACAGGTCCGGCGCAGGTCACCCTGCGCCGGACGGTGCGTGTTCTACAATGGCAACGAGGTTCGCTGATTACAGCCGGATATACCCCGTATCACCTTCTATGGTTATCTCCGTGCCGTAGGGCTTGGAGACTTCCTGGAGCCAGTGGAGGGTCTGCTGGGCTATTTCGCCCTCGGCCATTACCGGGCGGCCACGCTGTGGGATGGGGCGGCCGTGGCCCATATCTATGGGGTGCAGCACTATCTCCCGCAGGTCCCCGCCCTGGTAGTTGCACACCGCGACCACGCTCTGCCAGAACACCGGATCGCCGGCGAAGGCGCGGGCGCCGCCGCCGGAACGGGTGTCCAGGTAGTCGCCGGGGGTGTGTTCGTGAGTCAGATTGAAGCGGCGGTACGACTCGTCGGGCAGCCACAGGACGCTTTCATTCTGGAAGATGAAGTTGCCCAGACTGTAGAAGATGGGGCGGTTCTTGTATATCTCGATGCCCCGCAGCAGGTGCGGCCCGTGACCCGCGAACAGAGCGCAACCCTGGTCGATAGTCCAGCGGGCGAAGTCCTCCAGAAACTCCGGCGGCGACGTCCGGGTCGAGCCGTGGTACTCCCCGGAGCTGCCGCTCTCGTGGCAGTGAGCACCGTAAATCTGGAAGTCCGAGAGCTTCTGGGATCCCCGTATCCACTTGGCCATGCCGGACAGATCGTCGTTATTGGGCGATGTGTGGATCCCGAACTCCTCGGACAGAACGAACTTCTTTTCCAGGAACTCCAGCTCCGTGTTATAGTCCAGGGCCTCCTCTATGCCGCCGAACCCGAAGGCGTTGGAGGCTGCCTTGTGTTCGTCGTAGCCCAACTCCCGGTTGGCCTTGTTGAGCGCGTCGAAGACGTCCCGCTCCACGTGGTGGACCAGTTGGTGTCTCAGGGCGTTTACTCCCGGACGTCCCGGGAAATCAGGGCGGCCCGGCCCGGCGCGTGACTGGTCGCTGAAGGTGCTGGTGGCCGACATGACCGCAACTCGGCCCATCGCCGAGTCCACATAGGCGGGGGCCCTGGCCTCGTCGATGTTATGCCCGCCTCCGGCCTGGGGCAGGCCCTTGTCGTGGCAGTGCTGGAGCGTGGTCAGGAATCCGCCCTCGGAGAAGTCGAAGGAATGGTTGTTGGCGGTGGTCACCGCGTCGATGCCCATCCACTTCAGCTCGTCCAGGTTGGCCGGGTCGGAGCGGGTGTAGGTTGCCCCGCTCCACTGCCAACTGCTCTCGTAGTCGTGGAACAGCATCTCCAGGTTTACCACGCTCACGTCGGCGTCGCGCAGCACCTTGACCAGCTTGTGGAAAGCCTCCTCCCGGAAGGGCTGCATCCGCCGGGTGATCATGGCGTCGCCGCCCACGGCTATGGATATGTCCCGTTTCTCAGCGTCGTATATCATCCTCCCTCCTTTCAGTCGGCCACGGACTACCAAACGAGTCCAGGGTTGCCTGCGGTGGATTATAGCATTGCAACACGGCGATGATACGGTATCGCTTCAAGTGGCTGGCCGATTGAGTTCAGGCACCCAGTACAGACGTGAAATTTGGCAATGTAACCGGAATGGGCCAACCACGACAGGGGCAAGAGCACCGGAGCGCAGACAGATTGCCCTACTGCCTCCGGCGCAGTTCTTCCTCAAGTTGCCGTATCCTAGCCTGGGCATCCTCCCGCGCCTCCCGCTCCGATTGCAGGGCCGCCTCCAACTCCACCATGTTGCGGCGGAACTCGCCGGTGACCGGGTCATAGAACCGCAGCCGCCCGTCGTCCCAGCACAGATCCATCCCCAGCGCCGGACTGCTTCCCCAGATCCGTCCTTCGTCGTCCCTTCGCATCTCCAGTAGACGGTATTCCCCGTCCACCAGGACTTCACCCACCAGTGGCTCGCCGTAGAAGTCGCTTCCCGTGGGGTCGAACCGCCAGTATTCCCCGATGCCCAGCCGGGCGTAGAGGTACCGCTTGCGCCCCAGGTCCTCGGTGTAAGTGCTTACGGAGGCAATTTCCAGGGCAAAGCCCGGTGGCTTGCCCACCAGCCGCATGAAATACCCGTTGCGGCGCATGATGGCTACGGTGTCCACGTCAAAGGCGACGTAGCAGTCGGGCCGCACTATACGCTGCTGACCTTCCTCGTCGTCATAGTAGATGGGAGTATCACCGCTGACCAAGACCGCAGGTTCACTTGCGAAGATGGTCCTAACAATCTGTACTGTCTCTGTGAAGTGAGGTTCTTGATACATACCGTCGGGCAGCGGTTCCAGATCGTCCGGGGCGTCCGGGTCAGGACGGATGATGTTGGAGGCAAATGGCGGGCTGCTGCCCGGCGGCAACCTGGCAGTCATGGCGGTCCTCCCTTACTGAGGCCGGAGTTGGGGTAGGGGAGCACCCATGATAGCACGCCGGCCCACATCGCAGCCGCCCGGTCGAAACACGATTGCCATGCCGTATGGACGAATGCCCCGCCACGGCCCGTCTGCAAGTGTTAAAATTCCCTCGGAGACTGGAACCCGAATACTGAATTCTGGCCACCGGCGACCGGCCGCTGGCCAACCGGAGGCATCTTGGCTATTACAGAATTGGAAATCACCAAACGCACCAGCTTCGCGTCCGGCGAGAGCTTCGGCGACGTGGGAGCGTATGAGCTTCTGGAGGGCACAGCCCACTACGCCGTGGACCCGCTGCACCCTCGGAACCAGGGCATCACCGACCTGGGCCTGGCCCCGCGCAACTCTGCCGGTAAGGTGGAGTTCTCGGCGGACTTCGCCATGCTCCAGCCGGTGAACATCGACCGGGGCAACCGCCGTATCCTGTTCGACGTGGTGAACCGGGGGCGGAAGACCGCCCTGAGCATGAACAGCGTTCCCGCGGCCACCGACCCCACCGCGCCCCTGGAAGCGGGCAACGGCTACCTGATGCGCCGGGGCTACACCGTGGTCTTCAGCGGCTGGCAGGCCGACGTTCCGCCCACTCCCGGGCTTATCGGCCTGCACGGGCCGGAGGCCATCGCGTTCCACCCAACCCCCGGCCGCCCAGATGGAGAGGGGAGTTTGGGGCCTCTGACCGGAAAGATTCTCTGCCAGTTCCAGTGCAACGAGCCCACCCAGGTTTTCCTGCTGGCCGACCGGCAGCACCTGCCAAATCCTGCCGCCGACCCCGATGAGGCCGAGGCCATCCTGACGGTGCGGGACCTGCCGAACAGCCCCGCTACGCCCGTTGACCGGGGCCAGTGGTCCTTCGTCCGGGTCGAGGACGAGGACGTGGAGCCGCAGCACAGCCACGTCTACATGCCCTCAGGGTTTGAGCCGGGGAAGATTTACCAGTTGGTCTACACCACGACGGGCAGCCGCATCGTGGGACTGGGGTTCGCCGCCATGCGGGACGTGGTGTCCTTCCTCAAGCACGCTCCCGCCTCCGGGGGTAACCCATGCGCCGGGGCCATCGACTACGCCTACGCTATGGGACGTTCCCAGAGCGGACGCTTCCTGCGCCAGTACATCCACACGGGCATCAACGAGGATGAAGAGGACCGGGTGGCCCTGGACGGGATCATCCCCCACGTCGCGGGCGGGATGCGCGGCGAGTTCAACCTGCGCTTCGGCCAGCCTTCCAAGGACGTCTGCTACATCATTCCGGAGATGTTCCCCTTCACGGACACGCCTCAGACAGACCCGGTGACCGGCTCCCAGGGTTCTCTGCTCGACGCAATGGAGCAGCGCGGCAAGGTGCCCAAGATCATGTTCACCAACACATCGGCCGAGTACTGGCGGGGAGACGCCGCCCTGATCCATACCGACCTTGAGACCCTGACCGACGCTGCCGAGTCGCCCAACGTCCGCCGCTACCACTTCGCCGGGTGCCAGCACGGTTCCGGCGAGTTCCCCCCGCTGGAAGTCCGCGCCAGCGACGGCATAAAGGGACAGCTTCCCTTCAACAGCGTGGACTACGCACCCCTGCTGCGGGCCGCGCTGGACAACCTCGACCGCTGGGTCACTACTGGAGAAGAGCCTCCCGCCAGCCGTCATCCCAGCCTGAACGACGGTACGGCGGTGGAGTCCCATACATTGGTGGAACGGTTCGGCCAGCTTCCCGGCGTTCGCGTGCCGGCCCAGACAACCAGGGCGATAAGGCTGGACTACGGTCCGGAGTCGCACCTGGGACGGACCACCAAGCTGCCCGCCGATGAGGGAGCGGAGTTCCCGGCGCTGGTAGCCGACCTTGACGACTCCTTCAACGAGCGGAGGGGCATCTGCCTGCCGGACCTGACGGTCCCGGTGGCCACCTACACCGGCTGGAACCTGCGCGACGAGAGCATCGGCAACCCCAACCTGTTCATCGGAATCACCGGCGGACTTGCTGGTTGGACCCTCCCGCTCCCCGTTACCGAAGCCGAGCGCGAGTCAACCGGCGATCCCCGAGCTTCCATCGAGGAACGCTACTCAAGCCGCGAGGACTACCTGGAGCAGGTGACCCGGGCCGCGATGGACCTTGTAGCCGAGGGATACCTGCTGGAGGAAGACGTGGCCGAGGTGGTGGACCTGGCCGGGCGCAAGTATGACTATTTCGCTGGAGATGGCGGCGAGTGCTGAACCTGCTCCAGCGAACGCCTCATCGTGAGTAACCGGGGTAGGGTTTTCTGAATCAAGTCCGGTCTAGCCGGTTTGGGGGTAGCATGACAAAAGTACTGGTCGTGGTATTCGACGGACTTCAGCCAGCGCAGGTGACGGAGGGGCTGATGCCCAACCTGGCCGCTTTCGCCGCAGGCGGAGTGACTTTCGCCAACCACCATCCCGTATACCCGACCGTAACCCGCGCCAACGCCTCCAGCATGGTCACGGGGCGCAACCCCGGCGGCCATGGACTGTCGGCCAACACTCTGCTCGTGAGCGATTTCGATCCTGGCCAGGCCATCCCTGCAATGGAGCCTTACCTGGAGCAGGTGGCCCAAAAGACCGGGAGGGTCCTGCTGTCCCCGACCCTGGCCGAAGCGCTTTCCGAACACGGCCAGGAATACATGGCCATCGGTGTGGGTACCAGCGGAAACGCCTACCTGCACAACCCCACGGCCCAAGTTTGCGGCGGGGCAACCATCCACCCGGAGTTCACCCTCCCTCGCGCCCTGCACGAGGACATCACCGCCCAGTTTGGCCCCTGGCCCGACGAGGCCCGACCCAACACGGCCCGCATGGCCCACGCCGTCCGCATCCTGACCGAGTACATACTGCCGGAGCGAGACCCGTCGGTAGCGCTCATCTGGTCCTCGGAGCCGGACAAGTCCCAGCACGACGCCGGGGTCGGCTCGGACCTTTCCAACGCTGCCGTCGGCGAGGCGGACGCCCAGTTCGGCAACATCCTGCGCTGGCTGGACGAGACCGGCAGGGCGGGTGAGATTAACGTGATGGTGGTCTCCGACCACGGCTACTCAACCATTGGCCAGGCAGTCAACGTTCAGGCATTGGTGCGGGAGGCCGGGTTCCCTCCCGGCGGAGAGCCGGGAGGGGTCGTCGTAGCCAACAACGGCGGCGCGGTCCTCTTCTACTCCAGCCCCTGGGACCAGGATACGGCGGTGCGGCTGGCCCGGTGGCTGATGGCCCAGCCCTGGTGCGGGAACGTAACCGTCGCGGAGAACGTGGGCCGTGTCCAGGGGACGCTCCCCGCGTCAGTGGTGGGCAACGAGGGCGAGCGCGCCCCTGACGTAACCATGTCCTTCCGCTGGCGGTCCGAAGCCAACGACGCGGGATACGCCGGCACTATTTTCTCCTCGGGTGGAACACCGGGACAGGGACAGCACGGGTCGATGGGCCGTTCGGAACTCCACAACGTCCTGTTCGCCCGCGGCCCCGGCTTCAAAGACGGGTTGAAGGTGGAGGCCCCTTCCGGCAATATCGACCTGACGCCAACCATCCTCAGACTGCTGGGGCTTCCCCCAGTCGAGGGTATGGAAGGCCGCGCCCTGGAAGAGGCGATGGAGGGCGGCCCGGATCCATCAGACGTGGACTGGTCCTCGGACTTCTACAGCACCCAGTGCCTGGCCGGGGACAGGGTATACCGCCAGCAGATCAGGCTGTCCCGCGTCGGCAACTCCGTATATGTAGACGAAGGCACCAGCAGTCTGGGTCGGAGGTAAACCATCGGGGGTGCCAGGAGCGCCAAGAACCCGATGACTTTGGCCGACGGAACAGTCCTGTCCCCGGCCTTGGGCAGCGGCGCATTCGCCCAGCTTACCCTGGTGGATGCGGGGCAGGCAGTGAAGGTTGACCCAAAGGCGAACCCATCATCCGCCGGACTAATTGGCTGCGGTATCATGGCCGGTCTGGGCGCGGCCATCAATACCGGCGGCGTGACCAGCGGCGATTCGGTGGCCGTCATCGGGTGCGGTGGTGTGGGAGACGCCGCCATTGCCGGTTCCAAGCTGGCGGGGGTGCACACCATAATTGCCGTGGACATCGACGACCGCAAGCTGGAGTGGGCGCGTGACTTCGGCGCGACCCACACCATAAACTCGAGGAACACCGATCCGGTGGAGGCCATCCGCGAGTTGACCGGAGGCAACGGCGTCAACGTCGCCATCGAGTCAGTGGGCAACCCCCGAACCTACGAGCAGGCGTTCTACAGGATGGAGCGGGGAGAGGTGCTGAGGTCGGTGGTGGTTTCTAGCCATTGCACTCTAAAGCGCGCTACACGTAAGTCATATGGGATCTTGTGTTCATGCCGGAACCACATGCTTCAGCAGGTCCAATAGGAATCGCTGACTCCCGAGGTCTTCTGCCGGCTCCAAATAGTTCACAGCTTCGTTACGCCTCTCCCGGTTCGACATCAAGAAGCAGGCTGCGTTGTATTGACGCTCGAGGACAAGTTTCCGACAAAATATCTCGTACCTACGAGCATATGATGCTCCCTGGAACTCTGGAAACACTCTGAAATGGGACTCTCGGGCTTGGACTGGTGCCATTGATTGAGGACAGTCTTCAAGAAGTATCAGATAACCTAGCCAAGGCTGAGGTGACGCAGAGAACGCGCCTTCCCGATATGCGGTCCAAATATCTAGGGCACTTCCCATCGCTTCTTCAGTTCGATTATTAAAGTTGTTACCAAATGATGGACCTGCCTGTGCTTTGAGTTCTACGGCCGTAATTAGATGTCCGTCGCGTACTACAAGGAGATCCCATTCTTTGGTCGGCCTGTAATAGCCCGGCAAATCCAATCGCCCGGTTCTATGCAGTTCGCAGTTTGTAAAAACGTCGTCAGGGGAAACGCCACGATCAATCATGAGTGTGACAATCGAGGCTAGAAAGCCGTCCAGATGCCTTCCACCTCGAACATTACGACCTTCGCCCGCGCCAGCTTGGGCGTTAATGCCTTGCCGTTCTCTCGTATCCCAGTAGTGTCTTACAGCTTCGGAGAAAAAGAACGGTGGGATTGCTAAGCGTTCCGTCATCGAATACGCCTTCGATGTCTCTACATCGCCAATCTATTCTGATGGATCTTGTTACCTTCGGTAGCTATCTTCGCCATCTCAAAATACGAAGGTTCAACTTCAATCCCGATGCTGTTTCTACCGAGCATCCCGGCGGCGACGTTACTGGTCCCTGTGCCCATGAACGGATCGAGAATCGTGTCGCCGACAAAAGAGAACATCCTGATTAACCGCTCGGCTACTAACCTGGGATAAGGTGACGGATGTTTTCTGGTCGAGTATCCCCCTAGAGTCCATATTTGCTGAAAACATTGGCGATAAAGCTCGAGTGGAACGACAGATAGAACTCTGGCAGCGAGTGAGGGTTTGCGGTAGCCACCAGGTTTGCGTTGAAACAGGATGAATTCCGCATCGTTCTTGACAATGGAATTAGGTTCGTATGGCTTGCCCAAAAAACTTGAGCCATTTTCAACTTCCCGATTCGCGTTCGATATCTTGTACCAGATTATCGGGGCTAAATTGTCGTATCCCAATGAGCGGCAGCGTTCCTGGATGCTGGCGTGCAGTGGGATCACTACATGGCGACCATACTTCCGGCGAGACAGGCAAACATCTCCCACTACTATGGCAAGACGTCCGCCAGGCACTAAGGTTCTAAACACCTCCTTCCAGACTATGTCAAGTTCTCCCAAGAATTCTTCGTAATCTTCGATATGCCCAAGCTGGTCTGGATGATCCTTGTATCTCTTCAGAGTCCAATACGGGGGAGAAGTGACAGCTAGATGCACGGATTCATCTGGAATCTCGCGGATGCGCCTGCGCGCATCGCCTAACAGGAGACGATGGGTAGTCGGTAACTTCCCCAAAAGACTATCGATACTAGAAGTCGCTTCGGGGTCTTTTGCGATCGCAGGAATCGATCGCTGTTCCTCTTTACGTGCCAGTGCCATCAAGTGCTTTGGGATTAGCACTTCCAAATCTACGCCAACAAGGCCCACGTCTCCCGTAGCTATTATCATCTCTGAATTGTTGTCTAACAATGTTCAATCGCTCACGCTAACATTTGGTCTGCACAAAAGACACCCACCCGGGGATGAGTGGACTCGCAGAGTTCCCTACTGCCCCCGGCGGATGAAGTCCGAGATACGCTCGCCGATCATCATGGTGGTGACGTTGGTGTTGGCACGGACGCAGTCGGGCATGATGGAGGCGTCCACCACGCGGATGCCCTCCATTCCGTGAACCCTCCCGTACTGGTCAACCACCGCCATAGGGTCTGACGCCGGTCCCATCTTGCAGGTGCATGTTATGTGCTGGCCCGTGGAAACCTCACGGTACAGGAACTGGTCCAGAGCGTCGTCCGAGGCCAACTCCTCGTCCGTCGGCTCAGTGCGACCCTCGATGATGTCGCGGAACCCCGGATGGTCCGCCAGCCTCACGCACATGCGCACCGTGTCCCGCAGCCGCTTCCGGTCGAATTCCTCCTTGAGGTAGTTGTAGTCCAGGAAGGGCTGTACTGACGGATCGGCGGACTGGAGCCGGAGTTCGCCGGAACCCACGGCCAGGTTCAGGATCACCAGCATCCGTATGCCCAGGGGTTCCATGCGGTCTCCGCCGCGGTTGATCCGCTCAGTGGCGAAGGACTGCATCAACACCTGGATGTCGTTGCGCAGCTGGGAACCCTCGGCAGTGGTTCGCAGCGCCATCTGCATCCGGGGCGCATACCCGTCCAGCGGGTGCTCGGGCCTGGTCCGCCAGGTAACCGGAACGGTCGGATGATCGCGCATACCCTGGCCAACGCCCGGGAGGTCATGGACCACCGGAATGTCGAAACTGGTCAGTTGCGATGCCGGTCCCACGCCCGAAAGCAGCAGGATGTGGGGTGAGCCGATTGCGCCGGAACTGAGGACTATCTCGTCGCCCTCGGCGATGAACTTTTCACCCCCGCTCTCGACCTCGACTCCCACTGCCCGCTTGCCCTCGAATACGATGCGATGGACCGTGCAGTTGGGCCGCAGGGTGAGGTTCAGGCGGTGCCGGGCCATGTTGAGGTAGCCCAGGGCCGTGCTCCAGCGGATGCCATTGGGGTTGTTCACCGGGCAGGGGCCGACTCCCGATGCGTCGGGGAGGTTGTGGTCCGGGCTGTCGGGGATGCCGATGGCCCGGCAGGCGTCGTAGAAAGCCTGCTGGTCAGGCAGCATCTCATCGGGCTTGAACCGGCGCACAATTATTGGGCCGTCGGAGTTGTGGAAGTCGTCGGTCCCGAAGTCGGTGTCGGTCTCGATCATGCGGAAGTATTGCAGCAGGTCCTGGAAGCGCCACTGGTCGTTGCCCAGGGCCGCCCAGGAGTCGTAGTCCTCGGGAACGCCCCGCAGGAAGACCTGGCCGTTGATGGCGCTGGATCCGCCGGTGACCTTGCCCCTGGGCACCAGCATAGGCTCGGCCTGGTCGGTGGCCTTGCCGGTGAACTGCCAGTTGTGGTCGCTGGTCATTATGTCGGTGCCGGTGGCGTAGCCAAACTTGACCTCCTCCGGCAGATGCTCGAAGTCCGGGTAGTCCGGCCCGGCCTCCAGCAGCAACACCGAGCGGGCAGGGTCTTCGCTCAACCGCGTGGCTACGATTGATCCTGCGGAACCTGAGCCTATGACGATGTAGTCGTATTTCATCAGCAAAAGCCTCCAGTTCTTTCAGTGGTCAGTGTCAATCACAGGATCTGGCGACCCTCCCGACTTTGACAGTCACCCACAACCGGACCCTGGATGCCGGCCACTGCCCACTCTACTCGCCCAGGTTCACCACGATGTTGTCCGGGGAACGGGCCAGCACCGCGGTCTGGGGTTCATCGTAGGGGTTGGCCTCTATGTGGGGGGTGTTGGCCGGGACGAACAAAAAGTCGCCGGGTCCCGCCTCCACGTATTCCTTGAAGTCCTCACCGAAATAGACCCGGACCCGGCCGCTGAGAATGTACGCGGCGGTCTCGGCCTCGCCGTGGTGGTGGGGCGGCCCGGCCTCGTTGGGCGCGGCGGTGACCAGCCCAAGCCAAATCCTGGACGCACCGGCGGTCAGCGCCGTTATCCCCGGACGCCGCTCCATGCCCCTGGTCTGGGCGGTGGTGTTCGCGTCCTGCGGCCCATGCACTACATAGGGTTTCGTGCCCTGCACGGAAGTGCTCATGTCATTTCTCCCTTCATCTCATCCGTGTGGCCGGCTGTCAGTGGGCCAGTTGAGAGCTGTGTGCTGGCTACTGACAACTATCACTGTCCACTCTTCTCTGTCCTACACAAACCAGCCCATGCCCCGGTAGTAGCCGCGCAGGTAGGCGATCTGGCCACCGTGCACGGTGTTGTCGTAGACCAGTGTCCCAAGCATATCGGCCGCCGGGCGCGGGTCCCCGTTGGGCATGGTGATGGTCCCGGACATGGTCTCATCGCTGACCGAACCCAACCATTCCCTGGCGCAAGCCTTGACTGCCTCGTAATACCCGGTCAGGGCTTCCCGGGACGGGGCCTGCCATGCCGCCACGTCCTCTACGGACATTCCCTGGCCGGTGCCCGAGTCGGCGGCCATGCCGCACTTCTCATGCCAACCGTCACGCACCCAAAGATCGGGCTGGGAGAGAAACCGGGTGTTGACGAAGGTGTCCACGACACGGGTCATGTGCCAGAGAAGCCAGGCGACGGAATTGCTCTGGTCGTTGGGCTGGGCGTTCCAGGCTTCATCTCCCAAGCCGTCCAGGGCGCGGTCCACCATGCCCCAGTTGCGCTCCAGGGTGGTCAACGAAATTGCTGCTGCAGGCATGTTTTCTCTCCAACTCGTAGATTTGTCAGGTAGTTTAGTGCTTGGACCGATGGCCCGACTGATTATCGATCAGAGGTCAGGCAACCCGCGGCCCCATCGATGTTTTCAGGTCTTCAATGACCTGGTCGCGGGAGCGGGTCTGCCACCTGCGGCGCTGCCCGATGGGGAGGTTCTCGATCTCCGGGTAGACTTTCATGGCCACGAACACCGGGCCGGGCTGATCCAGGATTTGCTGGATGTTGTTGGAGAAGTCCTCCAGGTTGTCGAAAGCGTATGCTGCGGGGTAGCCGGAGCCACGGGCGATGACGTCGTACTGAACGTTGGCCGCGTTGGGGACCGGCTGGCCGCCGGTGGTGGCGTAGCACTCGTTGTCCAGCATGAAGTGGTAGAAGTTGCCAGGCGCCTTCTCCGCGATGGTGGGCAGAGCGCCCAGGTTCATCAGAACGTCGCCCTCCGAGTCGAACAGCACCACCTTCTCATTGGGGCGGGCCAGGGCCAGCCCCAGCCCAAAGGATGCGTGGCCGCCCATAGCCGGGTCGCCCAAGGGGACGTCCCTGGTCTCATTGGTGCTGATGTTCACCCAGTGCCGGCCCCCCCGTCCGGGAATGACCACCGCGTCGCCCCGGTATTGCTGGAAGACCCGGAGCATATCCTCAGTCTGGAACATCTTTCTCTCCAAAGTAGCCGGTTGCCAGGTAGTATAGAAATCTCGCCGCAGCCAATGGGACAACGGTGAAATTGAGAAGCCGAGGTTTCCGTATACAGGGTATCAGACCGGGGAAGCATCTGGCGATAGCGTCTTATCAACAAGAAAAAGCGCTATTCCAAGCCTATGTCGGGGCATATCCATAGTCGGGGTGGGTTATTGTCCCAATTCCTCCCACTCCACCTCGAGGAGAGGACCCCCGCCGCGTTCCAACACCGCCAGGTAGGCGTCGCTGGCCAGTTGCAGAGGGTCATGGGTCAGGCCCTCGACCTTGGCTCGGAAGGCTTTTTGACCGTCGGGGGAGCTTAGGAACACGGTCAGGAACATGGCCTCGCCCTGGGCACGGCCGTAAGCGCCCACGGGCAATTGGCAGCCGCCGCCCAGCTTTTCCAGAAAGGCCCGCTCCGCAGTGGCGGCGAACCTGGTCTCCGGGTCTTCGGCGGGACGGAGCAGGTCCATAAGCTCCGCGTCGTCAGCCCGGACTTCGATGGCCAACGCGCCCTGGCCGGGGGGCGGCACGAACCGCTGGGGGGAGAGGTACTCGGCTATATGTTCAGTGAGGCCCATGCGGGCCAGGCCGGCGGCGGCCAGGACCGCGCCGTCATAGTCATCCCCGGCAGCCTTGCTCAAGCGGGTGTCCACGTTGCCGCGGATGGGCAGCACCGTTGCCTGGGGGCAAAGGGTCTGGATCAACGCCCGGCGGCGGGGGCTGCTGGTGCCTATACGGGCGCCCTGGGGAAGCTCGGAGAGGCGGCAATTCCAGCGGTTCACCAGGACGTCCCTGGGATCGGCGCGTTTGGGCGTCGCGCCGATGGCCAGGCCCTCGGGCAGCTCGGTGGGCATGTCCTTCAGGCTGTGGACCGCCACGTCCAACGTTCTGTCCAGCAGTTGGCGTTCAATTTCCTTGACGAATATGCCCAGCCCCATTCCGGCCAGGGGCGCAGTGGGGTTGGCATCTCCCTGGGTGCGCACGATCTCCACCTGGAAGTCCAGGTCCGGGTACAGCCCGCGCAGTATGGACAGGACTTCCTCAGTCTGGCGCAAGGCCAGGCCGCTGCCGCGGGTGCCGACCTTGAAGGTCTTTCTCATCTGGGGACTGACCTTGGCGGCCGCTCAGGCCCCGGACCGGGTACGGGGAGGCGTCCTCGTTGGGAAGTGTTGCGGGTGTTCAAACTAGCGTCCCCGGCCCCCGGTCACGGCGGGGAGCATCCCGTGTTGGCGAACGGCGCATGGTCCGTCCGGTGAGTCCGGGTCGCACCGGCCAACGGTGGAGCAGAGGCCGGGGACGTCCGGGCTGGTCAGGTCTGCCAGGAGGGAGGATACGGCTTCTTCCTCACGGCCCGATTGGACCAAATCCAGCAATTCGGGAGTCATGCTGCACTGCCACCGCTGGGGATGGACCTTCACTCCCATACGCCTGATCTCCCGCCGGACGCGGGACAGCACGGGGGCAAGGTCGGACCACTGGATGGCGGGCGAGTTTTCGAGGGACTCCCGGAGCTTGCGAGCCAGGGCCGGACTGGCCCCTCCCGTGGATACAGCCAGGGTCACCAGGCCTCGCTTCACGATGGCCGGAGCGATGAATGAGCACAGCACGGGGTCGTCCACCACGTTCAGAAGGATGCCGTGTTCCTCTGCTTCCTCGAAGATGCAGCGGTTGACGTCCCGCCGGTTGGTGGCTGCGATGCCCATGAACGCGCCGCACAGGTCCCCAGGGCAGTACTCACGGCGTGCCCACTCCAGCCGTCCCTCGTCGGCAAGGGACTGGATCACAGGGGTAGCGTCGGGGCTGACTACGGAGACAACTGCGCCGGATTCCAGCAGCTTGATTATCTTGTCCTGGGCGATTGTGCCTCCCCCGACGACGACACACCGCCTGTCCTTGAGGTTGAGATAGACCGGATAGTATTCAGACATCGTTACAGATATATCCCGCCGGTTAAGAAGTGGATACCGGGGCAGACTGCACATTCACCCGATAACGTTCGTAGTCGTCGACGAAGTAACGCACGCGCGTCTTCTTGTACTCCCTGGTGCTGTAGAGCATCAGCCGCTCGGTGATTCCCGTGGCCTCGCTGATCTCCCGCTCGATTTCCTCGCATCCTTCCGGCGACGTGGCATGGACCATGGTGAAGTGGGTGTAGGGCCAGTCGGGGAAAGTGGGACGCTGGTAGCAGTGGGTCACAGCCTTGTGCCCGGCCATGGTCATACCCACTTCATCGGCGCGCTCTTCCGGCACCTTCCAGACGATCATGGCATTGGCCCGGAACCCGGAGCGGCGATGATGCAGCACCGCACTGTAGCGGCGCATGATACGGCGGTCCTGGAATTCCTGTGCCATTGCGTAAAGCTCGCCGGTGGTCTTGCCCAGACGCTGCGCCATGGCGTCGAAGGGCCTGGGGACCAGCTCCAGGTCTTCCTGAAGCTCCAGTATCGCCGCCTTGTCCTCGTCGGTCACGGCCACGGCCCGGTTCCAACTCTCGGCGGCGGACTTGTCGTACCCGTCGGGGCTGTAGTTGTAGGACGAGCCTTTCTGCTGCACCATGTCGAAGTTCACGCCTATCTTGAAGAACCGGATGGTGGGCATGATGCGGCAACTGAGCGCGCCGGTCTCCTGGGCCATGAAATTCACCGTGGACTCAAGGTCATGGTCCGGTGGCACGGCCAGGGTGAACCACAGGTTGTAGTAGGAACCTTCCCGGGCGTAGTTGTGGCTGACACCGGGATGGCGGTTGATCCAGAGGGCGCTGCGGTGCAGGTCTTCCGGCTCAAAGGCCATCGCCACCAAGGTGGTCTTGTAACCGAGGCGGCGGGTATCGAATATGGCGCTTACCTGCCGGAGAACATTCTGACGCTTCAACTCGGTCAGCCGCTCCAGCACTTCATCCTCGGTTATTTCGAGCTCCCCGCCCAACTCGGCATAGGGGCGGTCCACCATCGGGAAGCGGCTCTGGATAAGATTCAGTAGCTTTCTGTCGGTAAGGTCCATGTCCTGGTGTGCTCCTTTCGATGGTCGTGGACTGGTGTGGTGCGTCTCACATGCGAGTCTGGTAGGACTCGGCGAGGCCGATCAGGACCCGGTCGGCCAACTCCAGGATGCGCCCTTGGTGTTCGGCATCGGCGGAGTCCAACACCAGCGATCTGAAGAAGATGAACGCTTCCAGTGTATCGCTGAGGGGAACGCCCCGCTCGGCCATCTCAGCGCCGTACTCGCGGCCCAGGGAGTTAGACTCGGTTAGGGCGTCCTGGCGCTGGCGGCGTCCACTCTGGCCGTTATGGGGTTCCTGGGCCAGCAAGGAGAGCAGCCTGCGCCCGAACAGGCGCATCCGGCCCCGGCCTTCTTCCTCGACACCCTGGTACCAGGGCTGGCTGGCCACCTTTTCCTGGTGCAGCCGGCGGCGGATGCGCCGCAGGGCCGAACCCTCCAGGGTGCCGGTGCCGTCCCCTCCGGGCTGCGGCCTCGCGGACGAGGAGCCGGTCAGGGCCATAACGTCGCTGCTGCGGAAACGGCGATGGCCGCCGGGGGTCCGGTACACCGGAACGTGGCCGTTGTCGGCCCACTGCCGGAGCGTAGCCTCGTTGACCGCCAGCAGGCGGCATGCCTCTCCCAGCGAAAGCCACCGGTCTTCGTCTATAGGAAGCTTGACCATTGGAAATATGCAGAAATCTATAGAATTCTAATTCCTTGGCTTGCCCAGTAGAGGCTATCACAGCACAGATTCCTCGTCAATGGCGAAAAGCGCTCCCGATTGTCTGGATGCCAGCATGCGAAGGTCCGGGGTTCTGCGCTCAATCAATGCAGGCCAAGACTCGGCCATGTAGGGTGCTGGGCCCTTATGTGTAAAGGGGGGGGTTGCCACAGTTTCTCACATGCCAGACGTTTGTTTATGGTATAGTGGGGTATCGGGTGCCGAGGCGTCGCATGGAACAGGAACTGGAAAAGG
Source organism: Dehalococcoidia bacterium (assembly GCA_034422355.1). Taxonomy (GTDB): domain Bacteria; phylum Chloroflexota; class Dehalococcoidia; order Lucifugimonadales; family UBA3495; genus CATOSP01. Next base: position 59,752 of record DAOUJS010000006.1, on the reverse strand, counting down.
CCAAACGCGGACTATTTCGTAACATCTCGCGGAAAATACGCTCGCAAGCAGTAGTGGACGCCATGAAATGTGTTCCCAGAGAGGAATTCGTGCCGCTTCCGGTCCGGCACATGGCCTACGAGGACATCCCCCTTGCCATCGGAGAGGGCCAGACCATCTCCCAACCCTACATAGTGGCCATGATGACCGCCGCCCTGGCCCTGCAAGGCAGCGAGAAGGTGCTGGAAGTGGGCACGGGAAGCGGTTATCAGGCCGCCATCTTGTCACTGCTGCTTCCCCGGGGCCGGGTCGTAACCGTAGAGCGCATCCCGTCTCTGGCTGGCCGCGCCCAGTCCCTCCTGCGCGAGTTGGGATGCGCCAACGTCTTGGTGAAAATGGCAGGGGAAACCCTCGGCTGCCCGGAGGACAGCCCATATGACGCCATAGTAGTTGCCGCCGCTGCGCCCAGCCTGCCCGACGAACTGGTGGGCCAACTCGCGCCGGGAGGCCGCATGGTGGTCCCCGTGGGGTCCCTGGAACGGCAGGAATTGGTGGAATGTCACCGCACCGGCGAGGGCCTGTCGCTGCGTATGCTGGGACCCTGCCGGTTCGTGCCGCTGTTGGGGCCCGGTGCCTTCCCTCGCCCGTAGCGGCACAGCCGGGACATACGCCAGCGGCCCTTCCACTCACCTGCCGGAACATCCCGTACCAGGAGATACGGCAGTAGAGCGGGGGGATATAGTGGCACGATCCTCTACTCCATTGTGAAGAAAGCCACTATGAAGGAAGCCACCTTTCTTCCCTCTGTGCCGTTCCAACCCGGTGTATAATTGTCCCGATTTGACACGCACCGGACTGACGACCTGAAGTGCCTCCCGACTTGACCCGCATCGAACTCCTGGACTGGCATTGGAGCGGACTGACCGCCGCGGCGAGCATCTTCCTCGCCTCTGTCCTGATCGCCTTCATCGCCCATAAAGTCTTCTTTCCCCTGTCTCTGCGCATAGCGCGGAGGATCCCCTCCAACCTCGACTCACGGATCATCAATGCCACCCGATGGCCCCTGAACCTCGGCATCATCGTAGTCGGCGGATACCTGGCGGTGACCGTTCCAGAAGGTATCGACCCCAGGTTCGAGTCCCTGGCCGGCAAGTGGATAGGGACGACCGCGCTGGCCCTGGGAGTGCTGGCGATGGCGATGGCCCTGACCCAGGTGCTGCAATGGTACCTGGAGGAACTGGCCAACCGTCCCGAGCAGGTGCTGGACCAGAGACTGGCTCCCCTGCTGCGCCGCATCGGGACTGTCCTGATTTACGGATTGGCCGGCCTGCTGATGCTGGACCTGCTGTCCATCAACATCAGCCCCCTGATCGCCGGGCTGGGTCTCGGAGGGTTGGCCGTCGCGCTGGCGATCCAGCCAACTCTGTCCAACCTGTTTGCGGGCACCTACGTGATGACGGAAGGCGTGGTGTCGCCGGGGGACTACATACAGCTTGAGGGGAGCGTGGCGGGGTACGTGGTGGACGTGGGATGGCGGAGTACCCGAATCCGCACCTGGACCAACAACCTGGTGGTGATTCCCAACAGCAAGTTCGCAGACACCATCATCACCAACTACAACCGCCCGGAGCCGCCGGTGAACGTTTTCCTCACCTGCGGCGTCAGCTACGACAGCAACCTGTTCATGGTGGAGAGGGTGTGCCATGAAATCATGGAACAAGTGCTGGAGGAGGGGCCGGACGGCGTCAAGGAGTACGGCGGGTGGTTCGGGTTCGACAGCTTTGGAGACTCCAATGTGAATTTCTGGCTGTTTCTCCAGGCGAAGGACAGGCTGGCCAGCTTCACGCTCCAGTCGACAGTGGTGCAGAGGGTACACGAGCGTCTCCGCGAGGAAGGGATCGTGATCAACTACCCGATGCGGACGGTGCAATTGGCCGGCCTGGACGCGCCGATTCCAATGGCGTCCCCGGTGGGAGAGCGCCTTCCCCGCCGCATCAACGGCCGGCCCAGACGCCGCGGGTCCCGTCGTCCTCTCCCAAGGGACCTCAACGCTTCCGTGGACGGCGGCGAGGCCCCTGCCCCGGCAGACCCGGGCCCCGGGAGCGGCGACTAGCGCCGACCCTGCACATGATGGGTTGGGCTTGTGCCAACACCATGCCTCCGACACCCAGACTGCTTACACCATGCGGATTCCCCGGGCAACTCCTCCACCAGACCCATGCCCCCACCTCCATCCCACGTCATCCATCACCTGCCCTGACCTTGAAAGGCCCTGATCGCGCCGTTATTCTATTGACACCCCCAAGGCGTTGTGATAATTTTCACTGCGTTTTGAGCGGCCCCGGTTCTGGTTCAACCGGGGCGGTGGGGGCAGGACTGCCGCTTTATGTTTGACGATCCCAAGGCGCTTGACGCCAACAGTTGGCACAACATCCATCTGTTCTTACGGTGGTTTTGGATATACCTCCCCGTGCTCGTCACATTCGCGCTTACGATGCTGACCGCTTACGCAATCATCCCTTCCCTGGTGATTACCGGGCACCTGCCGCCCAGTGCCCAACGACTGCAAATTCCGTTGACGGTGTTTGCATTCCTGGTCCTGGCGGCAGCCGTCATTCTCATGGTCCTGGTGATCATCAACGCACTGAACGTCCAGCACGTTTATGACCGGTTCCTTTACTAAAAAGCCGAGAAAGTCTCAGCCCGACAGAATTGCTTGACCCTTAATATGTTGCCCCACAACCACTATCACAACAACCATCTCTTCAGATTGGCTGGACGCACATGAGGCTAAGCGCCAAAATGGTGACCCTCGGGCTGGTCGGCCTGTTGGGTCTAGCCGTAGTAGGGTTTGTGCTGGTGGTCCTGTTCATATCCTGGTTTTCCAACCCGCCCTTTGGACTGGGGAATGCCCCGCCGCAGCCGATAGCATTCCCGCATACCATCCACGCCGGGTCCCCCGAAGAGGGCGGTATGGGAATCCAGTGCGAATTCTGCCATAGGGACGTCACACGGGGCGCAGAGGCCACCGTTCCGGCGGTGGAGCAGTGCCTTTTCTGCCACGAGCAGGTTGCGGGCAGGACCGACACCGCCAAGGCCGAGATAGCCAAGTTCAGGGACACGCCGGATGGGGTCCAACCAATCAACTGGGAACGGGTCCATCGTCTGCCGGACCACGTGAGATTCATCCACGAGGCCCACGTCCGCTTTTTCACCCAGGGCGATACCCCGGACCGGCAACTCGAGGTGGCGCAGGTGTGCTCCAAGTGCCACGGTGACGTGGCCAGCATGACCGAAGTCCAGCCCATGAAGGGTCAGTCGTTGAAGATGGGCACCTGCCTCGACTGCCACCGTGAAAACAGTGTGCCCACCGACTGCACGGTCTGTCATAAGTAATGGCGCAAATAGTGGAGATCACCGGCTGAGATGAAACTGACGCGGCGCAACTTTCTGGCTTGGGCGGGCCTCTCCGCCGTTGGAGCGGTGGCCTGCGAGGGCTTTGGCATCCGCGAGGGCGAGTTTGACCTCCAGAGTCCGGCCGAACTGCCCGAGGACGTGGTCAGGGGCAGGGACAACTGGTACACCAGCCTGTGCCGTACCTGCCCTTCCTGCGAGGGGATAATCGTCCGGGTGATGGAGGGCCGTGCCAAGAAGGTCCAGGGGAACCCTCTCTACCCCACCAACCAGGGAAAGCAGAGCGCCCGCTGCGAGGGCGCTCTACAGGCCGCCTACCACCCCGAACGCATCACTGGCCCCATGCTCCGCAGCGGCGCCCGCGGCTCCGGCCAATACGAACCCATAGATTGGAATGAGGCGTTGGACATACTTCGCTCCCGGATCCAGGCTTCCGCCGGGCGGGTGAAAATTTTCACCGGGCCCATGCGGGGTCACATGGGAATGCTGGTCCCCGCCTTCGCCGAGGCCGTGAGCGGCCAACACCTTGCCTTCGAGGCGGTGGACAATGTAACTTACCGGGCCGCGTTGAGGAACGTATTCAGGCAGGACCTGATGCCCGACTTCGACATTGCCAATGCTGAAGTCCTCGTGTCCTTCGGCGCGGATTTCCTCTCCACATGGGGGTCTCCTACCCGGTACAACGTGGGTTACGGCGAGTTCCGGGGCGAGGAAGGCAAAAAGCGAGGGACCCACTACCATGTCGATTCCAGGTTCTCCATGACCGCAGCCAACGCCGACAAGTGGATACCTGTCCGGCCCGGCTGGGAAGGCTACCTGGCCATGAGCATGGCTTACGTCATCCTGCGGGACGGTATGCAGGCCCCCGGCGTAGACGTGGACGCTCTGACAGGAGGCCAGGGCGCAGAGGCATTGGCCCGGTTCAGTCCGGATACGATGTCACCCATACTCCCTTCCGGGGGAGTTATGGGCGAAGACGCGTCTCACCTCATTGAAGGACTGGCTCATGCTTTCGCGGGAGCCAAGCCCGGCCTGGCCATCGGCGGCGGCTCTGCGGCAGCGCACAACAACGGGCTGTTCAATCTCGAGGCCATATACGCGCTCAACTACCTGGTTGGCAGCGTCGGGGGGCCGGGCCATGCTCCGGATACGGGGGGCATAAGGTTCAATCCCGGCAGCCCCATTGAAGGGATTCCCGCGTCAGCCGAAGAGGCTCCCCTGGCCGACTGGGCCAAGGCGGCACAGGAGATTAGCGGCGGCGACACCGGCCTGGTCCTGGTGCATGGCGTTGACCCGGTGCATGGACTGCCGGGGCCGCTGAACTTCGGCGACGCCATGATGCGCACCAACGCTTACATCGTCAGTTTCTCACCCTTCCTGGACGACACATCCATCACTGCGGATCTGGTGCTGCCCGACAGGTCCTCCCTGGAGGACTGGGGCAGCGACATTCCTGAGCCGGGCCCCGGGTTCCAGACCGTGGGGTTCCAACAGCCGGTGATCAATCCGCTGAGCGAACTGGACCCGCGCAGCTTCCCGGACATACTTCTCTCCGTGGCCTCCGACCTGGGACTTCAGGACCAGCTTCCCTGGAACCGTTTCGAGGACATGCTCAAGGAGAGCAGCGAACAGCTCTACGAACTGGGGAGAGGTTCCATCTCCGCAAGTTCGGCCAGTGAGTTCTGGAACAAGCTGCTGGCCCAGGGCGGCTGGTGGGACGAAAACTCCACCGGCCCCACGGACATCGCGCCCCCGGCGGGACTGTTGCAGAGCATAGTGGCCAAGGCGTCGCCTCCCGACTTCTCCGGCGACGGGGATTACTTCCTGGTCCCCTTCGCCCATAACACCCTGCTGGAAGGGCGCAACGCCCACCTGCCCTGGCTCCAGGCCACGCCCGACCCTCTTACTACCATCACATGGCAATCATGGGTGGAGATGAACGATAATGATGCCGCTGGTCTGGGCGTGGTGGAAGGGGACATCGTGAGGCTTGAGTCCCCGGAGGGTTCGATACAGGTGCCCGTCTACCTCACGCCGGCTGTGCCTCCAAGGGTGCTCTCGATGCCAATGGGGCATGGGCGCAGCAGCGGCCCGGACACCGCCACGGACAGGCCGGCCAGCGAGTCGCAGAACGTTATGGACATACTCTCGCCAAGGCAGGTGGATGGCACCGGGGCCTTGGCCTGGGCCGGTACGCGGGTGAGAGTCAGCCGTACCGGCGAGAGCATCAAGGTATCCAAGTTTGAAGGAATCGTCCGCGCCGTGGAAATAGGCATCCTTCCGGGCGAGCGTATCATTCAGACGGTGACGCCGGGTGAAGACGACCACTAGCAGCGTAAACGCAACGGCGCAAAACTCCAGACATAGGGCTTGGCAAAGATAAAAATATAAGACCACCGCGTCATCAAGACTTTGTGCCTTTGCGTCAAGAAATGGGCTGAGGGCTGGAATGGCAGATCAACGGTTCGATCACAAGTGGGGGATGGTAGTAGACCTGGACCGGTGTACCGGGTGCCAGGCCTGCGTGGTTGCCTGTCAGTCAGAGAACAACATCCCGATCAACACCAAGGACCTGTTCCTGCAACGGCGGGCATACGAGTGGATCCGGGTCGAGCGGTACTGGGAAGGCGAGTTCCCCAACGTGAAGGCCCGCTTCATACCAATCATGTGCCAGCACTGCGAGAATGCGCCCTGCGAGCCGGTCTGCCCCGTCTATGCCACCTATCACAACGACGAGGGTCTGAACGTACAGGTGTACAACCGGTGCGTTGGCACCCGCTACTGCGCCAACAACTGCCCATACCAGGTCCGGTTCTTCAACTACTGGGAGCCGGTGTGGCCGGAGCGAATGCGGAACCACCTCAACTCCGACGTGACAGTCCGCAGCCGCGGCATCATGGAGAAGTGCTCCTTCTGCATCCAGCGCATCCGCAGGGCCGAATTGACCGTAGAGCGGCAGGAGCGGGCCACCCTGGACTACCCAACCATGAAGAAGCGCAATTTCCTGCCCGCCTGCGTTTCGGCCTGCCCGACCAATGCGCTTACATTCGCGGACCAGTCCGACACCACCGGGCCGGTGGAACGCTACTTCAAAGCGCTGGACGGCCATGAAGGGAGAGAGAAGGCTCCCCGTGCCTACCGGCTGCTTGAAGAAGTGGGCACCAAGCCCAACGTGATATACCTGAAAAAGGTTGACAAGTATCCCTTAAAGAACGGCGGCGGTCATGGCTGAGAACGCCCACCATTCCCAAGACATGTGGGTCTTCCCACGGTCCCCCGAGGTCACTGAGTACGTAACCCGGAAGACCTTCACCCGGCCCGGCCCGGTTACTCTGGGGCTGGCGTTAACGGGCGCGCTGCTGGTGCTGGGGATCATCGGCTTCGTGATGAAGGCGGCCCAGTACGGGTTCAGCGACCATTCGCCGTGGGGCTACTACGCCGCCACCTTCTCCTTCGTGTTCATGGTCACCAGCACCGGACCGCTGGCGGCGGCGGCATTCCGAATCACCAAGAGCCACTGGCGGCGTCCCCTGTCGCGGGTGTCGGAGATTTTCGGAATACTCGGGATTTTCAACATCCTGCTGTTCATTCCCCTGGCAATTGTGCTGCCATCCCTCAACAACCCGGACGTGGGTCACCACGAGTTGGCCCTGCGCCGAAGCATCTGGTTCGAGGGACCCATAGGAAGCCCGCTCTGGTGGGACCTGTTCGGCGTCATATTCGTCGGCGTCAACGCCCTGGCCCTACTGTGGCTCTCCGCTGTGCCGGACATGGCCGAGGCCTACGAAAAGGCCACGGGCTTCCGCCGCAGCCTGTACCGGATGCTGGCGGGGTTCTGGACGGGCACCAAGCGGCAGTGGCTCGTCCACAAGGCCGGATTGGCGCTGCTCGGGTCCTGGTATTTCATGCTGCTGCTATTCGTACACTTCATCATCAGTTCCGATTACGGCCAAAGCATGATACCGGGTTGGAAAGACGCCATCTTCCCGGTGGTATACAGCCTGAGCGGGTTCCAGTCCGCGTTGGGCCTTATCCTCATCATCATGTTCATTTTGCGCCGGTTCGGGGGATACCACGAATACATTGGCATCTCCCCTTTCTGGTCGGCCAGCAAATTGCTGTTGGCTTTCAGCCTGTTGTGGTGCTACCACATGTTCGCCTTCGGAATAACTTACTGGTACGGTAGAACGGAGTTGGAGCAGAACGTCCTGAAGTACCTGCTATTCGGGTCCTACGGAGGGGTGTTCGCCGGAAACTTCTTCTTCAGCTTCGTCATGCCCTTCCTGGTGCTGCTCTGGAACCCGGTCCGTAAGACCGACTGGGGTCCGGCCCTTGCCGGGGCTTCCGCGCTGGCTGGCGCCTTCCTCTTCAACATCAGGATTTTCGTCGGTTCATTCAACGCCGGGAACGTATATGGCGAGTTCCTTACCGAGGTGCCGCCGCCGGTGTACCCCGGCCTGAGTGACATCCTTATCGTCATCGGAGGAATCGGGGGTGCGGCTTTCATATACCTGCTTGCGACCCGAATCATACCGGTCATTTCCCTATGGGAACTCAAAGAAGGGCTGCTCTACCAGAAGATGGAGACCTTTATCCGCGGCCGCTACCTGGTGCTGGCCAAGCCCGAATAAGCAGCGGCCAGTGGCTAGTCGCTGACCGCTAACCGCCGGCTACCGAACACCGAACACTGGTCCCAAGCCCCGGGCGCGGGACCACTGGAGAGAGATGCAGGAAGGCAGGGTTCTCCCCGCGAGGCAGATTAACCGGGACCTTCTGGGGTCGATACTGTATTCGCCCCGGTGGTTCTGGTTTGCCGTTGCCGTCCTTGGCCTGATTGTCCTGGCCGGGTTCGCGGCCGCGGGAGTGATGATCAACCTGGGAATGGGCGTCACCGGGCTGAACCGGCCCGTGATGTGGGGCTTCTTCATCGTCAACTTCGTGTTCTGGATTGGCATCAGCCACGCGGGAGTGATGCTTTCCGCCATCCTCCGGCTGTCCAAGGCCGAGTGGCGCAGACCTGCCACCCGCGCCGCGGAGGTGCTGACGGTCTTCTCCCTGATGACGGCTATGCTCATGCCCCTGATTCACACTGGCAGGCCCTGGCGGCTGGTCTACTGGATTTACACCATACCATTCATCCCCTACGACTTCGCGCGGGGCATCTGGCCCAACGTCAGGTCGCCCCTGGTGTGGGACCCCAGCGCCGTCTACACCTACCTCACATCCAGCATCCTGTTCGTCCTGGTGGCACTGATACCCGATCTGGCAGTGCTCCGGGACCGCACCAGCTCAAACCCCCGGGGGATCAGCCACAAGATTTACACCGTGATGGCGATGGGCTGGCAGGGAAATCCGCGGCAATGGAAGCTCCAGATCATCGCCGGCGTGCTGCTTTCGGCCCTGATTCTGCCCGTGTTCGTCTCGGTCCACAGCATCGTGTCCTGGGACTTCGGTATGGCCATCGCGGTCAAACCCTGGCACTCCACCATCTTCGCCCCCTACTTCGTGGTCGGCGCGGTCCACTCCGGCGTGTCCGCAGTCGCCTTCGTGATGATCATCCTGCGCTGGATATACGGCTGGCAGGACTACATCCGCCACGAGCACATCGACGCCCTTGGCCGCTTGCTGATAGTGGTCGCCACCGGCTGGTTCTACTTCTTCGTGATGGAAGTAATCTTCGGGTTCTACGGACGGGAGGCGGATGAAATCGCCTTCCGCGACTTCCAGATAACGAAGCCGCCCTGGGGCATCTGGTTTGCCATCTTTGTCGGCGTAACCTATTTCCTGCCGGTGGCCATGTGGCTGGCCAGCAGTTGGCGGCGCAACCTCTGGCTCATGTCCATCGCCTGCATCCTGGTGAACATAGGCATGTGGCTGGAGCGTTTCCTGATCATCATTCCCGCGCTGGCGGAGAAGCAATTGTTCACCTTCACCTGGTACACCTACGCGCCCAGCGCCGTGGAGATCACCATTATCGGGGCTACCTTCGCCCTGGTGTCGATGCTGATGCTCCTGTTCGCCAGGGTGTTGCCGTTGATACCACTGTACGACATCAAGGAAGGGGACATACTTAAGACCGAAATACAAATCGGCCGGAGGACGGTCCCGGCCACCTTCAGAGAGGACTAACAAGCGGCCGATAGCCGGCGGTTTGAGGCTAGAGCATCACTAGACCACCACCGCCGGAAGCTGACTATCTGAAACGTGGATCCTCTATCCGGCGGAGGGCCGACGACTCAGTCGATAGAAACAACGCCGGCTGAGGACCCACATCTCAAGTGGAGACATCGAGAATGGCAGTACGTCCGATACTGGGACTATTCGAGGACGCGAATTACGCCGCCGAAGCGGGTGACGCGCTCAAGGAAGCCAACATTTCAGAGGAAAACTACGACTTCCTCACCGATGCGCCCTACCCCGAGGGAGCCTTCGGGGAACGGGAGGAGCGCCACCGGCTGTACGTATTTCCGCTGGTGGGCGCGCTGATCGGCCTGACCATAGGCATCCTGATGACCTCCATGACCCAGATGGCCTATCCGATGGTCCAGGGCGGCAAGCCCATTTTGTCGCTGCCTCCGATGGCAGTGGTCACTTACGAAAGCACCATGCTGACGGCCATAGTATTCACTATCATCGGGATCATCTTCGAGTCCCGGCTTCCCAAGACCAAGCAGGGCCTCTACGACACCCGGATCACCGAGGGATATATCGGTGTGCTGGTCAATGTGGAAGAAGCCGAGCTTCAACGGGTGTACAACATCCTCACCCAGGCGGGCGCCATCGACATAGTAAGGGACCGGTAGCAGGAAACCCAAGCCCCAGATCTGGAGTTCAGGCTTCTACAGCAATGGCTAATCCTCAAATGACAAAGCTGCACATGCATGGAATAACGCCTGAATCAAAGCCCCCGGAGCGCGCCCGTCAGGGTCTGCCGAATCCCAGGGCTTGGCGCAAATTGCATTTGTTCGGAGCCGTTGTTCTGGTGGCGTTGGCCGCCATGGCCTGCGGGCAGGGCACATACCCCCTGGACATATTTTACGAGATGCATTACCAGCAGACCTACAAATCCGGCGAACCCCCCAGGCTGCCGGGCGTGGAAGGCGCGGTTCCCGTGGACTGGGTCCCGGCTCCCAAGTCGACATCCTTCAACACCGGCAAGCACCTGTATGAAGTGAACTGCTTGCAGTGCCACGGCGCAGAGGGCCGTGGCGACGGCCCGGTATTGAACCTGATGATCAACGAGTATGGCTATGAAACGGCAGTCACGCCCGACCTGACCTCGACAACAGTTATCGACCTTGGCGCCGACGGCATGAAACCCTTTATGATGTCCGGTCTGACGGTGATGCCCGCTTTCGGCAAGCTCATGACTACGGACGAGATAGACCTGGTGACCCGCTACGTGATGGACTGTCTCCAAGGCCAGGACCCGTCTGCAGGGTGTTAGGCGCTCCAACTCCACTGCAATGCGGTCCCTCAGGGGCACATCCGGCCCCGCACCTGATATGGGCGGCGGTCTCAGCCGCTTCCCGGCATTTTCCCCTTCGCCCCAACTCCGGGGCCTTTTTCGCATGGCAATCGGGTACAGTGCCGGTTAAAGACCCCGCCGCATGGTGCTGGTACAATAGTGGGCGGAAACGTCAACCCTCCGCCGGGCAATGGCAACCTGTCGTTTGAACGATACCGTACCGGCCTGATGTTGAACTCTCGCTCATTCAAGAGATTCCCGGTAGCGTTAGCCGCCCTGTTCACAGCTATCGCGCTTTTGACTCTGGCTGTTCGTCCGTCAATCGGCCTTACCCAGGACGCAACCCCGCCTACCAGCGGCCCGGTCATGGGTTCCTACAATGAGGAAGAGGCCCAAAGTATCGACCGGATGCTCATGTGTCCGGTCTGCCCCGCCGAGTCCATAGACCAGGCGCAGGTGGAATTGGCCCGGCAGATGCGCCAGAAGGTGCGGGAACTGCTGGCCGAGGGCTACACGCGCCAGGAGGTCCTGGACTACTTCGAGGAACGGTACGGGCCAAAGGTGCTGGCCGCGCCTCCCAAGAGAGGCGCACATATCTGGGCCTGGGTGCTCCCCATAGGCTCGGTGCTGCTGGGCACCGCCATCGGCTTGGTAATTCTGCGCTCCATGAAGCGTCCCTCAGCAGACGTGCAAGCTGTACAACAGGAGGACGAGGACCTGCAGCCGTACTTGGAAGAAGTAGACCGCGGTCTATCCATGGACGACTCCTCAAGCATAGCCGAAAACGCTCCCGCTGCAGAGGAACGTAATGGCTGACCTGGGAGCAATGTGCGTGTGGATCGCCCTGGCCCTAGCCTCATACGGAGCCTTCGGCTCGGTGCTGGGTAAATTGAGGGGTTCCCCGGAACTGGTGGTCAGCGCGCAACGGGCGTCTCACCTCACCGTGCTGGCATTGACCGTTGCCACCCTAAGCCTCGTTACTCTCTTCATCAACCGGGACTTCGAGGTTGCCTATGTCGCAGCCCACAGCGATATAGCAATGGAAGACCACTTCACCTGGGTAGCGTTCTACGCGGGGAATGAAGGCTCCCTGCTATACATAGCCTTCGTGCTGTCGATCATGGCTTCAATTGCCATCTGGCGCGCCCCTGCCGCAACACGAGAGACCCTTCCCTATACCACCGGGGTATTGATGGTGGTGTTGACCTTCTTCCTGGCCGTCATCGGGTTCATGGCCAACCCCTTCGACAAACTGCCATTCATTCCCATGGACGGAGAGGGAATAAATCCCCTTCTGACCCACTTTGGCATGTTCTTCCATCCTCCGGCATTGATGGCAGGTCTTGTCGCAACGTCCATCCCCCTCGCTTTCGTCATGGGGTCCCTGATCGGGGGCAAGACCGGCGACCAATGGCTCGACGCGGCGCGGCTCTGGGGGATCATCTCCTGGGCCTTGCTGGCCTGCGGCCTGCTCCTCGGCTCCTGGTGGGCCTACACCATCCTGGGATGGGGTGGCTACTGGTTCTGGGACCCGGTGGAAAACGCGGCCCTGATGCCCTGGCTCGGTCTCACCGCCTTCATCCACTCGGTCATGGTGCAGAAACGCCGGGGCATGTTTCGCATGTGGAACATCGTGCTGATTAACGTGGCTTTCGGACTGGCCCTCTACGGGATGTTTATGAACCGGGGAGGCTCCGTTCCTTCCGTCCATTCATTTGGAGCGTCTACCCTGGGCTGGATATTCCTCCTATTCATGGCTGTGGGCGTTATCGTGCCATTCGCGGTATTCTTCTGGCGTTACAACCGTCTCAAGAGTGACCGGGACCTGGACTCAATGCTGTCGCGGGAAGCGGCGTTCCTGATTAACAACCTGTTGCTGCTGGCCATCGCCTTCGTGACGTTGTGGGGCACGGTATATCCGTTGCTATCACAGCTCTTCACCGGAGAGGAGGTCACCCTGGCCCGGCCCTTCTACGACCAGGTAAACGGCCCCATCTTCCTGGCCCTCATCTTCCTCATGGGCGTAGGGCCAATGCTGCCCTGGCGTCAGGCCACGTGGAACGCCATACGCCGCTCGCTAGTGGTCCCGTCCATTGCCGCTGCGACAGTGATCATTGTCCTCCTGGCAGTGGGAATTTGGAAGCCCTACGCTTTGGCCGGGTTCGCCCTGGCCGCTATGGTAACCACGGGCGTCTTACAGGACTGGGCAAGGGGCACACGTTCAACCGCCAAAGCGCGGGGAGAAAACCACGCCGCCGCCTTCGTCCACCTGGTTTGGGGCAACCGCCCGCGCTACGGCGGCTACATAGTCCATCTCGCCGTGGTCATGGTGGCCCTGGGCGTGGTCGGCACGTCCTTCTTCAACATCCAGCGGGACGTGGCCCTCGCGCCGGGGGAGAGCGCGACAGTGCGTGAGTACCAGGTCCGCTACCTTGGCACTACGGAAGAGTTCAAAGGCAACCGGACCGAATACCTATCCCGGTTCGAGGTCTACAAGAATGGGGAGTTTGCCTACTTCATGGAACCGGGCCGGCATTTCTATCCTTCCTTCAACATGGCCTCGACCCGGGCTGCCATCCACTCGACTCCCGTGGAAGACCTGTACGTGGTGCCCAGCGAGAACATGGCGGATGGCAGCGTAGGGGTGCGTATTCTGGTCAACCCTCTTATCTGGTGGATGTGGGTCGCCGGGCCGGTGATGGTCTTGGGTACGCTCATCGCCCTCTGGCCGCAACCCGCCAGGATTCCGGTCAGGTCGCCATCACTGCTCACCGTCCCAAGCCCTCAGACCCAGACAGCCGGGCCGGGAACGGCCTGATTGGACACGGCAGGAACGACATCAAAACCGCGGCTCCTCAACACGGTCCGGGGCCGCTACACTCGCTGAGGATCCGTATCTCAAATGGTTGAGCCGATCATGCTTGTGGTGGCCGGGATGCTGGCTTTTCTCTGCGTCATCGCCGTCCTCCATCCGTTCCTGCGCCGCGGGTCTTCCGACGATGCCGGTGCGACCAATTCAGATACCGCGACTAGCTACGCTGAACTGGAGTCCCTGCTGGACTCCATACAAACGCTGCAACTGGAACATCAAGTGGGCAATGTCCCGGAGGACGTCTATCGGGAGCAGTTGCTGGCCTACAGGCTGGAGGCGGCGTCCCTGCTCCGTCGCATCGACGAGTCGCGGACGGTGAACCCGGAGCAAGACCTGGAACGGCAAGTGCTCCTGGCCCGCCTGTCATCCAACGGGGTCAACGGAGCTGTGCCAGACTGCGCAGGGTGCGGCGCGCCGTTGCCCGGAGAAGGCAAACCCTGTCCTGCGTGCGGGCAGTCCCGGTCCACCGCCATAACCCAACAAAGCGGAGTCAGCGAGGAATGAGACCGCTGCGTGCATTGCTCGTGGTTTTGTCCCTTGCGTTGGGCGTTGTTCTGTATGGGACTGCCAGCATTGCCGCCCAGGCGCCGTTGACGATTGCCGGTACGGTCGTGAACGGCACCGAGGGAGCGGACCTTCCCAGGGAAGTTCAGGTGCTCGCGCTGGTCACCGGGGCCGGCGGCGGCGTCCTCGGCACTTCTCTCGCCCAGGTTGACGATGAAGGCAGCTTCGAGCTTGCCGGGCTGCCCGCCGTGCCTGATGCCCGCTACGCCCTGGCCGTCAACCACTCCGGCGCACTGTACACTCAAGCCTTCTCCCTGGAAGAACTGTCCGGCAACGTTGTACTGAACATATACGAGACCACCACCGATGCCACGGTGATCAAAGTCACCCACCATCTGAGCGTGGTGGCCGGCGTTGACCCCACCGAGCGGGAAGTCACCCTAATAGACTTCGTGACCCTGGTCAACGGCAGCGACCGCACCCTCCAGCCGGACCTGTCCGTTCCCGCCCAGATGAGCTTCCTCCGCTTTTCCCTGCCGCCGCTGGCCGAGACCCTGGGACTGCAATCGGACATGCCGGGAGGCGACATCGTATCCGTGGGCACCGGCTTCGCCGTCACATCCCAGGTCACTCCCGGACAGCACAACCTGGAGTTTTCCTACAAGATTCCCTACCAGGGCGACTCACTAACTTACCGCCAGGCATTCCACCAGGGCGCGGACATCTTCCAGGTCCTGGTCCCGGACCGGCTGCGTGGACTCGACGTAGCCCCCCTGAAGCGGGTGGCGTCACCCAACCTCGACGGCACGGTGTACGACGCCTGGGAGGCGAGAGACCTGGCCCGCAGCGAAGAGATAATGGTCACCCTGTCCGGCCTCCCCCAGCCCGGGATACTGACGCGCCTGGAGAAGTGGGCACGCAGCGAGGCACTCTGGCAGGGGGCCATCCCCGCCATCCTGGGCGTGGTCCTTGCCAGTCTGCTGGCCTGGGGCGGACTCCGACCCTCGGGCCGGCGCGCCGTAACTGACCCAGCGGCCCCGAGCCCGGCAGACCGGGACTCTCTCATCCACGAAATCGCCGCCCTGGACGACAGCTATAGCCGGGGAGACGTGGACGAATCCGAGTACCAGAGCGTACGCCAGACGCTGAAGGGCCGGTTCCTGGACAGAGGAAGAACCGCCGACGCCGACGAAGCCCAACCCGCTGCCGGCAGAACCGCGGAATAGGCACTGGAACGGTCTTGGGCAAGCGCGGTTGGCTTCTGGTCGGCACAGCGGTCCCTGTACTGGGCCTGCTGGCCCTGCTCACGTGGGCATCGGTCAAGTCCGGTGGCGTTCCCGGCGGCTTTGGGGTCAACACCGAATTGGGCCAGGTAGAGGTTCTGCTGGACACTCCCAGGGACTTTTCCCTGGAAACACTGGAGGGTGGCCCTGTATCCCTGTCAGGAATGCGGGGCAAGGTGGTAATGCTCGATTTCTGGTCCTCGTGGTGCCCTCCCTGCCGCGCCGAAGCGCCGGTCCTGTCCCAAGTCTACGGCGAATACGAGGGCAAGCCTGTGCAGTTCATCGGAATCTCCATTTGGGACCGGGACGACGACGTGCGCTCTCACGTCGATGAGTACAGCGTACCCTACCCCAATGGGATAGACGGCGATGGGCAGATAGCCATAGACTACGGGGTGACGGGCATACCCGAGAAGTTCTTCATCGACCGGGAAGGGCGCGTCGTCAAGCGGTTCGTGGGTCCCATGAACGCGGGGCGCCTGCGCTCCATCCTCGATGAGTTGCTCGCCGAAAACGTTGCAGGGGCGTCGGGTTAGATGACTGCTGAAAACACCGCCCCACCCCGCCACGCCGGCCCCAATGAGCGGGACCAGGCGGGTTCGGACGGAATGGCGGATAGGGTCCATCCCCCGGTGGGACCGGAGTTTGTCGTCGCCGTAGACTGGGGGGGCACATGGAACCGGGTGAACGTCGTGGACCGGAACGGCACGGTCCACTGGGAGAACCGCGTCGCCAACAGCCTGTCCCGGACCACTGAAGAACTGCTGGCCAACGGCGAAAGGGTCATGCGCGAGGCCCTTGCTTGGTGCGGCGACCGCCCCCAGCCTTGTACAATCCGGGGTATCGGACTGGCAATGGCGGGGCCTATTGACCCGGAAACGGGAATCATGGACCGCCCTCCCAACCTGATGCTGCTGGACCGCGTTTCCCTGAAAGCCCTGTGGGAGCCATTGTTCGGGCTCCCGGTATGGGTGGGCAACGACGCCGACCTGGCAGCCCTTGGCGAGTATTACTTCGGGGCGGGACGAACGAACCCGGGAGACCCCAATGCTACCAGCGGGGAGGCATCAGCCCTTCCCAAGACCCTGGTGTACCTGACCATAAGCACGGGCGTAGGAGGCGGCGTCGTCTACAGGGGACAGGTGTTTCTGGGAGCCGGCGGAATGGCCGCCGAGGTCGGCCACATGGCCATAGAATCGGGACCGGACAGCCCCCTCTGCCAGTGCGGCAGCCGGGGATGCCTGGAATCCCTGGCTTCGGGCACGGCTATAGCGCGAATGGCGCGGGAGAGGTTGGCGGAGGCAAGCGGCGCGGCATCCGTCCTGGCAAGGGAGCGCCCCGAAGACGTGACCTCCGGGCACGTGTTCCAGGCCGCAGCTCAGGGCGATTCCTTGGCACTTGGCATAATCGACCGTCTGGTGGCCGTACTTGGCGTAGGGCTCACCAACGTCCTCCACCTCTACAACCCGGATGTCCTGGTGCTCGGCGGCGGCGTCTCCGACGGCATCCAGGAACTGGACCTGATGCCGCGCATCCACTCCCTGATGCTTGACCGCGCCATGAGCGGCAGGCACCGCGAGTTCCGCTTTGAACTCAGCAGACTACAGGGTGCAGGGGGTATGCTGGGCGCGGCCATGCTGGTCTGGTTGAACAGCATTTCCGCATAGTCCTGCCCTATACCTGAGTCCACCTTCCTCTTTATTTTGCACCTCATCGCCGCTGTTGCCCGCGTGCGGCAAGGGTGATAGTCTGCCCAAGACTTGAGAATTACACCCGGAGGTAACCTGTTGAGGCTGGAAAACAAGACCGCAATGATAACGGGCGCGAGCCGGAACATAGGCCGCGAAATCGCATTGACGTTTGCCAGGGAGGGCGCTGACCTGGTGCTTAACACTCGCAGCAGTGCCGAGGAACTCGAGGGTGTGGCGGGGCAGTGCCGCGAGTTCGGCGTCAGGACCCACACCGTCATGGGAGACGTCGCTGACTCGGCCAGGGCGAGCGCGATGGTCGAAGAGGGCATCGATGCCCTGGGGAAGATTGACGTGCTGGTCAGCAACGTCGCCATTCGCCCCCACCGGCCTATCCTGGAGATAACCGACGACGAGTGGCACACTGTCATGGGCGTCAACCTGCACTCGGCCTTCTATCTCTGCCGGGCAGTGCTGCCGGGGATGATGGAACGCCGGGCAGGGAGCATCGTGGCTTTGGGAGGCCAGGCGGCGATAACGGGCAGGCCGGACACCGCGCTGGTGACCACCGCCAAGACCGGGCTGCTGGGCCTCATCCGGGCCATAGCCGCCGAGATGGCCCCCTACAACGTCCGGGCCAACCTGGTGAACCCGGGATCGACCGATACCGAGCGGCTGCACCCGGAATGGTACCCGGATATGCAGGGAGTCCCCAGGGGTTCCCCGGAGCGCGCGAGGGGCATTCCCCTAGGCCGCCAGGGAACCGTGGAGGACATAGCCAACGCCTGCCTGTTCTTCGCCTCCGACGAGTCGGCCTACATCACCGGCGACAGGCTCAACGTGGTCGGGGGCCGCTACATCGTGTAGCCGGTAAGCGATTTGGGCCGATGGAGTTTCCCCTGCGAGTTGGCATCCTTACAGGCTGGCAGAAGTAGCGTTTCATTCCAGAAATTAGGGAAGCAACGCTCTCTTAGGGTACTTTTGATTGCGAGGGACTTCTGGCACAAAACTCCATTGATGCACCGGCATTCCTTTAGTTGATGTCCCTTGCCCCCAAATACCAGTCAAGAATCTCGCTGCCGGTCATAAATACCGCGCCCTCGAACTGCTTGATATAGTCGAAGATCATGTCGAAGTACTTGATGCGGTGGGGGACTCCGGTGATGTAGGGGTGGGTGGAGATGGCCATGACCCGGGCGCTGTCGGCGCCCTCCCGGTACAGGGTGTCGAACTGGTCGCGGGCGCGCTCGAAAATCTCCGGCGAGCGGTGGTGCTGCACCGCATATATCGGAATGTCATTCAGCTCCAAGGTGTACGGGATGGACACCAGGCTCCCGCTCTTGACCTTCATCGGGTAGGGCTGGTCGTCGTTGCACCAGTCGCAGACGTACTCGATGCCCTCCTCGGCCAGGATGTCCGGCGTGTCCAGCGTCTCAGCCAGTCCTGGCCCCATCCAGCCACGGGGGGCCGAGCCGGAGAACTCCCGGATGGTCTCCATCGACCTGCGTATCACATCCCGCTGGTCTGCCTCGGCGTTCAGGACCCGTTGCTGGTACCCGTGCCCCAGCAGCTCCCAGCCGGACTTCACGCACTCTTCTACCAGGTGCGGGTAGGTGTGGCACACCGCGGCGTTGAGGCTGATCGTGGCCGGGACGCCGTGGCGGTCCAGCGCCCGCTTCAGCCGCCAGAACCCGACACGCATCCCGTAATCGTACCAGGCGTAGTTGGGGATGTCCGGCACCACGCTCCGGCCCTGGGGCACGGGAAGAATGGTGCGGGCCATAGGCTCGTTGATGTCCCACTCTTCCACGTTGATGATCACCCACACGGCGATGCGGGCGTTGCCGGGCAGCGTCAGCCTGGGGCGCTCGTATATGTTGGAGTAATCAGACCTTGGATTGGGCACGGGGAATCCCCCTTAGTCCCCCGTTGTACAAGGGGGAAAGATCAGAGACTTGTCCCCCGAGGTCGCCAGGACCGGCAACGGTGGGACAGTGTGACGGCGAGACGATTCCTAAAGCCCCAGCGCTTCCAGTCCCAGCCGGGACAGGTCCTCGTCTTCCTGGGCCGCCAGCCCGCTGACGCCGATGGCCCCCAGCACCGCGCCGGTGGAGGGATGCAGCACTACCACCGCGCCCTGGGCCGATACCAGGTTTGGATTGCCCATGTCGGCCACGGTGCGTCCCTGGGATTTCAGCCGCTCCGCGTAGACCGCCGAGTCAGCCCCCGACATGGCGGATGTGTACGCCTTGCGGATTGCGAAGGTCTGGGGGTTGGTGCGGCAGCCGTCCATACGGGCGTAGTTGAGCAGGTTCCCGGCGTCGTCCACGATGGCGATGGCCACCGGGCGGTCCGGCTCTTGGGTGGCCTTGTCCAGCATGGCGTTCATGGCCCGCCGGACTTGGTCCAGACTGAGCATGGGCTTGTCGTACATTGCGGTCCTCCTCTGAAAACGTCGTCCCTCAGCCGGCTACGGACTACCATACACCGGCGTGCCGGCCGGGAGGCGGCGGATTAGGATCCGTTCCCGGAAGGCGAGTCTGGGGGAATTGGGTCAATTCTACACGCGCCCCCAAAGCCTTACAAGAATCCGCCCCGTTCCCGCAGGGTCATGCAGGGTCATATCGCGCTTGACGCCGGGGGCTCCATTCTCATAGAATGATCCCAATTACTGGCAGCGTTTTGGGCTTTTTGCCCGTGGGAGTCTCTGCCGCAGGAGGACCGGATGGCTATCACGATGGACGGCGTTGAGCTTGGGGTGACGATCAGCGAGAAGGCCGCCGAGAAGGTCAGGTACTTCGCCGCTAAAGAGGGTATTGAGAAGAACGTGGGGCTTCGCGTCGCCGTCAAGGGCGGCGGCTGCTCAGGCCTGACCTACGACCTGAAGATCACCGACGAGGTGCTTGAGACCGACAAGATAGTCGAGCAGTACGGCATCAAGGTCATGGTGGACAAGAAGAGCTACATCTACCTCGTCGGCACCGAGTTGGAGTTCTCCGACGGGCTGAACGGCAAGGGGTTCGTCTTCTCCAACCCCAACGCCAAGAAGACCTGCGGCTGCGGCACTTCCTTCGGCGTATAGCCGCCCTGCGCACCCGCCAGCACGCGCCGCCTTTGCAACGTTGAAGGCGGCGCTTTTTGTATCCCCGACACACCCCTTCACGGAGGCCACGATGACCACGCAACGCTCTGCCCTCTACGATGCCGAGGCAGCCACCGGCGCGATCTTCCGCAACAGCCACGGGTGGGAGACCCCCGCAGTGTATTCGGACATCGCCGCCGAGTACGCCGCCATCACCAGCGCCGCCGCGGTCCATGACGCCTCCTGCGTGGGCCGCCTCAAGGCCACCGGCGAGGACGCACTGGACCTGCTCAACCGCCTCTCCACCAACAAGGTCATTGACCTTGCGCCGGGGCAGGGCGCGCCAACGATCCTGACCACCGACCGGGGCCGCATCCTGGACCTCATCGGCGTGGTCAACCGGGGCGAGGATGTGCTGCTGATCACCAGCCCCAGCGCGCAGGAGCAGGTCATCGAGTTCCTGGACAAGTACACCATCATGGAGGACCTGGAGGTGGAGGACGTGACCTCCACCACGG
Organism: Dehalococcoidia bacterium; assembly: GCA_034422355.1. GTDB lineage: Bacteria > Chloroflexota > Dehalococcoidia > Lucifugimonadales > UBA3495 > CATOSP01. The sequence goes on along the minus strand of DAOUJS010000006.1, from coordinate 38,944 downwards.
CCATGCTGTCGGTCATCGGCCCCGGCAGCGGCCTGGCCCTGGAGGAAGCCGCCAGCGTCTCGTTGGAAGGACTGGCCCCATACCACAACGTCCCGGCGTCCATAGGCGGGGAGGAGGTGCGCATCATCTGCCGCCCGATGGGGGACCTTGCCAGTTTTGACGTGCTGGCATCAACGGAGGCCGCACAGACGGTCTGGGAAGCCCTGGCTCACCAGGGTATTGTCCCAGCCGGCTCCGACGCCGTTGAGTCCGCCAGGGTCAGGTACGCCGTACCCGCCCACGGCAGCGAGATGGGCGAACCCTACAACCCCCTGGAGGCCGGGCTTATCGGCTCCATAGACTTCGCCAAGGGCTGCTACATCGGCCAGGAGGTCATCGCAAGGCTGGACACCTACCAGCGGGTGCAGAAGTACCTGGTGCGCCTGAATTTCTCACCCGACGCGCAGGCCGCGCCGGGCGCCGCGCTCCTCAGCGACGGCAAGCAAGCGGGAACGGTGACATCAATCACCCACCTGCCCGGCTCCGATAGCCCCATCGGCATGGGCTACGTCAGGAAGGCCAACGCCGAGCCGGGGATGAGCCTAGAACTGGAGGCTCCGGCACAGGGTTCAGCGGAGATACAGGACCTGCCCCAACTCTTCGGCCCGGGCGAGGGGTAGGTATTGCGCACTAATCCCAAGGGCACGATTACAGGGGGCGTGTACATAGCCGGGGCGGGCCTTGCCCTCCTGCTCGCTGTCCTGTGGCTCCTTGGCAACAAGAACCAGGCCTACGCCTGCAAGTGCGTAGTGCCCGGCTCCCCGTCCGAGGAAATTGAGAAATTCGACGTCGTATTTGCCGGGAGAGTCCTGTCAGTCCACCACTCATTCGACCCGAATGCTTTGTCTTACTCACCCAGTGACATTACCACAGTAGGCTTCAGTGTCAGCACCGTCTGGAAAGGCGCCGTAGAGGAGAACATCACTCTCACCACCCCACCGACAGGCGGAAGCTGCGGCTTCGCCTTTGTCGAGGGCGCGGAGTACGTGGTCTACGCCTACAAGGCTGCCGAGCATGTACCCAACCTCAGCGCGAACATCTGCAGCCGCACGGCCCTACTGCAGGAAGCGCAAGAAGACGTTGACGCCTTCGGCAAGGGGAATCCGCCTCAAGGCGGAACGGTCGGAACATCGCCCGGGCAGCCCCAGGACTCGGGGACGCGCATCACACGGACGATCATCCTGGCAATAGTTGCGGCAGCGGCTGTATTAGCCGCCGTCGGCGCAATGTTCGCACGCAGGAGAAGTCGGGGGTAGAAGTCTTCCCGATTCGCCCGGCTATGCGTCCTGGGCCACCATGATCTCGCCCCCGGGCGTGGCCACCAGCAGAGAGGAGAAGTTGTAGCCCCGCTCCTGGAGCTTCTCCGAGCCTCCCTCGCGCCGGTCTAGGATCGACAGCACCTTCACTACCTCGCAGCCCGCATCCTCGGCGGCGGCGATGGCATGAAACAGGGATCCGCCGGTGGAGCAGGTGTCGTCCACGATGGCCACCCTGCTGCCCGGGGTCAGCGGCCCCTCGATGAGCTTTCCGGTCCCGTGGCCCTTGGTCTCTTTGCGCACGATGAAGCCACAGATATGCTCTCCCGCCATGTGGCTGGTCATGGCGATGGCGGCGACCATCGGATCTGCTCCCAGGGTCGGGCCGCCCACGGCAGTTGCGCCTGCCCCAGTGACATAGGGCAGGAGGGACTTGCCGATGATGTATGCTCCCTCCGGTTCCAGGGTCAGCAACCGTCCGTCGAAGTAGAATCTGGACTTGCCTCCCCAGGACAGGGTGTAATCTCCGTAGGTCAAGGCCCCTATCCGCATTGCCAGATCCAGGAGCCGGTCAGCATGTCCCGCCACAATCGATAACCCTCTTGGAGAATGTTAGCAGGGATGATACACCATATCTCAGCCGTCGCGGCAATAGCGGGCAGCCGGCTTACAAGGGTTTTGGGGAAACGCTAATCCGGCAGGTAGAGCCCGTGTTCGCGGATGTACTGCTCGACGACGCCGGGCACCATGTAGCGGACCGGCTCGGCGGAGGCGATGCGGCGGCGGATGTCCGTACTGCTGATGCTGGTCAGGCTGCGCCCCATCCACACCACTGCGTCTACGATCTGGGGAAACTGGTGCGTCAGGCGGTAGGACAGGGTCAACGAGTCCTCCCCGTCATTCCTGCCGAATATAGCCAGGGTGCAAAGCTCGAACAGGCGGGCCGGGGACCTCCAGCGGTCAAGGTTGACCAGAGCATCGGTCCCTATTATGAAGAAGAACTCCGTATCCTCGCCGTACTCATCCTTGAGGGATTCAAGGGTATCTACCGTGTAGGTGGGTCCGGGCCTGTCTATCTCGACGGCGCTGGCGCTGAAGGCCGGGTTCCCGTCGATGGCCAGCTCCACCATCCTCATCCGGTGCTGCGCTTCCGAGATTTTGGCATCACCCCGCAGCCACGGCCGGCCCGCCGGCACGAAGAGCACATGATCGAGACCCAGAGCGTGCCGGGCGTTCTCGGCAATCAGCAGGTGTCCCACGTGGACCGGGTCGAAGGTGCCGCCCATTATGCCCAGCTTCATCGGGGGGCGTATCCTCGTCGCGGCTCCCCGGCCAGCAAAGCGGTCTGGAGCAGTGTTCTCTGTAGTGTTCTCCGTATTAGGGTCACCCGGCCTAGAACCACTCAACTTCCGCTTTCCCGATGCGGATGGTATCCCCCGCCTCAATACCCGCCTGCTCGAGACGGGCGGCGATACCGTCGCGCCCCATCTCGCGCCAGAGTTGCAGCAGGACCCGGCCGTCCCGGGTGTCGGCCAGGGCGACCAGCCTCTCCAGCCGCTCGGAGTGGACCACGTAAACGCCGTTCTCCACCGTCACCATGCTGCTCCGGTCCATTCGCCGCCTTCCCGTTGGGGCCTCAGCGGTAACGGTGGTCTCGGCAATATCCCTGGGCAGGGTGTCCAGCATCTGCAACACTGCCGACATCAGGGCGTCCACACCCTCCCCGGTCACGGCAGAGATGAAGAACACCTGCGGGGGCGTACCACCCGGCCTTGGGCGTTCCAGTATGGCCGCGCACAAGGTCTCCCGTTTCTCCCTCACCTCGGTCACGTCGAGCTTGTTGACGGCGACAATCTGGGGCTTCTCCACCAGATCGGGGCTGAACTGGCGAAGTTCCTCGTTGATCATATCCAGGTCGGCCAGGGCATCGTCGGACAGACCGTCCACGAGGTGAATGTACAACCGCGCCCTCTCCGCGTGCCGCAGGAACTGGTGTCCCAATCCGATGCCCTGATGGGCGCCCTCCAGCAGTCCGGGGATTTCCATCAGCACGAAGTCCCTGTCGTGGACGTACACAACGCCCAACACTGGCTCGACGGTGGTAAAAGGGTAGTCCGCCACCCTGGGCTTGGCGCCGGTGCTCCGGGATATCAGGGTGGACTTGCCCGCGTTGGGGCGGGCGACCAAAGCCACATCCGCCAGCAGCTTCAGCTCCAGGAACAGGGTCACGCGCTCTCCCTCGCCCCCCCGCTGGGAGAGGACCGGCTCCTGATTGGTGGCGGAGACGTACCGGGCATTCCCCCAACCGCCTAGACCGCCCTGCGCGACCATCACGGGGGTCTCATCACAGATGTCCGCCAGCAATGTACGGGTACCGTCCAGCTCCCGCCTCCATACCTGGGTGCCAAGGGGGACTTTCAATGTCTGGTCCTGTCCATTGCGGCCCGTCTGGTTCTTTCCCTTCCCGTGGACACCGCGGTCGACGTAGATAGTGCTGGTGAATCTCAGATGCAGCAGAGTGTTGTAGGACGGATCACCCTGGAGAAATGCGTTACCTCCATGACCACCGTCTCCCCCGTCAGGCCCCCCTCGGGCGTGGTACTTTTGCCGGAGGAAGCTGGTGCATCCGTTGCCCCCGTTACCGGCTTTTATATCTAACCTAACACTGTCTATCATTTTATTTTCTGCAAGGTAACAGTAGTAATGGGGTTGATGGCGTGGACAATCGTAGCTGGGCCTACAGGGAAATGTGGTTGACGCCCAGTATTTTAACATGGTCAACCGGGACAGTGGTGTTGGTGTTGCTGCCGTGCGTGTGGGAGAAATCTATGGGGTGGGCGGCGGTTCCCACACTTGTGCGAGGGCTGTCAATGGCGGGGTCAAGGGGATTAACCATCGGTGGCTTTGTTTTCCCATTGGCCCTCAAGTTATCAAGGATTGGGGAGAAGGTGTCCATGCTTATGGGTCGGTAGTCAAGGTCTTTCCCCTTTAAGAGTGAATTGCCCGGAGGTCACGCCTCCCCTGCCAGGGAGAGAGGTGAGGGGAAAGCCCTGGGCGGCGATGAACCGCGTTTGCTAGGGTCTGTGGCCGGTGCTATTCTGTGGCAACAAAAGGGATGGCGGTAGATTCTGGGACCCGGTCTTTGAAAGCAGGCGAATCGGCTGGTGACATGACCCCAGGTCTGGAGTTTTGGACAGGGAAGTGGGCATGGGCGGGGCTGGCAATAGTCCTGCTGGCCATCGCCTGCGCGACGAAGGCAACTACAGGCGGAGGGATAGACGGCGTGGTAGAGGAGCCGAGGAACGATGGGTTGGCCGTAGACCGCATTGTATACGTTGACGACGGCGGGGATATTTTCACCATCAATGGCGATGGCACGGGCCAGCTAAGGCTGACGGGGGCGGGAGCAGCGGACCTGGGAAGGGCCGCGGGCCTGCTCTCCCGCCCCGCAGAGCGGGACAATCTGTACACTTGGCCCACGTGGTCGCCGGACGGGACGAAAATCGCGGCGTCCCATGTCGGGGTGGCCGGTGGGCAGGCGGTGGTGACGGTTGAGGTCATCGAGGCTGCAACGGGGCAGTCTAGGACGGTCTTCACGAATGATATCCCGGCCCTGGTAGCGCAGGGCGCTCCCCACTACCTGTACTGGTCTCCCGACAGCGCTGCCCTGGGAATCCTGGCAGGCGGGCAGGACGGACTGGACTTATGGGTGGTGGACGTGGAGGGCGGGTCTGCTCCGGTCCGCGTTACCACGGGTGCGCCTCTGTACTTTCACTGGAGTTCCGGCGGGGAGATGATAGCCATCCACGTGGGCGGGGAATTGTTGGTCGCGCGGAGGCCATACGATGTGCCCATGCCGGTGCTGGCGTCGGACTTGGTAGGGTTCCGGGTGCCGGCCCTGTCACCGGATAGGCAACTGTTGGCCTATGTGGAGAGCCGGGAAGGGGAGGACTCGCTGCACCTGGCCCGGTCGCGGGATGGCTCGGAGCCCCGTGCGGTGGCGGATGTGGGACGATCAGCAGCCTTCGCCTGGTCGCCCGCTGGAGGAGAGTTGGCCGTGGTCGATGGGCGAGAGGCTGGAGTCTCCGGGTTTGAGCGGCTGCGTGTGGTGGCCAGCGACGGAGACTCGGTGCGTGACGTTGCCGAGGGAGCGATTGTCTGCTTTTACTGGTCGCCTTCGGGAGACAAGTTGGCGTGGCTGGACCTGGACGATTCGGGGGAGCGGGCCAGGTGGTGGGTGGAAACGGGGGCCGGGTCGGAGCCGGTACAGTTGTTCAGTTTCCGTCCGTCGCCGGACACGGGCATCATGCTTTGGTTCTTCGACCAGTACGGTTACTCTCACTCCCCCTGGTCTCCCGATGGCACCCGGCTTGTGTTCGCCGGGAGGGAATCAACAGCGGCGGGCAGCGTCAACGGGTACGGGCCCCGGGGCGACCGCGTCTTCGTGCTGGATGTTGAAAGCGGGGCAGTGCAGGAAGTGGCGGCGGGCAAGCTGGCTTTCTGGTCCTGGAACTGATGCTGCCGAGGTTGTCGGCCCGCATCCTCCTTCCAACAGAATCACGATGGCCCCTCGTTGGGGCGCTGGTTGTGCTGCTGCTGGCCGTGACCTTGCCTGGGTGCGGACAACTACCCACTGCAACACCGACCGAGCCGCCGCCCACTCCCACGCCACTGCCGGACCCGGAATCACTTCTGCGCCGGGCGGCGGACGGGCTGCTGGCTCTTGAGACAGCGGAGTTTTCCCTGGAGCACGAGGTAGGGACCACGGTGCTGTTTCCGGGACTGGAGATGGACCGGGCGGCGGGGGTGGTGGAGTTGCCGGCCAAGTCACAGTTCACGGTCGATGCGGTGGCGGCGTTGCAGGGGGCATTCGTGGAAGTGGAGGTCATTACCATCGACGGCGATGCCTACATGACAGACATGGTCTCGGGCCAATGGCGGGCGGTGCCTGTTATGATGGTCCCGATAACGCTGTCCAACCTTGGCGAGACGCTGGTGGAGATTCTCGATGCGATGGACTCCCCACGCTGGGAGGGCACGATGGACCTGGACGGGGAACCGTCCCACCTGGTCGAGGGCAGCGTAACCTCCGGCGATCTGAAGGGCCTTGCGCCCGCGGCCGGGACAGGGCATCCGGTAGACCTGCGGCTGTGGCTGGACGTGCAGACGGGGATGCTGAAACAGGCCAGGATTGCCGGGCAGGTGGTGGACACCGACCTGCTGGAGACGGTGCGCATCCTGCGGTTGGGCGATTTCGACGCCCCCGTGACCATCAGCCGCCCCAAGTAAGGTGTGCCGCCAAGTTGTGCGATTGTTCGTTAAGAGGGGGTAGGGATGGCGCGAATACTGACGGAACTCATTGCTCAAGCTCCTTGGCGAGAAAAGAGATATAATCGTAGTGTATGACGGAGTTCTGGTCGGTCACTTGGGGCGATATAGCTACAGCATTCGGGATCATCGTCTCATTGGTCGGCCTCGCTTGGGCCATTAGGGAAGCACATGGCGCCAGGTCTGCTTCAGAGGCGGCGAGTGAGAACAGGGACCAAATAGCCCACCATTTGCAGGCGGTAGACTTGGAGCGGGCTGATCGAGCGCATCAAGACCTTGCACGACAATGGGCGATGGGAGGCTTCCCGAGAGCATTACCAAACGTTGAGAGTGATGATCTCCGACGTCATAGCTCGTTCTCCTGAAGACCAGTCCGATATCCGCGAGAAACTGGCGAATGCGAGAATAATTATCCGAGACATGGAAAACTTCGTTCGCAGTCGGGATAGCGGTGCTATTCCCGATCACGACCGGTTCCGGTTTAACGAGGGCCTGAATGCTATCCAGAGTGACGTGGAAGAAATGGCGAGCAATATCGGGTTCGGTGGTTCGCAAAGAGAGACGAGATGATCGAGATAGGTCAAATTTTAGAAGGATTAGTTCGACGAACGACGGAGGGTAGACTGAAATGGAGGAAGGGGCTCAAAATAATCGATTCGTCACCTCTGTGGACGTAATTTCAGTCTTGATTATGGATATGGAGTATCCTGGGCCAATTCATTACGGTCTCGAAATACTTGACGAGTCGGGGGAGACTGTTGAGTTTCTCTACCATCCGTATACAACTGCTGAACAGGATGAGCAATTGGCAAGGCTCTACGTGCTGGCCCGTCGGCAAGCCCTCGATGCCGACGCGACCTTGCAGAAGCTGGCTAAAGGGCTTGAGTTGTAGTCAGCCCCTTTGCATACGAATCCATCCCCATTAACAGACCTTGCAGCCATCCCTCGGTTTGACCCATCCTAACCACATCTCTACCCGCTAGGACGGCGGCACGATGACGGGCCGCCGGGCAATTCTTCCTCCATACGTCACGCTGGCCTTGGTTGGGCTGGGCGCGTTTGTGACCGCGCTGGACCAGACGGTGGTAGTGACGGCCCTGCCCAGCGTGATGCGCGACCTACGGATCCCCCTCGTGGAGCTTGACCGCGCCTCCTGGATCGTTACCGTGTACCTGCTGGGCTACACCGTCGCCATGCCCGTGGTGGCGCGCATCGCGGATGTGTATGGTTACTCCCGGACCTACAAGGCGGCTCTCGTGGTCTTTGCCGCCGGGACGTGCCTGGTGGCGGTGTCTCCCAACTTCGAGTGGATTGTCGGGGCCAGGGTGGTGCAGGCCGTGGGCGGAGGCGCGACAGTTCCCATCGGGATGGCCATCGCTGCCGGGTCACTGCCCCGCCGTCAGCAGGGGCTGGCCTTGGGGGTGGTGGGCGCATCGGCGGAGGCCGGGTCGATGCTGGGTCCGGCCTACGGCGGGGCAATCATCGAGTGGCTGGACTGGCGGTGGATATTCTGGCTCAACGTGCCCCAGGCGGCGGCGCTGTTCCTGGGGTTGATGTGGCTCTCCAACCGTTCCGGCTCAAGCTCCCGGGTGGACTATCTGGGCGGCAGCCTGCTGGTGGCGGCGCTGCTGGTCTTGTCCTTGGCCTTGTCGCGGCAGAGCCTGTTCCAGCTATCGTCTCCCTTCCCCTTTGCGGCCCTCGCGGCCGCGCTGGGGCTGCTGGTGGTACTGGCCCTGGTGGAGTCCCGGACTTGGCAGCCGTTGCTGACTCCCGCAATGTTCCGCTCCCTGGGTTTCGTGTCGGCCAACGCCACGCAGCTCCTGGTTGGGACATCGCTGGTCGTGGCGATGGTGACGGTGCCGTTGCTGGCCAACACGGTGATGGGAAAAGACCCGCTGACCGGGGCGATGTGGCTGCTGCGGATGACGGCGGCGGTCCCGGCGGGAGCGGTGGTTGGCGGGCTACTGCTGGTCCGGGTGGGAGTGAGGCCGGTGACGCTGGCGGGGCTGGCGATGGCGGCCGCCGGGATGCTGCTGGCCACCGGCTGGGACCTGGAGGTAGCCGACCCGGAACTGACACTGCACCTGGCCCTGGCCGGGTTTGGGTTCGGGCTGGTGCTCACGCCCATCGTGTCCCACGCCCTGGATTCGGTGGGGGAGGACTACCGGGCCACGGCGGCGTCGCTGGTGGTGGTGTCCCGGATGCTGGGGATGACGTTGGGGCTGGCAGCTTTGAGCGCGTGGGGCATCGGACACTTCCAGGCGTTGACGGCGGGGTTGGAGTTTCCCATCGCCCGGTTGGACGAGCCTGCGGCAGAGTTCGCGGCGCGTCAGTCCGAGTACAGCGCCCGGCTCACCGGCGCGGGGCTGGCCCTGCTCCACGACTTCTTCCGGGTCTCCGCGGGGGCGGCCCTCCTGGCCGTAGTCCCGGCCCTGGTGATGCGAAGCGGGAGTAGGGGAGAGGAGAGAGAAGGGTGAGGGGCGGCCGTTATTCCTGCAAACGGCACAATTGCTCCCGCAAGGCTGCCAATTCTGCTCCTGCGGCATTGGCCCGGGCGCGTTCGTCTGCCAAGGCAGCGATGGACGTCCCGCTGCCGGGTCGTAAAACGCCAGTTCACCCCGCTCCCACCGGATGTTCAGGGCCAGGACGGGGCAATACCCCTGCACGCTGCCGCCGGGCAACTCTTCAATCTCAATGGCAATGTACATCTCAATGAATATCTCAGGGTATTAGCATGGAAGATGTGCGGCTTTATAACGAGTTGGCCTACCTGTGGCCGGTAATCAGTCCCGTGGAGGACTATGCCGAAGAGGCAGTCCACTGGCTGCGGGCCATTGAGGACAAGCTGGGGCCTGGGAGCCAGCGGCTGCTGGAGTTGGGGGTTGGCGGCGGGCATAACCTTTCCCACATGACGGGCCTACACCGGGCCGAGGCGGTGGACATTTCCCCGCGGATGCTGGACCTTTCCCGCCGCCTGAACCCGGACGTCGTCCACCACCTGGGCGATATGAGGACGGTGCGGTTGGGGCGGCAGTTCGACGCGGTGCTGATTCACGACGCCATTTGCTACATGCTGACCGAGGAGGACCTGAGGGGGGCCTTTGCGACGGCGCGGGCGCACCTCCGCCAGGGGGGCCTGCTGCTGGTCTCTCCCGACCTGGTGGCCGAGTCATTCCGGGAGGGCATGGTAACCCGGTGGGAAACGTCCCAAGGTCCGGTTTCAGTAGTGACCGAGGAACGGCTGCACGACCCGGACCCTTCGGACACGCAGATAGAGTCGTGGTTCACCTATGAGATTACGGAGAAAGGTGAGCGGCGGGTTGAAAGGGACGTGCATGTCACCGGGTTGTTTCCTCTAAGCACATGGACAGGACTGATGGCGGCAGCGGGGTTCGAGGTGGAGACGCTCCCGCTGCCGGGACAGGACGGGTTCGGGGAGTGGCTGCTTTCGGGGATGCTGCGGTAAGGACCGACGAGGCTTCCACTGGTCCAATCATTGGACCAGTGGAAGCCTCCGGCATGTCAGGGCTGGATGCGGTACACCCGGGCGGCGGTGTCGTGGAACATGGAGGCCCGTTCGCTGGCGCTGTAGCTTTGGGATAGGCGCTTGAAGGCGTTGTACATCACGTTATAGGAGAAAGAGACCTTGTCCGGCGGGAAGTTGCTCTCGAACATGCAGCGGTCAGGACCGAACTGTTCGATGCAGTAATTCATCCAGGGGGCCATCGCCTCGGCCAGTTCCTCTGAACCTATGGGGACCTCCCTGGTGTGCCAGTCGAAGCCCCAGCGCGGCATTCCCATCCCGCCCAGCTTGCAGGTGACGTTGGGGCAGGCTGCCACGGCGGCGATGCCCTCGCGCCATTCGGGGATGACCTCGTCGTCCTTCCCGCTGTAGATGCCGGTGCGGCTCACGCCGCCCATGTGGTTGAGGATAATGGTAAGTTCGGGCACGGCCCGGGCGAACTCGGCCAACTCCTTGAGCTGCGTGAACGCCTGCATGGAATCCAGGGACAGACCCATCCTGGCCAGTGCCCTGGCCCCGGCGCGGAAGGACTCGGTGGAGGCGACTCCCGCGGCGTCCCGGTTGTCCCATGCGGGGTCGGGACTCCAGGTGATGTTGTGGCGGATGCCCTTGAAGCGGTTGGGGCTGGCGGCCTGCAACGCCTCCAGCACAGGAGTTACGGCGTCGCCCAGCTTCAGGTCGGCGTGGCCGACTATTCCCGCGGCGGCCCGGCTCTCCCCGTAGATGCCGCTGGCGCTGGCCGCGGCAAGCCCCTGGACGAACTCCACCTCTCCCACCGTCCGCAGCTCTTCCGGCCCGGAAGGACGGTACATGGACCGGGCTTCCACGAACACGGTGGAGCGGACGTTGTGGCCGCTGTCCAGGTCGCCCATCAGCTCGTGGAGCAGGTAACGCTGGTACGGGATGCTCCCAAGCCGCCCGTCCCAGAAGTGGTGGTGCGGGTCGCAGAGGGGAATATCCGGTTCCAGTGCAGGCTCGTCGGTCAAGGCCAGCCAGTCGTTATCGCCGAAGGGCATATCAGGGCCTCCACGTATGGATGATTGGGCCAATGATACCACAGAGCGGCCCGTACTCGTGGAGCGGTCTCCATCATAGTCGTGGCTATGTACTGTAAAATACAAGCCCCATGCGTTGTTGGAGCAGGCAACCGATGAATCCCAAGGGCGGCTTGGCGCTTATTGTAACTCTGCTACTGATGGGTGCCTGCGCCGAGGATAGGGAAGTCCTCATTGCCACCGCCACGCCGAACATAGAGGCTACGGTGCAAGCCGCCGTAGCCGCCGCGATTCCCACGCCGACGCCTACTCCGCTGCCGGACCTAGACGCTACAGTATCGGCGGGCATCGCTGCCACGCTCGCGGCCATCCCAACACCTACTCCCACGGCGACTCCAGTCCCAACAGCTACGCCTACTCCGACGCCAACAACCACCCCTACGCCTGAACCAACCTCGACACCGATACCTACACCAACTCCAACACTGTGGCCGACACCCACTGTAACGCCGCACCCAACACCAACACCCCGACCGACGTCCACACCAAGGCCAACCCCGACGCCCACGCCCCCCCCGGCGGCGCTGTTAAGCGAGATGGTCAGGCAGGCACGTCCGGCAGTCGTGAGAATCGAGACCGCTTCAGGGGGCGGCACCGGGGTCATATTTGAAACGCGGGGCCAGACCGGATACGCCATCACCAACCATCACGTAGTTGACGGAGCCGCGTGGGTTAACGTGTACGTGAACGACGCAACCGCTTATAACGGGGCGGTTCGCGGCGTGGACCCGGTGCGCGACCTGGCAGTGGTGACCATCTGCTGCGGATCGTTTCACGCGCTGTCCTTCGGAGACGCCTCCCGTCTCGAACCCGGGGACGAAGTGGTGGCCATCGGCTACGCCCTGGGGCTTTCGGGACAGGCCACCATAACCAGGGGCATCGTCTCCGCCCTACGCTACGACTCTAGCTATCGGAGCGACGTGATTCAGACCGACGCCGCCATAAACCCGGGCAACAGCGGCGGGCCGATGCTCTCACTGTCCGGCGAAATCCTGGGCATCAACACCTTCAAAATCTCCGAGACCAGGGTAGAAGGACTGGGATTCGCCATATCGGAAACGACGGTGCAGAGGCAGGTCCCCGCGCTCCGGGACGGCTCTCTCCAACCCACGCCAACCCCCCGCGCCCGGGCAACCCCGACTCCCCAGGCATCAGGACAGCACGATTTTGGCCCCACCAGCGGCGAGTTACGCCATGATCCTGCGGCCGGCTTCATCAAGACCGAGTATGCCGACGTTTCCATCGCCGACATGGTGGTGGAAGCCACATTCGTTAATCCATATTCTGCTGCGTCAAATTCCTGGGATTACGGATTTTTCCTTCGCGACCGCCGCGGCGAACCTTTCGCCCAGGTCGTGGTCGATAGCTATGGAGGGTGGGCTTTAATGGACGGGGCCGACGCGCCATACAATCAAGTGGGCGGCGGAACTCTAAACAGGTTCAACACCAGCGCCGGGGGGCGGAATCACCTGCGAGTCGTCGCCATCCGGGAACGCGGCTGGCTATTCGTCAACGATGAGTTTGTGTCCACACTGGATCTATCAGCCGTAACCCGCGCAGGCGACGTGGCGTTGATTACCGGAGCTTATGAAGGAAACGAGCAGGCCGGAGCCGTCACCCGGTACGAGGGCTTCCGGGGCAGTCGGCTGAGCAAACAGTACGGCCCCGCCGACGGTCAGTTTCAAAAGGAGCCTGGAAAAATCGCGGAGCACGGGAGCGGAGTGGGGACTCGGGACCTGGTGGCCGAGGCCGAATTCATCAACCCACGAGGCTCCGACTGGGACTACGGGTTCATAGTTCGCAACCCAGTATTCAATCGGCTCGATGTCATAGGCGTGACCTACGATGGATGGTGGTTCCACTACACGCACGACGTTGGCGACGAGGGATACACGACTGTGGCAGAAGGTTGGCTCTACGAAGCTGGGGTGGTCTTTCAGAGCCGGAACCGCCTGTTGTTGCTCGCTTTTGGAGAATCAGGCTGGTTGTACCTGAACGACCATCTGGTTGCCAAGTTAGACCTTTCCCACAACATGGAGCATGGCCAGATTTCCGCATTGGGAGATTTCTTCTTGGACCATGACGGCTCGCCGAGGTTCGAGGACTTCAACGTCTGGGCGCCCTGACCACCTCCAACCGTCATTCCCGAGAAAGCGGGAATCCACCACCCCTCGTCAGCCATCTGGACCACCTGATACGGAACGCCGCCGGGGAAATGCCGCCGGTTGCGTGCAGCCCCAACCGCCATTACAATCAACTATAATCATTATGGTAAATACAATGGTTAGTGTTGATTCAGACCGGGAGGGGCGAGCATGGTAACGATAGTTGGGGGACAGATACGGGCCGGAACGATTGACGAACTCAAGGACGGCGCCTGCCGGGTCGTGACCGGCGGCGGGCATACCATCGCCGTCGTCTACCACGACGGCAAGGTGTATGCAGTGGACAACAGGTGTCCCCACATGGGCTTCCCCCTCGACCGGGGCAGCGTCAGTGACGGCATTCTCACCTGCCACTGGCACCACGCGCGGTTCGACCTCTCCAGTGGCGGCACCTTCAACCCCTTCGCCGACGATGTGCGCAGCTTCCCGGTGAGCGTGGTCGACGGAGAGGTCTGGGTGGACCCGCGCCCGGTGGAGCGCGACGAGGCGGAGCATTGGGCCGGCCGCCTCCGGGACGGGCTGGAGCACAGCATCCGCCTGGTCATAGCCAAGTCGGTGCTGGGCCTGAACACCGCGGGTGCGGACTACCGGGAGCCGCTGCGCATCGGGGCCGAGTTCGGCACAACCTACACGTCGGCGGGGTGGGGACCCGCCATGACCATCCTGACGTCGGCGGCCAACATTGCGCCGCTGCTGGCCGGGGAAGACCGTCCGTTGGCCATGTACCAGGGGCTGCTGCACGTGGCCAGGGAGTGCGCGGGCAGGCCGCCGCGCTTTGTGGTGGACCCACTGCCCACCGGGGAGACCCGCCCCGAGGTGTTCAAACAGTGGTTCCGGGGATTCATCGACGTGCGGAGCGAGGACGCCGCCGAGCGTTGCCTGCGGACGGCGATAGAGCTGGGCATCCCACAGCGCGACATCGCCGACATGGTGTTCGCCGCCGCCACGGACCACATCTACTTGGACGCGGGCCACGTGGTCGATTTCGCCAACAAGGCTTTCGAGCTTCTCGACCACATCGGCTGGGAACACGCCAGCCAGGTATTGACCAGCCTGGTCCACGGGATGGCCCGGGCGCGGCGGAGCCAGGAACTCAGCTCCTGGCGGCACCCCATTGACCTGGCGTCCATGGTCTGGCGGGCCAGGGAAGAACTGCCCAGCCTGGTGGAGATGGGAGCGGGGCGGCAGGGCGAGTGGGACGGCGCGGACGCGCTGGCACGAGAGATGCTGTCCGATTCCCCCGCCGCGATCATTGACGCCATCAAAGAGGCCATCAAGTCCGGGGCCAGCGCCGGCGGCCTGGGATCGGCGGTAGCCTACGCCGCCTTTCTCAGGATGGCCCACTTCCATATATCCAACGAGTTCAACGACTGGGATACGGTCCACAACACCCTGACCGCGGCCAACGCCCTGCACCAGGCCCTGCGGCGCGCCCCCTCGGTGGAGCTTATGCGGGGCGTGTTCGATGTGGCCATGAGCATCTACCTGGACCGCTTCCTCAACATGCCGCCCCAGCGCATCCCGGAGACCGGCCCCGGTCCCGTGGATGAAGCGGGGATGCTTTCCCGGCTTGCCGAACAGATGAACGTCCGGCAGCAGGTGGAGGAGGTGTCGCACCTGGTCTCCGGCTACATCACCGGGTCCGGCAACGACGACGCATTGCTGGCGGCCCTGGGACGGGGGATGCTGGTGGAGGACGCCGGGTTCCACTCATTCCAGATAGTGGACGCAGGATTCAACCAGTACCAGAACCGCCGGGGAACCGAGTCGGGACGCCACGTGCTGATAGGAATGTCCCGGTTCCTGGCCGCCCACTCCCCCACGCCCCGCTCCGTGGGCCAGACCTTCCAGATCGCCCTGCGCCTCCAGCGCGGCGAGGAGATATTCCGGGAGTAGCCTGGGCCCCGTTGGGTTATAATGCGCGTAGCAACACTTGCGCATCCCAACGGGGCAATATATCAACCATGAGTCTTGAAGACCTTACCGAGTCCACGTCGGAAAAACACACCCGGCTGGCAAACCAACTGCTGGACGACGCGGAGCGGGAGATAGCCGCCGGAGACCTGGTGCAAGGGGCGGAAAAGCTCTGGGGCGCGACCAGCCAGGCCCTCAAAGCCTACTGCGCCAGCCACGGCCTGCCCCACAGCAAGTATGCACACCGCCGCCGCGCCGTCCTTGACCTGGCCATTGAACAGGACAACCCTTCCATCCGTGCTATATTCGGCATCGCCCAATCATGCCACGCCAACTTCCACTATGATTGGATGGAGCAGGAGCATCTGGATACCTACCTTCCAGACATCAAGGAACTGGTGCGCATAATCCTGGATGCCAGGGCGGAATAGTAACGTATTATGAGCGGCGACACGAGGCAAGTAACCCTGCGCCTCAGCAAGGCCGGGCATAAACTGTTGGATGCTGTGCTCCGCCAACACTGCATGTTATACAACGCTGCCCTGGAGGAACGTTTTACGGCGTGGAAGAGTCACAAAGCAAGCATCAACTTCGCGCATCAGGGCCGACAGCTAACGCTGGTCCGGCAAGACGACCTCGCATGGGCAGGACAGGACCGGCGGCTGGCCATAGAAACCCTGAAACGCGCGGACAAGGCATATCGGAATTGGTTCCGGCGGATGACGGCTGGCCTTAAAGGAGGCCGACCCCGGTTCAAGTCAGAGACTCGCTTCCGAACACTGGAGATATATTCCGGGGTCAACAAATACCTGAGCATCAATGATGCCGCGACTAAAGGCACTATCGCAATCAAGGGTCTGCCACCTATGCGCTTCCGTATGCCGCAAAAGCCCTTGCCCCCCGGCCAGCCATTGACCATCCGCATCACCCGGACATCGTGCCGCGTGACCGCCTCGCTGATTTACGACATCGAGACGCCGGAGATTCTTGCGGGACAACCTGCCCGCCCGACCGGGATTGACCTGGGAGTGGCCAATACACTCACGACCCAGGACGCTCAGCTGGATGCCACTCCCCCTCGCTCGGATAAAAACACGCAAAAGCGGATACGGAGATTGCAACGGCGCATGGCCCGGCAGCGCGACCGGGCATTGAAGGAAAGCCGGGCGGAGTGGCGTCCGACATCCGGTGGTAGGGTCAGGTTTTGGTGGTTGACTCGAAGCCGCCGCTACCAGAAAACCCAGGCGGCATTACAGCGAGTCCTGGAGCGGCAGAGGCTGGCGATGCGGAACTGGCAGCACCGCATTACGTCGGAACTTGTCAAGGACTACGACTTTATAGCTGCTGAAGACCTGCAAATCCAGAATATGACCGCTTCCGCGTCTGGTACTGTCGAGGAACCGGGACGGAACGTGAAGCAAAAGCGGGGTCTCAACCGTTCCATACTGGAGCAGGGTTGGGGCGGCATCCTGTCACAACTGGAATACAAGGCTGAAAGGGCTGGTGTCCGGTTTGTCAGGGTCCCGCCGCAATACACAAGTCGAACCTGCCCCGAGTGTGGCTCAATCCGTTCCGAAAATCGCCCGTCTCAAGCGGTGTTCCGGTGCGTGGATTGCGGCTATGCTGCCCATGCAGACGTGAACGCCGCCGGAAACATCCTGCGCCGGGGATTGGACCTCTCCGGGTTGGCCGAACCATTGCCAACGGTTGCCGCAGGTACGGGGGTCCGCTCCCGTCAAATAACCGAGTCCGTAGGGAACGGTGCAACCGAGACACTACATTCATGCCAAGTCCCTTTGTCAGAGTTTACCTGATGCCGATACGACATATCGAGACTGATACGGTGGCCTTGCGTGGGTGTGGACGGTTCTTAGAACAAAATATATAGGATTTTTCTGGGAGTGTCCCCGTGTGAATAGTGCAAGTCGCCTTGGTAGCATTCATACAGAAAGAAAGGAACAGAAATGTCCGTTGGAATAGTTGTGCCGCTGCCGGCATACACCATTGACCCCGCGTTCATCGCCAAAAAGGCCGAGGAACTGGGGTTCGAGTCCATCTGGTATCACGAGCACCCGATTCTGCCGGTGCATAGCGCCAGCCCCTTCCCCTCCACCGGCGGGGATATTCCCTGGACCTACCGGCACTTCACCGACCCGTACATTGCCCTGTCCCGGGCGTCGGCGGTCACCAGCGCCATCAAGCTGGGCACCGGCATAACCCTGGTGCCGGAGCGCAACCCCCTGATACTGGCCAAGGAAGTCGCGGCCCTGGACCACTACAGCGGGGGCAGGTTCCTGTTCGGCATCGGCGCGGGCTGGAACCGCGAGGAAACCGAGATGATGGGAGGCGACTTCGATCATCGATGGACCCAGACCCGGGAAGCGGTGCTGGCCCTGAAGGAGCTGTGGACCAAGGACGAGGCCGAGTTCCACGGGCGTTACTACGATTTCCCGCCGGTCTACTGCTACCCGAAGCCGGCCCAACAGCCCCACCCGCCGGTGCTCTTGGGCGGTAACGCCCGCAACGTATTGCAGCGCATCGCCCGTTGGGGCGACGGCTGGCTGCCCATCCGGGTCACGCCGGCGCAGATCGACGAGAGCCGCAAGATTCTGGATACCCTGGCCGCCGAGCGGGGCCGGGACCCGGCTTCCGTCACCATCTCGATTTTCGGCCAGCAGCCGGATACCACCCGGCAGCAGGTGGATGACTTCCTGAACGCGGGCGCGGTACGGGTGTCGGTGTGGCCTGAGCACTGCGACACCGAGGCGGAGATGGGCGAGCAGCTGGAGCGAATGGCAGAGACGCTGGTCCGCTGACCGGCCCGACAGGTTGCAGAACAAGGTTATAAATGCAGTACGAGAAACACAACCTCTATACCGGCGAGTACCAGATGACCGACCAGGGGGTCTGCACGCCCCCCGAGGAAAGCGAGTGGACGGTCCTGGCCGTGGTGGGTGAGCACGAAGAGGGCGGCCAGTTCCTGCCCATCGAGGGAGCGGCGGAGTCCATCTGCCTGGTCCTCCAGGACCAAGGCTTCTGGCCGGTTATGAGCTTCATCACCAAGACCGAGGCGAGGCTCCTGGCCCACACCCTGCTGGAGGCGGCAGGAGAGGGGTAACCAACCTACCAGACCGTTGCTACCTGGGGCGATGCGAGAAGGTCCGGGTCCCGCGTAACTATCGTTGCGCCCAGGGCCATCGCCGCCGCCGCGATGAGACGGTCGTGCATCTCAGGAATCTCCGTCAACAGGGGAAGCAGTTCGAGTTGGTCCTGTCCCAGGACTGACAACTCAAGCCCAATTGTGGGTGCTAATTCAGACAACAGACCGGAAGGCGTCAGAGGTTCACCGAGCTTCGCAGACAGGTAGTAAAGCTCGGCTACGACGATGGCGGGAACTATGAGGGAAGCGTGTTCCTGTTCGGCCAAACGGAAAATATTGGCTGCCGCAGGGGAGAGACGTTCCCGCGCCATGATATACCACCAGAGGGTGTGAGCGTCCACCACGAAACGCGGTGGATTACTCACCACGGCCGTCTCCCGCTTCGTCAGGCGCCGGAAATCTCCCCCACATCTTCTTGATTTCCTGGAAGTCCTCCCACGTTGCGTCGGGGAGTTTACCGGCCAGCGACGCTCTGAATTCGCTTAACGGCCTCGTTTTCGGAGGCGGCGGGGCCTTGAGCACGCCGCAGGGTTTCCCTCGGCGGGTGATTATCACCTCGTCGCCGTCCTTGAGGTCCCTCAGTATTTCGCTGGCGCGAGCCTTGAACTCGCTGATGCTGTATGTCGGCATCTTTCTTTCCGCAAAGCGCCGTGTCCCTAACCATTGGAGACACGGCGCTTGCACTTGCCGGATTAAGGCAGTCGGCCCTACACGAAGGCGAACTGCTCGAAGTTGCCGTGGACTATGGGCTGGGGGTCGAGGCCCAGCCACTTGTCCAGTATAGTGGCGTATGTGGAGCGGAAGTCGGTGGTGAAGTGGAGGTCGCCTTCCGAGTGGTCCTCCGGACGGAGGGACGGGAACTCGCCGTAGAAGCCGCCGTTGATTGCGCCGCCGATGGTGAAGGCAACGCCGCCGGAGCCGTGGTCGGTGCCCGCGCCATTGTCCCGGATGCGGCGTCCGAACTCGGACCAGACCAGTATCAGCGTGTCGTCGGCCTGGCCGTGCTCCTCCAGGTCCTGGTAGAAGTCGGCGACGGCGGTGGAAACGTCGGTCCACAGCTTGGCGTGAGCGTTGCGCTCATTGCTGTGAGTATCGAAGCTGCCGTGCTGGGCGTAGTAGATGCGGGTGCCCAGGTCGGCGGACATCACCTGCGCGATGTTGCGCAGGGCGTCGGCAATCGGAGTGTCGGCATACTCGACGCCGGAGGAGTATTTCATCGGGGCGGTGCGCAGCATGTCCGCGCCCCTGAGGGCGTTGGTGCCCGTCTGGCCCATCACCTGGGCCACGGCGTCCTTGGCCTGGGATGGGCCGTAGATGCGGCTGAAGGACTCCAGGGCCTGCCTCCGCGCCGTCTCATCCTTCATGTTGGGCATCAGCCCATAGGTCTCCAGGTTGCCCACCGAGGCTACGGGAACGCCCTTGGACACCATCGCCCTGGGAAGGGACCGTCCGAAGTTCACTCCTGTGAGGACGTTTTCGCCGCTGGGGTCAAGGTCACGGATGGTCGCTCCTAGCCAGCCCTCAGCGCCGATCTTGTCGGGTTCGGCAGTGTACCAGACGTCCCTGGAGCGGAAGTGAGAGCGGTTGGGGCTGGGATAGCCGATGCCGTTGATGACAGCGACTCTGCCCTGGTCCCACAGGTGCTTCATGGGAGACATGCTGGGGTTGAGGCCGAACTCGCCGTGTACCTGGAGTACCTCTTCCTGGGGAATACCGACGGCGGGCCGGAAATCGTAGTACAGGCCGTTGTTGTAGGGCACCACGGTGTTCAGGGCATCGTTGCCGCCCTGGAGTTCAATTACCACCAACGACCGGTCTCTTTTCAGGGAAGTCATCTATCGTTCCTCCTTTGTTGTATCCCGCTACCGCCCCGCTTCCGCCGCCTGTGCGCTGGGCTTGAATATCTGGATGCGGTGCCGGTTGCTCTCGGTAACGTACAGGTTGCCGGAAGTGTCCAGCTTGACCGACACCGGCGACCAGAACAGCTTTTCGATGTGGGACGATTCCTCGTGAGGCTCGTCGACAAAGTATTCGATTTCGGGTTCCAGGTTGGCCCGGGAGCGGGCCGCGCCCTCTTCCTCATTGATCTTCAGGAAGTTGGCCGCCCAAGTGGACAGGGTGGACTCACCCCGGATGGACTGGACGAATCCACCCTCAGAGTCGAGTATCTGCACCCGCTCATTGCCCCAGTCGGATACATAGATGTAGCCCTTGGCATCGACCGCCACACCCGATGGGCGGTGAAACTCACCGTCGCGGCGACCGGGACTGCCGAAGGCGGCCAGGTGCGAGCCATCCGGGGAGAACTTCTGGATGCGGTCATTGCGCCAGTCGGCAACGTATACCTGCCCGTCTGTGTCCACGGTCAGACCCCAGGGCATGTCGAACTCTCCGGGGCCCTTGCCCCGGGAGCCGAACCCGGACAGGAATCGTCCCTCCGCGGTGAACTTTTGGACGCGGTGGTTGTAGGTGTCGGCGACGTAGACGCTGCCGTCCCGGTTCGGGGCCAAGCCGGAGGGAGTGTCCAACTCCCCTTCGGCGGAGCCGTGCTTGCCCCACCGGGTCAGGAACCGGCCCTCGTCGTCAAATACCGAGACCTGGTGGGTGTACTCGTCGCTGACGTAGACGCGGCCTTCGGCGTCGGAGGCGCAGGCCGAGGGCCAGATGAACTGGCCTTCTTCCTCTCCGTAGGAACCGAAGGTGCCGTAGTATTCGCCGTCAACATCGCACATGGTCACGCGGACGCCGCGCACCACTCCGTCCAGGGAGCGGTTGGCGACGTATAAACGTCCGTTAGCGGCTACGGCCGTGTCTGTAGGGTAGTAGAATCCCCGGCCCTCCATCGTGGTCATCCCAACGGAGAGGGCATACTCGAGGAACCGGGTCCCTCTGGTCAATTCTATCGTGCTCATCGCTTTTCCTGAAGATTCTCCCTCTCCAGAAGGAGAGAGTTGGGTGAGGGGCGATTGCGTCTATGCCCGCTGGAACTCGTGGGTCGAGGCCACCATCTGGATTACGTCGGCCACCCGCTGGCGACTGGCATCGTCAAGGCTCCCAGCCCGCATTTCCGGCCTGCCAACGGCAGAGGCGAAGTTGATCAATTCCTGCCGGGTGGCCTCCGATACGGAGATGGCGCCCACCTGGTCCAGGCAGGCATCCACCAGGCTTTCGGACGAATCTGGGGGCTGACCGGCGTCCGTCAGTTGCACTGCGATTCGGTCAATCATGGCCTGTACGCCGGGCCTCTGCACGTCGCCCAATTGCTGGGAGGCGAAGTTGACCCGCTCCACTAGGGAGCCGGTGTCGATCCAGTCCGCGCCCTGGTGCCAGCCTTCCACGCTGGGAGGGTTGTTCAGGTACTGGCCCATGAACACGGCCTGCTGGTAGCGGTCCAGTATCTCCTTGCGGGGGCGGTCGAATTCGCCGCTCAACCGGAGCACCCCGGCCACCAGTTCAACCGGGCTCTTCACCTTGCTGTACCAGGAGTCTCCCGCCTTGAAGAAATCCGAGTTGAAGAGGGCGCGGAGCATGGCGGAGATGTTATATCCGCTGTCGAAGTAGACCTGCGCCAGCATGTCGATGGCCGCCGGGTCCGCCGGCGGAGTGTAGGGCCACTCGGGAACGGGCGGTTCATCGGCCACGAAGAAGCTGTACATGTGACGGGAGATGAACCGGGCCGTGGCCTCCTGCTGGCAGATAATGTCTACGATGTCCTCCCCGTTGAACCGTCCGTGCTGGCCGAGAAATTCCTTCTCGCCGTCGTCGTGGTCCTCGGGATGGAACTCGAAATGCCAGGAGATGCGGCCGTATGGCCAGTCCGAGTCGCGCATGGAGCGAAGCTCCATGTACTCCCGGTTGCCCAGGGTCCAGCCGGTGAAGGCGCGGGCGCACTCCTTGATGTCCCGCTCCGTGTAGTTGCCGACGCCCATCGAGAAAAGCTCCAGCAGCTCCCGCCCGAAGTTCTCGTTGATGGCGTCCTTGTGGTTGTCCTGGTTGTCCAGCCAGATGATCATCGCCGGGTCTTTGGAAAGTTCCAGCAGAAGGTCCCGGAAGCTGTCCATGCCGTAGCGGCGGAACATCCTGATCTGGTCCGACAGTGCCTTGCCGTGGATGACCTTCGGATAGCCCGTGGCGAAAATGCCGTGCCAGAAAAGGCAGACCTTCTCCCGCAGTGGCGTCGTGGTGGTTACCATGCGGTAGAGCCAGTTTTCGCCCGAGGCCTGAGGCCCCATCATGCCGGAAAGTTCCGGGTGAAACCGCCGGATAACGTCGTCGCCCATCCGCTGCTCACCCGCCTGGTCCAGCAACTGTTCGACGGTGGCCTTGTAGCCCCTGGCGGAGAAATCGTCCAGTTGGTCGCGGGTCGCGCCGAACCCGGCGCGGCGCATCAGGTGCGCGATCTGCTCAATTTCGTGATTTCCCATATCCTGTCCCCTCAACGTTGGCTATTGGACCCTATTCGTCCTTTCCCGCAAGAAAATGACGGCCACAGCCGCGCTTACGCCATACGCGATGTTTATGACTGTCTGTTCCCGGGAATCGGCTGTATTCAAGATTATCTCATACGCGACAACCGGGGCGATCAGACAATCCACCAGGGCAGTGTACGGGAGAACATACAGGGTTACTTCTTTCAGTTGCGCTGGCATCTACAACTTCCCTGATGTTCGGCCCTTGGCCCCGGCATTGGCTGACGCCAGGAACGCGGGCTGACGAGCAGGCCGCATCCCTGGCCTTGGCAATGGTCAACCTTACTTCCCCTGGAGTATGAACTCGGACACCCGCTCCCCGATCATCATGGTGGTCACGTTGGTGTTGGCCCGGACGCAGTCAGGCATGATGGAGGCGTCAACGACCCTGATGTTCTCCAACCCGTGGACCTTACCGTACTGGTCCACCACTGCCATCGGGTCCGATGCCGGTCCCATCTTGCAGGTGCAG
Source organism: Dehalococcoidia bacterium (assembly GCA_034422355.1). Classification (GTDB taxonomy): domain Bacteria; phylum Chloroflexota; class Dehalococcoidia; order Lucifugimonadales; family UBA3495; genus CATOSP01. The sequence continues at coordinate 15,563 of DAOUJS010000006.1, read as the reverse complement.
GAGATGTGCTGGGCGGTCGAGACTTCCCGCATCATCCAATCGTCCAGGGCCTCGTCCGTGGCCAGGTCGTCGGCGGTAGGCTCGACCAGTTCCTCGACGATGTTGCCGAAGTCCGGGTGCTCGCCAAGTTTCACAACCATGCGTACCCCGTCTCGCAGCCGCTTGCGGTCGAAATCCTCCTGGAGGTAGTTGTAGTCCAGGAAGGGCTGCTGGTTGGGTTCGGTGGACTGGAGACGCAGTTCTCCGGCGCCCTTGGCCAGGTAGATGGACACCGACATCCTGATGCCCAGCGGCTCCATCCGGTTGCCGCCCCGGTTGACCCGCTCGGTGGCATAGGATGACATGATGACGATCATATCGTTGCGCAGGTCGGAACCCTCGGCGGTGTAGCGCAAGCATAGCTGGCTCCGGGGGGCCAGCCCGTCAAGGTCAAAACCGGGCTTGGTGCGCCAGGTGACCGGAACGATGGGGTGGTCGCGCAGGTTCTGGCCGACACCGGGGGAGTCATGCACTACCGGAATGCCAAGGCCGCGCAGGTGCTCCGCCGGGCCGACTCCCGAGAGCATGAGCAACTGCGGAGAAGCGATGGCCCCACCGCAGAGGATGATCTGGTCCGCCTCGACGGTGAATTTCTCTCCGCCGCTCTCGACATCAACTCCCACCGCCCGGTTGCCCTCGAATATGACGCGGTGGACCGTGCAGTTGGGCCGGATGGTGAGATTCAGCCGGTGCCTGGCCGGGTCCAGGTAACCCAGGGCCGTACTCCACCGGATGCCGTTGGGATTGTTGTACGGCGTGGGGCCTATGCCGCTGGCGTCGGGGCTGTTGTGGTCGGGGCTGTCCGGGAATCCGTACTCCTTGCAGGCATTGTAGAAGGCGTGCTGGGCGGGCAGCCATTCATCGGGCTTGAAGCGGCGGGCGATGATGGGACCGTCAGTGCCGTGGAAGTCATCCTGGAAGTCCGTGTCGGTCTCCAGCTTGCGGAAGCACCCGAGAAGGTCCTGGAACCGCCACTCGTCGTTGCCGAAGGAAGCCCAGGTGTCGTAGTCCTCCGGGACGCCCCGGAGGAACATCTGGCCGTTGATGGCGCTGGAGCCTCCGGTGACCCTGCCCCTGGGCACCATGATTTCCGGGGCCTTCTCCGTGCCCCTGCCGACAAACTGCCAGTTGTGATCGCTGGTCATGACGTCGGTGGTGGTGGCGTAGCCGTACTTGACCTCATCGGGAAGGTGTTCAAAGTCCGGGTAGTCCGGCCCCGCCTCAAGAAGCAGAACGGAACGGTTGGAGTCTTCGCTCATGCGGGTGGCGACGATGGAACCTGCTGACCCTGCGCCGATAACAATAACGTCGTATTTCAAAGCGGCCTCCCGAAATCAGGTCCCTCCGGCCAGATGCCGCGGGCCTGGGATTTTTGCCGTTACAGGTAGGCGTAATGATACTGGAACACAGGGAGCAATTCCAGCAACAGACGCCATGACGACTGCGGGAATCCCTCTGCTACCTTGGATAGAGTCAACCCTTTGCGAGGGACATTGGGGTTGCCTGGCAGGCAATGGACAAGCGACGCGCTTCGGCCCTCGTAGTCCAATGATTTGGCGCCAATTCGCCAACCAGCCGCCCGCCAGCGTTGACAATGGCCTATGCTTGGACCGCGATATAAGTAATCCTCGGAGTGGTCGGAGTGCGTCGTTTCCGCAGAGCAGGAGGGACGCCGGACATAGCCGGGGGTTATTTATGCAATCGGACTGTGAACAGTAACGGACTGGTTATCATGCGAAAGTCCGCCGATTGTGGCAGGATGGCCTCCCCAGCTTCCAGCCCGGTTCTGCTCTTGACGAAAGCTGTCAAGCTCCTCTTCGCCACTGTCCGCCATGAGACTTCGCTCTATCAACTCGCAGGTCAGCGCGACGTAAGCCGTCCATTCATCGAAATTCCACGGCTCAAGGTTAAAACCCGGTCGTGTCCGGTCCAGCAGCAGCGTGTGAAATTCGGCGTCACCAAACGAGAAGAATAAATTGAGAAGGTCTACATACTCCTGGAGGTTATGTCCATTAACCTCAGCGAACTTGTACTCGTGATGCCTGGTGCTCCAGAAGAGGCGGTCCAGTTCAGCCAGAGAGGGAGAACGGTTCTCACGTAACAGGGAACGGCGAAGCTGCCTCCTTTGTTCAGACCTCCCAGCCCTGAAACTGAAATGGAGTTGGTAGAGACTATCGGTCAGTCCCCAGGGTCATTGATAACCAGCAACCCGATGCCATATACCGGGTTCCTGGTAAGACTGCCGCGCAGTACGCCAGTCTCGTCTATGAAAGCCGGGGCAACGTCCATGCGGGCGCTCCTGCCGCGCCCTAGTGAATACGGTGTAGCAATTCCAGGACTGCCGCGTTGAAGTCCGGGGGATTGTCGCCCTGCACCAGGTGGCCGGCGTTGGCGATGGTGATGGTGGTGCAATCGGGGATGACTTCCTGCATCCGTTGCATCGTCTCTTCAGTGAAGAGGTCGCTGCGGTCGCCGCGCACCACCAGGGTCGGGCAGGTGATCTTGCCCACTGCCTCCCAAAGCTGCTCCGATGACCAGGACGAGGGCCGGTGATTGGGCGTGCGCATTACCTTGTCATACTTCCAGGTCCACTTGCCGTCGGGCCTCTCCCGGATACTGTACTTCAGCGCCCCCAGCACCTGCTCCCTGGTGCGCCCGGTGTATTCCATCACCCGTTGGGCGAACTCCTCGAAAGAGTCCAGTTCGTCGGGCAACTCGCGGAAGCGGCGGATGCGGTCGGAACCCCGGCGGGCGGTCTGCGGGCCGGTATCTACGATGACCAGTCCCCGGAGCTTGTGGGAGTTGCGGGACGCCCAGACGTAGGAGTTGCGGCCCCCCATCGAGTGGCCGATCAGGGTGAAGTTGTCCAACCCCATGACATCGACAAAGCCTTCAATGTCGCGGACCTGGGCATCCAGTGAATAGTCCCCGTCCGGCGCCCAGTCGGTGTCACCGTGACCCCGCTGGTCCAGGGCAATGACATGGTAGTGCTCGGAGAGGGGCAGGCTGGCGAAGTCCCAGCTATGCCCTTGCTGCGAATTGCCGTGCAGCATCAACACTGTGGGGTTGGCGGCATCGCCCCATTCCAGGTAATGGAAGTTCATTCCGTTTACCTGGACGTTCCTGTCGACCGGCTCGTTATCCTGGGTGAAGACGACACCCATAGCCCGTGCCGCGTCGTGAAGCGATAGTCCCAACTGGTGTGACGCCATGTGCCAACCTCCCCGGTCAAGGGACGGGTCCCCCGCCATTGCACCGGCCGTATGACAGTGCGGGGGTCCTCGTTCTGGAATTGGGATAGGGCAGAAACACCCTCATAATAACCCTGCTGTCAAGGAAGCACCCTTGAATTTAGTGGAATTGGTACCGCTCCGGACGCTTCTACTGGGCGGGCAGGAGACATCGGGCGCTGAATCGATCAAGAACAGCAGCCAAGCAGTACGTAAGTGCAGCAAGCGCTTTTGTTGTCTGGAAAGCCTTATGCTGGTACAAAGACGACGGCCATCATAGAGTATTCAGGCTCAATAGCCGTTCACGTAGGACTGAATGCGAATGACAATACTGGTTACAGGGTGCGCCGGTTTCATAGGACACAGGGTAGCTTCGCTGCTTCTGGACGCGGGACACGCAGTACATGGTGTTGACCATCTTGGCCAGTCTGCTTATCGGCGGTTGCAGGAATGGCGGGTGAATTCGCTTCTTGGGCGCCCCGGATTCGCTTTCGATCAGAGAGATGTCACTAATCCAAAGGACCTACGGCAACTCTTTGCGGATTCCGACCCGAGGGGACCCACAACCGCGGTCGTCAACCTCGCTGCCCTCGCGGGAGTCCGGGGGAGCGTGGACAGTCCCGGCGCGTACTTCAACGTCAACGTCTTTGGCGCCCTCAACCTCCTGGAGTTATGCCGTGAGTTCGGCGTGGACAGGTTTGTTCTGGCGTCAACGTCCAGCGTATACGGGGGAGAGATAGATGGTCCAGTCAGCGAGGACGCAGATTCCAGCCGCCCCCTGTCTCCCTATGCCGCATCCAAGAAAGCTGCCGAGGCATTGCTGCATTCCTACCATCACCTCAACGGCATGAATGTGGCCGTGTTGCGTTATTTCACCGTCTACGGCCCGGCAGGGCGACCGGACATGAGCATCTTCAGGTTCATACGCCGTGTCGTGGAGGACGAACCAATCACAGTGTTTGGCGACGGAACGCAGCAACGAGACTTCACCTACGTGGACGACATCGCCCGGGGGACGGTTGCAGCCCTGGGCGTGGCAGGATACGAGACCATTAACCTGGGGTACGGAAGTCCGGTTGCGCTGAATGACGTCATCGGCATGATAGAGAACGCGCTTGGGAAGAAGGCAAGGATTGAGTATCAGGAACGCCATCCCGCCGACCCGATGATGACATGGGCGGACACCGGACGCGCCCGCGACCTATTGGACTGGACTCCGGCTGTAGGCATCGAGGAGGGGATTCGCCACACCGTTGCATGGTACGAGGCGAATCGGGACTGGGCGAAAGTGCTGAAGTGAGCTAATGCCTTACTTGAATACGGCTTCTCGTTGCGGGACTCAATTGCCGCACCCGGCGGGCAGCCCGGACAGCATCCGGCCAGATTACGGCTCCGGTTGCCAAAACTGCCAGCGCCAGCCAGAAGAAGGTCAGCCACCAGGTCTCGGTCGTCCACCATGTGTACAGCGGAAACAGGCCGCCCAGTCCCTGAAACGCGGGAAATGACATGTCGAACGGGTCTACGGCGATGGTGATCTCCCCCGCCCGCCCGGCAGCCGCGAGACCGTATGTGTTCGCCATCGTCAGCAGCCCCAGCGCCGCAATACCGATTCGACCCCATAGGGGCGCCCGGGAAACCACCAGGGCTATGGGCGCGACGAGCAGGGGCAGGACGGTCAGCATTGTGCGCCCGGGGAACCACCATCCCATCATGGTTATGGAGACGAAAGCCGCCATGAGCATCTGGGCGAAAATCAGCAACAAGACCAGACGATGCCCGGGTCCTGCCGGTATGAGCAGCGCCAGGCCCGGCGCCGCTGCCAGCAGGAGCGGCGCCCAGCGTCCTATGCCAAAACGCCGGTCTATGAACAGGCCCCAGAGCCGGTAGTACCGCTCCGCGAACTCGATATGCCCTCCCAGAAGGTCAACCGTGTTCCACTGTGCGTAGACGACGTTCGCACCGTAAGGGGTCAACCCGCCGAACTGGTGCAGGTGAAACCAGGCGTAAACTCCCGCAGAGGCCGCCCCTCCGGTTACAAGAGCAATCCGGCCGGTTCTACCGGACTTGATAAGAAAGTACCCTGACACCAGCGCCGCCAGCGGCGCGTACTTTATGCCCAGCCAGCACATGCCCGTCAGCAGAACAGCCAGGAGCAACGCTCCGGCAATCCCGGATCCCTGCTGCCGGGTCACCAGCAGCAGGGACAGGACCAGCATCAGCGCCGCCGGGAACTCAGGGTATATTTCGCTGGAGTAGATGAACGCCGTGGCCGTAAGCCCCACGCAAAGGGTCAGGACCCAACTGATCAACCGCCGTCCCGTAAGACAGTCTGCCAGAACGAAGGCGAGAGCCATTGTCGCTGCCCCCATGAGCAACAACTGCACCTGTGCTCCGGCAAGTCCGCCAACGGCAAACCCCGGAATCACCAGCGCCGACAAGCCCGGATTGTGGGGACTCAGTAATTGGCCGCCGGGCAGCGGCGCCGACTGTAGCCACAGGCCCTCCGGATGGTCGAAAAAGGACTCGTAAGACCTGGTCTCATACTGGTTGCGAAGATCAAGGTCGCCGTCGGCCAACAGGCTCTGGGTAGTCAGCAAGTAGAACGGTTCGTCACCCGTAATGGATGCGCCCCGCGTCGCCCGTATTTCCACGGAAAATGAGTAGGCCGCCGCCAGCAGAATGAAAAGAGCCGCTGCGCCAAGCAGCAGCTCTTTCTCTTTGACCCAGACCAGGGTCGTCCGGGCGTCAGGCGTTAACGTCACCACTGAGGGGGCGGGTCCTCCACGGCCATGCCGGCCGGCTCAAAGTGATGGTGCAACGTTTTCAGCGCAGAACGTTTGCCTCCCGGAGAAGGTCAAGGGTGCCTTGCAGGTCGCTCAGGCTGCCCAGGTCCACGTCGGGCGGGTTCAGGGACTCTATGGGCGGCAGGTCGCCCTCCGGCTCCACCCCGGCAGCCACCGGGTATTCCTTGACGTCCGACGTGAAGTATTGTTGGGCAGGTTCGGAGAGGAGGAAGTTGATGAATTCCTCTGCGGTATCCCTGTTCTCCGAGGCTTTCAAAATCCCGGCGCCGGCCACCAGGACCAGGGCGCCGGGGTCGCCGTTGCCTATGTAGTAGTTCCGGGCTTTGAAGCCAGGCCCATGTTCAGCCAGGAACCGCTCCAGATAGTAGTGGTTGACGAAGCCCACGTCTACCTCACCGTTGGCGGCCGCCTGCACGATGGATACGTTGTTGGGATATGCCCGCGCATCGTTGTCCCTTATCCCTTCCAGCCATTCCCGGGCCCTGGCGTCTCCCAGTTGCAGCCTCATGGCAGTAACGAAGGACTGGAAGGAACCGTTCCGGGGGGCCCAGCCCACGCGGCCTCTCCACTCGTCGCCGGTGAAGTCGAGTATGGAATCAGGCAGGTCAGTCTCCGGGTTGATGGTATCGGTGTTGTAGATGACGGTCCTGGCCCGGCCGGAAGTCCCTATCCAGCGTCCGTTGGGGTCTCTGAGCCTGGGGTCCACCCTGTCCAGGGTCGCCGGCGGCAAGTCCGCGAGTATTCCCGCCGCAGCCAGGCTGCCCAGCGAGCCTGGGTCTTGCAGGAAGACCACGTCGGCGGGAGTGTTGTCTCCCTCCTCGAAGATGGTGGCGGCGGTGGATGCGCTCCCGGCATACTTGACGCGAATGTCAACCCCGGTGGACTCGCCGAATGCCAGAAGGAGCGGATGCACCAGCGTTCGTGAGCGCCCGGAGTACACGGTGAGGGTTCTGTCCTCTGCTACTGCAGGTCTCTCCGCCACGGGCGCTGGCGCCAATGTGGCCAACGGCGCAAGTGTGGCCGGCGGAGCCATCGGGGCCGGCAGAGACAGCGGGGACGTCGGGGTCAATGTGGCCAACGGAGCCAGTGTGGCCGGCAAGTCCATCGGGTCTGGCAGGGACAGTCCGGACGGCGGAGCCAGTGTGGCCAGCGGGGCCAGCGTAGGCAACGCCTCTGCCGACACTCCGGTCTGTGGACCTGGCGAAGTCGCCGCCGGAGGAGGCGGTTGCGCGCCCCCTCCGCAGCCAACCAGCGCCAAGGCCAGAACTAGGGACACTGCTGCTAACGCCAGCAGGACCTTCCGGCGATGAAACCTTGTCATACCTGTTCCCCTAATTCATTGGTGAGGTTGCCGACTGGTCGCTAGTAACCGGTCACCAGGTCTGCCGGCGTCAACAGGAGCGCCTGCGCAGCCCCGTTGAGGGCCGCGAGGGCCGCGTCGCGCGACTCGGGCGTAAGCTGGTCCGGTTCAGCCTCGAGGTAGGCCATGATTGTCGCGTCGGCAGACGGGTCAGCCTTGGCGACCTCGGGCTGGATTGACTGGTAGAACGCCAGGGCTTCAACCTGGTGAGTGCCCGGGTCTTTGCCTTCCTGAACGTCGTTCTGCGCGATGCCGATGTATCTGACGGTGGCGAGGTAGAAGATGGCATTAAACCGAGAGTAGACGTCCCGGGCCGCTGCTTCGAAGTCCCCCCTGCTCCCGGCGTCCGCCGCTTGCCGGGCCCGTTCCATAGCCAGGCGAAGGGGAATGTCTATGGCCCCCTCTCGCCCGAAGTTGCGCTCCCGCGCACGGGCCAAGGCGGCCAGGGAGTTGGGGTATTCACCGTCTACCTCCTCGCCGACGTAGACGGCCCACGCCTCGTCGATCAGGCCGGACCTCATTTGCTCGCCGCCGATGATCATGTAGAACTTGGCCCAGTGGTAGAGGATTCTGAGGACGCCCTTGTTTATGGCCTGGCGCCGCTGGGCATCGGTGTAATCCTCCGCTTCGCCGCGCTTGCGGATCGCGTTATTCACCGGCGTCTGCAGGAAGGAGGAGGACCCGTAGAATTCCGCGGCGACCGGGAAGTCCCCGGCCCGGCGCGGGTTGCGGGCGAAGCTGGCCAGTGTCCGGCTCTGGGGGCCGATACGGGTGTGAATGCCCGCCTCGTACATCAGCAGGATGTCTGCCGCGGGCAGGGGTTGGCCCTCGTTGATCACGTTGGTCAGCCTGGCTATCTCCCGGTAGTCCGTGGAAATCTTCTGGTAAATCTCCCGGTTGGTTGTGGGATGGAAGTAGCCGTCGGACTTGGTGGGGCCGCTGGTCTCGGCAGCCTGGCCCACCGGGATGAACAGGCTGGAGGAAAGGTCCAAATCGCCGGTGTCGGGAGACGGCGTGCCGCTGGCTCCGTCGCCGGTATCGGCATCGTACTGGGTAATGAGGTCGCTCTGTTCCAGCATGAGCGCCGAAGCCGTCCGGTTGAGGGCCTTCAGGGCCTCGTTGCGCGCTAGAGCCGTAACCCGGTTCGGTGATGCCTCCAGGTAGGCCATGATTGTCTCGTCGGCAGATGGGTCGGCCTTGGCGACCTCCGGCTGGATGGACCGGTAGAACGCCAGGGCTTCGACCTGGTGGGTCCCCAAAGCGTCCCGGTTGCCGGCTTGTGCGTCATCATATACCCGGCCGATGTACCTGACGGTGGCAAGGTAGAAGATGGCGTTGAAGCGGGAATAGACGTCCTGGGTCGCTGCGTCCAGCGCCGCCCTGTCCCCGGCGTCGGCTGCCTGCCTGGCCCGGTCCATAGCCCGTCGGAGGGGGATATCAATGGTCCCCTGCCGTCCGAAGTTGCCCTCGCGCGCCTGGGCCAAGGCGGCCAGGGAGTTGGGATAACGCCCGTTGACTTCTTCACCGACGTAGACGGCCCATGCCTCGTCGATCAGGCCGGAGCTCATTCGCTCGCTGCCAATGATCATATAGAACTTGGCCCAGTGATAGAGGATTCTGAGGACGCCTTTGGTTATGGCCTGGCGCCGCTGGGGGTCGGTGTAGTTTTGCGCTTCGCCGCGCTTGCGTACAGCGTTCTGAATCGGAGAATCGAGGAAGGTGTCAGACCCGTAGAACTCGGCTGCGTCGGGGAAATACGCAGCCGGTGTGGGGCCGGCGGCGAAATTCCGAAGCGTGCGGCTCTGCGGGCCGAGGCGAGTGTGCGGCCCCGTTTCGTACAGAAGCCAGATCTCCGCCGCGGGCAGGGGATTGCCTTCACTGATCAGGTTGGTCAGCTTGGCTATCTCCTGGTAGTCCGTGGAGATTTTCTGGTAAATCTCCCGGTTGGTCGTGGCGGTGTAGTAGCCGTCGGACCTGGTGGGGCCGCTGGTCTCGGGACTGAGACCGGTGGGTATCGTCAGGCCGCCGGTCTCGCCTTGGACAGCACGATAGCCGGTGCCAGCGCCCGTTCCGGTGCCTGTTCCTGTCCCAGTACCAGTTCCGGTGCCGGTGCCTGTTCCCGTCCCGGTGCCGGTGCCCGTTCCAGTACCGGTCCCGGTTCCTGTCCCAGTGCCTGTTCCCGTTCCAGTGACAGTGCCCGTCCCAGTTCCGGTTCCGGTGCCAGTGCCCGTCCCGGTTCCGGTTCCGGTGCCTGTGCCACCGGACCCGCCCCCAATCACCGAAATGGTGGGACGGTCCTCACCCCGACGCGCCGCTTGCACCACAGCTTCCGCCGCTTGTGCTTGCGCTTGTGCCACCGCTTCTACCGATAGCGCTTGCGCCGCCGCCGCCTGCGCCACAGCTTCCGCGGCTTGCGTCTGCGCCTGCGCTACCGCTTCTGCTGCCTGGGCCTGGGCCTGGGCCACTGATTCCGCAGCCTGCGTCTGCGCTTGCGACACCGCTTCCGCGGCTCCGACCTGTGCCTGCGCTACCGCTTCCACCGCTTCCGCGGCTTCCGCCTGCGCTTGCGCCACTGCTTCCGCGGCCTGCGCCTGCGCTTGCGCCACCGCTTCCGCGGCTTCGGCCTGCGCTTGCGCCACCACTTCTACCGATTGCGATTGCGCTTGTGATACGGCGTCTGCCGACTGCGCTTGCGCTTGCGCCACCGCGTCTGCCGCCCGCGCTACGGCTTCCGCTGCTTGCGCCACGGCTTCCGCTGCCCCTGCCTGCGATGGGGAAACCGGCGCCGGGGGCGGCGGTTCCTGCTGGCAGGCCAGGACCAGCGCAAGCAACATGGCCATTGCCAGACCTGCGGTCCAATACCGTCTGCGGGGCCGTGATCCCCAAGTCCTGATGTGATAGAGCACGTTGGTCATCCTCCTTGGTGAGTATGTTGGGTGAGTGTATTGATGGTGAGTATGTTGATTACTTGCTCAGCATCTCGCGCAACATCCCGGTTGGGACGCGCCAGAGATACCTGGGTCCGATGAATGAACTGCCCCTGGTACGGCGGTTATAGGCGACGGGCACCTCCCGCATCCGCATACCTTTCTTCAGCAGGTCGAGGGTCAGCACCTGGGCGTAGTTGTAATCGTGGATAATTTCGGCGCATTCCAATGCCCGGCGCGAGAAGGCCCGGAAACCCGTCTGCCCGTCGGTCATGCGACGGCCGCTGGCAACGGTCAGCAGCCCGGTGAAGACCAGGTTGCCGATACGGCGGAACAGGCGCTGGCTCGGACGCTTGCCCAGATAGCGCGAACCCAACACATAGTCGGCCTCGCCGGACTCAATGGGCGCCAGCAGGTCGGGAATTTGCTCGGGCGGATACTCGCCGTCGGCGTCCACGTACACAGCGGCCCGGGCATCCAAGTCGTTGGCGGCGGCCAGGCCGGTACGCAGCGCGGCGCCCAGGCCCAGGTTGCGGGCGTGGGAGACGACCACATCGGCTCCATGCTTCCGGGCTGCTTCGGCAGTGCCGTCGGTGGAGCCGTCGTCAACCACGATTACCTGAAGGTTGGGGAGTTGCTGCCGTGGTATTCGAGACAGTGTGCGCGGAAGGTTTTCCGACTCGTTGTACGCCGGGACTATCACCGCTACGGGCCGGGCCGCGGCGTCGCTATCGGTTATTCCCAGGACCTGTCCCACCGACTGAGCAGGAGGTTTCACCCCCAGGAAGTAGGCGATGGTGGCCGCGACGTCCATCACGGAGCGCGGCTCCTCCACCGGCCCGGTCAGCTCAACGCCCTCTCCCCACATGATGCAGGGTACGTAGCGCTCCGACGGACTCATGTGGCCGTGCCCGCCGATGCCGATGCCTTGCCCATGATCGGCGGTGACCAGCACCGTCGCACCGTCCAGGTAGCCGACGGACTCGCACCATCCCAGGAACTCCTGGATGATTCGGTCGCTCTCCTCGATCTTGGACAGGTACTCGGAGTTGTAGCTGCCCCGGGCATGTCCGGTCTGGTCCACGCTCAACAGTTGCAGTATGAGCAGGTCGGGGTCTTCCCCCTCGATCACCGCCTTGGCCCGTGCGACCAGGGCGTAGTCGATCTCGTCGTTGTTGGTTACCGCGGTTACGGTCTCAACATCGGTCTCGCCGAAGGCGTCCACCAGGTGGGCGATGCCTACCAGCTTGCCGGTCAACCCCCCGGCCCGCAGTGCGTCGAAAATGGACTCGCACTTGACCCCAAGGCTGGGCACGAAGTTGCTGGACATGCCGTGAGTCCGGGGCGGAGCGCCTGTGAACATGGAACTGAACCCGGTGACCGTGCGGGCCGGGTACACGGTTGAGGTGTCGGTGTAGTCCACTCCCTCCCGGCACAGCCTGTCGATGAACGGAGTGTCGGCCTCCAGCCGCCGGTCGGCCCGGCAGCCGTCGATCACGATGGTGATGAAGCGTCTGCACCGCCGTTGGCCCTCGTCCGCTACCAGGCGCGTGGGCTTCACGGAAGGGGCTGGCGGCCAGGTAAAGAACCATTGATGGACCAGCAGGGCGACTACTCCAAGCCCGGCAATGAATCCCTCGACAGCTATAACCGTATTCAGCCCGGGCCGGTCCACCAACAGCAGGAAAGCCGTCACCATCAGCAGCGTCTTCGGTATCTGCTCCAGGAAGTTGCCGCTGGTGGGGTCTGGATTCTCCAGGACCAGCCGCCAGAACCTCGTGAAGTTCGTCCACGGAGTGCCGATGCGCAGGTGGTAATAGACCGTCCCCCAGAGAACGACCGTGAAGGTCAAATAGAGGCCAAGCACCAGGGCCACAGACCAGAAATCTATGAACCGGAATGCGCCAAGGAACACGGCCAACGCTAACCACAGCACCACCCGCAACCCGAGTGGAAAATCAAAGCGGTAGAAGAGCAGGAAGAGAGGCAGCAACGCTGCCAAAGCTATTCCCGCCTTGAGCCAGTATCCCGAGTCGGTGATGTGCGGCAGGCTGAGCAGCGCCAGGATGCCGGCCACGAATACGGGAGTGAAGGGCTTGCCCTCGTTCAGAACGTTCCAGAGGCGGGCAGCAAACACCTCGAACCGGGAGGCGGCCGTGGAGCCATCTGCGTTCCCACGGAGGCTGCTCAGGGGCCGCAGCTCCGGCAGCTTCCTGAATGCAGTCAGGGTGAACCCCAGGGCAACGGTATAGGAATAGGCGAACTTCAAGCCGTGGGTGGCAACTGCCAGGGCCAGCCCCTGGTCCCATGGGACTCCGTGGGCATAAAGCGCACCGGTCATTACGGCCTCGTAAACACCGATCCCACCGGGTGTCAGGTGGAACACCTGGAACAGGATGGTGAACGCCGTAACGGCAACGGCTGCGGCCAGGGAAAGCTCAATTCCAAGAGCCTTCGCGGCGACAATGATCACCGCAGCATCCAGCACCCAACTGGGCATCGTCCATAGCAGCGCCAGGACCGCTCGCCTCGGCGATACCTGTCGTAGTTGCTGTTGCAGCAACTCAAACCTGCTCCGCAGAGGACCGGGGAGCCAGTCGAACCAGCGCGCCTGGCGCATGGCCACCAGCGCCGCCCCGCATCCGAGAATCACCGCAGACGGCAGGGCCAGCCCCTCCAACCAAAGCTCCGCTCCTGACGCCAGGGACAAGGACACCCCAACCACCGCGGCAATTGCCAGCAAGACCGTGAAGTCCAGGTATCGCGCCACAGCGGTCGTGGCGGCGGCCTCGGAGACCGGCAACCCGTACCGCGCAGCGAGTAGGGGACGAACAATCTCGCCGAGCTTTATCGGCGCAAGATGATTGACTAAAAGACCTGCTTGAATGGATACAAATAGCCGGTATAAGCCTATGCGGCTGCTTGTAAGCGCTCGCCAGGCAAAGGCCCTCAGTAGAAAGGCGCATGTATAGCCAACGAGGAAAATGGCTACCAGCCAAGGCTGGACCACCAACTGCCTCAAGGCGGTCCTCAACTCTGACCAGTCTGCCAGGTAGACGACCAGCAACAAGGCCAGCCCTGCGAGTGCTACGGAAAGCAGGGCTCTGAAAGCTGATACAGAGCGACCACCGAGAGCCTCGGAAGCTCCATCAACTTGACTATCCGTTTGCGACACTATGTGGTGAGGTGTCTGCACAGAGTTGCTGTTAAAATGCCTTGTGCTTTCTAAAACGGGTGTATATCATTACTGGACTATATCGTGTAGACATATACCATAGCCAAGATTAAGTGTCAATCCTGTAGCTTGTCGATGTTAATTGACAAAATCGTCTATATTGAGGCGGTAATCAGTGTGTGTTGTTCGCGTGGAATCGGCTATAGGCTGGGAACGACCGGCGGCTGACAAGGAGAGCTGATTAAGGAGAGTTGATTGAAGATCACCGTCATCGGCCTGGGACACATGGGTCTGGTGGCTGCCGGTGGACTGGCCGCGGCGGGCCATGACGTCACGGGGCTGGACATAGACGAGGACAGGATTCAGGCGTTGCGTGAGGGCCGGGTCCACCTCTACGAACCCGGCTTGCAGGATTGCGTAGCCGAAGCCGCGAGCCGCGGCAATTTGAGGTTCCTTCAAAGCGGCGACTTTGCCGGGGACCTGTACGGAATCGCCCTGGTCGCCGCCGGTACGCCCACCTCCGCCAGGGGCGATGTGGATATGAGCCAGGTACATGATGCCCTGGCGTGGGTCAGGAGCCGGGAACCCAAGGACCTGGTCCTCTTAATGAAGAGCACCGTTCCGCCCGGCAGTGGCGTGAAGTTTCTCCAAAAGGACCTGAAGGGGCTTGGTATTGACTACATCGCCAATCCCGAGTTTCTCAGGGAGGGCCGGGCGCTGCGGGACTGGAAATTCCCGGACCGTATTGTTCTGGGAACTGATTCCCGGACAGGGAAAGCCATCAATGCGGTCAGGAAGATGTACTCGGGAATCGAAGCTCCCTACCTGGTAACCGACATCACCAGCGCGGAGATGATCAAGTACGCCAACAACGCTTTCCTGGCCACACGGATTTCCTTCATCAACGAAATGGCTTCCCTTTGCGACGCTGTTGGAGCCTCCATTGACGCCGTTAGCGAAGGACTGGCTCTCGACGCACGAACGGGCGGCAGGGTCTATGCCGGCGTCGGCTATGGCGGCTCCTGCCTTCCCAAGGACATCCGGGCGCTGAAGCACATGGCGCATTCCGCCGGACTAGAACCGGGTCTCTTGAGAGCAATTGCGGCGGTCAACGACCACCAACGCAGTCTCCCGCTGGAGAAACTTCAGGCCAGGTTCAGAGACGGCCTGAAAGGGCTGCAAATCGGGGTATTGGGTCTGGCCTTCAAGCCTGGCACCGACGATGTCAGGGAGGCTGCATCCCTGGAATTGGTCCGGGACCTTGTTGAAATGGGAGCCAAGGTCAGGGCATTTGACCCGCAGGCCATTGCTCATGCCCGTGAGTTGTTCCCGTCAGGCGTCGACTTTGTGAACGCGGCCGAAGAGACTGCTACAGGCGCTCAGGCGCTGGTACTTTTCACCGAGTGGAAAGAAATCGTCCAGGCAGACTGGCCCGCGATGGTCAGCGAGATGCGCCCTCCAAGATTCGTCTTTGACGGCAGGAATGCCCTCGACTCCACTGAAATGCTCCGCCTTGGAGCCGAATACGTCGGCGTTGGCAGGGGAAGACGCGAGCCATTCGGTTGCTAAAAGCCATGTGCCCGGCTACTGGGAACAATACTTCTCTCCGAACTGCATTGGAAAGCGGAACCAAGTCCATACCCTGGACCCGTATCCGGTAAATGGCAAGAAAGCCCCTATCCCACTGACATTTGTCCCTCCTAATGCCCTATAGTGCATCCCTTCATGTCTTTACCCGTCAGACTTGCTCCCATGCGAGGTCGGGTCCTTTCGGCAGTCCCCTCTCCCTCTGGGAAAGGGTTAGGGTGAGGGAAATGTCCGGAAAATTAAAATTTCCCCCGGCAACCCCCGGCCCCTGGGAGCAAACGTCAAAGGAGCGAACAACGGGATCATTCTCCGCTGCCAGGACCCTGCCGCCAAACGTAACTGTTCAGGGTTGAGGGGAAATGAGCAACTGGCGGCATTCCAGGAAGGGGTTCAGGCCCTTGGCCCGCCAGGTCCCAAAGAGGGAGGCCAAGACCATTTTGC
>DAOUJS010000005.1:0-1523 GCA_034422355.1 Dehalococcoidia bacterium | reverse complement strand
CCTCGGGCTATCAAGGCTTCGTTCAGGGCGCCAATTACGCGACGGATGAACTCCTCGTCCTTGCTGGACAGGGCTATCACGAAGTTTTGGCTCGAACCCCTCGTAGTCGCGGCGCCAACGGCGAGACTGCCCCCTATCAGCCCTCCACCACCCGTTGTGCTGGTGCTGGCTGTCGTCGAAGCATTCAATACCACCTGGTAGTCCGGCTTCCTCAGGGCCCGAAACCGGGCTATGCCCATACCCAGGACCACCACCCCAATCATCAACCCGACTACCCCGCCTACGATGGAGCCGGAGAGAAGGAGGACGGCAGCTATCAGCGCCACTATGGCGCCGAACACCATCGAGCCTACCGCCGATTTTTTGGATGGGTAGGACACATTGTGGGCAACAGAGGTTATCCCTTGCATTGCGAATGTCTGAATTGGGGTAACAAAGCGTATTTGGCTTACTGGGACCCCATTCTCTTGCAGGAAAATTTGCTCTTGCATGGTCCCCTTACCTCAAATTCCTTATTCTCTTTTCCGGCGCTCCTACTACTGTGCCGCCCGGTTCCGGCAGGATGTGGAGAAGGGAGGAAACCTGGGGGCAGCGGGTCGGGATCAAGCAGGGGGCGGGCGCTAGTTGGTCTTGACCGCCTGGCCGTTGGGTTGGATGCGCAGGCCGACTATGGGGCCGACTTTGTTGTTGAAGGTATCGGCAACGATGGGAGTATCCGGGCCGCCCACGCGTTCTACCCAATTGGGGATGACGCCGTTTATCGCCACTTCAAAGCTGTGGGCATTCATCTCAGGGGGGAATTCAATGAACTCCAAGCCTGCATCAATGTTCCTCTGAAGTCCGATTTCGTTCTGGACGGCGGCGAGGCGCAGGGCCTCCAGCTCCGACTTGGCCGCCTCTTCGATGATGATTTGCTGCAGGTCAGAGGGGATGCTGCCCCAAACATCGCGGTTAATCACGTTTGCGCTAGTGGAGAAACTGGGTAGCGGGCCAACAATGTAACTGGTAACTTCGTACCAGCGCTGGCTGTGTGCGGCGTTGGCCCCGGCCACTCCGCAGTCAAGGATGCCGCGATCGAGGGCGGTGTAGACCTCGGCAAAGGCGACCCATAGGGCGTCAGCGCCCATGCCGTTGATCCAGTCCGACAGGGCGGCGCCGTGGCTACGGGTCTTCTTGCCCGCAAAGCCGTCCAGCGTGTTGACCCTCTCGCGGCAGAAGAAGAACTGGTCGTTGCCGGCGTGCCAGTTGTGGTTCATTATGACGCCGCCGGTCTCGGCCAGCACCAGCTCCTCGATGTCCTTGATGATGGCCTGTGTGGCCTCGAACTCCTGCTCGCGGGAGGAGTAGATACCCCAGAGATTCTGAACCTCAATTTGGGGCAAATCGCCAGCCACGTGGCCGCTGTAAATGGTGATCGCAGACAAAGTGCCGTTGCGTATCAGATCCAGATTGTCAGGCCCGGCAACGCCGAGTTCCGGGAACGAGGTGACCTCCAGCGTCAGCTTTCCGTTGGTGCGCGCCGC
>DAOUJS010000004.1:0-8282 GCA_034422355.1 Dehalococcoidia bacterium | reverse complement strand
GGCGCATCCTGGTACGCTGGGACAAGTCTCCCGAGAACTACATCGCCTTTCTGCATTTCGCCTGCGCTCTCATCGCTTTCAGAGCTGCCGGGTTATTAGGATAGGCTCTAAGTAGACTTGTTCAGTTGTATTGACTACTGCACCAAAACAGCCCCCGGACTCCAACTGTCCGGGGGCTTCATGGTCGGGTCTACCGAGCCGCCGCTGCGGCCTTCTGCTTCTCCAGAAGCTCGTCCCACGGGCCGGGGAACTGTCCCTTGGGGCCGTCCCCGTGCAGGAACAGGTTCTCATGGCGGTACCACTGTTCCCTGGGCAACTCGTAGTAGACCTCAATGCCGTTGCCGTCGGGGTCCTGGAAGTAAATGCCCAGGGATATGCCGTGGTCCCCGATGTGCATTGGGATGTCCCGTTCCTCCAGCCGGTGGAAGAACTCCCCCAGGTCCTCCAGGCTCTCCATCCGCCATGCCATGTGGTTCAGCCCGACACGGCCCGTTTCCGGTCCGGCGGCGTCGGCCCCGACTTCCATCAGGGCGATCTCGTGGGACTCGTCCAGGTTGGCCGACATGAAGGCGGCCCGCCCCGGAACCAGGTCATAGGTATGCAGGCCAAGGATATCCTCGTACCACTTGTGCGCTTCCTCGGCGTTGCGCACATACATGTTGACGTGCCCCAGGTGGCTCGGCGTGTAACCCATAGTATTCCTCCTGTTCGGGAATGTATATGTTGCCGGATTATAACACTGGCGGCCGGTGGTTGGTGGTCAAACGGCGTCTGCGTCAGCCAGGGCAATGGCGTTATAGGTGATAGACTTGGGGTGTTGAGAGACCGAGGTTGTGCGGGAGGATGCGGGGAGTGATGGAGCAGGGGAAGGGCGGCTGGATCATGCAGTGTTTTGTGGGATTGGAGGATCCCAGGATTGACCGGTGCAAGCGGCGCCAGTTGCTGGACATCATCACCATAGCCATCTGCGGCGCCGACTCGTGGGTTCACGTGGAGATGTTCGGCAGGAGCAAGGAGGACTGGTTTCGCACCTTCCTGGACCTTCCCCACGGAATACCGTCCCACGACACTTTCGGCGACGTGTTCTCCCGTCTGGACCCGGACCGCTTCCAGGAATGCTTCATGGAATGGAGTCGGTCAGTGGCCGGGTTGCTGCCCGGAGAGGTGGCGGCCAGCGGCGGCAAGACGGTGCGCCGCTCCCACGGCAACCGGGCGGGCAAACAGGCCATCCACCTGGTCAGCGCCTGGGCCTCTGCCAACACCCTGACCTTGGGGCAGGTGAAGACGGAGGAGAAATCCAACGGGATCACGGCCATTCCCCGGCTGCTGGAATTGCTGGAACTGATTGGCCTATGCTCCGTCACTTCAACCCCATCCGAGGGAATCGACCGGTCTTCCACGCGCCCAACTCTACAGAACCCCAATCTTCCCGGTCAACGGCAATGTGTCACATTTTGGGCCAGTCCTATTTGGAATTGGAAAACCATTGCGGCCTAGTCCCCCTCGGTCCGTTGCTGGGAGGTTGTGGCCGGGGCGTGGGTTGTTTCCGCTTTCCCGCCCAGCTTGGCGGCTATGAGCAGGCCCAGGATTACCAGCCCCATAAGTCCGGCTACTCCCAGCAGGGTTATGGAGGCGGCCGTGGACAGGGCCTCGTTGCCGGTGGCGTTTGCTGCCTGCTCCAGTCCCACTGCCACGCTGCCGCTCAGGACGGTCAGGCCATAGAGGATGCGGATGCGGGCCGGTTCCACGAACTTGGTGGCCGTCGCGCCCAGTTGAGTTCCCGCTGATGCCGAGACCAGCATTATCACCACCATCACCGGGTCCACGTGGTTGGACAGGGAGTATAGGAACGTTCCCACCGAGCCGGTGATTACTATCTGGAAAAGGTCGGTGCCGATGGCCACGGTGGTCGGGATTCCCAGGACGTATATCAGCACCGGCATGAGGATGAAGCCTCCACCAGCCCCCAACAGCCCGGCGATGAACCCGATGCCGAACCCGATGCCGATGGGCACAAAGGCCGAGATACGGTCGATGCCGGATACGGGCAGCGATACGTAGGTAGGGATTGATCCGACTCCGGGTACGCCTATCCGGTGGGGCGGTATGCGCAGGGAGCGGACTTTCTCCGTCAGCCGGGCCGTGCTGAGGTCTTCTTCCGGTATCCAGTCACGGCGGCGGCGCGCCCGGGCCCGCAGGTAGTCGTAGACGATGAACAGCCCCAGGGCGGCCAGGAACAGCACGTACATGTAGCGTATGACCGGCCCGGCCACTCCGGCAGACTCCAGCGCCGTGTTGAGCCGCTCTGCCAGGAATATCCCCGGTATCGTACCCGACACCATCAACGCTCCCAGCCTGAAGTCCACGTTGCCGAGCCGCCGGTGCTTCAGAGTGTTGATGATGGATGACCCCATGATCAGCGTCAGGCCCGTGCCTACGGCGAAGACCGGGGGCACTCCGAACACCAGCAGGCCACCGGTAATCAGGAAGCCGCCGCCCACTCCGAAGAACCCGCTGAGCGTGCCCAGGATGAGGCCCAGGAGGAGCAACAGCCCCGGATGAACCATCACATCTGCGTTAGGGAAGAGCATTCCTAGCCTCCCTGATCGCGTTCCTGACCGGGGCCGGACTTGCGCGACGCGAATGGCGCAGCCAGCAGGCGCAAAACAACTTCCCAGAAGACGTAAAGGGCCAGACTGACGCAGGCCACGACGCCCATTACCAGCAGGGCCCAGGGCAGGGGATAACCGGAGCTGAAGGTGCGGAGAAACTGGGACAATGATTCGTACAAACGACCACCCGTTGGTTGCGCCCCTTCCGGCCCCGCGATAGGATAGGTGACGACCCTGGCCAGTGCTTTTGCGAAAGGTCGCACTCTTTATGGCAAGGACTAATGGATTCCCGCTCCCCGTTTCCACGGGGACGAGTTTCGCGGGAATGACGGTTGGGGCAGGATACGATACTGATGGTAGATGATACCACGACGGGAACGGAGAGAACGGGCGCGGCCGCCCCCCGGTCGGAGCCGGAGGCAGGCTTTTCCTTCCGCCTGCTGCACTCCGACGGCGCAGCGCGGGCCGGGGAGATGGTCACGCCCCACGGAACGGTGCGCACCCCGGTCTTCTCCGCAGTCGCCACCCAGGGCAGCGTGAAGGGACTGACCCCCGAGGAAGTGCTGGCCGCGGGAGCGGAGATGGTGCTCTCCAACGCCTACCACCTCTACCTGCGTCCGGGCGTAAATGCCGTGGAGAGTTTCGGTGGCGTTCACGGCTTCATGGGCTGGCCGCGCCCGGTGCTGACCGACAGCGGCGGATTCCAGGCATTCAGCATGGGCGCGCTGCGGAAGGTGGACAACCGGGGGATACGCTTCCGCTCCCATATCGACGGCAGCGAGCACATGATGACCCCGGAGAAGGCTGTGGAGAACCAGCGCATCATTGGCGCGGACATCATCATGTGCCTGGACCAGTGCATCGCCTATGGGGAAACGCAGGAGCAGGTGCGCCGAGCTATGGACCGGACTCACAGGTGGGCCGGACAGTGCCTACAGACCCACCGGAAGTCGGGCGCTTACCGGAAGCAGGCCCTTTTCGGCATAGTCCAGGGCGGCACGTTCCCGGAATTGCGGGAGGAATCGACGGGCTATATCACCGGGCTGGAGTTTGATGGACTGGATTTCAACGGGTACGCCATCGGCGGGCTGGCGGTGGGCGAAAACAAGGAGCAGATGTATGCCACCACTGCGCAGGTTGCAGCCAAGTTGCCCGCGGACAAGCCTCGCTACCTGATGGGCGTCGGGTCCCCGGAGGACCTGGTGGAGTCGGTGGCCAGAGGGGTGGACATGTTCGACTGCGTTCTGCCGACCCGAGTGGCGCGCAATGGCGCGTTGTTCACCAGCTCGGGCCGGGTCGATGTCACGAAGCGGCGGTTTGCCGACCAGTCAGGGCCGGTGGAAGAGGGGTGCGACTGCTATGCCTGCCAACGGTTTTCGGCGGGTTACCTGTGGCACCTGTTCCGGGCGAAGGAGATGCTGGGGCCGAGGCTGGCCAGTATCCACAACCTGCGCTTCATCTACCGCCTGATGGGGGATATGCGGGAGGCGATATTGGAGGAAAGGTTCGAGGCGTTCCGGCGGGACTTCCGGAACACCTATCGCCCCACCGACGAGAGGGCGCGCCAGCAGCAAAAGGAACAGTGGCTGAGGGCCAGGGGCGGGTAAAATCGCCTTCTGGCTATGGTGGGGAAGCCAACCCGGATGCGAGGAGATGGGTAAATGACGATGGCGGACGATACCCAGGATACTTCGGAGCGGACGCTGGGCAGACTGGAAGGACGGGTGGAGGAACTGTCGGCGCAGCAGCAGCAATTGAACCTGCGAATAGACCAGGTGGCGTCAGAGATGACCGCCGGGTTTCAACAGGTCAATGGGCGGATAGACCAGGTGAACGGGCGAATAGACCAGGTGGCGTCAGAGATGACCGCCGGGTTTCAGCAGGTGAACGGGCGGATAGACGAAGTGAACGACCGAGTCAACGGGCGGATAGACCAACTCAACGGCCATATCAACAAGCTGATGGTGGCGATTATAGGCGTCGGAGGCGGGATGCTGGCCGCACTGATTGGTATCCTGTTTACCCTGTTGTTCCGTGGAGTGCCGCCAGCTTAAAAGGCTTGACGCCTGCCGCTTGCCCCAATCGGCCTACAACCCTCCGGCAACCGCGGGAACAATGCTGACCTCATCGCCGGAGTCGGTGAAGGTCTCAAGACCCTTGAGAAAGCGGACGTCCTCGCCGTTGACGTAGATGTTGACGAAGTAGCGCAACTCGCCGTTCTCGTCGACCAGCCGCTCCTTGAACCCGGGATACTCGGCGTCCAGCTTCTCAACCAGTTCGGACAGGTTGGAGGACTCCATCTCCACCTTGTCCAGCCCATTGGTCATCCGGCGCAAGGGCGTGGGGATACGGACTAAAACGCTCATTCGGGAATCTCCTCCTGTAGTCGGCAGCAAAGCTGGTTCCCCGCCGCGCGGACCTTTTTGATTGACCGGACCCTAACCTTCTACAACGTCCCCGCTTACCGGGTCTATCCGGACTCCAATGGCGCTGACCCAGTCCAGGCCACGCTGGATGTCCGCATCGTCACCGTCCAGCTCAAGGACGACCCAACCCATGTCCTCGCGCACGTCAGCCCGGCGGATGTTGGTCACAATATCGAAACTCTGGCCCAGCCGGTAGATTATCGGCTGCTTGACCAGGTCATCCAGAAAAGTGAACTTGACACGTTGCTTACCCATATCGAGAGACAAACCCTAAGCGTACGTGCCAACTGGCACAGCAGTATGGCATATTATCGTCGGCATGAATCACCCGCCAACGGCGATCCGCTCGTTGAGAGCGCCTTCAAAAGACCTCATAGTGGGCTTGACGGAAAGGGGATTGACCACACTATCGACGGCTTCCAGGGTTTTCAGACCGTTGCCCGTTATGTAGACGACGGTCAACTCATCGGGTTGGATTGCACCGCTCTCGGCCAGGGACTTCAGGGCCGATACGGTAACGCCACCGGCGGTCTCGGTGAAGATCCCCTCGGTCTCGGCCAGCAGTTTGATGCCCTCGACTACCTCCGGCTCGGGGACCGCGTTGGCAGTGCCGCCGGACTCGTTCAATACGCGGATGGCGTATATCCCGTCGGCAGGATTGCCGATGGCCAGGGACTTGGCGATGGTGTCGGGACGCACCGGGACGACGTGGGCCTGGCCGTTGACCCAAGCGGACACTATGGGGGAACAGCCTTCGGCCTGCGCCATGTGCATCCGGGTGGTGACGGCCGGGTGGTGGACGGTGTTCTGGTCGGGGCCGAAGGAACTGGCCTCCACGCCATCGAGCAGGCCCAGGCAAGCCAGCTCATTGAAGCCCTTCCATATCTTGGTGAACATGGCCCCGGAGGCGCTGGGAATGACCACGTGGTCCGGCAGCCGCCAGTCCAGTTGTTCGGCAACCTCGTAGCCAAGGGTCTTGCTGCCCTCGGCGTAGTAGGGGCGCATGTTGATGTTGACGAAGGCCCAGGGGTAGTTGTCGGCCACTTCGCTGCAAAGGCGGTTCACCTCATCGTAGGTGCCCTCAACGGATACCAGCGTGGGGCCGTAGACGGCTGCGCCGACTATCTTGCCGGTCTCCAGGTCCCACGGGATGAAGACGTAGGATCGGATGCCGGCGCGGGCGGAGTGGGCGGCGACGCTGCAAGCCAGGTTGCCAGTGGAGGCGCAGGCAAGTGTGTCGAACCCGAACTCGACGGCCTTGGTTGATGCGACGGAGACAACCCTGTCTTTGAAGGAGAAGGATGGGTTTACGCTGTCGTTCTTGATGTAGAGGTTGTTGAGGCCCAAGCGCTTACCCAGGTTCCGGGCCTTCATCAGGGGAGTGAACCCGGCCATTATGTCGACCGGGTCCTCACCACTGGCAGGGAGCAGGTCATGGTAACGCCAGATGCTGAGGGGGCCGCTGCTGATCCGGTCGTGGCTGATAACCTCGGAAATGGTGGCGTAGTCGTAGACTACTTCCAACGGCCCGAAGCAGAAATCACACACATTCAGGGGTTCGGCAGGGAATTCCCTGCCGCACTCCCGGCACTTGAGTCCACTGGTGAAAGACAACTGAGCCGGGACCTCCTTAGATGAACGTCGCCCCAAACCCGGTACGGGCGCCGAGGATTCGCATTGCAGTGGCGGTTAAGCAAGACAATACCCCGGTTCCTAATCCGGGGACTGAAGGCGATGGTAGCAAAGGGGGTCACGGTTGTCAAGGAAAGACCCCTCGATGGGTGTGACCGAAAGTGGTTGGAAATGGAGGCAGTTTACAAGAGTGAAAAGAGATGGCAATCTCCTGAATAGACGGATAGTGGCAGCGCGGGAAGGAGAAGGCCATGAATCGGGAGCGGGCACTGCGGGAGATCATGGAACGGGCCACCCAGGAGATGCGGGAAGTCCTGAACCGGGAGACGGAGGAGGACGGAGCGGAGCAGTGGGACCCGGACGCTTGGGAAGCGGAAGTGGTCCGGTTCACCCGGCAATTGGGTCAAAAGATGGTGCAAACATGGGGTGAGGTGAAAGCTGAGCAAGCCAAAGCTCAGGCCCCTTTTGTCCCAGCTGCGGGGGAAGACGCCACCTGCACCGGTGGCAACCCCTGTGGTGGTTGAGCGCCTTCGGACGGATTGAAGCTCAGGCGCCCTATCTGCGTTGCCCCCAAGACCACAGCAGCCACCGGCCTTTCCAGGAGTTGACCGGGTTGAAGTGCCGGGGCAAGTCTCTGGCCTTGCAGCGGGCCTTGAGCGACTTTGGGGCGGAAAGATCCTTTGCGCGGGCCAGCCGGCAGTTGAAGGAACACTACGGCGTTCGGTTGCACCGCAGCAGTGTGCGGGAGGTGGTGCTGAAACAAGCGGAAAGAGCCGGCGGATTTGTGGCACGGGAGGAGCGGGAGGCTATTGCCGGCTACGAGGGGCAGCGCAGCTACCGGCCTGGGCAGCCGTGGCTGATCGTGGAGACCGATGGCAGCATGGTGCGCACTGGGAAACTGGAGCCGGACCCGGCGGGTGGGGTGAGTGTTGGGGGGCGCCCCAAACGGGTCAGGAGGACCCGGTGGCGGGAGGTGCGGCTGAGTTTGGTGGAGACCTTGGACGGAGGGGAACGGCGCTACGCCGCAGCTATAGGCCCTCCGCAACGGACGGGAGAGCAGATGTTTGCCCTGGCGCTCCAGAGCGGGTATGGGGACGGCACTTGGGTGCATGGGGTGGGAGACGGGGCGCCCTGGATTGCGCAACAGGTGGCATCGGTCTTCCCCAAGCAGCGATTTCTGCTGGACCGCTACCATCTTTTGGAACACCTGCATGAGGGGGCGTCTGCCCTGTGGCCGGACGACGCCGCAGAGGCCAGAGCTTGGGCCGGAGTGCAGGCGAGCCGCATTGACCAGGGCGAGGTATCCGAGGTGGTAGCCGAATGCCGGAACCGGTCGGGAGCAAACGTGGAGCATCCGTTGTACCGGCTGGCGGGATACCTGGAGAACCGGCAGGGACAGTTGGATTACGCCGCCGCCCGCCGGGAGGGTCTGCCAATCGGCAGCGGTGCGGTGGAGGGAGGGCATCGCTCGGTGATTCAAGACCGGTTGAAGTTGCCCGGCACATGGTGGAATGAGGAGACGGTGAACCCTATGCTGGCCTTGCGGTCCCTGCGAGCCAACAATCGCTGGGAAGCCTTTTGGAACTGATTCCAACCCCTTCTAGTCACACCC
>DAOUJS010000003.1:0-19831 GCA_034422355.1 Dehalococcoidia bacterium | reverse complement strand
TCGGCCACCGTCTCCCCGAAGGCCAGCAGCGCCCGGTCCCAGCGGTCGGTGTGGGGCTTGCCGTACTGCTGCGCCTCGGGGCCGTTGCGCCACTCGTACATCTGCGCGATCAGCGCCGCGTACTTGCTCCCCACCGCCGCGTCGAACCCGTCGCTGGCCGTGTTGCCATCGGCGTCACGGGCCGTAACCGTGATGGTTGCCGCGCCCCTGGCCGCCCCGGTAAGCGTCAGCGTGGAGTAGTCGGACGCCACCGACACGGTAGCCTTGGTTTCATCCGACGATGCGGCGGTGATGGTCAGCGCGTCGCCGTCGGCGTCGCTGAACACCCCGGACAGGGACACGTCTTGCGTCGCTCCCACGTCCAGGTCGGTCACGTCGGCCAGGGCCGAGGCCACCACCGGCGCGGCCTTCACCGTCACCGTGAACTCATCCGAAACCGTGCCGAGCTTGCCGTCGGCCGCCGTTACCGTGATGGTCGCCGTCCCCCGCGCCTGGGCCGTCACCGTCAGGCTTGACCCGTCGGCGGCCACCGACACCGTGGCCGCGGCTTCATCCGAGGACGCGGCGGTGACGGTCAGCGAGTCGTTGTCGGCGTCGGCAAACACCCCGGACAGGGACACCTGCTGCGTCCCGCTCTCGTTGACAATGGTCACGTCCGCGATGGCGCTGGCCACCGTCGGCGCACTGTTCTCAATCTCCCACAGCGCAGCCGCCACCGGCACCCAGCGCGTCCCCCAGTCCTGGTCGGCCAGCGCCTGGGCCTCCGCCGCCGTCATCGGCGTGATGGAAGCGTCGGCCACCGTCTCCCCGAAGGCCAGCAGCGCCCGGTCCCAGCGGTCCGTGTGCGGCTTGCCGTACTGCTGGGCCTCGGGGCCGTTGCGCCACTCGTACATCTGCGCGATCAGGTCGCTGTAGTCCCGGGGCGACGACTGCACCTGTTGCTGCTGCTGCGGCGCGCCGTCGTCGTCCACGATGGTCAGGGTGACGCTGGCCGTCAGCGTGGCGTCCAGGGTATCGCCAACCACGCCAATGACCGCGGTCTCGTCCGGCTCGTCCAGGGCGTCGTCGGTGATCCGTATCCCGGCCGATGCCGACAGTCCCCCGTAGGGGATGGCAATGCTGGCCGGCAGGGTGTAGTCCACGCCCTTTTCCGCCGTGCTCTCGTTGGCGGCGTACAGCCTGAGCTCCAGGCCCCCGGCCGGGGCCGGCCGGTCCAGGGTGGCCGTCAGCATCACCTGGCCCGCGTCTTCCCGCGCCCGGTCCTGGCCCAGGGCCAGGCTCACCGCGGTGGGACCCTGCGGCGGCGGCGACTGCTGGACGTTGGGGTCCTGCAGTTCGTCGTGGTCATGCCACAGCGAGTCAACGGCCTGGCCGCCGAGGATGACCTGGTACCGGCAGCGTCCGTGGCGAACGCTCCTCTCATGCCGGTGTTCCGCGGTTATTCCGCCAGGCATCGCATGCTCGTGGGTCAGGTCGGCGGACGACTCGCAGGCCGGAGTCTGGGGCTGGTTGCCGGCCGGTTTATGGATGATCACCTGGTAGGTGTTCAATCTCCCCGAGTAGTGGGCGACCTGGACGTCGATGACGGTGACGCCGCCCGGGTCAAGGGCGATGGCCGCGCTCTGCGCCCCGTTGTCCACTGCGGTCAGGCTGACGGTCCTCACCCCGTTGGGCCAGGTCACCTTGCCCACTTTCACGGTGGCGTCTTCCACCGCATGGGGCGTCACCTTGACGTGGGTGGCGTCAGCGCCGTCCGTAGGAAAGAGGGCGGGTTCCTTGTAGCCGTAGGTCTTGATGCGGCCGGGGCCGCACTGCGCGAAGCTGCCCGACGCGGAGGTGTCCCAGCAGATGCCCACGCCGGTCAGGGTCCGCCCGGTGGGCGGGGGCGGCGCCCTCAGGCTCAGTTCGACCGTTTGGCCGACATCCCAGGTCAGACCGGTGTTCTGCCAAGTTATGACCGTGCCGCCGCCTGCAATGACGCCACCGGGAAGCTCTGTGTCGCCGACGCTCA
This sequence comes from Dehalococcoidia bacterium, assembly GCA_034422355.1. Classification (GTDB taxonomy): domain Bacteria; phylum Chloroflexota; class Dehalococcoidia; order Lucifugimonadales; family UBA3495; genus CATOSP01. Next base: position 17,820 of record DAOUJS010000003.1, on the reverse strand, counting down.
GCTTCAAGCCAGGCGGGACTGCCTTGTCCAAGCCGATTTCGAGATTGCCGTCGCTGGTGAGCTGGACCCCTACGACCGCATAATCCACGCCATTGTGCGTGAAGTCATCGTCGGTGAGTGTACTCGCCGTACTGCACCGGGCGCTGGCGTCAGTCTCGGTATTGGCGCAACCTTTGAGTAAATTAGCGACAACACCCTTCACCGTCAGCGTGGCGGACCAGACGTCCCCGAGGTCGCTCGGGTCCGTGGGCCGGCCCGTGCCCTCCGCCCAGCCGCTCGGGCCGTTGCCGTTCACCGCCCGCACCCGCACCCAGACCAGCCGGCCGTTCTCCAGCCCGGTTATCGCCTCGGACATCTCCGCGCCCCTTCCCGTGCGGTCAACGGCGTTCCAGGCCGCGTCGTCCAGCGGGTTCAGCGACCACTGCACTTCGTAGCCGGTGGGCCGGGCCGGAAACTCACGCCGGGGCCCGGGCTTCCACGTCAGGTCCAGCCGGCCGTCGCCCTCCGCCACCCTCAGGTCCGTGGGCGCGGCCGGCGGGCCGTCGGTCCGGTCGTCGTCGGTGATGGTGATCTTCACCGAGGCCGGGCTGCCCAGCTCCACCGCGTCGGCCGGCCAGTCCGCGTGCCCGGTGTCCAGCTCCACCGTGAAGCTGTCGTCGTTGGAGTCGCCGTCCTGGCTGGTCCGCAGGTTCCATATCCCGTCGGTTCGCCGGTGCCCGCCGCTGTTGATGCTGACGGTGTTCGGCAGCCACCAGGACTGGTAGGTGTTGCCGCTCCCGTCCGTCGTCTCCTTGAGGATGCCGAAGCCGACGTCGTCGCCATTGTCCGCAGTGCCGTAGTCCACCACCTGGCCGTCCTTGTACTCCCTGCCCCACTTGACGAGCACCGGGATGCGCACGTCACGCCCCGGCAGCTTGGTCAGTGCCGCGATGACGGCCACGCTCTGGCCCTCCAGCACCGGGTTGGGCGAGGCTGACAGGTTCACCTCCGCGACGCCCTCGTCGTCCCTGATGGTCACCCGCACCTGGGAGGGGCTGCCCGCCGTCACGCCCGCCGGCAGCGTCCCCAGCGCCACGGTGAACGTCTCGTCCTCGTCGTCGGGGTCGTGGTGGGTGGTGATGCCCGTCGTGCCGGACAGGTTGCCCGCGGTGATGCCAATCGTGCTTGACGTCACCGTGTAGTCACCCGCCTCCGCCGAGCCGCGGGTGACCGTGATGGGGATGTCCACCCTGTTCGACCGCGTCCTGGACAGCGTGACCCTGACGGTCACCAGCACTCCCTCGTTCACGGGGTTGGGAGAGACCGACAGGGACGCCGCCGAGTCCGGCTCCGGCGTCCCCCGCGTGACCGTCACGGTGTAGTCCTGGGTCGTCGAGTCCTGGGCCGTGACGCGCACCACCAGCGTGTTGGTCCCCACGTCCACGGCGATGGCGTCGCTGGCGCTGCCGCTGGTCACGGGCGTGAAACTGCCCGTGGTCCCCTTGCGCACCCCCACCGTCGCCGAGGCGTGGTTCACGGTGGGCGTCAGCTTGACGTGGGTGATGGAGTTGGCCACCGTGGCCGTGTAGCTCGTGGTGCCGGACGAGAAGGTCCCTATGTTCAGCGCCCCGGCGGTGAAGTTCGTCCCGTCGGTGCTCGTCGTCCCGGACAGGGCGCTCAGGTTGGCGTCCGAGGACCCCCGCCTGGTGACGGTGACCGTATAGTCCTGCGTCGTCGTCGTGTCCTGGGCCGTCACCCGCACCTCCAGCGTGTTGCTCCCCACGTCCAGCGCGAGCGCGTCGCTGGCGCTGCCGCTGGTCACGGAGGTGAAACTGCCCGTGGTCCCCTTGCGCACCCCCACCGTCGCCGAGGCGTGGTTCACGGTGGGCGTCAGCTTCACGTGGGTGATGAAGTTGGCCACCGTGGCCGTGTAGCTGGTGGTGGAAGAGGCGAAGGTCCCGATGTCCAGCGCCCCGGCGGTGAAGTTCGTCCCGTCGGTGCTCGTCGTGCCGGACAGGGCACTCAGGTTGGCGTCGGAGGAGAGGGTCTGCTGCTGGGCGCAGGCGGTCCCGATGCTCAGGGAGACCGGGACGCCGGTGGCCCACGCTAAGCCGGACTGTAGCCAAGTGATGGTGGCAGATGTAGCGCCGGACAACGCGAACGGGTTCGAGCCAACGCAGAAATTCAAGGCCTTCAGGCTGGTGGCTGGGGAAGTTCCAAAGGTGACTTGAAATTGGCCTCCAGTATGAAGCTGGACGGCATGGACCCTATTGGAGTCTGTGTTAATGAGGAATTCATCTTCGGTCACCGTCGTCGCGGTGGTGCACTTTTCTGAGGTATCGGATAAGTCAGTGTGGCAACCAAGATTTGGTGTGCCACCCACTATGAATTCCTGGGGCACCATTGTGGCGTGCCACTCGGTGCCGGAGGCCACCCGCCGCACGGTGACGGTGTAGTCCTGGGTATTGCTGCTGGAGTCGGTGACCCGCACGATGATGGCGTTGTCGCCCACGTCCAGGGCCATGCCCCCGCTGGCCGTGCCGCTGGTCACCGTCCCCAGGCTGCCCGACTTGCCCACCTGCACCGAGGAATTGCTGTCCGCCAGCGTGGGCGTCAGCCGCACGTGGGTCACGCCGTTGCCCACCGTGGCCCGGTAGCCGGTGGTGCCGGCGGCGAATGCCGGGACCATCGCGTTGGCCCCGGTCAGCGCGGTGAAGGTGCTGCCGTCGGTGCTGCCCTCCGCCGTCAGCGCGCTCAGGTCCAGGGGGCCGGTGGCCGCGCCCTCAAAGCCCTTGACGGCGATGCGTCTTGCAGCGTCGAAGGCGGTCCAGTTGGTCGTTGATGTGGGAGTGCTCGCGGTCCAATGGCTGCCGTCGTCGATGGTCCAGCCGGTGGCTGCCCCGGCATCCTCACTATCGGAGGTCGTATTGTTGATGATTAGGTCATTCAAAGCGGAGGTGGTGTCATAAAGCACGAGGTGATACCTCGTGTTCGCCTCGAGCCGGGTGCTGGCCGGCGCCACGAAGGAAACGGCGCCGGCCGAGATGCTCGAAGGGACCGTCAGGCTGACGATTTTCTCGTCCGGATCTCCGGATCCGTCCGAGGACCACAGCTCCGCCCGGACTGTTTGAACCTGTTGGTCGGTCACAGTGCCGGAGAGTTGGGCCTCAATGCTCGTGAGGGTATAGCCTGCGGTATGGGTGCCGGTTCTAAACCCTTGCGTATGCGTGGCCGAAAAGGTACCGGTGGTGCCGACCTGTGTCTGCCCCAGGTTGCTGACCAGCGTGACGGCCGTCTGCGCCTGCGCGGGCTGCGGCGTGTCCTGGGCGAAGAAGACCGCCAGCGCCACCAGCGCCGCGGCCAGGAAGAGGAGCCTGGAGGTCGGGGAGAGGGAGGCCCGCAGCTTGCTCATGCCGGGCCTCCGGCGCTTTTCAGACCGGGAAAGTCGGGGGGGGGGGGGGCTTAACGGGCACGACCGCCCGGAACAGGCGGCCTGCCTTGCTTCCGTTGTTGCTTGTGTCGAACATGGCTGTGCTGTCTCCTTGCTGTCGGCCGGCGCATCCCGGCGGGGCCGGCCCGGCCTGCTGATACCAGGCGGCGCCCCCTTCCTCGGGTTTGCCCACCCGGTGATTTGCGCCGGCATTGGCGCAAAAACCCGGATATAGTGTACTCCATGTTTCGTATAATGCGAGTATTTTTAAGGGCCAATTTTTGGCAATTATTTGTGTGATTTTGCGTGAAAAGCTGCGGACCGGCGCGGAAGCCCCCCCGCCGCAGCTTCCGGGCGGCATGTGGGTGCGGGTCGCGTGGGCGATGGTTGGCCGCTGCGAGACGCGGCAGACCGGCCGCGCGCAAGCTGGCAGACGACCCCGCCGCCTGTAGCTGCATCGCCATCACCGGGCCGCGGGCGGGATACCGGGTGGCGGTGGGGAATGGGGGGCAGCAGGCAGTCCGGGTCTGAATGGACTCTCCCCCTGGTGGAAACCTGGCAGCCCCTCTGCGAAGGCTTTACCCACCCAAGGGAAAAGCCCCCGCCTTGTCGGCAGGGGCCTGGCAGCCTGTTCCCTCGGGTCCGGCCGGAGAGACGGCTGGTGGCGCCGCCCCCGGGAACCCGGCCGGGGACCTGGTGTGCAGGGTTCTTGATTTTATCCGGTCTGGCAGCAAAAACCCTGGCGGGAACCTGAGAGTCAGTGATTTTTCTGATTCAGGGATAGCCGTGATTTGGAGAATCATGCCCAGCCATCAATCACATGAATCACGGTTCAGGCAATTTCACGGAGAATCGAAAGACCCTGTCTGGGAAATGGGGACCATTGCCATTTCGCGGCAATCCAGGTACGATGGAGTGGATGCGTTGCCGCGTATGTCAACCACCCCGAGTTGTCGGGTGATTGAGTTGACAAACGGGAAGCGGGGTGGTTTCAGCATGAAACATGCTCCGGTCATATCCATGATCATTTCAGGAGCCATCCTCTTGAGCGTCGTAGTTGGTGGTTTCTATAGCTATGGGCAACTTACTGCCCGCGTAGATGCGCTTGACAGGCGTGTGGATACTCTTGACCGGGATATTGTCGAACTGCGGCAGGATATGAATGACGGATTTGACCGGCTGGAGGCAGAAATCAGAATGTCTCGGCAAGAGATCGTTGCTGTTATTCAGGGGCACGAACACGACGACACCGGCAAGGTGTTTTTTAGGACACCGCCTTAGTGCGCTTGCCGATACGATAATCAGGAGGCCCCGGCCAACAACCGGGGCCTTTGCCTTTGTTTCACCCCAAACCATCTCCCGGCGAAACTGCCGGAAACAGCCCGCCTGGAGGCCGAATCTGGAAACTGGGGCTTATGCAATTCTCTCTCTATAGTTGACAGTGGCCATAGTGCTTGACATCTGGATGGCTGGTAGATAACGGACAATTATATTGGAGAGCAGGCGATGGTAACGCTGGATGAACGGGTCGCCAGGTTGGAAGGTCGGGAGTCTGGACAGGGTAATAATTCCCGACGGGGCCACTCCCGGTCGAACTGGGGGCAACTCCAGGTTGCGCCGCTGCCTTCCTGGTCCCCGTTCCGAACCGGGGACCGGCCCAACTCAGGCGTTGGCGGGCGTAACCTGCTGTTCCCCAGGCACGGCAGGCCGCGCCGGGGGCCGCGCGAACAGGATCACCACCGCCGTCAGGCCGCCCAGGACCGCGAAGGCGATTAGCGCCCAGCCATAGCTGTGCGTCAGGTCGAACACGATCCCCGACAGCACCGCCCCCACCGCCTGCTCCAGGCTGGTGAAAGGCTCGGTCACTCCCCGGATAACCCCCAGGGACTGCCTGCCGTAGTAGTCCGCATAGGCCACCGGCGGCACCGAGAGCATTCCGCCCACCCCGAACCCGAACAGGCTGGAGTAAATCAACGCCTCCGCCGTCGTGTCCATCGTGAGGAATAACGCCGCCGGCACGGCCACCGCAACCGCATCAGCAGCCAGCACATACCTCACCGGGAACCTCTCCGCAATCCATCCCCAGAAAAGGCTGCCCGCTCCCATGAATGCCGCCGACAGGCTGATGCCTATGCCTGCCGAGACCGCGTTCAACCCATTGTCTCGCAGAAGGGCCGCAAGATGCGTGTTGACTCCCGCCTGCACCAGGAACAGCGTTCCGATGCCGCTGGCCAGAATCCACAACGCCGGGGTCCGCATGGCCGCCCGCAGGGTCCACTCCGGCTCTGCCGGGGGCGCAGGCTGGCCATCCTCCGAGTCCGATGCATCATCCATATCGCCGTCGGGCCTAAGCCCCAGGGTCTCCGGAGTCTGCACGATGAGCAGGGCCACGGGCGCGAGGGAGATAATCCAGACCAGGGCTCCCAGCACGATCCAGGCGTCCTGCCAGCCCCGGGTCGCAATAATTGCCGACGCGATCAGCGGAAACAACACCAGGCCAATCGAATGGGACGCAAAGAGCATCCCGTTGGCCCGGCCCCGCATCCGCACGAACCACCGGGACACCACCACCGACGCCCCAATCTGCACCGGGCTGGCAAAAATTACCCGGCCCACCCCGTAGGCAACGTAGAAGGCCACCGGCACCGTGGCCCAGGCCAGCGAGATGGTGGACAACCCCAGGATGAACACGCTTGACGCCAGCACCAGCCTCGCCCCGTACCGGTCCACCAGCCACCCCACCACCGGGGAGACTCCCGACGCCGCCAGCCCTCCGAAGCTGGCCGCCCCGGCGATGAGCGTCCGGCTCCAGCCCAGCTCCTGGGCCAGCGGGAACATGAACACGGCGATGGTCAGGCTGGCCGCGGAGTTGCGCACCACCTGGGTGGTGCTCGCCGATGCAAGCACCACCCAGCCATAGAAAAAGGGGAGTTTCCGGGACAGGAGTTGTGCCGGACTCATGAAATAAGTTCAGTCCTCATGGCTGCACTCGTAGCTGCATGGAAAGGCCCGAGGTACGGCGTTTTCCTTTGCTACCACACCTCGGGCCGTTCTGCCCGTAAAGGCTGACGTGCCGGATTGTCTGCCGGCGGTTAGTCGGGCGTCGCGCTCCAGACCGTGAAGTTGCCGCCCATGGGCATGGGGCCGCCGGACACCGCTATCTCCGGCTTGACCCCGGTAACTGACCTCGCCCCGGCGCGTCCCTGGATTTGCTGCATGCAGTCGGTGTGCATCCAGAACCGGCTGCGGCCGCTTCCGATGTTCCCCCCGCTGGGCAGGACCGGGTTCGGCCCCTCGATGCTGATGTCCGTCTGGTAGAAGTCCAGGGCGTCCCCGAACTTCATCCCCCGGTATCCCAGTCCCTCGATGTGGAACTGGTGGAACTCGGCGAAACCGTCGTACATGTTCTCGAAGGACAGGTCATCAACGGTGATTCCCGCCGCCTCGAATATCTTCCGCCCGGTGCTGGCAGTCTCCGCCTGCACTTCTTCCAGCGTCGGGGTGAGGCTCCGGGCCGACCCGCGGCTGGAGGCGTGTCCCAGGATGTACACCGGCTTCTGCTTCATGTCCTGGGCCCGGTCCGCGGTGGTGAACAGATAGCTCGCCGCCACCATGATCGGAATGTCGTTGTCGAACAGGTTGGCCGGCTTGGCAATCCACCGGGCGGCCAGGTAGTCCTCGGGGGTCAGTTCCTCTGGACGGTGCTGCGCCCAGTACCCCTCGGGGAACATCAGGCCGTTGCGCCTGGAGTTCTGCATGAAGGGCGCCATCATGTCGTGGTTCTTGCCGTAGCGGTGGCAGTACTCCGCGAACTGGAGGGCTGTGCCGAAGCATCCCGGCGGCCCCCAGATGGTGCGCCCAGGCCCCAGGGCCACGCTTCCCGGAACGACTTCCGCCGCGCTGCTGCCGCCGTGGTTGTAGCGTCCGTCCAGGTTGTGCCAGCCCTTCAGCACCAGGCAGTTGCTGGCCAGCCCGTCGCCAACGGCTTGGGCCCCGATGACTACCGCCGCGGACATGCACCCCGGGGCGTTCATGGTGAACTTGACGTTGGTCAGTTCCGGCATGTTCTTGATCAGCCACTCGGCGCTCAATTGTCCGATGCCGTCCAGCGGGTCGCTGGAAGGATTGAAGGCGTTGACCACGTCCATCGGAATGGGCGTATTCGGGTCCCAGTGCGCCCCTGTGGTTGTAACGGGAACGACGACGAGACCGTCAACCTGGTCGGGGGAGACGCCGGCGTCCTCAATGGCCCGGCGCATGGCCAGTATGCTCAGGGCGCCGACGGAGGTCTCGGCCCGTCCGTCCCAGCGCCGGGCGGTGGGCGAGTGGCCAATGCCGACCGCCGCCACCTTCCCCCTGTGTTCCCAAACTCCGAGTCCCTCGGTGGACCGGTACATCGATTCAGGCGCCATCTGTGTCGTCATGGCTTGCTCCTTGTCACTGTGAAAATGGTCGTCCCTCTGAAATGATCGGGAAACCTCACGAATCGGGGACCGGCGGGGTCAGGTCACTACTTCCCACTCGGGCACAACCTGGCCGTTGGCCGTCGGCTCGAATATCACCCGGACGGCCCCTCCTATCGGCACCTCGTCCACAGGTGTGCCGGGCAGGTGGGAGTACATCTGGATTTCCGGGGCATCATCCAGCATTATCACGGCCAGGTTGAAGGGCTGGTCTTCTTGGAGGGTCCTGATCGGGCAGTCGTACACCACGCAGTAATTATAGATGGTGCCCCGCCCGCTCATCTCCTTCCACTCTATGATGTCATCGGAACCACACCCTCCGCACGTGGCAAGGGGCGGATTCTGCAACCTGTCGCAGTCCGGGCAATACTGGATGACCAGCTTCCCATTGTTGGCAGCGTCCCAGAAGGGCTTGGTCAGTTCGTCGGGCTCCACGCCTTGCTTTGGCATCTGCTTTCCTCCATCATCGGCAGTTCCCCGGAGTGTATTTCCGCAACAGGGGTTGCGGCGGGAAAGTCTGCCCGTATCCGGTATTGGGGAACCCCCGCCGACCCCAAAATCGCCGGATGGGTCTGAACGGAAGTCCCTTGCCATCCCGGTCACGTGGCCGGACCCACGGCCAATCGGCGCTCATTTTAGCACCGGGGGCCGGACTTGGCCAAACTGTAGAGAGTCTATCAGGTTACGTCAATTTGAGGAAGTGCGGCGGCCCAATTCTTCACAGCGCCCCAATTGAGCGCCCCATATTGAACGCCCCAATTGAGCGCCCCGATTGTTTGGAAGACGCTCCCTGCACCACAGAGAACGCGTCCCCCGGTAAGAGTGTCGAAGTAGGAATGTCGAAGATGGGGAGTTTCGCAATTTTCTCCTGACATACTGGCGTTGCGCGGGCCGCTGCTGAACAAGCATAATAGAACATCAATTCTCAATATCTGGCGGCTCGGACCGGAAATACTGCCAGGATCCGTGGATAACTCGCTTGACGGGCCGTTGTAACGGCCTCAAAAATGGCGGGAATCCATCCCGGACCCCCGGCTCCTTCGGATTGGAAATCCGGAACGGCCGCCACGCCAACCCGGAAGCTATAAATTGAGAGGAGAGACAATGCTTAGGGGAAACTTCGCACCCGAGCATGAATCCATGAGACTTTACGATCAACCGGTCATGGCGAATATCGCCTACTGCAGAATCGCCAAGGACCCGTTTCCGACACCACAAGAAGCGCAGGTCTGGTTCAGAATCGGCCAGGAGGAACAGACAGCGTTCGTGCCACTGCGCATAGTCAACGAACAGAAGAAGACCGTCACCGCAGCCCTGATTGGCGAGACCCAGGGAAGAATAGTGATTTCGTTCCCCCCCACCAACTTCGGGACCACCAGGTTTCACGCCTCCGTGGAAGACCTTGAGAAGATAGCCACAAGGGCCGACATCGCCGGAGGGTGAAGTGGTACTCTCGGACGTTCACATAAGATCGGAGATCACCGAAAAACGCCTCGTATTCGATCCCCCCATTGACTTTCAGAGTGACCGGATAGACCGCTCGGCAGTTGATCTCCTCCTTCACGAGGAACTCATCATCCTTCCGAAGGATTCCATGGCAGAGGTAATCATAAACCCCAGCGTCATTGCCAACAGCACAATGGATATCCTGGTCAGGTACGGAAAACAACACATTCTCACCACAAACGGCCCATACCAGCTAATGCCCCATCACCTGATAATCGGCAAGACGCTGGAATATATCCAGCTCCCAAGACATCTGGCCGCCCGGATAGAGGGCAGAAGCACTCTGGCGAGATTCGGCCTATCGGTGCATGTCACCGCGCCCACGGTGATCGCCGGATTTGAGGGCAGGCTCTATTTGGAGATCAACAATATAGGCCCCTTCCCGGTACTGCTCACAGCAGAGATGAAAATCGCCCAACTCATCTTGGAACACGTCATCCCCCCACCATCCGAGCCATATCAAGGAAGATACCAGCGCCAGGCTTAGTATCATAAACGACGGTCCAAGACCGGCAACGGTTATACTCCCGCTATCCCGGATTCCGGCCTCCGCAGATACCGGAGAGCAACAGCATCTATTTCAGTACCGGGGCGGCAATGCGGCCCCAGGCGAAGGCCCAAGATGGTGAATCTATGCCATTCCTGGATGTAAACGGCCACCGGTTCCACTACCACGTGGACGACTTCTCCGACCCCTGGCGCGCAACCGAGGCGGTGCTGCTGCACCACTCTGCCGGGGGCAACCTGCATAGATGGCGCGCCTGGGTGCCCACCCTGGCCCGGTCCGGGCCGGTGGTGCGCTTCGATATGCGGGGCCACGCCGGGACGCCTCCGCCCCCGGACCTGCGCTTCTCCCTGCCCGGCCTGGCCGCCGACATCGCCAGGGTGATGGATGGACTGGGCATTGACAGGGCCCACCTGGTTGGGGCCTCGGCAGGCGGGATCATAAGCCTGCGTTTCGCTCACGACTTCCCCGACCGGCTCCACAGCCTGACCCTGGTGGCATCCACTCCCCGGCTGGCCCGCATGGGCGCAGGAATGGACGCCGCCGCGTGGCGGCGGACCCTGGAGCAGGACGGCACCCGCGCCTGGCTGCTCATGGACGCGGACAAGCGGTTCGGCCCCGGCGCTCCCGGCGAAGTCATCCAGTGGTACGCGGACGAGGGGGCCAGGACGTCTGCTCCGGCTGTGCTGGGCCTTCAGGCCTGCCTTCTGGCGGAAGACCTGACTCCGCAGCTGCCCGAAATTTGCGTGAGGACCCTCATACTCGCGTCGTCCAATGATGAGATTACGCCGCTGGAAGTCCAACAGCTGATGCAACAGCGGATGCCTAGGGCCAGCCTGGAAGTCTTCGATGGAGTGGGCCACAACATGAAGGTCGAAATACCGGACCTGCTGGCCCAGAGGACGCTCAGCTTCATCACGGCAGCGGGTTAGGGCCATCCGTTCCTTGAAACCAGCCGCAACTCGCCACTCGGCGCGTTTTCGCGGCTGGGCAATCATCCGCCGCAGGTCTGCGGGAATGGGTCTGCGGGATTGGAGAGAAACACTAATGGTTGAAGACCGGACCCACGACGAGTTGATACAGGAGCAATTCTCCCGGCAGGCCGCCCTCTGGGACACCTATATCAGGGCAGGCGGGAACGAGGAAGTCCTGGCGTGGAACATCGGAAGGCTCGATCTGCGCCCCGATATGCGGGCCCTGGACGTGGCCGCCGGCACCGGGGTGGTGGCGCGGGCGATGGCGGCCAGGGTTGCTGAGGCGGTGGCCATTGACGTGACCCCGGAGATGGTCGCTCAGGGCAGGCAGCTTGCCGCAGCGGAGGGCTTGAGCAACGTGGCCTTCGATGAAGGCGACGCCCGCAGCCTTCCCTATGACGACGCCAGCTTCGACGTCGTGACCTGCCGGCTGGCGATGCACCAATTCGAGGACCCCGAGCGGTGCCTCCGGGAGCTGGTCCGGGTCTGTAGGCCCGGGGGACAGGTGGCCATCATTGACATCACCACCTCCGATGATACCGCCACCGCGGGGACACACAACCGCCTGGAACGCCTGCGGGACCCGTCCCACACCAACGCCCTTAGTGCCAACTACCTGCGGGAAATGGCGGAACGGTGTGGGCTGACTATCGTAGATGCCTCCTATTTTGATGTTGAGCGAAACCTGGAGAGCTGGATGGACCTGACCCGGACGCCGCCGGAATCCCGGATAGCCATCCTGGAGGAACTGCAACGGGAACTCGACGGCGGCCCGGCCACCGGGATGTATCCCTACTTGCAGGACGGGCGGTTCATGTTCAAGCATCGCTGGGCCATGCTGGTGGGACGAAAGCGGTGAACCAATGGCACCATCGCGCAACGCCTCCGGCCCGCGTCGTCCTCCTGGCACATGGACGTGTCCCTCCCGAGTCGATAAACTACGGCCAACCCCCAACTGAATGATAATGATATGGAGTTTTCCAATGAAGAAGGTGGTAAGCGAGATAAGCGGCGCTGTGTTCAGCCTCCCCTGGCTCGTGGCCAGGGACCAGGGCTTCTTCGAGCAAGAGGGGATCGACATGGAGTTCGTCCAGGGCAGGACCAGCGGACAGGTGGTCCACACCGAGAACCCGGAGGACGTCAACCCCATTCTCGGCCATGTTGCCTTCGAAGAGTCCAGAGTGTCCATCTACCGGGCTTGAGAGGAGGGTCAGGTCCGTCGGGCCTATGAAAGCAGGCAGGGAGCGCGCATCATCGCTCTCCGCTCCGCCGTCGCCACCCAGGCCATCCTAGTCCGGGGCGACTCCCGCCACTACTACCCCGGCACCCTGGGCAACCAGCCTGTCGCTGTCCAGTTCCACGCCGGTTCCCACTACGTCGCCATCCGCCTCCTCTCCGGCTACCTCCCCGAGGAGAAGCTGAAGCTGGTGCATTACGGCTCGCCCCAGCACCGCTTCGAGGCGCTGATGAACGGCGAGGTGGCCGCCGCCGCCCTGATGGAGCCCTGGATTACCCTCGCTGAAAAGCTCGGCTGCCGCGCCGTCTGCGAGGGACACTACCTCGGCGCGGAAAACGCCAGCGACGACATGGACGAGGAGACCTTCGCCGCCATAAACCGGGCCGTGGTGCGGGCCGTGGACATGATCAACGCCGATAAGCGCAGCTACGTCCACTATCTTATCGAGGAACCGCGCTTCGCCGCAGTGGCCGCAAGGTATGGCGGAATCACCCCCGACGACTTCCACTTGCCCCGCCTCCGCTACTCCTACAACACTCCCTACACCGACGAGATCGTCGAGGACACCTATCACTGGATGGTCAGGTGGGGACTTCTGGATGCCGGAGCGTGCAGCGCGGACCTGGTGGACAACCGCGTCGCCGGGCCGCTTCCCGTCGGCGACTGAACCCGGCCGGGACCGGACCCTCCTGCCTCCCGCCGGCCGAGGTTGACGCTTGGCTGACGTCCTTTGCTGTGCGTTGGGAAACTGCCTCGACGCGGACTCGTTTTCCGAATGCCGGAAGGCTGGAGCGGATGGCGGCCCCGCTCAGGCCGAGGGCGTCGGGACCCACCACTCCCGGCCTCTGGGTGTCTCCACGTATTCCGGCCACCGGAGGTCCACCGGCGGGGGGAAATCCGCAGGCAGCAACGGGGGCGCCCACCTTTCTCCTCCTATGCCGCCGCCGGTACGCTCCCGGAACTCGGCTTGCGCCCTTTCCAGTTCTTCAGGGACGGTGAGCAGATCGGTCAAGGTGGCCGCGATAGCCTTGCCCGCCACGAACATTCCGGGGTCGATGCACTCTCTCACCCCGCCCATGGCGTTCAACGTCCACATCGGGTAGGTATAGCCCGGCTCAGGAGGTCTCAGGCGTGGACGCGAGGTCTGCAACCGGGCAGTGGGGGCGTGCCAGGTATATTCCACATAGTCATCGGAGGTAAAGCTGTGCTGCCAGGGCGGCAGGCTTTGCTGCTGGACCGCCTCGTAGTCCTGCGGGGTCTGTAGTCTTAGGGTGTCCGGCGCAAAGGGTTCTTCCATCGGCTCCAGGCCCAGGTTTTCCTGAATGGCGCGAGCGAATTTTCGCGCCTCGTCTCCGAAGGCCGGCGGGCCGACCGACTCCAGGTTGCGGTAGGTAAGCTCAGACAGGGCCAGGTTGGGCAGGCCCACCCGGGTCTTGGTGACCCACCGGGGCGTGACCACGCAGCCGGTCACTTCCGCCGCATGGCGGGCGTTGCGTTCCAGCACCTGGTAGATTCGTTCCTGTATGTCCAGCGTGGGGGACCGCCAGGCGTACTGTATCTGGCTGAAGCGGGGCGGAAGGTTGTCCGACGTGCATTGCCCGCCGGCCATGATGTACTCGTTCAAGGTCCAGGTCCCGGTGTGCGGGAACATGGCCTCCTTGGTGTACTTTGTATTGGTGTACATCAGGCACACCGCGTCCAGGGCGCCGGGGCAACGCGCAACGGTATGGTGACGGTCCGGCGCGGTCAGGAGCCGGGAGTCCATCCATTTTTCCGGCTCCAGGCACTCAAAAGTGAACACGACGCTCCAGTAGGACCCACAGTGAGTTTCCCAGGAGACGGAGTTGGTGCTATAGGGGTGGTAGACTATTGCCGCGTCCAGGCCGTCGTAGTACCCCTTGGCGGCGTGGACCGGCTTGGAGCCGCAGATTTTCTCCGCAGGCTCTCCGAAGAGTCGAAGGGTCCCGGACAAGCCGTGGGACTCAATGGCCGCCTTGGCGCCCAGTATTCCCATCAATGCCGCCACTCCTAAGGAGGAATGGGGGTCCGTATGCCCCGCGGCCCAGGGATGCAGACCTTCCCTGGGAGCCTGGTAGGGCACAGCTTGCTGGGAATTGCCTGGGACCGCGTCGTACTCGGCAAAGGACGCCAGCACCGGCCCGCCCCGCCCCCAGGTTGCCGAAAAGGCGGTGGGCATCTCACCCGAGCCCTCTTCTACGGCAAAGCCATGCCGGCGCAGCAGGTCTGCGTAGGCCCGGGCCGACCGGTATTCCCGGTATGCTGGCTCGGCATAGTGCCAGATCTCCTGGTGGAAATCGGAAAGCCACTGGCGATGGCTTTCAATCCAGCCCAGCGCCGTTATCTTTGTTTCTGCAATTCCTGTCATGATGATTCTCCTGGAACAACGCTGCCGGTGGGAAGAAAACCCGGCCAGTGAGAAGAAAACCCGGCTCCGGGCCAATGGCTGCACACTCGTCCGGGTCAGGGGAAGGAACCATGAAGGAACCATGAGGAACGCCACAGGGCGCAGGGGTGTAATACACGCCCCTTGCGCCCTGCGCGGTTGGGAATCCGCCCTCGCGATGGCGTATAGCCTCGTGCCGCAGGACCGGGGTCTGCCGCCCCGTCCCTCTTGACCTTCCTCGGTACTCCCGGCTATCCCTCTTACCCCAGGTGTTCTTATCCGAGATGTTGGTGGATAAACGAGGTCATCTGTTCAAGGGCCTGCTGGGCAATTTCCGAAGACGGGTTGCTCAGCAGTCCTTCGCCCTCCCCTTCGAAAATCGTCACGTCGGTCTGCCCGCCGGCCTTGCGGTATTGCAGGATAAACTCGTCGAGGTCCGGGCGCGGATGCCCTGCCTCGTAGCTTCGGGCCACGCACAGGGTGGGCGGCAATGCCGTCCGTTCCCCGCCGGCCAGCATACGGGCCGGGGCGGCCTCGGCCATGGCCTCTTCCGTCTCCCAGTACATGTCGTGCATGGGCACGATCCGCTCCGCCATCCCTTCCGGTGGCGTGACGTCCTCTCTCAGGCCCTTGACATAGAGATAGCGCCCCAACGGATCGATTACCGGCGAACACATGATCACGCAACCGAGTGTGCCATCCACCCCGGCAGCGCCATTCGGCATCGGCAGCGCCGCGTAGCGTGAATCGTTCGGACGCATCCCCAGCAGCATGGCCTGGTGCGCGCCGCTGGAAGTGCCCATTGCCCCAATCTTGCCCGAAATGCCATTCCACGCTTCAGCCTGGGTCTTGCACCAGCGAATCCCGTAGTGGATGTCAGCGAAAGAGGCCGGGTAGGGCGCTGCCGGAGGCACTCGAAAGTCCAGCGCAGCCACTATCACGCCATTCCTGGCCAGTGCTTCGTTGGCTGCGTTGCCGTTCAAACGGTCTCCCCTCACCCACGCGCCGCCATGCAGCTCAACCATTACCGGAAAGGGTCCGCTGCCGCGGGGCCTGAAGAGCCGCGCCAGTAAGGGCGTTTCGCCGTGCCGGAGATATTCCACGTCTTGGACGTCAACTTCATGGGTCTGCTGCTTGCTGATGGTCATGCCAAACTCCTCCCATTGGTTGGCCCTCGGGACCGGGTGAGCTTAGGGTAAGTCCCGGCGGCATCCCCGTCAATTGGCATCCCGAAACAATGGCGGCGCTGCAATCAGGAGGCGGTTGTCCCCGTGGCATGGGCCGCCTCATGGCGTTATCATATCCCGGACATGGCAAACGACTTCACCGGCAAGTCCCCCGAGGCCCTTGAGGAGGCCGCGGCATCCGTCCTGGAAGAGGCCGCCGCCCGCCTCCACCCTATTCTGGCCGAGCTTGCCGGACGTGTGCGGCCTTTCCCTGGCTTCATGGGAATGACCTCGTTGCAGGCCATCGAGCTGGACCCGGCGGTGAGTCCCGCTGGAGACCGGGGTTGCGTGGTCGTGCTGCCCAGCGGGGAGATATGCGGGCTGGACCTGGCAGTCATTTCCGGGGCGGGAATCGAAAGCCGCGTTGACTATGTTGAACGGTTCATCGAACTCGACCTGTCCCCGGAGGAACACATAAGGTACGCTGTCGCCGCGATTGACGCCCTCTCCCGGCAACTGCGCTGACCTGGCGGCCAGGCTCCCGCGGCTACAGTCCCAGCCGGGACCTTGCCCATCCCTTCAGGGACTTCCACCTTGGCGCAAGCCAGTTGTAGTCCTCCAGCATCTCCTCAAGCCGCCTCGTCCCTCCGGTCATGAGCGGCCTGCCATGTCCGGCGCAGCCGGTCTCGAAGGGTATGCGGGACAGCCGCTCTATGGACGCGCGGTATTCCCTGAAATTGGTCCCCGGAAAGAACACCGGGCGCCGGAAATCGGAACCGTTGGACAAGAGCATGTCTCCGAGGAACAACACCCCTTCAGCTTCAAGGTAGAAACACACGCTGCCCGGCGTGTGACCTGGTGTATGGATCACCCGCAGCCCTTCCATCACCGGCAGCGTCTGCCCGTCCTGGAGTGGATCGTCGTAGTAGATGCGCCGGAACAGGGGGACGTTCCAGGAAGGCAGCGGCATCTGGCCGGCGTAGTGCAGCCACCTCCGGTCGCTTCCGGCCCGGCCTCTGGTATCGTCGGGATGTACCGAGACCGAAGCGCCCGTGGCCCGGCACAGGTCGGGCAGCGGCCCGGTGTGGTCCGGGTGGCTGTGGGTCAGCAGGATGCGGTCGAGTTCTTCGGGGTTGCGTCCGATGCTTTCGATATACCGGAGAATCTTCCCGCGGTCCCAAGGAAGGCCCGCGTCTATCAGCGTCAGTGAGTCGGAGTCTTCCAGCAGGTAGGCGTTACTGACCCTGAGTCCCGGAATCCAATGTGTGCCGGGCCTGATTTCCATCTGGGGACGGGTCCCTTTCGCCGCTACCGGGCTGCCGCGGCGGTACAGCGCGGCATTCCCAGCCCGGACCTGGTGACTATCTCAAAACGTGTTGCAGTACCCAGGTCGTCATTCCCGCGAAAGCGGGAACCCATACGCTTCAACCGCAGACGAGCGGATTTATGCCACGTCGGCTGGTTTTGAGATAGTTTCCTATTCCTCCAGGGTGATGTCCCCGCTCTGTCCGCCCGTCTTGCTGACCAGCCGCACCGCCTCGATGCGCATTCCCCGGTCCACGGCCTTGCACATATCATAGACCGTCAGCCCGGCCACCGACACCGCGGTGAGGGCCTCCATCTCCACGCCGGTCTTGCCGGACGTGCGGGCCGTCGCCGTAACGATAACCCGGCTGTTGGATTCGTCCAATTCCAGGTCCACGTCAACCTTGTTCAAGGGCAGCGGGTGGCACAGGGGAATAAGCTCCGAAGTCCGCTTCGACGCCATGATACCCGCCAGTTGCGCAATGGTCAGAACGTCGCCCTTCTTCATCAACCCCTGCCTGATCAGCCTGAGCGTCTCCGGCTGCATCGACACATGGCCCCTGGCCACGGCCTCCCGGTCGGTCACCGGCTTCCAGCCCACGTCAACCATACTGACGCGCCCATCCTCATCAAGATGGGTAAGGCTGGTGGACTTGGCGGGTTGGTTCATGTCAAATTCCCTCCGGGCAAGTTCTGCTCCCACCGTCATTCCCGCGAAAACGGGAATCCACGGACAAGTCCTAGTATTACAACGACGGTTCAAGGAGGGCTGCGTTTTGCTGCGCGGCGGCGTCTTTCGTGAGAGCGGCTGGCCCGCTCGTTGCGCTGTTGGGTGCCCTCCAGCCACTGTA
>DAOUJS010000002.1:0-5023 GCA_034422355.1 Dehalococcoidia bacterium | reverse complement strand
CACGAGGCATGGATCGGGGAGCACATCACGGAGATGTGGGAGAACGCCCCGGTGCCGGAGCTTCTCATCGCGCAGGCGCTGGCATTGACCGAGAATATCGTGCTGGCCACGGGTCGAGGAGGGGGCGGCCAGCACGGGAAGGACGCCGGACCGGAGCGAGCTTCGCGTGGGCCGGGAGGTGTACGTCGGGGAGACTCCCGAGTCGGCCCGGGAGGAGACGCGGGTGGTGCCGGGGCGGAGGCCACCAGGGTCATCAGTTTGTCGCCAGTGTTGGCCTGACCCGGAGCGCAGCCCAGATCCATGTACCGCTCAGCCAGTTGGGGAAAATCGAGACGCCGGGCCAGGATGGCGGGAAGCATCAGCCCGGCGTTGGCCACCAGGCGGTGATCGTCGAAGGCGATTTGGATGCGGTCGGGGTGGCTACGTGGTAGCACCTAAAAGGTGCTCCTTCTCTGGGGTCGGTTTTTCGATCAAAACCATTATCCCAGATACACGGGAGCACTTTTTTACCACCACAAACCTACCCAACACTTATCCTTTCGGTGGATTCGGGCTAAAGTCTAAGGCTCGATTGCAAACAATTACTGGCCATTTCCGGCAAACCGGGGCATCACCTCCCGGGCGAAGATCCGCAGTTGGTCCACCGATACCGGGTCGGGGAATATCAGGAAGAAGTAGGTAATCCCCGCATCTACGTACTTTTGTATCTGCTCGGCGCACTGGTCGGGGGTGCCGGCGATGGCTCTGGACAATGACTCACGGTAGGCGGATGGAGACATATTGGACTGGGCCGCTCCCCACGCAACCATCTTATCAAACTCGGCAGACGTCTCCGTGATCAAGGTCCGGGCGTTGTGGCTGACCTCTATCTCAACCGGGTCCCGCCCCAGGTCGCGGCAATGGGTTTCCAGCACAGACAGCTTCTGCCGGTGTTCCTCAAGGCTCATCTCCGAGCCGATGTTGCAGATGTCGGCGTGGCCCGCGGCAGCCCGCAGCAAGTGCCGCTCCCCGTGGCCCCCGATAAGGATGGGCGGGCGCGGCTGCTGCACCGGACGGGGTTCCTGCCGCGCCCTCTCCAATTGATAGTAGCGGCCCTGGAAGTCGGACAACTCTCCCGACCACAGTCCCTTGATGACGACCATCGCCTCCTCCAGCATCCGCACCCGCTCCGCCGTTGAGGGGAAGGCGTAACCTGCCCCTCGGTGGTCCGAGCCGCCGCCCCCGGCCCCAATGCCCAACTCCAGCCTGCCCCCGCTGATAACGTCCAGCGTCGAAGCCATCTTGGCCATCAATGCCGGGGGCCGGTAGGTGTTGGCCAGTACCATCGGAATGAGCCGCAGGTTCTCCGTCACCGACGCCAGGGCCGACAGGGTGGTCCAGCATTCCAGCGTCGGGATGTTCAGCAGGTCATACAGGCTGGCCGAATGGTAGCCTAGCCTGTCCGCCTCGGTCCACACCTCCCGCAGTTGCTCGAACCCGTAGCCTTGCTGGTGCATCCGGACGCAGAACTTCACCTTGCGCGTCATGGTATCCTTTCCTTTTCAGTGCTACAGTCGCAGATTAGATAGACGCCGTTTGCAGTGGCATCGTTGGGATCTGGCTTGGTGGCGTTGTCGACACCACGACCAGTACGGGATGAAATCCGGTGGTTGGATCTCTGTCCATACCAGGCGTGTGAGCAGCCGGCGCACCTCCAGCACTGCGATGGGAATCAGCTCTTCATCAAGACCGTAGTGGCACCCTTTTCTCCCGGTTCCATAGCTCTTGATGCCTGATCACCGTCAGGCAGGCGTGGGCAGGCATAGCCAGCGTGATGTGCCGGTACCAGCCATCCCACCGCCGCACCTCGTACTGGTCCAGTCCCACCTCTCCCTTGGTCTCCTCAACCCCGGACGCCAGCCGGTCCGCTCTCGCCTGTAGCGGCCCCTTGTCCGTCAATGCCCACAGCTTCTCGTTGCTCTTTATGGCCATCACATGGGGGTAACCGTTCAGACTTGAGGTGAATCAACAGCTTGCGGCATTCCAATGGGGGGATTGAGGCCCCGGGCCCGCCAAGTTCCGAAGAGGGACGCCAGGGTCATTTTGCTTTCCGTTCCTGTTTCCGAACGGGCGCCGCCGCTGATTTTCCGGCTGATCACCATTAGACAACTGGGCTTCCAATCCCTCCACATGCTGGCACAGTTCGGTGATGCCCCCCTGTTGTTCGGCAATGACTGTCAGCAAGGTTTCCCAGCCTGCCTTGGTCAGGTCCAGTCCCGTTTCCACTATCCTTTTATGCCACACCCAGCCCGCGGACGCCAGTGTCTTTCAGTGGAACCGTAGAACCGCCGGCCCAGTAAATTCGCCTCATCAAGTCTGAACAGTTACCAGTCAATTCGCCGTATGGCGGCGCGGCTTGCGGCAGGGTACAATTCGGGCCACTCCGAGGTTGCAGGAGGGAATGCGCCATGACTATGGATTCCGGCCTGTTGTTGGACATGTACCGCAAAATGGTAACCATCCGCACCTTCGACGCCAGGGCTGTGGAGGAGTTCCACGAAGGCAACATCCCCGGCGTGGTGCACGCCTACATCGGCGAGGAAGCGGTCGCCGTGGGCGTGTGCTCCGCCCTCCGCACCACCGACCGCATCGCCAGCACCCACCGGGGCCACGGCCATACCATCGCCAAGGGCGCAGACATCAACCTGATGATGGCCGAGCTCTTCGGCCGCAGCAATGGCTATTGCCACGGCAAGGGCGGCTCAATGCACATCGCCGATTTCAGCGTCGGGATGCTGGGGGCCAACGGCATCGTGGGCGCGGGAATGCCTATAGCTACCGGCGCGGCCCTGGCCGCCAAGCTTGAGGGCGGCGACGGCGTCGCGGCGGCTTTCTTCGGCGACGGCGCCTCCAACGAGGGGGCGTTCCACGGCTCGCTGAACCTGGCGTCCATCTGGAACCTGCCGGTCATCTATGTCTGCGAAAACAACCGCTGGGCCTCGGGCAACTCGGCGTCTGCCACCCTCTCGGTGGAGGACGTCTCGGTGCGGGCGGTGGGCTACAACATGCCCGGCGTGACGGTGGACGGCACCGACGTCCTGGCCGTATACGAGGCGGCTCAGGCAGCGGTACGGCGGGCCAGGGAGGGCGGCGGTCCAACCCTGCTGGAATGCAAGACCTTCCGCTGGCGTTCCCACTCCGAGTCCCGCGGAAACCCGGCGGACCCGCGTCCGGCCAGCGAGATCGAGCTGAGCCAGTCCCACGATCCGGTCGCGGTGTTCATCGAGCGCCTGGTGGAGCAGGGCGTGGCGACCCGGGAGCAGCTTGAGCGAACCGGCGATGACATCGCCGCTGCCGTGGAGTCAGCCATTGACTTCGCCAAGTCCAGCCCCTTGCCGAAGCCCGAAGACGCCCTGACGGAGGTTTTCGCCCCGTAATCGTTCTGCGAAGGTAATCTCAGAAACATTTCCAAGTCTTCTCTCCTGCGGGAGAAGGCAAGGGTGGGAGAAGGCCATGAGGGAGATAACCTACGGCGAGGCGATAATGGAAGCGTTCCGGGAGGAAATGCGCCGGGACGAGAAAGTGTTTCACATCACCGGCAATTTGGGACCGCTGGCGGCGCTGGTACCCGAGTTTGGTATTGAGCGGCTGCGGGCATCCCCCATTTCCGAGGAAGCCTACGTCGGCGCGGGCATCGGGGCGGCGGGCAGCGGCTTCCGGCCCATCATCAGCCCGGGCATGATGACCTTCGCCTTCACCGCCATGGACCAGATCGTGAACCAGATGGCCAAGATTCACTATATGTTCGGCGGCCAGGCGCCCTTCTCGCTGGTGTTCCGCGCCTCAACCGGAGGCGGGCGCTCCGCGGCGGCGCAGCATTCACAGAGCCCGCACCCCATGTTCATGAACCTGGCCGGGCTGAAGCTGGTCATGCCCTCCAATCCCTACGACGCCAAGGGCCTGATGAAGAGCGCCATCCGCGACAACAACCCGGTGGTGTTCTTCGAGGACCAGATTCTCGCCTCCAGTCCCGACCGGTATCCGGTACCGGAGGAGGAGTACGTGGTCCCCATCGGGGAGGCCGGCGTGAAACGCGAGGGGTCAGACGTGACGGTCGTCGCCATCTCGAAAATGGTGCCGGAGGCGCTACAAGCCGCGGCGGAGATGGCGGGCGAAGGCATTTCTTTGGAGGTGGTGGACCCGCGCACCCTGGTCCCGATGGACACTCCGGCCATCCGCCGCTCGGTGCAAAAGACCGGCCGCGTCGTGATAGTGGACGAGGCCTGCATCACCGGCAGCGCCGCGGCCGAGATCAGCGCCCAGATCACCGAGGACCCGGAGACCTTCCGGTCCCTGAAGTCGCCCCCGGTCCGTGTATGCGCCCCCGACGTTCCCATCCCCTACAGCCCCATCATGGAGCGGTACTGCCTGCCCGACAAGGACAACGTCGTCGCCGGGGTGCGCAGGGCGTTGGAGTAGCGAAAACGCGAGGGAGACATGCTCTGCGTCTCCCTCGTTCAAGCGCTCAACTATGGGACGGCATTTCAGGAAAAGTCTGTGCCAGTCCCCTTGTTCACAACGGACCGGCCACGCTGGCGTGAATCTGGAGAAGGGCCGGTACCGTCGAGGGGTCTCGTCTGCTGAAGCCGCATTCCGTTAAGTTGAAGCGGAGAGGGAACGGAGCAGGAATTCGCCCCTGCGGTTGTCCGATGGAACAGTTATACTGGAGCATCGAATTGCCATAATGGGCGTCTGCCCGCACTTCAGCCGAGCAGGCGGATTATTTAGGAGGACCGTGCGGATGCACTGCGGAGTGATGGTCACCGGTTACAACCAGGGCGACTGGCCCCGTCTTTTGGCGGAAGACTACGATAGCCCGCCGACGGTACCGGACGCCAAGAATATGGATGACACCCTATACATGGGCGAACTGGTCGAGCCGCTGGGGTTCGACTCGATCTGGGCAACCGAACACTACGGTTCTGCCTACTCCATGCAGCCCAACCCGCTGCAATACCTGGCGTTCTGGGCCGGCCGCACCAGA
>DAOUJS010000001.1:0-46568 GCA_034422355.1 Dehalococcoidia bacterium | reverse complement strand
CTCTCCACAACCTCCCGTTCCACCAGCCGGTCAGCCAGCAGTTGCAGCGTCCAGCCCGCCCGGCCACCGGGCGGCTGGGAGCAGGCCAGGGCCACCAGGTGGGCCTCGCCCTCACCGTCCAGTTTCCTGGGGCGGCGGTTCAGTTGCTCCTTGCGTCCCAAGGCCCTGGCCAGACCCGCCTCCACGCAGCGGCGGCGCACCCGCTCCACCGTGGCCGTGCCCACCTTAAGGGCCCGGGCTATATCCTGGTCCCGCAAGGCCCCGCCGTCCTGATTCTCATCGCAAAGCAACAGGATGCGGGCGTGAGTCTGCCGGTATGCCGCCTCCCTCCCCTTGGACACCAGCCCCTTCAACTCCTCCTGTTCCTCTCCCGTCAGATGCACCCTGTATTTCTTGACCATCGCCTCAACCCCACTTCTCGAACTTCTCAGGCTACCAACCCATTATACCCTGTTAGCCATCAGTTCAATGGTGGTCATCCACTAGTACTCAGTCATGCCAGGAATTGAAGGTTCATTGAAAAGCTTCGGGCCGATGACAAGTGGTGAACGCACCGTAGGCGCTGTCGTGACACATATAATTTCTGGCTTGACCAGGTACTAGTGGTCATTGGCTAGTGATAGGTGACTGGCAGCAACTGGCCACTGACCACTCATCACTGGCTACTGTCAGGCGTACTCTATAAGGCGCGTGCCGCCGACCACGTGCAGGTGGCCGTGGCTCTGGCTCTGCATCCCGTCACGGCCGAAGTTGGACAGCACCCGGAACCCGTTGGGGCAGAAGTCGCAACCCATCTGGACGGCCACGTCGCCTAGGCGGTTCAGGATGGGGCTGGACCACAACTGCACCTGGCTCAGGTGCTCTTTGGGCATCACCAGCAGCATTACCGGCACCCAGGTAAGCCGGTTGACTATAACGATGATGTCGTCGTCGATGTACCGGAACCTCGCCGGTTCCTGGTAGGCGACGATTCTACAGAAAACGCAGTCGGCCTGTGAAGTCAAAGGGGTTTCGCCTCATCCTGAGAATCCAGCCCCGTACCTGCGGGCCAGCCGGGGAGCGGCGCATAGGATCCGTCCCCCAGTGAAAGATGTGGGTAGGAGCTTCCGGCGGCCCGGCTTGGCAGCGCCGGATTTCGCCGTACCGACCGCCTTGTGAATATAATGGGAGGCTATGGGGTTGTCAATTTTCGGGGAATGAATGTCCTGAACGCATGCAGAGGCGTGGGCGGGCGGTCCGCCCTTCGGAAAAATTAGCGGGCTATGGTATGATTCTGGGCGGAGGTTGCTATGTTCCGGTTAGCTGTTTTGACTGTGAGTACATCGGGATCCCAGGGCCAGCGGGAGGACACCAGCGGCCAGGCCATCCAGGAAGTCCTTGCCGCCCCGGAATACGAGGTTGCCCGCTATGAGGTCGTTACCGACGACCACGATACAATCGCCGGCAAGCTGGCCGAGTGGGCCGATGCGCCGGACGTTGATTTGATCGTAAGCACCGGCGGCACCGGGCTGGGACGCTACGACGTTACCCCGGAAGCCTGCCTCTCCATCATCGACAAAGAGGTCCCTGGCCTGGCCGAGACCATGCGCGCGGAGACCCTGAAATTCACCCCGATGGCCATGTTGAGCCGCTCAGTGGCCGGGATCAGGGGAAGCACTCTGATAATCACTCTGCCCGGCAGTCCCAGGGGCGTCCGTGAGTGCTTGGAGGTCGTAACTCCCGTTCTCGGCCATGCCCTGGAGCTGCTGAAGGCCGAGGCGATGAACGAACACCCGCGCTAGGGGACTGAGGCATTGAGCACTAATCCGTCAAGTGACAACGCCGTCTATTGGCCCAGGGTAAAGGAGCTTCTGGACGGAGTGATGGATCGCTGGAAGGAACGCTGGGGCAGGGAGCCTTTGCCCGGTATCCACCAGTATTACTGGGACTCGCCCCAGGATCTGGCGGAAAGCGTCCTGTCGGGAGTCAGGGCTATCGAGCCGGGAGTGCCCGGTAGGGAAACCCAGTTGGTGCGGTCCCTGGCCCGCTCCGTGCTGACCTTCGGCCGGATGCCCCTTCACGGCCCCTTCCTCACCCGCGACGAGGTGAACGAGATCGCGGCCTGGATCGACGCCGGTATGCCCGAAGGCTCGCCGGAAGCGGAGTTGGGAAACGCGGGGGACACATGACGACCAGCGGGGTAGACCATGCGGAATTGAGTCAACATCTCATCCGGCAAGCCGATGAGGAACTGGAAGAGGATGACCTGTTGCAAGCGTCTGAGAAAGGATGGGGAGCGGCGGCGCACGCTCTCAAGGCAATTGCCGAGCAAAGGGGATGGGTAAGCTACGAGCACGCCCTGCTATATGTGATTGCAAGACAGCTTTCCGAGGAATTCCACAGTCCCGAACTATATGTCAGGTTTATGACAGCCAGCGGATTGCACTCCAACTTCTATGGAGATTTCATGGATGAATTCGCTGTACGCCACAGCTTGTCCGTCACAAAGGCTATGTTAAGGCAATTGGAGGAAATTTACGCTAACGGACCCTCGCCGGATTTTGTCCCCTCGACCTCTGACCAGCAAGAGCGATTGAGAATACTGACAGGACAAGAGGGACTGAGAGATTCGAGGATGGAGAGGCGGAGAAACCGGCGCGGGAGGTAACTGTCTGCTCCGTGGGCATTACGTCACTGAGGGGGCCTTGGAATGGTCCGACCCATGCCCGCACAGTGACTTTTGAGATTTCCACATTGAACTCAGAATGGCAATCAGGATGGCGCCCGGCAGGGCTTTTAGGCGTGAGCGGGAAGAGGAGGCCAAGCGGCAAGCCATGACGGACCGGATAACCCATGCACTACACCGCGCCGGGTTACAACCTGACAGTGGGCGCGGCCTGTGACACATCGGATAACGGAAGATGAAATCCCAAAAGTAATTGCCGGAGCCTCAAGGCTCCGGCAATTCTGGTTTTAGGGGTTGTGCCAGGAGTGGGAGTTAGACCAGTACCGGCTCGGCGGACTTGGTGTAGATCTGTACCCGCCCGCGGGTGTGGTCCAGTATGGCCACGCGGCCCTGCGAGTCGACCTTGACCGCGCAGGGATGGGCCAGTTCCTTTTCGTAGGTCGGGTTGGCGGCCAATGCCAGGGCCCGCTGGCGGATCATGTCCGGGTTGGAGAGAAGCTTGTCCCGGCCCCACTGGGACAGGGCGTGGTCGCCCTTCAACTCGGTGATGAACCGCCCCTCCGGGCTGAGCACCTGGACACGGTTGTTCAACCAGTCGGCCACGTAGATGTCGCCTTCCGCGTCAACGGCGACGCCGTTGGGACGGTTGAACTGGCCCACGGCGGAGCCGGACTGGCCGAAGCTGGCCCGCCACTCGCCGTCGGCGGTGAACTCCTGTATCCGGTCGTTGCGCCAGTCCGCGACGTAGACGTTGCCGTCCTTGTCCAGGCCGATGCCCCAGGGCATGTTCAACTCGCCTTCGCCGGAGCCGAAACTGCCGAACTGGCCGATGTACGACCCGTCCAGGCTGAACTTCTGCACCCGGTGATTGCGGCTGTCGGTGATGAAGATGGTGTCGCCGTTGATGGCCAGGCCTGCGGGCCGGTCAAGCTCCCCGTTGCCGGAGCCGGACCTGCCCCAACTGCGCACGAACTCGCCGTCGCCGGTGTAGATGGAGATGCGATTCAGCCATTCGTCGGCCAGGTAGACGTTGCCCCGGTCGTCCAGGGCCAGGGCGGTGGGCCACACGAACTGGCCGGGGTCCTCGCCGTAGGAACCGAACTCGGAGATGTACTCCTCGTCCATCGAGACGACGCTGATGCGGATGCCGTCGGGACGGTTCTCATAGGAGCGGTTGGCGATATATATGATGTCGTCTTCGCCTATGGCCATGTCCACGGGGTTTCGGAACCCGGTCCCCGCAAACTCGTTGCGGCCGATGGAGTGGCTGTAGGCGAATGTCCGGTCGGTAAGACCGAAGAAGTGAGTGCTCATAAATCTTACCTCGCTGGCATTCCTCTACAGGGCTGCTCCCCGCGGCCATCGGGCGGCGTGGGGAACAACCCCATTTTTGCTTTTGGTCAGGCGGAGCAGCGTCCGGCTGTGCCGCCTAGATGAACCCGGTCTTCTCGAAGTTTCCGCCCACGATGGGGGCCGCTTCCAGTCCGAGCCAGTTCTCCAGGATGTCGGTGTAGACGGAGCGGAAGTCCAGGTTGAACTTCAGGTTGCCGCCCTCCTCTTGCTGGCCGGGATCCAGGGACGGGTACTCGCCGTAGACGCCTCCCTTGACGTGCTCGCCGATGGCAAAGGCGACGCCGCCCGCGCCGTGGTCGGTGCCGGAGCCGTTGTCGGCGATACGGCGGCCGAACTCGGTGAACAGGAACAGGGTCACATTGTCGCTGGCGTCATGGCTGCGCAGGTCGGCGAAGAAATTCTCCACGGTGTTCGACACGTCGGTCCAGAGGCCGGCGTGCAGTGCGGCCTGGTTGGCGTGGGTGTCGAACCCGTTGTACGGGGAGGTGGTGTAGAGAATTCGGGTGCCGAACCCTGCCAGGTGGGTCTGGGCGATGTTCTTCATATACTGGCCGACGACGGTATTGGAGTATTCGACATCGGAGCTGTACATCTGG
Source organism: Dehalococcoidia bacterium (assembly GCA_034422355.1). Taxonomy (GTDB): domain Bacteria; phylum Chloroflexota; class Dehalococcoidia; order Lucifugimonadales; family UBA3495; genus CATOSP01. Next base: position 41,954 of record DAOUJS010000001.1, on the reverse strand, counting down.
GGAGCGGTGGCCAGGATGTCCGCGCCCTTCAGGGCGTCGGTTCCGGTGCGCTTGATGTAGTCCATGACCGCGCTCCTGCCGATGGCGGGGGAGTACATGCGTCCGAACACGTCCAGGGCCTCGGTGCGCTGGTCCTCGCCGTCAATGCCTGTCAGCAGGCCGTAGGTCTCCAGGTCGCCGACGGATGCCACGGGCACGCCGTCCTTGGCCAGTGCCCGGGGAAGGCCGCGACCGAAGTTCACGCCCATAAGGACGTTCTCACTGTTGGGGTCCATCTCCTTGATGGCCCGGCCCAGCCAGCCCTCGGTTCCCTGGGTGTCAGGCTCGCAGGTGTGCCAGATGTCCATCGAGCGGAAGTGGGAATAGCTGGCGTTGGGATAGCCGATGCCCAGGAAGATGGCCAGCTTGCCCTCGTCCCAGAACTTCTTGAGGGGGGCCATCGTCGGGTGGAAGCCGAGGTCGTCGGTCACGGGGATGATCTGGTCCTCGGGAATCGACAGGCTGGGGCGGTAGTCCCGGTACAGCCCGTTGGTCCGGGGGATCACGGTGTTCAGGCCGTCGTTTCCACCGGAGAGGGAAAGTACCGCAAAGACCGAGTCTTTACTGGTGGAGACCATTTTGATTTCCTCCTGAATTTTGTTGTCGGTAATCGGTGGCCAGTGGCCGGTGATTTCTCCATCAGCCACTGGCGTATGGGTTCCCGGTTCCCGTTGCCGGTTACTCGAACTGGAACTCGGCGGTGGAAGCGATCATCTGGAACATCTCGCCGGTGCGCCGGGTGAAGTCGGCCTGCTCAGCTTCGGTGCCGCGCAGCAACGCCCCTCCCTTGCTGACGTGGTCGATCAACTCTTCGCGGGTAGCGTCATCGACGCTGATGGGACCGATCAGGTCCAGGCAGCCGTCGACGAATCCCTCGGGGTTCTGGGCCTCGTCTCGGGCCATCAGGCGGGCCACCATAGAGCGGACGCCGGGGGTTTCGGTGTTCCCCAGCCACTCGGACGCGAAGTTGATCCGCTCCACCAGGGTGCCGCTGTCGATCCACTCACGGCCGGTATGCCAACCCTCGACGGTGGGGGGATTCATCAGGTCCATGCCCATGTACTTGGGCTCCTGGGAAAGCTCGAACAGGCCGGGCTTGATCTCCTGGTGTTCCTGGACCATCCGCAGTGTGCCGACCACGACCTCCGCCGGGCTCTTGACCTTGGCGTACCGGACGTCCTCGGACTTGAAGGAATCGGAGTTGAACAGTACCCGGAGCATGGCCGTGATGTTGTAGCCGGAATCGAAGTACGCCTTCTCCAGAGCGTCCACAAGGGCAGGATCTCTGGGCGGAGTCAACCGCCAAGCGGGGACCTGCGGCTCATCCGCCAGGAAGAAGTTGCACATGTGGCGGGCGATGAATCGGGCCGTGGCCTGCTGTTTGCAGATGATGTCCAGGATATCATCGCCGTTCCAGGGACCGGTCTCGCCCAGGAAGGTCTTGTCGGTCTCGTCGTGGTCCGCAGGATCGAAGCGGAATTCCCACGGGCTGCGGCCGTAGGGGAATGGGGGATGGGCCGGCGCGATGTTCCAGCCGGTGAACGCGCGGGCGCAGGCCTTCACGTCGTCCTCGGAGTAGTTGAACTCTTCGTCCTTGCCGACGCCCATCGAGAAGAGCTCCAGCAGTTCCCGTCCGTAGTTCTCGTTCAGGGCGACCTTGTGGCTCTCGGAGTTGTCCAGGTAGTAGATCATTCCAGGGCTCGTGGACAGCCTGTAGAGCAGTTCCCTGAAGTTGCCCATCCCGTGATCGCGGAACATCTCGATCATGGCCCCCATCTCGAAGCCGCTGTCGATCTTGCTGTGTCCCGCGCAGAAGATCATGTGCCAGAATAGGGCCATCTTCTCCTGGAGCTGGCGCGGGGTGTTGATCATCTGGTACACCCAGGACTGCACGTTGTTCTCAATCGCGGCAGCCTGGTAATAGGAAGGTTGCAGGCGGAACACCAAATCCTGCTCGACCTGGGGCTGGTCCTGCGGGTTCAACAGTTCTTCAACCGTGGCCTCGTAGCTTTTAGCGGCCCTGGCCTCGATCTCATCCCGGCTTGCGCCGAACGCTGCGCGCCGCATCAAATGGGCCATAAGTGCGACATCTTGGTCAGCCATCTTCTCCTCCTCGTCTCCTGAATTTAACTATGTCGCGTATTGGGGATTACGGTTTTCTGACATTACGACAAAACGAGCGTCAGCCACCCATGGATTTGCAACTCCATAGCTTCCGACGCCATTCCTTCGTAACAACCGTTACAAGGTGATAAGATGATAGCCGCCGAGCCTGGGAGTGTCAACAGAAATGGGGCATATGGCGGCGGTTTGGGTATATCTGCAACCCTCGTATAATGATGCTATTCCGGTACTATCCGCGCTATGAATGATACAACCGGAGATGGAGGCAGGAAAATGGGAATCTATCGTATGTACACCGGGGACGACAACGAGACTCACATCGAAGAGCTGCCCCTGTCGGCACACCCCGAACTGGGAGAATTGCAGACCGTGAAGGGGATGCAGGTACAGCAGAACCCCGGAGGGCGTTTCCTCGACTTTCACCCGGCGCCCAACCGTCGCTGGATGGTCACCCTGTCCGGAGACCTGGAAATCGGCCTGGGAGACGGCACGGTACACCGCTTCGGACCCGGAGACGTGCGCCTGATCGAGGACGTGTCCGGCCACGGCCACACCACCCGCTACGTGACGGACCACACCTCCATGCTGCTGCCGCTGCCGGACTAAGAGCCGGCCTGGGTTTCCTCTAAACGGTTTCTCGACTCACCCGGCGTGATGATTCGGTATGGGGAATACCGGCGCGAGGGCGAGGAGGTCTGCATCACCCGTAACCAGGGCGTCGGCTTGGGCGAATAGAGCCAATTCCAGGAAGGGACGGTCAAAGGGGTCGCGGCACTCCGGGACTTCTGGCGGGTCATGCACGTCAACTGTTTCGCACCGGGACAGGTAGTTGGTCACCGCCTCTGCCCGGTATAGATCGGGCACTTGGAACTTAGGGTCTGACATCACCCGGACCAACTCCGATTGAGTTTCGCTGCTTGCCAGCAGTTGAATCGTGTCTGACTGGAATAACTCGCGCAGCCAGGACAATGCCCCTCCCGGAAACATCAGTGCCGATACCACTACGTTAGTGTCCAGGACTAAGCGGAGCCGCGCCAATTATCTTCCCCCGTGCCCGCGCTACAGCTTCGGCTACATCAGCCTCAGTTATGCCAAGTCCTACCATCCTTTTGCCTATTTCTTGGCTCGCGGCTTCTCCAGCCACATCCAGAATCTCGCGGGTGCTGTAGTCCGTTGGCGTCAGCACGATACAGCCTTTGTCAATCGTGACCCGGAAATACTCCGTGTCCCGGAATTCCGAGGCCACTTTCCACGGCAGGATTATCTGGTCATCGAATATGATGGTCGTGAGCATTACTCAATCTCCCCCGGTTTCAGGAAGGAAACGGCCACAGCTGCCACTATTCCCGCTGCGTCTGGGCCGCAATTTCGTCAACGTCGGCCTGAGTCATGCTTATTTTGTTCAATGTCTCCTGCCATGAGGCAGACGTCACTTGCGTGACCTCTTCCCGTGTGAGGTCGGTAGGCGTAAGGAGGATGCGGCCATCCTCCACGGTCACTCTGAAATACTCGGTGCACTGAAATTCCGAGACTATCTCTTTGGGCAGAGTTACCAGGTTATTGGACGTGCGTTTTGCAAACATAGACCGATTCTCCTTTCGTCAAGAATAATGGATAATCGACGTAAAGTATAATCCCTATCTGCCACGTACCAAACGATTGTCAGGTCAGCAGAGGGAGGCCGCGCAATGCAGATCAGCCCGCACATCTACAGCACCCACATCATTGAAGACCAGCGCACCTTCGGGGCCATGCACCCCGGAGGAACGCAGATTTACTTCGTCGGCGATCCCAACGACCACATGGTCATGGTCGATACCGGAGAACCTTACCGCGCCTGGACCCGGCAGATTATGGACTACCATGAGGAGTTGGGAAGGCCGCGCATCTCCTCGATACTCATAACCCACGGCCACGGCGACCACATCGGCGGGTTGGACCGGCTCCAGGATGTGTTGTCCTGCCCGGTGCGCTGCCATCCCAAGCTGGAACCGGCGTTGACCCACCGTTTGGGGGAGGGCTGTGTCGTTCCCTTGAAGTCGCGCGAGGTGGTCCAGACCGGCGGGGGCATGGGCCTGCGCGCCCTGTTCACCCCCGGCCACGAGGACGACCACGTCTGTTACTTCATGCGCGGGGAGAAGACGCTGTTCAGCGGGGACACCATCCTGGGCAATTCATCATCCAGCGTCCGTAACCTCAAGCAATACATGGCGTCGCTGGAACTGCTGGCCAAGCAGCGTCCCGACATGATCTGCCCCGGCCACGGCAACCTGGTCCACGATGGAACGGCGCGGATCGAGTGGTACATCAAGCACCGGCAGGAGCGGGAAGATCAGGTTGTTGCCGCTCTGGAAGCAGGTGCGAGGACGGTGGACGACATCGTCCGCCGGGTCTACCCCGGCAACCTGCGGAAGAACCTGCGCAACGCGGCGGCCCGCAACACCCGCACCCACCTGGAAAAGCTGCGGGAAGAGGGAAAGGTCAGCGAGGACGCGGCCGCCTACCGGCTGGAGAACGGCGGTTAGCGGCAAGCCCCGGTTGGCAATGTCCGCCCATTTCACCGGGAGCGGGAGTCCTCTGCCTATGGATTCCCCGGTCCCGAATCAGCGGCCCATTACAACCCCGCCAGCCTAATAGCGAGTGGCACTGCAACCGCCGCCAACCCAACGATTACCCCCAGTGCCACAATAGCCGCCACCGAAACCTTCCACACATTTCCGCTAGATTCAGCCATGTCGTCAAAGTCCAGGTTAGTCCACAGGCCGTTGCCGGTACCTTTGCAAATCCTCCGCAGTCATATGCTCCGGTTCAACGAGTTGATAGTGTCTCTCCGACACTATCCTAACTTCATCGTTCTGCAATTCGAACTCGAACAGAGCTATGGTGTTGTTCTCCATGATTTGCGCGGCTACTGGTCGACAAATGAGCGAATTCCATCTTTGTTCACACAAAGCAATATCTTGTTCGAGCTGCACTCTCCCAATCTGGTCGCGTTCAGATTTAGCTTGTACCGGAATTATGTATTGCGCCCCCCGCCTGTCAATCCCTACTCCTCAAATGCACAGCCCACCTAAACATTCCAGCCACCCAAGTTTTCCAGCAGCCCAATAAGGTCGACGTCTTCGGGGTGATGCCTAAGCACGCTTCAGTTGTGTTGTTTTGCTTCGTCACTGGATCAACGCTATGCATTGGTCAAGGAACTCGTTCACTTTCTTGGTGAGGCGCACCCAATTCAGTGTTTCAAGCAACTGCCTCTTGAGGACATCGGGTCCCGTCGCACCGGTCTCTGTCCCGATGAGCAACAGCATTGCGGCGACTTCATCGGGAGGAAGCTCTTCCAACTCCCTGGGGCCGCGCTCTCTGAGGAAGACCTCGGGACTGCCAGGTCTTCTCAGCACAAGCTGTTGTTGCCCCTCCTTGTTGAGTGGATTCGCGGCAGTCAGCAACCCATTTCTAACTGCTTCTGCGCAGGCTTGGTTCAGCGCCTTACGGGCCGGGGCCGTCAATCGCTGACTTCCAGATGCCCGGTTGATCAAACGATACGCGCGAATTGCAACTACAGGTCCCTCGCACTCAGCCACCTCCGCCAATAGAGAAACCAAGTGGGCTCTCTCAGCAATTCTTGGGTCAGGAACCAAGTTGGCCGGTTCCCATTCCTCATAGCGGGCCAAACGACCAAGCCCATCCTCACCCGATGGTACTGGCGCCAGATGCGGCGACGTAGACTGCGGATTACGAGAGGCCAGGTCTTCATTGTTCTGAGGTCTGAATGGGCTGAAAAGGTCCCCTTGCTGCCATAGCGTTTCTGACTCGATATGCTGCTGGTTGGCTTCATCATTGAAATGCAGTTCTGTCCGACTTGCCTCGTCTCGGCGCATCCTTTCTTCACTGGTGGGAAAAACCTGGCGGCGTTCAAGAGTCTTCCAAAGATTGGTGAGAGCTTCGTCAGGGTCGAGGCGGAATACTCCTTCACGGACCCGCCAGAATTCCCAGCCGCAACGTTCCAGGTCGCGCTGGCGCGCAGCATCCTCTTCGTAGCGGTCCGGGCCGTGCCAGGCGTCACCATCACATTCCACGGCCAGACTCCCGTCCAAGCCCTGCACGACAAGATCGATTCTATATTCTCCTACTTCAACCTGCGGGATTACCCGGTATCCACGGCGAGCGATGGCCAGGAAGACATCCAACTCGAACCAACTGTCGAATGGTGCCGGAGGACTCACAAACTGACGATCCGCTTGCAGGGCCCGTGCTTCAAGCTGGGGTACATCCAGCCCCGAAACGTCTGAAATCGCCACCTTGGGATTGGAGCAGTACTCAAGGAGTTGATACCTAAAGCACCTTGGATTCAGGTCCGCAAGAGTGGCGGTATGGAAGAGATACATCTGGTCCCTGGCGCGGCTTGCCGCCACATTGAACCGCCTCTGGGCCTCATCGTTGGTCATTGCCGGGATGCGGCGGTTCTCCTGCGGGGCCGAGACCATACTCAGGAACATGACATCGCGTTCGTCGCCCTGAAAGGCGTAAGCGTCCCCGCAAACGATCTGGCGCCGCTCCATTTCTTCAGGCCCAAGCCTGCTTATCAGCAGCCTCTCGATCTCTCTGGCTTGAGCTTCACCCACCAGGCTGATGACACCAATCGTCTTGCCTTCGTATGCCGGGTCTACCAGAATGCGGGCGATCTCCTCGACCACTGCCTCCGCTTCTGGCGGGTTCACCTGTCGCGCGCCAATCCCCCTAAGATAACCGTCGCTTACGTGCCGGGTCAGGACCGTCGGCTCAAGACGCCCGGCTCCGTATTGCCGAAGTGGAACGAGCGGCTTGCCCTGATATGCCAGGTTGTTCGAGAATTGGATGATCTCGGGCATACATCTGAAATGTTCGCGCAGCGGGATACGGCCACTGTACCGGATTTCCGCGAGATCAAAGAAACTGTGATTCACGCCGTATGCGTCGTCGTGTTGGAGGCCCGAGATATAACGCTCCCGGAGTTGGTTTACGTCCGCGAAGTTGACGCCTGCGTATGTCGGCTGGATCTGCTTGTCGTCACCAACAACCACGAGTTTCTTGGCCAGATAGGCAAGCAAGAGCGCCTCGGGACCGGACTGGCTCGCCTCATCGATGATGGCGATGTCGAACAGTTCTGACCCGGGTCTGATGGTCTCAGCCACACGGTGCAACGGCATTACCCAGGCAGGTATCGCCGACCTGCTCTCGTTCATATGCTTTCGCGCACTGGCCCGGTGTATCGGTGCATACTTCCCGGTGCCTCTTCCTATTGAGCGCACCGCCTTTGACCATGCGACCAGGCTCTGGCGCTCCTTCTCCGTCATTCGATTGAAACAGTGAGTCCAGGCTTTCTCAGCCGCCAGCTGTTCGAGCGCGTGAGCTATCCGGACCCGTGTATTCTCAAGTTCCATCCGCAACTGTTCCTCTGAACCAGGGGCGGATAGTCTCACCACCCAGCCATGCGCCCGAGACCAGTTCCAAGCGCGCTCGAAGTTCGGTGCCCTCTCATCCCATGTGGGGTCGCCAAATGTCTGCATGAGGACTTGCGCCAGTTCCGGCGCGACATCCTGCAATCTGCGGAGCAGTGCTATCTTTCGGCCTAGCTGTGCTTCAACTTCGCGGTTTTCTGCTGCCCGCAATTTCGCGTCCCGGTATTTGGACGGGTCACGCTCAATTACCGCGGCTCTCAGTTCAGCAGCGGACGCATCTATTTGCCCTCGAAGACTCTGTGCCCGCAATTCTTCAAGGGTCCCATCAATCCGGCTACGAGCGACCTCGTAGCGGTGCGTGGACTCAAAGGCAGCGAGGGCTTCACCCAACCGGTGCAACGTGTTGAGGTCTGACCAGTCTGGTTCAATGCTTACAGATGCGGTCCTGAGAACCCCGGACAACTTCCGGACAATGGCCAGCGCCGCGAATGCCTCCTCCAGCGGCTCGCACAGGTCCCTGAGTTCGGCAACCTGATCCGCGAAGGTCACCGCAGTGATGGCGTGATAGGGTGCCCAGCGTTCGCGCATCCGAGTAAAATCTATCTCGGCCTGGAGCCGTGTGATCAGGTCGGTCAGGGCATCGGGCGTCTCGCACAAACGCCCGCCGACTCGAAGATTTCGCACATAAGATGCCCGCTTAACGACCGGGGCACGGAAGGGGCCAAATCCCCAGCCTCCTCCAGCCCGGAGATGACTGAGCAGATCCCTGGCATCTCCTTCAAGTTGCTGAAGATCGACGGGTGGCTCGGGGCTGATCGGGTTCCTGTCGAGCCATTCCGCGAATTGTGCCGTCGATTCCACAACGGTCTTCGTATCTTCGTGCAAGAGACGCCACGCACGGTCCATGTCTCCGAGAACTTGCTGCGTTGCAGTCTTCGTCCAATTCAGCGGCCGGCGATGGATTCGCTCGATGAGCTGGGTGACTTCGCCCAACGCGTTGATGAAATCCAGACGGTCATACTCCGGCAAGTCCTGTAGGGCGCCATACTCTGGCCTCTGCCGGACCGACGCATCCTGTTCGTAGTCGCCGCGTGCCACCCCCTCGGCCTGCACAGCCTGATCGAACTCCTCGGCAGTGGGCAAGGCATCGATATCGACGCTCATGCATCCGGTGATTTCCCACTCCGCGATTCGCTCATTCCTGAGCAGTTCGAGCAACTCCGTAAATTCTGCGGACACTAAAGGAGGCTCGGTGTCTTCCGGGGCCGCACCTGGCAACCAGGCCAGCAAGTCTCGGGCGCCGCGCAGGCTTTCCGCGATACGAGCCAGCGTTCCCGAGTATCCAAACTTTGCGTCGTGCTTTAGGGTCTCCCGTTCCCGCAGCGAGCGGAGATCAACGAACACTTCAGCTTGACGCCTCCGTGCTTGATCCAGATCGTTTTCGAGCCGTTTGATTTCCCGCTCGCTGGCTCCTGGGTCCCACGTGTTCTGCCGGGTGGTAATCCCCTGGACGGACTCCTCCATTGCGAGCAGTGCTTCGCGGTCGTCACCAAGCAGTACTACGGAGAGCGGCGCAAGGTCCGGCGCCCTCTCGACGATCATGTTCCGGAGCACCTTCAGCGCGCGTACCGCGTGGCTTGTCACCAGTATGCGTTCACCCGTGGCGAGTGCGTGGCAGATCAGATTCACGATGGTATGGGATTTGCCCGTGCCCGGCGGACCCTGGACCAACACACCCTGATTAGTGGTCAACCGCTCTACGATCTGCCTCTGCTCCTTATTGGCTGGGAGCGGGAAGAAAGTTTCTATTGGATTTTCACCGGTGGCACTCCCGTTAGGAAAGCCGGAGGACCGTTGATCGTCGGACACACCGATGAACCGCGATACGCCTTCCGGAACAGGCTCACCAGCTTCCAGCTGCGCGATGATGTCCTCGAAGGCCCGGATATACGACCTTTCTGTTCTCTGCCGTAATATGAGCGCCGGAGCCAAATATACGTTCGGTTTTTGATCCACGTGCTCCGGTGGGTCGAGTGCGGCGCTGTACTCGCCTATTGCCGCTACGGAATTCACCCAACTACTGAGCAGGCCGTCAAGCGGACCTGCATCCCACAGCGAATCGCCAAGGCCCTCCAGGTCGCCCTCTATAGAATTCAGAACCTGCGGATCGGGACGATACTGGGGATCCAGCATGTCCTGCTCGAACGAAGGACGTGCGCCTTCACCCGCAGGAACAACCGTCAGCGTTCCGCTCGTGCTGTCGAACACGACGCTGACACGGGCGCTTACGAGGTGACGGCGCACCGCGTGGCCGTCAGGAGTTTTCCAATTCAGGAAGCCAAGTCCGAAAACCACCTCGAAGTTCTCCCCGAGGCGTTGCTGCCTCTGGAACATGGAGAAAACGGACGTGTAGACCTTTTGGACTTGCTGCTCACGCCGGTCGCGGTCTGCCCAATGACACCACTGGTTCTCGATGTACGTGTCCCACGCCTTCTTTACGTCAGGGTAATCCTCCAGGCTGCGAGGCGGGTCGCCATCTGCTTCACCCGGCATGGTTTCGTACAATTCCGGAAAGTCAAGGGATGAATCGCCGAGTTGGTCGCGCCGAACCCAGGGTCCCACCAGTTCGGGCGGTCCCGGTGGTTGGGACGGGCGCGGCTTCCGAATTTCCACCCATACTTCGTCGGAAGTGGAGGAAGGGTCTCTGTCCCAAGCAATGCAATAGCAACCACTTTCCCTGGGAATTTGATATGCCCACAGAACCTGTCCTTCCCGCTCATATTGTGAAACATCGCGGGTGATCTTGGTACGGAGCTGCGCAAATTCCTTCAGGAAGGAATACAGGGCTATTGCGTTTTCACGCTCGGTCAAGGCAGTCCTCTGTGGTTTGGCCGGACGGCAACGGGAAAATCGCGTTGTCAGTTCCGCGAATGGAAGCCTCTTGGCTAATTTCTACTGACGGTTTCTTTCCCCTTCAGGCGCTTCAACTCCCGTGTTAATGCCTGAACCACCAACTGGGTCAGGGAAATGCGAAGCCTGGCAGCTTCTGCCTTCGCTTCAGCATGGAGAGCTTCTGGGAGGTTTAAGGTAGTCTTCTGCATTTCCAAGGGTCCGCTCCTAACTGGCAACACCAGTTACAGACTACCATATCGCTGTTTTTCTGTCGTCATCACTTGCAAGGATGGGCAGGGTGTGTGTAAAGCTCGGATCACGCTGAAGTCAGGATGTGTGCCAGCTTGTAGCGTATGCCCCGGGCGTCCCGCCGGTCTATACTCCATACTGGCCTTCCTCCATCAGATGGGTGGTTCCGTCCCTATTCTATGGATGAAGGTCTTACTTAATGTCAACCGGATCTTGCACTCGCCTGCATGACGTCTGTGGGTATTGAATTGAACGCTAGTTTACATATAAAATAGCGGTCTGCCGCCCTGAGATACGGATCCTCAGCCAGTGAAGCTGCCCCCGGCAGGTAGAGGACCCGCGTCTCTGATGTGGCTAATTTGGTGTTTTGGGAGGGCAGGTGATTGAATGGACTAGGTACGCACATCCTGCTGGAACTCAAGGACTGTAACCCCGAGCTTCTCAACGACCTCGATTTCATCCGCGGCGCAATGCTCCAGACGGCAAACCAGGTAGGCGCTACCATCGTCGGCGAGTCCTTCCACCGCTTCAGCCCCCAGGGCGTCACCGGCATACTGGCCATCGCCGAGTCTCATATCTCAATCCATACCTGGCCCGAGTACCGGTACGCTGCCGCCGACATCTTCGCTTGCGGCTCCTCCTTCGAGCCAATGGCGGCGGCCAACTACCTCGTTGAGCGGCTGGAAGCCAGGGACCCGGAGATAATCGAGGTTCCCCGGGGAGTTATACCGTTAGCCGTGACCCCCAGATAAGCGGGGCTGGCCCGGCTAGGTCAAACATATATGGACATATCCGGTAAATGGTTCCTGGAGACGGTCTTCCCGGACTTGGCGGTTATGCTCAAGGTCCGGCAGGTTCTCTATTCCGGCGACACGGGCTTCCAGAAGGTTGAAGTCCTGGACTCGGAAGTCTTTGGCCGCAGCCTGGTGCTGGACGGCAAGACCCAGTCCACCGAGCGGGATGAGCACATCTACCACGAAGCTCTGGTCCACCCGGCAATGCTGATGCACCCCAACCCGCGCCGCGTCTTCATCGGCGGCGGCGGCGAGGGCGGCACGCTGCGGGAGGCCCTTGCCCACCGTTCCACGGAGCGCGTGGTGATGATCGACCTAGACAGGACCGTCGTTGACATTTGCCGCCAATATCTGCCCCGGCACCACAACGGGAGCTTCGACGACCCGCGCCTTGAACTGCTCCACCAGGACGCCCGCCAATACCTCTCCAATACGTCCGAGCAGTTCGACGTGATGATCATGGACCTGGTCGACCCGCTGGAGGGCGGCACCGCCTACAGCCTCTACACCGAGGAGTATTACAACCTGGTCAGGGGCCGGTTGAATCCCGGCGGCATCATGGTCACCCAGTCCGGCCCGGCAGGACTGCTCAGCCACCAGGAGTGCTTTACCACCATCGCCAACACTCTGGACAGAGTGTTCAACCACGTCATACCGACGCAGGTCCACGTGCCCGCCTTCCAGACGCTGTGGGGCATCAACATCGCATCCGATTCTCCCCTGCCCGGCCTGGACGCCGAGCAGGTCAACGAGTTGGTCCCCCAGCGCATCAACAAGCCCCTCCGCTTCTACGACGGCGAGACCCACCTGAACATGACCTGCCTCCCCCGCTTCCTCCGCGACGGCATCTCCAACGAGACCCGCATCAACACCGACGCCAACCCCGTCTTCATGGTCTAACATCCGGTACACTGGATAGACCATGACAGCGCGACCGGAAATGACGGTGCAAGACCACCCTCGATCAGCCTTGGAGTTCCTGGAACATTCGGACAGGGAGTTCGCCGCCTGGGACACCATGCAGGGTTCGGAAAAGTTATGGGATGCAGAGTCCCACGCCGTCACCGCCATTGCCAAGAGCAGAGGTTGGCGCTACGGCAAATACAGTCACCGGGCGGCCGCGGTAAACAGGTTGGCCGGGGAATATAATGACCACTCACTGCCTCTGGCTTACGGGTTAGCCAACAAGTTCCACGCCAACCTCTACTACGATTTCATGGAAGACGAAGTAATTGCCCAGGAAGGTCCGCTGGTTCAGGCTTTAGTCCGCCGGATATTGAGCACGATGGAAGACCCTGCCTCCTGAGCCGGCCACACTTAACGGTCTGGCGCCGCTCTCCAGCCAATACGGGTCCAGTATAGGCTTATCTCCATCCCCCGCCCACGGCCAATAGCGTACAATCATTAGCCGTGGCCACCTCAGCCGACACGCCTGCTCCTGTGCCTTTGCCCATCACCGGGAGACCCTGGGCCCGCCAGATGGTGGCCATCGCCGCGGGTCTGGGCATGTTCCTCTCCGCGCTGGACATCTCCCTGAACGTGGCCCTCCCCTACATGGCCCGGGACCTGAACGCGAACCTCCAGACCATTCAGTGGGCCATCGTCGTGTACGTGGCCAGCCGGGCCGCGCTGGTGTTGAGCGCAGGCAGCTTCGCCGACCTTTTCGGGTTGCGCCGGGTGTACATCTTCGGCGCGGTGACCTACCTGGCGGCTATGGTGTGCATCGGCCTGTCCTCCAACCTCTGGACGGTCGTGGCCTTCCGCGCTCTGCAGGCGCTGGGCAGCGGTTGCCTCTTCGCCGTGTCCCCGGCCATCGCCGCGCGGTTGTTCCCGGAGAACCGGCGCGGGCTGGCGATGGGGTTCACCACCGGCAGCCAGGCCCTGGGGTCGGTGGCCGGGACCATCGGGGCAGGGATGCTGGTCCAGTGGGGAGGCTGGGAGACAATCTTCCTGGGCCGTGTACCCTTCATCCTGCTGGCCCTCGTCCTGGGCATCTGGTGGATGTCCGGCAGCGCGCGTTCCCGCGAAAGTGGCGCTTCCCGAGGCTCGTTCGACGTGGCGGGCGCGGCAACACTGGGGGCCGCGCTCCTGTGCCTGATAATCGGGCTCAGGCTGGGCCGCGCCGTGGGCTGGACGGTCCCCACCGTGCTGGCGCTGCTCTCCCTGGCTCCTGTCCTGCTGGCAGCCTTCTGGTGGCGGGAGGGACGCGCTCCCTGGCCCGTTCTACCGCGGGAACTCCTGAGGCTGCCGGGCTTCGTAATCCCCGCCGCATCCATGTTCATATCCCAGTTGGGGGTCTTCGTGGTCTGGTTCATCTTCCCCTTCTATGTGGGCGACGTGATCGGGCGTGATGCAGTGGCCATGGGGACCCTGTTCGCCGTGATGTCCATACTCAACATGGGAGCGTCCAGCACAGGCGGCTGGCTCTGCGACCAGGTCGGCGCGGTCTGGGTCGGGGCTGCAGGATTGACGGCGGTGACTGCCGGGATGTTCCTGATGGGAACTCTCGCCAGTACGTCCGCCTTCTCCGAAGTTGGAGTCCGAATAGCAATCATTGGAGCGGGCCTGGGCTTCTACCAGGCCGCAGCGTACACCTACATGATGAGCAGCGTCGAGACCGGACGCCTCAGCACCGCCGCCGCCGCACTATCGCTGTCCCAGGCGACCGGAACGGTACTGTCGGTGGCCGTGGTCGGCGGGGTCTTTGCGCTGTTCCAGGGCCACTTCCTGGCGGTCCTGACCACGGCCGGAGCATCCGGGCCGGAGTTGGAGACGAGGGCATTCATGCTGGCCTTCCGGGCCGTGTTCTGGCTGGGCGCGGCGCTGACGGTCATCAGCGGGAGCATCTTCCTGCTGGGCCGCTGGGCAGGCAGGGCAAGGCATCATGCCGGTTGACAAGCGATAGCGGCAGTCATAACGTAATGCTCGAGTAAGATGAACACGCAAGACGGAAACAACATGGAGTCCGAGTTGCCAGAACCGGGCAGGCCCGGAGTCGATGATCACGTGCAAATGAGCCGCTGGTTCCTGGAAAAGGCCGGCAGCGAACTGGACAAGGGTGACCGGCTCCAGGCATCCGAGAAGGTCTGGGGCACGGTGGCACACGCCCTAAAAGCCATAGGCGAGAAGCGGGGCTGGGACCACATGCACCACATGAACATTAAGGACATCGGGTTCCATCTAGCTGACGAATTCGGCCGGGACCACTTCTATACCTACGTACATGATGCGGAGTTGATGCACTTGAACTTTTACCGGAACGAAGCCGACATAGGCGACATCCGCCAGTCCATCATCACCGCCGGTAGATTCGCCGCTGAACTGGATGAACTGCGGGATCAACTCCCCAGGCCCTTTACGATCAGGGATGCAAACGACCAACGACGGCTGGGCCGTCTGCTTAACATCGAGCGGAGGGACTTCCAGAGGCTGCTCCCCATCGGCAGCTATTCAGATGCGGGATTTTCCCGTAACCTGGAGGGCAACGGCGCATCAGCCCCGCCGGGCGAGGCGCATTCACAGTAATCGACGGGGCTCATAGTGGGCTCATAGTGTGGGGTAGACCTCGACATTAAGATAACTTTCAACGCCTAAGGAGGATCACACATGCCTACTTACTCATACGACCACATCCACCTGCGCAGCCTTGACCCGATGGCCACGGCTCAATACTTCAACCAAATGTTCGACGCCCGGATCGTCGAGTCCATCCAGTCCGACGGCCAGCCCCGCATCGACCTGGACCTCAACGGCCTGACCATCTTCATCGCCAAGGCCGGCGAGGACACCCCCGCCGGTCCGGTGGACCCCCACCTGGGCCTGGACCACTTCGGCCTGCGGGTGGACAATCTTGCCGAGGCCGCGTCCGACCTGAAGGCCAAGGGTGCGGAGTTCTCCACCGAACCCAGGGACCTCCGCCCTGGCGTGAAAATCGCCTTCGTCCGCGCCCCCGGAGACGTCCGCATCGAGCTTCTGGAGCGGAGCTAGTCTCACTCACGGTCTGCCTGGCTTGCCGGATAGCCTGGTCCCAATCGCCGCGTAATCCGCGCCAATCGGTATGGCACCATTCAGTAGCGGGTCAAGCCCAGGTGTTATAGTCTTGCACGATCTACAAGCGTGGATGCACGGAAGGGCGGACGTTGCGCGAAATCACTTGCCCCAATTGTGGTAGGGTAAGCCCGGCTGGCCACACGTTCTGTACCGGCTGCGGCTCCCGGCTGTCTCCCGGACCCGCGCCGGAAGGTGAGTCTCCCGACGCCGCGACTCCCACTGACGATGAGACGCAGCAGGCGTTCCGGGACGAGTTGGCCTCGGTGCGCAGCGAGCTTCAGGATGCCGCGCTGCTGATCGAGCGGCTACAGGAACGCATCTCCCGGCTGGAGGGCGACGCAGTTGCGCCCACTCAGCCTCAACAGTCCGGTCCATCCGCCCCGCCGCCTGCTCAGGCACAAGTGTCAGCGCCCCCGCAGGACGCCGTGCCCGCCGGCGCTGCCCCGGCTGCTCCAATGTCTGCCCCAGCCGGCGAGGGTCCGGAGCCTCCGCGGGACGGCAACAGCCCGGTCACCGGCGACTCGCAGCCCGGCGGCTTTTCCATCGACTGGGAGCAGGTGTTGGGCCGGAACTGGTTCGCTATCATCGGGGCGGTGGCCCTGGTGCTGGGGATCGGATTCTTCCTCAAGCTCGCCTTCGACAATAACTGGATCGGAGACACCGGACGGGTCACCCTGGGCATAGTCGCGGGGCTGGCCCTGCTGGGCGCGGGCGAATACGCCTCGCGGCGCGTTCCCGTCTGGTCCCGGCCGGTGACAGCCGGCGGGGCGGCGATTCTTTACTTATCCATTTACGCAGCATTTGGACTCTATCAACTCATCCGGCCCGATGTGGCGTTCCTGTTCCTGGCCCTGGTGGTGGCGCTGGCCGGACTGCTGGCCCTCCGTTACGAGTCCATTGTCATTGGCGTCCTGGGCATTGTCGGCGCGTTCCTCTCGCCGGTCCTGCTCGGCCCCAACCTGTCCGACGACCGGCTGCTCCTGGTGTACATCATCGTGGTTGACCTGGGAATTCTGGGAGTATCCACCTTCCGCAACTGGCGCTGGTTCACCCTGTTGGGGCTGGTGGGTTCCTATGGCCTTTTCTCCTGGAAAGCGCTGGATATACTGTTTTCCCAACCCTCCGTGTACGACCTGCTGCTGGCCCAGGCTGGCCTTACCGTGGTGTTTCTCATATTCGCGGGAGTGACTACCCTGTTCCACCTGGTATGGCGGCGTGTTCCCGGACCGGCCGACATGAGCCTGATGAGTCTCAATGCCATCTGGTTCTTCGCGTTGACGGTGTTTCTTCTATGGGAGGACTACGAAATATGGTTTGGCCTGATAGCCCTGGGCATGGCCCTGTTCTACGGACTGACGGCATTCGCGGCAATGAAGAGGAGCGGCGCTCCTCCCCGGATAGCCCTGTTCGCCTTGCCGATAGCGGTTATATTCCTGACCATCGCCGTTCCGTTGCAGGTCAGCGGCGTTTGGGTCACCGTCGCCTGGGCTGCCCAGGGCGCGGCCTTGATCTGGGTGGGCTTCCTTCTGGACCGGTGGCCGATGCGGGTCCTGGGTCTCGGAGACCTTGCCCTGGCGGTGGCGCATCTTGCCCTGTTCGACTCGGCAGTTCCCCTGGACGGCTTTACGCCCGTATTGAACGAGCGGTTCCCCATATTCGTGGTCGTAATCGCCGCGTTTTGTCTATCGGCGTTCATCTACCGGCGATACCGTGACCCGACCCAGGAACGGGAGCGGTTCATGGTACCGACCCTGGCCGCCATCGCCAACCTGCTGACCCTGGCCTTGTTCAGCCTGGAAGTAATTGACTACTTCGACAGCCTCTCCTGGGCAGCGCCGGGGGTGGATTACGTCAATGCCAAGCAACTCTCGTTGACCGTGCTATGGGCAGTGTACGCCGTTGGAGTGATTGGCGCGGGAGTCGCCCTGCGTTCCAGCAGGATCAGGCTGGCAGGTATGGCCCTGCTGGTTGTGCCGGTAGCCAAGCTGTTCGTGTTCGACGTATTCCTTTTGGAGACGGGATACCGGGTCGCCGCCTTCGTCATACTAGGAGTCATGCTGCTTGGCATGGGGCTGGCATACCAGCGTTACAGCCAGGCTTTGAGGGGCTTCCTCTTTGAGCAGCGGGCATAAATGTTTCCGGCAGCTGGCGATTGATGGTTAGAGTGTACTGGAAACCGGCGCGGAGAGCGCTGCAAGTCTTGACGCTTGCCGCTATCGCAACGGGCGCAGCGCTGCTGCTCGCGCTGCCCGCATTGGCCAACACCTCGGGGGATGGACCCTTTCCGCTTCTCCCCGGCCGGCATGGCGGTATGGGGCAACTTTCTCAGATCGAGCAGGGCTGGCGGTTCTACAAGCCCGTGGCGCTGCCCCCTGGCCTCGCTGGGCCGGGTCTGGTGGAACTGGAGATGGATGCAGAGGTATACGCCCACGCTGGTCCGGGGTTGAGGGACATTCGCATAGCCTCGCAGCAGGAATCCCCGGAGGTCCCGTACAAGTTGCTTGTCGAGTCCGGCGATCATCGCCGGGCATCGGTAACGGCCAAGATGCGCGACCTGGGGCACACTCCCGGCGAACACACCACTTTCACCCTCGACCTGCAAACAGAGGGAACCCTTCACAACGAACTGGAGATTGAGACCGCTTCCAACAATTTCCAGCGTCAGGTCGAGATCGAGTCCAGTGACGACGGCGAGTCCTGGCGGACTGTCAAGACCGGCGTAACCATCTTCGATTTCACGGTCAGGGAACGTGGATTCTCCACAAGCAATACCCGAGTCAGCTACCCAGACAGCACGGCCCGCTTTCTCCGTGTACGCATCGACGACGAGGGATCCGGCCCCCTTGACATCAGTGGCGGCATGGTCTTCTTCGCCCGCAAGCTGGAACCCCGCCTCGCGGTCATTCCGCTGAAAATCACGGAGCGGAAGGAAGACCCGGAACAGAAATCAACCATGTTGGTACTGGATGGTGGCCGAACGGGTTTCCCCGCCAACCGCATCGACCTCGACATTCCCCAGAGGAACTTCCACCGCCGGGTAACGCTTGAGGGTGTGGACCAACTGCCCGAGACGGACGACGACCTTTGGACGTGGCACAGCGTACAGCGGGATGAGACCATATACGACTATGACACTCCCAAGTTCACCGGCAACGACCTGTCCATCGGCTTCGGGGAGTCCAGGTACAGGTACTACCGGGTGACCATCGCCAACGAGGACAACCCGCCGTTTCCGGTGGAGGGAGCGCAGGCCAGCGGGTCCGTGCGGAAGCTGGTCTTTTCCGCGGACCCGGCCCAGTCCTACCGGCTCTACTATGGAAACGAGGACATAGATGCGCCTTCCTACGACCTTGAGCAGATATTCCCGTACCTGGTCACCGAGGGACTGCCCGCCGCCGTGCTGGGGCCGCACACGGAAAACCCGGATTTCTTCGCGCCGCCACCCTCCGCACCCGCCAGACCCTTCACCGAGCGTTACCCCTGGCTGCTCCCGGTAATCGTGGCCATTGCCGCCCTGGTGGTGGGCGCATTCCTGGCCAGCATCGTCCGCCAGCTGAGGGGAACGCTGCCACCGCCAGAACCGCCCCAATAATCCACCATACCACAGGAGTTGGCTCAATTTCGGCGTGGCGCCATCTCCTGCCCTATGGCACTCCTACCAACCGGAGCAGCTTGTCGTCTCCGGTACGGGGGCGTCCGCGGCCGTCCCGGTTGCTGGTGGTGAAGTAGATGTGTCCGTCGGGAGACATAGCGACGGCGCGCAGGCGGCCAAACTCTCCCTGGAACAGCCGCTCGTGGGACTCCACCACGCGGTAGTCCGGCCCCCGCAGGGTAACCCGGTGCAGGTGCTCGGCTCTCAGAGTCGCAAATACGAAGCTGCCATTCCATTCTTCCGGCAGCGTATCGCCGTTGTAGAAGGCCGCTCCTGACAGGGCGATGGTGGGGGTGAAGGAGAGGATGGGGTCGATGTATTGTGAATCGCCGACCGGCCCCAGGGCATCGGGCCAGCCGTAGTTTCCGCCGGGTTGCAGGATGTTGATCTCGTCCTCCCGCCTTGGACCGTGGTCGGTAATGAACAGGTCTCCCGTGTCCGGGTGCCAGGCTAGGCCCTGGGGGTTGCGGAGTCCGTAGGCGTATACCAAGCTGGACTGGCCGGGTCCCCGGAAGGGGTTATCACCGGGGCCGGCGCCGTCGGAGTTTATTCGCAGCACCTTGCCGGAGGGAGAGGTCAGGTCCTGCGCCCGGTCCGGTTCCTGGGCATCGCCCATCGTGACGTAGAGCTTGCCATCGGGGCCAAACCCGAGGCGGCAGCCATTGTGGTTTCTTGCTCCGGGAATCCCGTCCAGGACTACGTGGTGGTCAACTCCCGCGCCGTCAACGTCGGTGAGCCGTGCCACCCGGTTAAGAAGCCTGCCACCGGGTCCCGCCCCTGACCCGAACCCACCTCCGGCGTCATCCTGGTAGGTGTAGCAGACGAACAGGTGGCCGTTCTCGGCGAAATGGGGGTGAAGGGCGATGCCCATCAGTCCTGCTTCGGAGACGTGGGCCACGTCCAAGGTGGCGAATGGCGCATCGAGAAGCGCGCCATCCTTGACCACACGTATCCGCCCCGGACGCTCGGTGACCAGGATGCGCCCGTCCGGGGCGAAGGCCAGCGCCCAGGGCACTTCCAGTCCTTCGGACACCACCTCGACGGCGACGGACGTAGGTTTGGATGCGGTCATGTCCGGCCGTCGGGTGGGCGCCTGTGTAGCCTCGACCGCCAGGCTCCGGGGCGTGACCAATGGCCGCGGGGTCACCAGGGCGCGGGGGGATTCCAGGCCCCGCGGAGTCGCCAGATCCCGGGGCGCTCCCAAGCCTTGAGGGGTCGCAAGGCTACGCGGGGTTGCCAATGCTCGCGGCGTGGCCAGGCTGCGGGGCGTCGCCAGGCTGCGGGGAGTGGACAACGCCTCTATCACCTGGTCCAGCCCCTGGGCTGCGTCTCCGGGGTCATCGGAGATACACGACACGAGGGACAGGCAGAGACACAACACCAACAAGGATATGGCAGCTGCGCGTGGGTCAGGGGTGTTCACAGTCCAATACCTTCAACTTGTTTCGGGGGCCGTGGTGTGATGGGCATATATGGAGAATTTTCCCTGGGACATTAGCGGGCATTCCCGCTCACCTCTGGCTCCGGGCCGGGAGCAGGCGCTTTCACCCATTCCGGTCCATTGGCGGGAGGCAGATCCGGCTCCTGACATTGGCGGTGATAGACGCGGACAAGACATAACCGTTACAAGACATGATAGGGAAGCGGGACCGGGGTTGGAAAGGGGGCAATTGCCAGCAGTTTGGGGTCCGGTGAAAAGCGCGGGGATGACGCCACCTGGACCGGAAGCTGCCCTATACGTCGAGCCGTATACGGATGACTCACGCAGCATTTAGAATATGCCCGGTCCAACAGCATAGTCTCATACCAATTCCAGCCCTTGGCGGCTGTTGAGGAGAAGCCAGATGACCAGCGACAACAAGCCGCGTGTCTATGTTATCGGCACCGGCGGCAGCATTTCTTTCGTCGGCGCATACCGGACAGACTATATCAACTACAGCTACGGCAACAAGCACCTGACCATCCAGGAACTGCTGGACCGGGTGCCGGAGGTCAACGATTTCGCCGAGGTCCGGGCCGAGCAGTTTATGAATGTGGGCAGCACCGAGGTCGGCCCGGTCCACTGGCTGGGACTGGCCAAGCGCATCAACCAGGTGTTCCGGGAAGACCCGGACGCCGCCGGGGTGGCCATAACCCACGGCACTGCGACCCTGGAAGAGACGGCATACTTCCTTAACCTGACCGTGAAGAGCAGCAAGCCGGTGGTGGTCACCGGGGCGATGCGCCCTCCCACGGGGCTGGCCACCGACGCCGACATAAACCTTATCGACTGCGTGCGGGTGGCCGCCGCTCCCCAATCGGCGGGCCGGGGGGTCCTGACCGTGC
Source organism: Dehalococcoidia bacterium (assembly GCA_034422355.1). GTDB lineage: Bacteria > Chloroflexota > Dehalococcoidia > Lucifugimonadales > UBA3495 > CATOSP01. The sequence goes on along the minus strand of DAOUJS010000001.1, from coordinate 20,391 downwards.
TGAACAACGAGATTCAGGCCGCCAGGGACGTGGTGAAGACCAACAGCTACCGGCTGGAGACCTTCCGCTCCAACGAACTGGGGCTGCTGGGCTACGCCGACTCGGACGAGGAAACGGTCTTCTACCGCAACCCCACCAAGGCCCATACGGTGGACTCGGAGTTCGACGTGGAAAACGTCTCCGAACTGCCGAGAGTGGACATTGCCTACTCATACGCCGGGGCCGACGGCCTGCTGGTCAACGCCCTGGCCGATGCGGGAGTGGCGGGCATCGTGGCCGGGGGTCTGGGCAGCGGCGGTTCGCCATCGGGATTCTCTGCCGCGCTGAGGGACGCACGGCAGCGGGGGATTCCGGTAGTGATCTCCACACAGACGGGCAACGGCCGGGTGGTACGCACACGCCGGACCGACGAGGAGGGGTTCATCGTCGCCGACAACCTGGCGCCCAAGAAGGCTCGCATTCTGCTGATGCTGGCGCTGACGCGCACCACAGACCCGGAGGAAATCCAGCGGATGATGGTTACCTACTGACCCCCTAAATCTCCCATCAGACAGGAATGGCCCCGGACCTACCAGCGGTCCGGGGCCATTTTGTGGTCGGGAAATGGGCCGGTTACTCGGCGAGATCGTCGTAGTAGTGGTTGGTGCTGATGACGTTCTCGTCGTACAACTCGGCGATCTGGTCGTCTGAGTAGCCGAGGATACCGGAGAGGACGTTTTCGTTGTGCTCGCCTACCTGGGGGGTGGAACCGACCGTTACCGGCGTCCGGCTGAAGTGCCAGAAGTCTCCGGACACGGCGATGCTCCCGGCGAGGAAGTCGGGCACCTCCACCATCGCTCCCCGCTCCCAGGGGTGGGGGTCTTCAGCGGCCTGGGGGATAGTGTTCACCGGCGCGGCCACCACGTCATGCCTCCGGAAGTGCTCGATGGCCTCGGTGGTGGACATTTCCGCGAGAATCTCGTTGATGCGGTCGTTGATCGTGTCGCGGTTCCTGGCCCGCTCGTTGCGGGTGGTGAAGCGGGGGTCTTCCAGCCATTCGGGTCTGCCCAGGGCGTTGCATACCCGGTGCCAGTGGTGCTGGTCGCCGGCGGATAGCAGCACCCAGCCGTCCTTGCACTGGTAGGTGCCGCCCGGAGGCGCGCCGCGCTCGCCCCGCCGCGGCGGGACCTTGGTGCCGTGGTAGGCGGTGATGGGGATTTCGGTGAGGCTGTAGCCCGTGTCGGCGAGACATACGTCTATGGTCTGGCCTTCGCCGGAGACTTCCCGCTCGTGCAGGGCGGACAGGGTTCCGATGGCGGCGTGGAGGGCGGTTATCCGGTCGATGATGGGCACGCCGGTACGTATGGGAGGCATTCCTTCATCGCCGGTAACCATCGTGATGCCGGACATGGTCTGGCCGATGGGGTCGTAGCCGATGTTTTCCCGGTAGGGGCCGAACTGCCCGAAGGCCGACACGTTGACCATGATGATGCGGGGGTTGAGCTCCTTGAGCACATCGTAGCCGAACCCCATGGTGTCGATGGTGCCGGGCCTGAAGTTCTGCACCAGCACGTCGGACACTTTGACCAGGTCGCGCAGGACCTCCTTGCCTTTCTCCTTGCGCAGGTCCATGCTGAGACTCTTCTTGCCGGAGTTGTACTGGACCCAGTATGAGCTTTGCCTGCGCACGTAGGGGCCGTGATAACGGGTCTCTTCGCCGCCGATCCGCTCGACTTTGATTACCTCCGCCCCCATGCGGGCCAGCACCTGGGCGCACCGTGGACCCGCCTGGTGCCGTCCCAGGTCCAATACTCGGACGTTCTCCAATGGATGATTGAGGCCAGCCATAGCCATGGACCTCCTTAATGCTGTAGTGGCGCCATTTTACGACCGGGCCGTGCAAAGGGCAAGTTAAAGGAGTGGCGTGCTATCCTCGGCTGAAATATGGCGTTTTTGCCAAGGATATGCAGGACGGGTCTGCCCGGCGGGCCATACCCGGATAAGCTGAGTGTGTTGCCGGCAGGCAAGGGTGTAGTCTATGCAGAGGCAATGATCAAGGAAGGTGGCATTTCCGGCAGGGTAAGGCTATCATTATGACGACTAATGGCCGGGCGTAATTCAACCTGAGGAGGAGAAGGTCATGGCAGCAGGCTATACCGTTTGCATTGGGACCGTCGGCGGCGGTCTGTCCCGGACCACCGACGGCGGCAACACCTGGGACCGCATCCGGGACCCCCTGCCCTCTGAGTGCAACGTGCGGGCGCTGGCGGTGTACCCGGACAACCCGCACCGCGTCATAGCAGGCACTGACGTTGGCATTTACCGCAGCGACGACGGGGCGACGACCTGGGAGAAGCTGGACTCACCCATGGACGACCTGCAAATCTGGTCGGTGGCAGTGGACCCCTCGGACTCGGATACGATTTTCGCCGGCACAAGGCCCAATGCCTACCGCTCCCGGGACGGAGGCAAGACCTGGGACCACCTGGAGATGGGCCTGACCATTCCCTGTCCTGTGGGGATTCCCCGGACCACCAACATGATTGTTGACCCCCGCGACAACCGCACCGTATGGGCGGGCATCGAGGTCGACGGGGTCTACAAGAGCCTGGACGGCGGAGATTCCTGGGTCCATCTGCCGGACCTGGGGCCAGACCCATTCCACGGCGACATTCACGGAATGACCCTGAGGGCAGGGCCAACCACGTCCATCTACTGCACCAGCCCATTCGGCATCGCCACCAGCACCGATGAGGGCGAGAGTTGGGACTATCACTACTTCCCCAAGTTCAACGAGAACGACACCCGGTCCTACTGCCGGGGGATGGTGATCAAGGCGGACGACCCTGACGTGATGTTCGTGGGCAACGGCGACTCCATACCCGGCGTTACCGGGGCCATCCAGCGCACCAGCGACGGCGGCCAGACTTGGGAGGCGACCCCGCTGCCCCAGGAGCCGAACTCGGTGGTCTACTGGTTCGGCACCCACGCCGCGGTCCCCAACGTCATCGCCGCGGCCAGCCTATACGGGTACGTGTACCTGAGCACCGACGGCGGAGATTCCTGGCAGAAGCTGAAGAAGGAGTTCGGGGAAATCCGCAGCGTGGCGGTGATGCCTAACTAAGCGTCTCGCCGGGCTTCAAGGCACGGAATCGGGCTGGCGAAACCGCCAGCCCGTTTTTTTGTAGGCTGGGCCAATACACAAATGACCATCAATCACGGTGCCACGCCGACAAGCACAAGAGGCACGGCTGGCACTCCGCGGCCCTGACGCAGAACGTTCAAAAGGTCCCTTTCGTAATATGGAACACCAGACGACATTTCCCTTTCCAGTTCCTTCATCGGAAGTATCTCGATCCCCACGTCGATGATGTCCGAAACGTAGAAACTCAGATGCTTGACGAACAGATCATGAGCAACGAAAGCGTATTTGCCGAACTGAATTTCCACCGCAACACGGTTCTTTACGAAGTCGGTCTGGTTGTAGGACATGATAGGTTGGTGTCCTGCGTTCTCGATGGCTAGTTTCTGCTCGTTCTCAGGCAAGCTATAAATTCCGCGAAGTAGTCTCTCGTCAGATGCTACCCAGAAATTGCTCCGGCGCTCACTCCACCCTAGCGCATGAAGTCCGGTCTTAAACGCCTGATTCATGTCCTTGGGAGAGAACAGGGTCATGCCTTGTTTGGTCTTTTCCCTGGAGACTTTGGTTCGGCAGGCCAGGGCATCCACCCCGGCAATCACTTGCTGCACCTCTTCCCACAATTCCCTGCGATGTACCAACAGATATTCCTCGCCATTGAGGTGGGAATACCGAGCCTTGATTTGCATCAGTGCCCACCATTAGGTTTGGCAGGATCATAGATGGGCTTGCCCATCGGCCGAATCGGGAGATTGCCGGCGCGTAGTTGGCGAACCCTTTGCCGGGCGATCTCCACATACTCGGGGACGATGTCACATCCATAGGCGGCGCGGTCGTGTATGAGAGCGGCAATTACTGACGACCCTACGCCCATATAGGGATCGAACACTGCGTCTTTCTCATTTGTCATGGAAAGGACTAGACGCTCAACCAGTTCGACCGGGAACTGGCAAGGGTGAATCGTCTTTTCCGGGTGGTTACTTTTGACGTTCGGAAATTCCCACACATCGCTTGGGTTCTTACCTTTGGGGTTCCCGGATAGTTTTCCTATGTTCGGGCCTTTGAAGTGACGTTTGCCAGGATACTTGGATGGAACGCGGATTGGATCCAGATTCCAGGTGTAATCGTCACTCTTCGTCCACCAGTTGATCGTCTCATACCGGCCTGAGAGCCTCCGCGTACAATGGAGGCCGTGTCCGAAGTGCCAGATGATCCGGTTGCGAAGTTTGAGACCCTGATTTCGGAACACGGGATAGAGAACTGTGTCCAGAGGAATTATTTCCCCGTTCTCGACGTAGTTTCCGACCTGCCAGCAGATCGACCCTCGAGGATGGAGAATCCGCACGCACTCCCGGATTACACGCTCTTGCGCCTCTATATAGGTGTCCAGTGAGGTCTTGGTCTCGTAACGCTTACCCAGATTGTAAGGGGGAGAAGTAACTATCAGCCTCATTTGGCCATCGGGAAGACCTTCCATGAAAGCAAGGTTATCCGTGCAGGCCAAGACTGGGCTGTTGGTAAGCACATCATCTTTAGAAGGCTGGGAAGGCGCCAAGCTCGGGGATCCCAGAATCGATTCGGCGAAAAGTCGGGGTTCCGTCGTGTGTTGCATGAAGTGTCCCCTTCATCTTGCCCGTGAGATCACCTCCCCGTACACTGGCCACATCTCGGTCCGTTCCGCAACAGCCGTGAGCATATAACACGTTTGTAGTGTAGATACGCCAGATCGTCAACCAGGTTTTGTCAGTTCCATCTGGAACATGCCCCTGCCCCCTAGATGAACCGCGCCTGCTGCCTTGCCGCGGCGGCGTGGTCTATGTATACGGTGATGGTCTCGGTGAAGAAGTCGAAGGCTTCCGTGCCCTGCTCACGCTGACCTACGCCCGATGCCTTTGAGACCATCGGGGCAGCCAACAGACTATGAGACCTCCATTACTATCCGTGCATATTCGGCCAACCGGTCCAGTTCCTCCCAGGCCAGCCCTTCGTACTCCTCCGATTGACTGGAGAAAAAGAACTCGACCTGTCCCGATGGCGGGGACTCAATCTCAAGGTCAATGCCATTCCGGTGCCATTCGACCTGAATGCCTCCTTCCGAGGTAGGCACAACGGTCGGGGGTGGGACCCGGCTATCCAGGGCGTGTGTCAGCAAGCTGAGCATTTGTGATACCGCTACTTGCTGAGTGCGGACTCCATCGATCATCCAACCATCCGACGTCCATGGCAAGGCAATCACCGCCTGTATTGTGGGCACGAACCATTCCGTTCTGCGGAGCCGAATGAGAGCAGGTGACCATTCCCAGAATGCCCACCTGACGTCGGCTCCGTTCCCTACAAGAGACATCGAAATAGTCTCGTGGTCAGAATCGGCATAACCTGACGTACGGACGTGAAGAGAATCCCCGTCCACCTGCCTGGCCGATGGTCTCGCTGGCTTGATTTCTATGGTGGTCATGCCTTTTCTCCAGGTCGCTGCCAGCGTCGTGATGAGTCACTATATCAGCCCTCTCAATGCCTCCGGTTGGACAATGGTCCGGCTTTGCTGAGGGCAACTTGCCCCTAAATAAACCGCGCCTGCTGCCTTGGTGCGGCGGCGTGGTCTATGTATACGGTGATGGTCTCGGTGAAGAAGTCGAAGGCTTCCGTGCCCTGCTCACGCTGACCTACGCCCGACGCCTTCAGGCCGCCGAAGGGCAGGTGTACCTCGCCGCCCAGGGTGGGGGCATTCACGTGGACCATGCCGGTTTCCACCGTGTTGATGTACTCGAAGGCGCGGGTCAGGTCGCGGGTGTACACCGACGAGGACAGGCCGAAGTCGACGCTGTTGGAGATCCGTATCGCGTCCTCCAGGTCCCTGGCCTTGAAGACCGTCAGCACCGGGCCGAAGATTTCCTCACGCGCGATGCGCATGTCCGGGGAAACGTCGGTGAAGACTGTGGGCTCGATGTAGAACCCCTCGCCGTACTCGCCTTCTGTGAGACCGTGGCCGCCGTAGGCCAGGTTCGCGCCCTCCTCAGTGCCGACGCCGATGTATTCCAGCACCTTGTCGTACTGGCCCTGTCCGCACAGGGGAGACACGTCAACCGAAGGGTCGATGCCGTCGCCGACCTTCAGATTGCTGGTGCGGTCGATGAGTCCGTTGACGAACTCGTCGTAGACCGACTCTTCGACGATCACCCGGCTGGTGGCGGTGCAGCGCTGGCCGGTGGAGCCGAAAGCGCCCTGGACGATGCCGCCGAGGGCCTTGTCCATGTCGGCGTCCTCAAGCAGGATGACCGCGTTCTTGCCGCCCATCTCCGCTTGCACCTTCTTGAGCAGCTTCGCCCCGTTGCCGTACAACTCGGTGCCGATTTCCGTGGAGCCGGTGAAGGAGATGCCCTTGACGTCGGGACTTTCCACCAGGGCGTTGCCCACCTGCCCGCCGGGGCCGGTGACCAGGTTCAGCACCCCCGGGGGCAGCCCGGCTTCCTCGAACACTTCCATCAGCTTGACGGCGCTCAGGGGCGTGGACGACGCCGGCTTGAACACCAGGGCGTTGCCGCAAATCAGCGCCGGAGCGATCTTCCACGTTGGGATGGCGATGGGGAAGTTCCAGGGGGTGATTATCCCCACCACGCCGAGGGGACGCTTAATGGTGTAGGCCACGGTGTTGGGCAGCTCCGAGGGAGTGGTGTACCCGAACATCCTGCGGCCCTCGCCCGCGGCGTACTCGATGATGTTCATGGCCCGCCTGACCTCGCCCTGGGCATCCCCTATGGGCTTGCCCTCCTCAATAGTGATGGTGCGGGCAATCTCGTCAGCCCGGCGGCCCATGACTTCCAGGGCGCGGAAGAGGAACCCGGCGCGCACCGGGGCGGGAGTGTTGGCCCAGTCGTTCAGGGCGTCCCTGGCGGCGGCCACCGCGCTGAGGGCGTCGTCGGCGTTGGAGGTCTGGAACTCCCCAACCGATTCGGTCTTGTGGGCCGGGTTGTAGACCTGGTAGGTCCGCCCGGAGACCGATTCCACCCATTTGCCGCCGATGAAGTTCTTGTGCGTGGTCACCCCTGTAGTTGTCATACCGACTCCTCAACCCTTAACATTCCGTTCGGAAAGACTGTTTGGAAGGCCATGATTTGCCCGTAAGTTATCATCCCCGTTCAGCCACGGCAAGCAGCGATGGCCAGGGCAAGACCGGACGGAGGCTCTGATTATATGAGCACTGTGCCGGAAGAGCACAACAGCGAGGCTGAGGGCGGCTCGTTAGAGGTTTCGCCGCTGCCGTCCTACGGGCGGCGGCTGTGGGAGGTGGTCTGGGCCTTTCTGCCCCTGGGGTGGATCGCCTTTGGCGGGCCGCAGGCGCACATCGCCCTGATGCAGGAACGGTTCGTGGAGCGGAAACGCTGGCTGGACGAGCGCCGCTTCGTCGAGCTGCTGGGGCTGGGACAGGGACTCCCGGGGCCAACCTCAACCCAGATGGTGGTGGCCGTGGGCACCGCCCGCGCCGGCCCCCTGGGGGGACTGCTGGCTTTCTTCTGCTTCCTCTACCCGGCGGTGGTTATTATGGCCCTGGCGGGTCTGGGAGTGGCCCAGTTCCTGACGCCAGAAAACCGACCGCCGTGGCTGGACGGGGTCGGCGCAGGGGCGGTGGCCCTGGTCGCGTCGGCGGCGTGGCGTCTGGGACGGGTGGTGGTGACCACAAGGCTGACGATGGGGCTGATGCTCTTCGGCGCGGCGGTGGCCGTGGTGCTGCGCGAGCCCTGGGTCTTCCCGGCAGTGCTGGCGGCGGGCGGGCTGGTCACCGCGGTCGCGCTGCGGGCACAACGGCCCGATTCCGAAGATGATGCTGCCGGCCGTCCCCTCTCCAACCTGGGTATCTCGCCTCCTGTGGGCGCGGCCCTGCTGGTGGTGTTCCTTGGACTGCTGGCCGGCCTGATTGCGGCACGGGCTTACTTTGACTGGAAGCCACTGGCCCTGGCCGAGTCCTCCTACCGCATGGGGTCGCTGGTGTTTGGCGGCGGGCAGGTGGTGCTGCCCATGATGCTGACCGAGGTGGTGACGCCCGGTTGGGTAACCGAGGAGGAATTCCTAGACGGGTTCGCACTGATGCTGGCGCTGCCGGGGCCGATGTTCAGCTTCAGCGCCTACCTGGGCGCGGCCTACTGGGGGGTCCCAGGCGCGCTGATAGCCTTCACCGGGCTGTTCCTGCCGGGGGTGCTGGTCATCTACGCCGTGCTGCCCTTCTGGGAAAGGGTACGCACCCGGCCGCTGGTAAGCGCGACGCTGGCCGGCGTGAACGCCACAGCCATCGGGCTGGTGGTGGCCGCGGTGTTCCTGCTATGGGACCGGGCGGTGGACTCACCGGTGCAGGCCGCAATCGCCCTGCTTGCCTTCGGCGCGGTGATGTTCTTCCGGGTGCCTGCGCCCCTGGCCATCATCGGTTCCGGGGCGCTGGCGTGGCTGTTCCACCTAGTCGGCATGTAGACGACGGCACTGGTCCCTGCCGCGACCTACTGGCCGGAGAACTCGATACCGGCCCCGACGATCTCTATCTGCAACGCCCTGGTGTCGGGGGCCTTGTCCTTGAACTGGACGCCCACGGTGATATTCAACCCCTTGTCCACCTCGGGAGTGCCCGGAATCTCGAACCGGCCGTCGAGGTGGTCCCCCTCCATTCCCAGGTCCATGTGCTCGGCGATACGCTTCTCGCCGTCATAGACGATGACCTCGTGGACAATGGCGTGAGAGCGGGTCCTGAAACTGAGCAGGGCAGCGTTGGCCTTCGTCCTGGTCCCGTCAACTACGGCGGGGGTAGGCACCGGGAAGTGGACCCACGTGTTCTGACCATCCGCGCCCTCGATCCGGACGAAAGGTCCGGTGTGCCTTACCGAGGTGATGCGGTTGGGGTATTCGATCTGCATCGTCGCGCCGTGTACCCAGGAAGTGTAATCTGCCATGCCGTCTACTCCCTCTCGACCGGACTCCTGAAGCGCCAAGCGCCCATCCGTCCGGGGATATTGTCCCAGTTGCCGCGGCCCCGGATTTTATGGACCGGCGCCGACGCAGGGATTATATCCCCTGGAGCGGAAGCGGTACAGAGCAAACCCGCGCTATGACTCGGGACTAAGGTTTATATCGGCAGTATATAATGCCTGGTTACAGGACGAGGCCGGAATAGTATGGCAACCGAGCCAATGCTGCCTGAACCCGGGTTGCAAACTACCGAAGACCGCAGGGCGATGAGCCGCATGTTCATTCAACATGCCCGCGAGGAACTGGAACAGGGCCGCCGTCTCCAGGCCGGTGAAAAGGCATGGGCGGCGGTTGCCCAACACCTGAAGATTATCGGAGAACAGCGAGGCTGGCGTCATGTGTCACACCGGCAACTTGAATGTATTGGCCGTCTGATCGTAGCTGAATATAACGAGCCCGAACTCGGCAACGCTCTCTCGGACGCTTACAAGGGGCATCAGAACTTCTATGAGAATCAGAGAAGCATGAGAGAGATCGGGGAAGCCGTTGAAGCAGTAGAAGAGATGATGCCGTTACTGGAATCTCTCGATTTCCGGGAGCCTCAACCATCAACCATCACGTCCAATAGCCAACGCCGGCGGCTGGCGGAAGTTACCGGAAACACCGATTTGCGTTTGGGAGATACGTCACCGGCCGGGTTTTCGCTCCGGCATTCCGAGTCCACATTGCGAGACCGTGAGACCCCGGAGTAGCCTGGCCTCTCACCAGTCTCTTGACCACAAAGCGCCCGACCACAACGAAACAGGGAGACCGCCATGCCGGAAGCGCCCGACCTTGAAGTCATCAAGGATTTCCTGAACGACCGCGTGCAGGGCCGGACGGTGGAGTCTGCCACCGTGCTCCGGCCCACGGTGCTCCGGTCCCTGGCCGGTGACTTTTCCACGGACGTGGCGGGGCGGAGCTTTGGCGAGTTCCACCGCCGGGGCAAGTTCCTGCTGGGCGAGATGGAAGGTGGCCGTTGGCTGGTGATCAATCCCATGTTGACCGGCGCCCTCCAGCATTGCGCTCCATCAACCAAGGTGCTGAAGAAGACCTGCTTCACCGTCGGCCTGGGCGAGGACGCGGAGCTAAGATACCTGGACGACCGCCAGATGGGGCTGGTCTACTACGTGGCAGAGGAACAGATGGACCAGGTGCCCCGCCTGAACGACCAGGGGCCGGACGTTCTGGACGGCATCCCCTTTGAGGAGTTCCAGGACAGGTTGAAGCGGTTCCGGGGCGAGATAAAGGGGGTGCTAACGAGAGGGGCATTCCTGTCGGGAATCGGAAACGCCTACTCCGACGAGATTCTGTTCGCCGCCGGTATTTCCCCCTTCCGCAAGGCCAACTCCCTGGGCGGGGAAGAGAAGGCCCGCCTCTACCAGCAATGCCGGTTGGTGGTGGAGGAAGCCCGCGACGTGCTGCGGGAACGAATGGGATAAGAAATCCACGTCAAGATTCGTGACTTCCTCAAGGTCCACCGCAAGGGCGGGGAGCCGTGCCCGGCCTGCGGGGCCAACATCACCCAACTGAACGCCAACCAGCGCATAACCAGCTATTGCCGCCACTGCCAGCCGGGGATGCTGGTCAGGAACTGAGTCCCGCCGCTACGGCCCGGAGCACTCGCCCAGGGGAATGGTCTCGTGGGTGCGGTCCTGGAACCGCTCGATGGACACGATCAGGTCGATGTCCGCCGACCCCGCGTCGAACTTGTCCGTGGACATGGTGCGGGTGCCGGAGTCCTTGTCATTGACGGTCAGGTCACCGGCGGCCCCGGCCTGCTTGTAGATGGTCCCGGAACTGTTCTGAAGCCTGTAGGTGACGAATAGCTGCTCCCCGGAACCGTTATCCAGCGTGAAAGTCACGTTCAATTCCGGGTCTCCCCCGCCCTCGGGCTGAGTCCAGGCGCACTCGTCGACGGCGATATCCACTCCTTCCAACTCCCTCCCGATACCGAATGCGGTCTGGCCCGCTCCCGTGGGGTTGTCCGACGTAGGGGTTGGGGAAGGTTCCTCGGCGGGCGTCGTCCCGGCAGCGCTGCCACAGGCCACCAGGAGCAATATGACCGCGACTGAGGTGAGGAAGGTTGTCACAGGATTAGACATCGTTAACTGAGAGTGGGGATCTATTGGATTGTGCTGGAGACCCAAGAAGCACGACGACCTTCATAGACGCGCACCCCTCCAACCGCTGCGCCAAGGTTAGAATACTTAGCCCAAAGATGCCAAAGCAATCGCCATTGCTGTCCATGTAAGTCGGCTTCCTCTGCAGGGAGGCCCACAGCTATGGCGTCTTGTACACCAAACAAGGCAGCATGGGTGCGGGGTCTCGTAATTAGAGGTTCTTTCAGCCTAACGCTCAGACATTCCACGGCTCCCTTTGTCCTGTCTGGGTTGCTTCGGATAGCTTCCAATAGCAAGTCCTCAGTCCTGTCGAGCGCGGAACGCGATTGCTGAACCATCAACTGATCGACATTGCTGAGCAACGAAGCGTATAGGGGATAGGTGTCGGGCGCTTCTTGGACTTTCTGGGCAGCATCTTCAACTGCTGCGATAATATCTTTGGCGGCAATAAGGTTGTTGTCCCGTAAGAATTGAGGGTCGATGGGTCCCAGATCACTCATTGGAGACATTAGAATGTGATGAGCGCCTACGGCCAGGAGGGTCGCTGCACTTTTGGCCTGGTCTGGAATGATCACCGTTAATTGTTTGCACCTGGCTTGAGCGCCCCTTACCAATCTAACGGCCGTCTCGCCATCTCCACCAGGTGAATGTAACAACAAGTGGAGATCAACATCGGAATCGGCGTCATAGATCAGGTCTTCAAACAGAGTAACACTGTGAGGGAAAATCGCATCGATCAGGACAATAAGGCGGCACTGGTACTGTTCTTCGTATGCTTGAATCACCGCCTGTCTTTCGTACCGGGCTGATTGCGATGCGTGGAACAGGGGTGTCTGTGGCGGAAGGGTAAAGGGGGGTTGGATGGGATTCTCCATCACAGCTTTATGCGCACCTTGGTCGACAGGGTGGACGCTCTCCCGGCCCGCATTTCTTCTCCGGCACGGCGGGCTTCCATAGCCTTGGCAATCTTCTTCCGCCAGTCAGTTTTATCGCTGGCCGACTTCCTTGCATTAGTCCGGTAACTGTCGGGCAATAGTGGCGTGGACATGAGTCGTCTCGACAAAGGAGTCTGGAGGGGGAGACGGTTGGAGCGGAAGATGGGATTCGAACCCACGACCCTCTCCTTGGCAAGGAGATGCTCTACCACTGAGCCACTTCCGCTCGCGCAAGTGTGTTCTCTCTTGCATTATACACGCGAACCGGGTGCTTGTGCTAGTGGATTTTCCACAATTTGGTCACCGCCCGTTGCGCCAGGCATCGTAGTTCTCCTGCATGTAGCTCAGGTGCTCCGGGATGTGGGCCTCGTAAACATCCAGCCAGTCGTCCAACGTCATGTCCCCGTTTTCCGGGTGGTAGCAGGTGTTGGTCCAGGCTTCTTCCGGCAGTGACTTGATGAGGGCGTAACTCTGTCGGCGAAGCAAGCGGAACAGCTCCAGGGCGTCGTCGGCGCTCCGGCCGGCGTAGCCGAGCGCAGTTGCCCATACGTTTTCGTCGTAGGCCATTAGCGGCTCCCCCGGCTCCGCTATGAAGCGGCGGCACCGGATGTAGCTGTTGACCTCGCTGTCGGTGATGTGGACGATGTGCTCCCGGATGCTCCAGCAGCCGTGTTCGTCTCGGAAGTCCCACATCTCCCGCGGGAACTTGCCCAGCCCGGCTATCAGGGTCTCGTAAGCTTTGCCGTAGGACTCGATTTTGCGGGCGCGCGCTTCAGGTGTCATGTTCAACTATGCCGGCGAGGGCTGGTCCTCCTCTGGCTGGTCCTCCTCTACGGTTGCGATGGCGATGCCCTGCTCCCCGGCCACGGAGTACAGCAGGTAGGTATTGCCGTTCTCCCGGAATATGCCGGGGTCTCTGAGCTGGCGCACCCTTTCCAGGATTGCGCCGCGGGCTGAAGGCGCCGGTTGCAGGTCCGCGCCCTCGTAGTCGGTCTCCGGCTCCAGCACCAGGACGGGGTCTGAGGCTTTCCACCGGGACCAGTCGCCGCCAATGTCAATGGTAGAGAGGAATATCCGCTCCGGCGAGTCCGCAGCGTTGGTGTAGAAAACCTTGAGGATGTTGCCCTGGGTCTCTGAGTTATCGACAGCCAGGGCCGTGTGGCGCATGTTGTCTTTGAACAGTGTCGGCCCCTGCTCGAACCCGGTCAGGCCGTCCTTCGAGCGGTAGAAGACGCCCGGCATCCCAACGGCGTAGTGGTAGCCCTGCCACTGGAACACCCGGAAATAGGGCTGGCCCAGGTCCTCCGGCGACGCCTCGAAGTTCAGACCGTCTTTGGATACGGCCACCTTGGTCTTCTGGACCCGGTCGGCCACCCAGCCGTGGTAGTACATGCGGATTTCCCGCCGCTCATCGTCCACGTGGACGTCGGGGGATGCGATGTGGTTATAGCAGTGGGACTGCTCAATCTGGAGCGTTCCGGGTTCGTAGATGCTCCAGGGGCCTTCCAGCCGGTCGGCATAGGCCAGCCGGATGAAGGAACCGATGTGGTGGGCGAAGTACAGGTAATACTTGCCCAGCCGGTCCGGCAGCCAGTCCGGCGCCTCAATCAGCGACGGTCCGTTGATGTTGCCGTCCAGGGTATCGCTCAAGCCCAGGTGGATGATGGGGTTGCAGTCGAACCGTTTGACTTTCATGGGAGTTCCTCCAGTGTTCCGCGCTGTGCCGGGAGCCGCTTCCGACGAACTGGCCTATCCGCCGGCGTCCGGCGTCTCAGGATTAATGATGGATGGGTCCAGGTGCTTGGAAGCCCGCTCGATTTCCAGCCCGATTAGCTCGCCATTCGCTCCAAGGTCAACGTTAAGGCCGTCGGCCACGACGACGGTCTCCGTACCGGGTTTTTCGCTGAACTTCACATAGGCGCTGTCGGTTTCCGGGTAATAATGCAGCTTCATCTCTGCCTCGACTTGCCCATTTGTAGACTCATTTTATATGACTGTCAACTTAGATACGGATACTCTGCCGGGCCTCTCTGTTCTTCGTCTGAACTGTGATTTCTCTGATTCCAGGATAGCCATGACTGTAAAATCATACAAATCCATCAATCCCATGAATCACAGTTCAGACATTCTGCCAGCGGTAGTTGACGCACGGAACGCCAGCCGGGATACTGCCGTCGTTGAGACTCTTTATCAAATCAAAAGGAGGATGCTGAAATGCAGCTAGGCGCTATTTTCCCGCAGACGGAAATCGGTGCGGACCCCGCCGGAGTCCGCGATTTTGCCCAGGCCGCCGAGTCTATGGGCTACGAGGACATGCCCGTGTTCGACCACGTTCTTGGCGCAGACGCCAGCAAGCACCCCAACTGGGAACGGCCCTACCGCTCCACCGACATGTTCCATGAGCCGTTCGTGCTGTTCGGCTACCTGGCCGCGGTCACGGAGAAGATACAGATGACCACCGAGGTCCTGATCCTGGGACAGCGGCAGACCGCGCTGGTGGCCAAGCAGTCGGCGGAGGTTGACCTGCTGACCGGGGGCCGGCTGCGCCTCGGCATCGGCATCGGCTGGAACCACGTGGAGTACGAGGCCCTGGGCGAGGACTTCTCCAACCGGGGCGCGCGCAGCGTCGAGCAGATACGGCTGCTCCGGGAGCTTTGGACCAACGAGGTGGTCAACTTCGAGGGACGCTACCACCGGGTCACCCACGCGGGCATCAACCCCCTGCCGGTGCAGCGGCCCATCCCCATCTGGTTCGGCGGCGGCCACGAGCGGGTCATCCGCCGCATCGGGCGCATGGGCGACGGCTGGTTCCCCCAGTTCCAGCCCGACAGCGAGGGCCAGGAGAAGATCGCCCTGATGCGCCAGTACGCCGAGGCCGCGGGCCGGGACCCCATGTCCATCGGCATCGAGGGCCGCATCAGCATCGCCAGCGGCGACGCCGACTCCTGGAGCAAGTCCGCCGCGGCCTGGGAGGAGATCGGAGCAACCCACCTGTCGGTCAACACCATGCGGGCCGGGCTGGAAGGCCCCGACCAGCACATCGACGCCATCCGAAGGTTCAAGGAGGCCGTCTCGGGCTAGACCATTGCCCAGTCATTCCGGCATCCGCATTCACTCGAATACGGATGCCGGAAACATTCATTATGGTATTATTGCGCAATTGGTGTTATTGCATTTATTGATTGTATTTATAAAGGATGTATGTTATGAGAAGTCTACGGATAGCAAAACGGTTTTCGGTAATACCGCTTTTCCTGGTTATCGGCTTGCTGGCAAGCATCCCGCTCACCGTATCGGCCCAGTCGTCCTCCTGCGCGGACGGGACTGCGGTTCCCGACGCGGCCAACAACCCGGACCTGGTCGCCGACTGCGATGTGTTGCTGGCAGCGCGGGACACGCTGGCAGGCAGCGGGACGCTGAATTGGTCGGAGAACACTCCAATAGCAGATTGGGACGGGGTCAGACTGGATTACCCTCCGTCACGGATTGTCAGGCTGGACCTCAGAGAGATGGGGCTAACCGGCAGCATACCGGCCACCCTCGGCAACCTCTCCAGCCTGACATACCTGAACCTCATCAGCAACCAGTTGAGCGGCAGCGTCCCGGCCGAGTTGGGCAACTTGACCAACCTGACCCAGTTGTGGCTCTACGAGAACCAGCTGACCGGGACGATTCCGGCGGAACTGGGCAACCTGACCAACCTGACCCAGTTATCTCTCTACAGCAACCGGCTGACCGGGACGATTCCAACAGAACTGAGCAACCTGGCCAACCTGACCCAGTTGTCCCTCCGCGGCAACCAGTTGACCGGGACGATACCAACGGAGTTGGGTAACTTGGCCAACCTGACCCTGTTGTCCCTCCGCGGCAACCAGTTGACCGGGGCGGTCCCGGCTGAACTGGGCAGCCTGACCAACCTCACCATTTTGAGCCTCAGCCACAACCAGTTGACCGGGACGATCCCAAGGGAACTGGGCAATCTGACCAACTTGATAGCGCTGCGCCTCAACAGCAACCGGCTGACCGGGACGATTCCAACAGAACTGAGCAACCTGGCCAACCTGACCCAGTTGTCCCTCCGCGGCAACCAGTTGACCGGGACGATACCAACGGAACTGGGCAACCTGGCCAACCTGACCCAGTTATCTCTCTACAGCAACCAGTTGACCGGGACAATTCCGACCCAGTTGGGCGATCTGTCCAACCTTACCTATTTGAACCTCAACAGCAACCAGTTGACCGGGACGATCCCGGCTGAACTGGGCAACTTGGCCAACCTAACCTGGTTGAACCTCAACAACAACCAGTTGACCGGGACGATTCCAACAGAACTGGGCAACCTGGCCAACCTGACTTACTTGGGTCTCCGCAGCAACCGGTTGAGAGATTCGCTCCCTCAAACCTTGACAGCGTTGACCGCACTGGAGCGGTTTTACTTCTACAACAACCTCGGTCTCTGCGCGCCGGTGGATGACGCATTTCAGACATGGCTCCGGGGCATAGGCACCGTATTCGGCAGCAGTTGCGCACAAGAGGACTCACAGGAAGACCGCGCCGTGCTGGAAGCCCTGTACAACGCCACCGGCGGAGCGGACTGGACCAACAACGACAACTGGCTGAGCGACCGGCCAACCAGGGAATGGTACGGTGTTACCACTGATGCAAACGGGCGGGTCAATGGGCTGTACCTCTACGACAACCAGTTGACCGGGGGGATGCCGACGGAATTAGGCAGCCTGACCAACCTACAAGAGTTGTGGCTCTACGAGAACGGGTTGACCGGGACGATCCCGGCTGAACTGGGCAACTTGGCCAACCTAACCTGGTTGAACCTCAACAACAACCAGTTGACCGGGATGATCCCGGCTGAACTGGGCAGCCTGACCAACCTGACCTGGTTGAGCCTCATCAGCAACCAGTTGACCGGGACGATACCCGCGGAGCTGGGCAGCCTGACCAACCTGACCGGGTTGTGGCTCAACGACAACCGGTTGACCGGGGCAATACCCGCGGAACTGGGCAGCCTGACCAATCTCACCCAGTTGTACCTCCGCAGCAACCGGTTCACCAGATGCGTTCCCGATGAATTGCTGAGCATTGCAGAAAATGACCTGAATCAGCTCAACCTGCCCTTGTGCAGCGCATTCCCCAGCTCGCCGACGGTATTCATAGGGTCTAGGTCCACGGAGTACCAGGTAAGACTCAACTCCCCCATTTCCCTACAGGCCACGTTCAGCGAGCCAGTCACGGGCTTTACGCTTCAGGGCGTCAGCGTGACCCACGGGACTGCCGGGAATTTTGCCGGCAGCGGGGCCGTCTACACCTTCGGCGTGACGCCCAACGCCATAGGCGAGGTGACGGTGAATATCGCCGCCGGCGCGGCGGAAGATGCGGACGGCGGCGGCAATTGGGCCGCCCGGCTACCGCTGGGGTTTCCGTATGACGACAACGGAGACGGCATGATCGAGAAAAGCGAGGTCATTGCCGCCATAAATGGCTACCTTTTTGATGGAATCATCACCAGGGAACAGGTAATAGCCCTGGTCAATCTTTACCTGTTCGGCTAGGCCGGGCCATGATGAGGCGGCATTGATATTCCCGTCATGCCGTGGGAATCACCGGCGCTCGCTGTTATCGGCTATTGGCCCCTCACGCCGGGAATAGCTGGCGCACCCGGTCGAGGATTCGCTGGCTGACCTCGTACTTGGTCATCACCGGCAGGTCCTCGACGTTCAGGTCTCCGTCGATGAAGGTCACCTTGTTGGTATCCACGCCGAAACCGGCCTGGGGGTCGGTCAGGTCGTTGGCCACGATCAGGTCCAGGCCCTTCCGCGTCACCTTGTCCCGCGCGTTGGGAATGAGGTCCTGGGTCTCGGCGGCGAACCCCACCTTGACGAAGTTGCCCCTGGCCGCCTCCAGGATGTCCGTGGTCTTGGCCAGCTCGATGGTAAGGTCGTCGGCGGACTTCTTTATCTTCTGCTCAGCCTCGCTGGCCGGGCGATAATCGGCAACGGCCGCGGCCATAATCAGCGCGTCCGCGGTCTTCACCTGCCGCAGCACCTCGTCGCACATGTCCTGCGCCGACCGCACGCGCACCACGTTCACCAGCGCCGGGTCGGGCAGGCCGGTGGACGCCGCCACCAGCGCCACTTCCGCGCCCCGGTCCCGCGCGGCCTCGGCTATGGCGTAGCCCATCTTCCCCGACGAGTGGTTGGTTATAACCCGCACCGGGTCTATGGCCTCCATGGTGCCGCCCGCGCTGACCACCACCTTGCGGCCCTTGAAGTCGGCGTCCTTGCCCAGGGTGTAGGAGATGTAGCCCATCAGGTCCGGCGTCTCCAGCAGGCGGCCCATGCCCATCAGTCCCGACGCCAGGCGTCCGGGCGCGGGCCCCGCGATCACCATGCCCCGGCGCTTCAGCGTGGCCACGTTCTCCTGGGTGGCCGGGTTATCGAACATGTTGGCGTCCATGGCCGGGGCGACCATGACGGGCGCGGCGGTTGCGATGATCGTGGTGGTCAGCGGGTCGTCGGCCAGGCCCTGGGCCAGTTTGGCGATGCAGTGGGCCGTCGCCGGGGCGATCACCACCACGTCGGCCTGGTGGGCCAGGGCCACGTGCTCGATGCTGTACTCGGAGTTGGAGTCGTAGGTATCGGTGACAACGGCCCGGTGGGTGATGCTGCGGAAAGCCAGCGGCGTGACGAACTGGGTCGCCCCGTAGCTCATTATGGTGTCCACCAGCGCCCCGGCCTGGGTCAGCTTGCTGGCCAGGTCGATGGCCTTGTAGCAGGCGATGCTGCCGGTGACGCCAAGGACGATGTGCTTGCCTTCGAGTGGACCGGGCATCTTGTCCTCCTGCTTGGCACGTCGGGTTGGGATGCGGATGGGCCGGGGATGCTGCCGGCTCAGGAACGGTCCTTGTTCATGTTGTAGATCAACCGCAGGCCGACCAGGGTGAGGTCCGGGTTTATGGCGTGGAACACATCGGTCTCCCTGGCGACTACGCTTATGGAGCCGCCTGTGCCGATGACGCGGGCGTCCTGTCCCAATTCCTGCTTGAACCGCTCCACCATTCCCGTGACCAGGCCCGCGTAGCCAAGGACAAGGCCCGACTGAAGTGCGGTGGTCGTGTTCTGGCCGATGGCCCTGGCGGGCGCCGCCAGTTCCACCCGCCGGAGTTGAGAGGTGTTCAGGAACAGGGCGTCGGCGGCCAGGCTGATTCCCGGCGCGATGGCCCCGCCCAGGTACTCGCCGTCCCGGTTCACCGCATCGAACACGGTGGCGGTGCCGATGTCCACCACGATGGCCGGCACACCGTACAGCTCAATGGCGGCCACGGCGTCGACGATCCTGTCCGCGCCCACGTCCCGGGGGCTGTCGTAAAGGATACGCAGTCCGGTGCGGGTGCCAACGGACACCATCACTGGGTTGACTCCGAAGAAGGACTTGCAGACGTCTTCGAAAACAACCGTCAGCGGAGGCACCACGCTGCAAATGCAGGCGGCGGTGACCTCGTCAGGCTCGATTCCCTTCAGGCGGAGCAGGTTGGTGAGCAGAACGCCGTATTCGTCTGCCAGGCGGCGTGTATCCGTGGCCACGCGGAGGGTCGTGTTCAGCCGCTCGCCGTCGAACACGCCCAGCGTCACTGCGGTGTTGCCAATGTCGATGCAAAGCAGCATGGTACGGACCGGGGGCGGCCCGGCTAACCCCCCAGGTCCCGGCGGCGCAACTCTTCCCGAAGCTGCCGCAACTCGGCCTCGGCCGCCTCCCGCGCCGCGCGTTCCTGATCGAGAGCCTCTTCCAACTGTACGACGTTTCTGAGATATGTCCGGGTGACGGGGTCGTAGAGGTACAGCTTATGGTTGGCCCAGCAAAGGTACAGTTCCAGGGTCGGGCTGTATCCCTTGAGCACGCCGTCGGGTTCAGCGGTCAAATCAAAGGGCTGGTAGACGCCGTTGACCAAACGCTCGCCAACCAGCGGACCGCCGTAAATGTCTCCGCCGGTGGAGTCGAACCGCCAATACTCGGAGATGCCCATCCGGGCGTAGATGAGGCGCTTGTCCACTACGTCACGCCTCCCCGTGCTTGGAGACGCCGCCTCCAGCGCCCAGTCAGGGGGCTTGCGGACCTCCCAGGGAAGGTAGAGATGCCGGTCCCTGATGGCCCTGGCGTCGACTCCGAATGCTATGTAGCAGTCCGGCGACACATGCGCGTTGAGGTTGCTGCG